>JBKPGF010000063.1:0-15241 GCA_046729255.1 Actinomycetota bacterium
TGGCGGCAGAGGAGGATGCCGTCGCGCCAGCGGAGGATTGCCGAGACCCGGATCCGCGGCTGCAACGCCACGGCTCCTCAGGCGCCCGAGGAGCCGAAGCCGGCGGCGCCGCGCACCGTCTCCGGGAGCTCGTCGAGCACGACGACGTCGACCTCGGGCACTGGGGTCACGACGAGCTGGGCAATCCGCATTCCCACCTCGACGGTGAACGCGCGCTCGCGGTCGGTGTTGAGAGCGATGACGCGCAGCTCGCCGCGATAGCCGGAGTCGATGAGGCCCGGCGTGTTGACGAGCGAGATGCCGTGCTCGAGCGCAAGTCCCGAGCGGGGAATCACGAGGCCCGCATAACCCTCGGGAATGGCGACCGCGATGCCCGTCGGCACGACCCCTCGCTCCCCCGGGCCGAGCTCGACTCGCTCGCACGCGACCAGGTCGAGGCCCGCATCTCCCGGGTAGGCGCCTTGCGGCACCGCGGCGTCGTCGCGAAGGAGCGTGACCGGCAGCTCGATCACGAAAGAAGTGCAACGGCGTCGCGAACGAGGAACGGCGCCAGGCGACGCAGCTCTCGCTCGGGAAGGCGCGCGCGAATGAAGACGCCGTCCGGGCGGTCCTCACGGACCTCGATGGGCGGACCGAGGGCGTAGAGCGACGAGACGACGTCGCCCCGCTCGTACGGCACGAGCAGCTCGACGACGTGGAACCGTCCCTGGAACCGTTCGGCGATCCTCGCGCGGAGCCCCTCCAGTCCCTCGCCCGTCTCGGCGGAGATCTGGAGCGAGCCCGGAAAGCGGTTCTCCAGGCGCTGGCGGTCGTCACCGTTGACGAGGTCGATCTTGTTCACGACGAGTTCGACCGGCATGTCACCGGCACCGATCTCCCCTAACACCTTCTCTACGGCCTGGATCATCTGGTCGAGTTCCGTCTCCGGTGCCGATGCGTCGACGACGTGTAGGACGACATCCGCGATGAGCGTCTCCTCGAGCGTAGCCGCGAAACCCTCTACGAGCTCGTGAGGGAGCCGACGGATGAAGCCGACGGTGTCCGTCAGTAAGTAGCGACGGCCTTCGTACTCGAACGAGCGCGTGGTCGGGTCGAGCGTCTCGAAGAGGCGGTTGTCGATCGACGCCTCGGCGCCGGTGAGGGCGTTCAAGAGGGTCGACTTCCCGACGTTCGTGTAGCCCGCCAGCGCAATGGTCGGCGCCTGCGAGCGGACGCGCGCCTTCCGCCGCTGCTCACGGCGTTTGGAGAGCTCGCCGAGCCGATCCTTGAGCAACGAGATCCGGCGTCGGGCAAGCCGGCGGTCGGTCTCGAGCTGGCTCTCTCCGGGGCCCCTCGTCCCCAGTCCTCCGCCGAGCCGCTCGAGGTGCTTCCACATGCCCCGCATGCGCGGGAGGTTGTACTCGAGCTGGGCGAGCTCGACCTGGAGCTTTCCCTCGGCGGTCACAGCGTGCTGCGCGAAGATGTCGAGGATCAGCTGCGTCCGGTCGACGACCCGTGTGTCGAGCGAATCCTCGAGCCGCCGCTGCTGCGACGGGGAGAGCTCGCCGTCGACGACGAGCACCTCCGCCCGCGCAGCGGAGTACGCGGACTTCAGCTCTTCGAGCTTGCCCTTGCCAACGTACGTGCGCGGGTCCGGCTGCGGGCGATGCTGAACGAGCTCGCCGACGGTGTCCACGCCCGCCGTTCTCGCGAGCTCGTGGAGCTCGGCGAGCTCAGACGCCTCCTGCGAGGGGAGCAGACACGCGACCGCGAACCCGCGCTCCGGCTCCGCGCCGGGCAGCGGATCGGGTTGATGGTTCGTCACGAGCACATTATGCAGCGGCGCCTTCCCGCACCCGATCCCGCTAGCGTTGCGGCGTGGCGCTCTCCCCCGTGCTCGCCGAGCAGTCGACGTACCCGTTTGTCCGCCTCGAGCAGGCAAAGCGGACGGCGACGGCGCTCGGCGTCGAGATCATCGACTTCGGCCAGGGCGACCCGCGCGAGCCGACCGATCCACTGATCCGCCGAGCTCTCGCCGACGGCGTCGCCGAGACCATGGGCTACCCGAAAGCAGAAGGGTTGCCGGAGCTTCGTGCCGCGATAGCGGGCTGGGTCGCACGGCGCTTCGGCGTGCAGCTCGATTCGGACGTCGACCTCATCCCGACCCTCGGCTCGAAGGAGGCGATCTTCAGCTTCGCGCAGGTCTTCGTGGACGTCGCGGGAGCGAAGAATACGGTGCTCATCCCCGATCCTGCCTACCCGGTCTACGAGCGGGGCGCGGAGTTCGCCGGGGCGAGGATCGTCCGGCTCCCCCTGCGGGAAGCGAACGGCTTCCTGCCGGATCTCGAGGCACTCGACGGGGAGACGCTCGAGCGGACGGCCGTCGTCTGGGTCAACTACCCCAACAACCCGACGGCCGCCTCCGCCCCATCCTCGTTCTACGCCGAGCTCGCGGAGCTCGCCGCCGAGCACGACTTCCTCGTGTGCTCGGACGAGGCGTACAGCGAGCTCTGGTTCGACGAGCCTCCCGTATCGGCTATCGAGCTGGCCGACCGGTCGCACATGGTCGTCTTCAACACGCTCAGCAAGCGTTCGTCGATGACCGGCTACCGATCGGGGTTCGTCGCGGGGCCGCCCTGGGTCATCGACGCGCTCCGGAAGTATCGGCCGAACGTCGGCACCGCTCCCCAGGAGTTCGTCCAGCGAGCGTCGATCGTCGCCTGGGGCGACGAGGGCCACGTCGAGAAGGCTCGAGCCACGTACCGCCGGAAGCGGGATGTGCTCGTGCCGGCGTTCGAACGGCTCGGCTGGCGTGCCGCCGGAGAGGACGCGACGATGTACCTTTGGTTCGCGCTGCCCGACGGCGAGGCGTCGGAGGCGGCCGCAACGCGCCTGCTCGAGCGAGGCATCGTCGTCGCGCCGGGGGCGTATCTCGGCGACGCGGGCGAGGGGTACGTTCGCGTGGCACTCGTGCCGACGGTCGAGGACTGCGAGCGTGCGGCAGCCATCCTCGAGGATGCGGCGTGATGGATCCGTCCGCCGTCGAGGAGATCGTTGACGCTATCGACCGCGGTGAACGCCGCGTGGCCGAGAAGACCGAGGGCGCGTGGGCCGTCGACGAGGAGGCGAAGCAGGCGATCCTCGAATTCTTCCGCATCCGTGACGTCGAGCCGCAGGAGCTCGGGCCGTTCGAGTACACGGACAAGATCCCGCTCAAGCACGGCCACGCCGCGCGCGGCGTTCGCGTCGTGCCCGGTGCGGTAGTCCGCTATGGGTCATTCCTCGGCGAGGGCGTCGTCGTCATGCCTGGTTTCGTCAACATCGGCGCGTGGGTGGGTCCGGGGACCATGGTCGACACCTGGGCGACGGTCGGTTCGTGCGCACAGATCGGCGCCAACGTCCACTTGGCAGGAGGCGCCGGCATCGGCGGCGTGCTGGAGCCGGTGAATGCCCGGCCCGTGATCGTCGAGGACAACGCGTTCATCGGCTCGCGAGCAATCGTCGTCGAGGGCGTCGTCGTCGGCGAGGGAGCCGTCATCGCCCCACACGTGTCGCTCACGGCCTCAGTGCCGATCATCGACGTGACCGGCTCGGAGCCGGTCGAGCATCGCGGCCACGTCCCCCCACGCTCGGTCGTCGTCCCCGGCACGCGACCGAAGGAGTTCCCCGCCGGCACGTACCAGGTCGGCTGCGCGCTCATCATCGGGCGGCGCAGCGAGTCGACGGACAGCAAGCTGAGCCTCAACGACACGCTGCGGGAGTTCGGCATCGGCTCATGACGCTGCGACAGGAAGGCGTTATAGCTCGCCTCGCAGGGAGGATCGAAGCAAGTCCGGTGCTGGCGGGAGCCATACTCATCGGCTCGTTTGCGGCGGACACAGCCGACGAAGTGAGTGACGTCGATGTCATCGTGGTCGTTGACGAAGGGCGATTCGACGAGGCATGGGAGGATCGGAGCGAGCTGGAGGGGTCAGAAGCGCTCGTTGCGTGGGATGTAGTGGATTCGAAGCACTCAGAGATCGGTGGGCACAAGTGGCTGACGGCGGACATGGTTCTCGTCGATTGCCTCCTCGCGACACCGTCGAGCGGCGTACGGCTCGCCGATCCATTCCGAGTCCTCGCCGGCGACGTTTCCTTGTCGGACAGGCTCACGCACCGTCAGCCAATCGCCCGCGCCGAGGTCGAGGCATTTGCCGAAGAGCTCGAAGCCGCGGGCAGCGTGCACGACACCGAGCGTGCGTACCACGCACTTGTGAAGACAATCCGCGCAGCTCGCAGTTGAAAAGTGGCTGCGCCGACTGCTGCCTAGAGGCGTTCTGCGGGTCCCGTGAGGGTGGCGCGGCCGCCCGCCAGGCGGACGCGAAGGTCGCCGCCCGGGAAGTGGACGAGCACGTCGCCCTCGCGGTGAGTCGCCGCGGCGACGGCGACGGCACTCGTTCCCGACGACTGCGTCTCCCCCACCCCACGCTCCCAGACACGCGCCGTTGCCTCGCCGGGTGCGTCGACGCGTGCGACCTGGACGTTCGTCCGATCGGGAAAGCGTGCGTGGGTCTCGAGCAGCGGGCCGATGCGCGGGAGCTCGCCGGGATCGCCGATGACGACCGCATGCGGGTTGCCGACGTCGACGACGATTACCTCGAGCCCTTCGACCAGTTCGGGCCCGGACACGTGCACGTCGCCAAGCTCTTGCTCTACGTCGCCGTTCGAGATGCGCGCGCGAGTCTCGCGCGGCCCGACCCGGATCAGCACGTCCGAGGCGCCCGTGCGATCGGCCAGCCAGCGTGCCGCGATCCGCGTGCCGTTGCCGGACAGCTCCGCCGTCGACCCGTCCGGGTTCCAGATCACGATCTCGGCCTCGCGCTCTGTCGCGGAGATCACCTCGACGATGCCGTCGGCGTCCCCCACCTCTGCCCGTACGCGCTCGGCAGTCAGTCCCGGGTCGTCAGTCAGCAGGTAGACGTTCCCGTGCGCGTGCCACTTCGAGAATCTCATCTGCGACCTCGTCCGGGGGCCTCGCCGCCTCGACCCTGATCAGATTCGGCATCTTCCGCATCCACTTCCGCTGGTAGGCGACGTACCGGCGAGTACGCAAGACTACCGCTGCCTTTGCCTCGCCCGGAGGTAGCCGCGCGATCTCGTCGAGGCCGAGCGCGTGCCTCGCCGTATGCGAGACGCTGCCGGCGAGCGCTCGGCGGACCTCCTCCTCGACGCCGGCCGCGAACATCGCATCGGCGCGAGCGACGATCCGCTGTTCGAGCTCATCGCGCGGCACCTCGAGCCCGAACACGAGCGTCGGATGCCGTGTCTCGCCGCTCCACAGCGTGTCGCGGCCGGGCTGTAGGGACTCGCCCAGCTCGGTGAGCTCCAGGGCGCGCACGACGCGCCGCCGATCGTTGGGATGGACGCGCCGGGCGGCGGGCGGATCGCGCTCGGCGAGCAGCTCGTGTGCACGCTCCGGCCCCAGACGATCGTAGAGCCGCTCCCAGCGCTGACGGTCGCCGGGCGGTGGTGGCGCGAGATCGGAGAGGGCCGCACGGAGGTAGAGGCCGGTCCCACCGACCACGACGGGTGTGCGGTCATGCGTAAGTGCGTCGTCGATCGCCTGGTGGGCGAGCGCTTGGTACTCGACGACCGAAGCGTCATGATCGAGCGCCCAGATTGCGACGAGCTGCGTGGGCCGCTCGGGCTGTGCGGTGAGGATGGGCAGGCCACGGTAGACCTGCATCGAGTCGGCGGAGACGATCTCGGCCGGAACCCGTGTCGCGATCTCCTCGGCGACGGCCGTCTTCCCTGACGCCGTCGGCCCGAAGATCGCGAGCACGATCATGGGCGAAGCTTGGTGCGTGCGCGGCCGAGCGTCTCGTCCGAGACCCCGGCATCCCGCAGGTATCCCTCGGCACCGCCGTAACTACGATCGAGCTCGACGAGGACGCCCAGCATGGCGGCATCGGGGATCGCGGCAAGGAAGCGGCGGAACTCGCGCTCGCGGTCGTTCTCGGCGGCGCTGATCCAATTTCCCACGAACGGCGCCCAGTTCCCCCTGCTGAGCCCGAAGTCTGCAGCCGCATCCTCTCGTGACACTCCGGCCAGCCGAAGCAGCAGCGCTGAAACGAGCCCCGTCCGGTCGATGCCACCGGCGCAATGGACGACGACGCAGCCGTCTGCCGCCGCGACGGCGTCGATCGCATCGGCAAAGCGCTGTGGGTAGAGATCGAGGTGCGCGAGGTACATGAAACGACGACACTCGACGTGGTCGGGGACGCGGTCGAGCAGTTCGCGGTCGGCGTCATGTCGCTCGTTGCGGTCGCCGAAGAGCGGGACGTGCACGACTTCTACGCCGCCGTCGTGCTCGATCTCCCGCTCGCCGGCCCACCGCAGGTCGATGATCCTCCGCACCGGATACGCACGCAGCGCGTCCCAGCCTGCATCCGACAGCCTGGTGAGATCGTCCGCACGTACGACGGCGCCGTACGCCGTCTTCGCTCCGTCGTCGGTGCGGTGGCCTCCGAGGTCGCGCACGTTGACGCAACCCTCCCAATCCAGCTTTCGATCACGCATGGCGGCTAGGCGGCGACGAGCGCCTCTTGGCTGCCCTGAAGCGTCTGCGAGGTCGAGGCGGTGATCCGTACTGGCACCAGGTCGCCCGGGGCGGCGGAACCGGAAAAGTTCACGGTTGTGTTGCGACGCGTTCGGCCGCGCAGCAAGGTCGGATCCGTGCGACTTGCCCCTTCCACCAGCACTTCTTCCACGAGCCCAACGCGCGCGGCGTTGCGCTCGGCTGCCACGCGCTGTACGACCTCGACGAGCCGCTCGATGCGTTCGTGCTTCACCACGTCGGGCACCTGAGCGGGCATCGAGGCGGCCTCCGTTCCCGCACGTGGCGAGTAGACGAACGTGAATGCTCCGTCGAATCCGACCTCCTCCACGGCGGTGCACGTCTCCTCGAAGTCGGCATCGGTTTCACCTGGGAAGCCGACGATGAGGTCGGTGGTGAGCGCGAGATCGGGTAGCGCGTCGCGCAGGACATCTACGAGGCGGAGGTAACGCTCGCGGCCATACGTGCGTCGCATCCGCTTGAGGAGGCGCGTCGAGCCGGACTGGAGCGGCAAGTGCGTGTGCTCGCAGACCGTGTCGCAATCGGCCATGGCGGCGATGACGGGGGCGCGGAAGTCCTTGGGATGCGGGCTCGTGAAGCGGATGCGCTCGATGCCGTCGACGGCATCGACGGCCCGCAGCAGCTCACCGAACTCCGTGTGGATGTCGGGCAGAAGATCCCTCCCCCACGAATTGACGTTCTGGCCGAGCAGCGTCACCTCGCGGACTCCCTCCCGAGCAAGAGCGGCGACCTCGGCGAGGATGTCGCCTGGGCGTCTGCTCACCTCGCGGCCGCGCACGGCGGGCACGATGCAGTACGAGCAGACCGAGTTGCAGCCCATGGAGATCTGCACCCATGCTTGGAATGGCCGCTCGCGATGGGTCGCCAGCGCGGCGGAGAATCGGCGCTCGTCCGCGGTACCGAACGCGGAGCGTGCCACGCCGAGCCCGCCTGCGCCCAACCAATCGCCCAGGTGGTGGATCGTGCCGGGGCCGAAGGCGACGTCGATGAACGGGTAACGGTCGAAGATCCGCTCGCGCTGGGCCTCGGCGTAACAGCCGCCGACGGCGATGACGGCGTCGGGATTGCGGGCCTTCAGCGCCTTCGCATTGCCCAGGTATGCGGCGAGGCGCTGGTCGGGCTTCTCGCGGATCGTGCAGGTGTTGAACACGAGCACGTCGGCGTCCTCGGGATCGGCGGTCTCGCCGAGGCCGAGGTCTTCGAGCAGGCCGCGGATGCGCTCGGAGTCGTGCGCATTCATCTGGCAGCCGAACGTCGTGACGTGATAGCGCCGCATGGAGGAAGTGTACGTTCGGCGCTTGGCGCAATTTCGCGACGCTTGCGCCACACACGACTTCGAGAGTTCGGAGTACGCTCAAAGCGGGAGGAGGCGCGGGGTGGCCCCTCGGCCGGCCGTTTGTGACGTGTCCTGCGTGGGCGTGGGAGCTACTTCGCGTACTCGATCGCCCGCGACTCGCGGATGACCGTCACCTTGATCTGCCCCGGATACTCGAGATGCTGCTCGATCTCTCGCGCGATCTCATGCGAGAGCAGTGCCGCCTCGTCGTCGGCGATCTCCTCGGGCTTCACGATCACGCGGATCTCGCGGCCCGCCTGCAGCGCGTAGACGCGCTCGACGCCGTCCTTCGCCGCCGCCAGCTCCTCGAGCGCCGCGAGTCGCTTGATGTACGACTCCAGGCTCTCTCCGCGGGCTCCCGGCCGTGCGGCAGATGCGGCATCCGCGGCGATCACGAGCACCGCCTCCACCGTCTGCGGCTGGACGTCGTAGTGATGAGCTTCGATGGCGTGGACGACGCCTTGCGTCTCACCGAAGCGGCGCGCATACCGTGCCGAGATGAGAGCGTGTGCGCCCTCCTCCTCGTGCGTAAGGGCTTTGCCTAGGTCGTGGAGGAGTGCTGCCCGCTTCGTGGTCTTCACGCTGGCGCCGAGCTCGCTCGCCATGACGCCGGCAAGCTGCACGACCTCGAGCGTGTGCTTCAGGACGTTCTGCCCGTAGCTCGTCCGGTACCGCAGCCGCCCGATGATCTTCACGAGCTCCTCGTGGAACTCCCCGCAGTTGGCCTCGAAGACCGCCTGGTCGCCAGCCTGACGAATGAGGTCGTCCACTTCTGCCTTCGACTGGTAGTACATCTCCTCCACACGGGCCGGATGGATGCGGCCGTCCTCGAGCAGCCGCTGCAACGTGAGCTTCGCCACCTCGCGCCTGATGCCGTCGAACGACGAGAGCACGACCGCCTGGGGCGTGTCGTCGACGATGAAGTCGACGCCGGTCAGGTGCTCGAGTGCCCGGATGTTGCGTCCCTCGCGGCCTATGATCCTCCCCTTCATGTCGTCTGAGTGAAGCTCGACGATTGAGACGGTCGTCTCGGCAGCGTGACTCGCTGCTACTCGCTGGAGAGCGTCGGCGACGAGATTTCGCGCCTTGCGCCGCGCCTCGGCGCTTGCCTCCTCGTCTAGCTGACGGACTCGCCGAGCCAGCTCGTGGCGCACAAGCTCTTCCGATCGCTTGAGCACTTCTGCCTTCGCGTCCTCGAGGCTCAGACGCGAGATCCGCTCGAGCTCTCGCTGTTCCTCGGCCTTCGCGTTCTTCAGCACTTCCTGGAGCTCGCGGACGTGAATCTCCCGATCGGTGAGGCCCTGGTCGCGTCGATCGAGCTCCTCACGCCGGCGGGAGACATCGGTCTCGGCCACACGTACCTGCTGCTCACGCTCGAGCGTCTGTGTGCGCCGCCCGTCGAGATCGCGCTCGGTCTCGCTGCGCACGCGCGCGGCGTCTTCCTTCGCGGCAAGCTCTGACTCTCTGCGGAGCGCGTCCGCCTCGCGGCGGGCTTCGTCGAGCAGGAGATTGCGAGTGCGCCGCGCAGCAGCGAGCTTCGAGTCGGTGAAGAAGCTCACCATCAGCCATGCGCCGCCGAAGCCGGCGACAAGGCCGATGAGGATTCCGACGACGTACGGCACAAGCCCCTCCGATCGTTGCCCCGCGTCGGAATGACGTGGGGCGACTCGATACCGAGCCCACGCGGGCGATCCCGCCTAAATCGGGGGAGCGGCGCCGAAAAGCCGCTCAGAGGCAGCTGCTCAGACGGCTGCCGAGGCCTCCCTCAGTGGTGTAGTCGGCGCTTTCATAGGTCGTTGGTTCCAGTTGTCCCGATTCTCGGTGATTCGTCTACGCAGTTGGATGAGTCGTACGCTCATCCTACCCCTGTTCGTCGGGCATGCGCAATGCAGCCTCGATCGTGTCCGGCGTGTAGCCCTTGCGCTCGAGCGTGCGCGCGAGACGCGTCACGTCGCCTGCTCGCCCCGCCAACACAGCCGCGCGGGACGGCTCCGGCTCGATGCACGCGAGCGCGGAGTCGATGCTCTCCTCGGCTATTCCACGCCCTTCGAGGTCGTCCCGGATCGCGAGATCGCCGTACAGACGCGATCCGAGGACGCGCGCCCGCTCGTTCGCCGTTCGCGTGTCGGACTGGTAACCCGCGGCGGTGAGCTGGCTGATCGCGCGCTCGGCATCCTCAGGATCGATACCGGACCGCTCGAGCCTCGCAACCAGCTCTTCTCGCGACAACTCGCGCCGTGACAGCGCCTTCAGGCCGGTCTCGACGGCCCGTGACGAGGGCTCGGCCACTACGAAACCTGTGAGACCGGCTCCTCCTCGGCGTCCTCGACGGGCGTGACAGCTGCTGCGTCGGGATCCTCGACCCTTGGCAGGAGCCTCGCCGAGACGACCTGATCGGGCCCCACGGTTGCCTGGAGCTTCTGGAGGATGCCCTGGCAGACGTCCGGGTGCTCGCGCAGGAACGCTGTCGCGTTCTGGCGGCCCTGGCCGAGCCGCTCGTCGTCGAACGAGAAGTAGGAGCCTGACTTCTGCACGACCTTGTGCTCGAGGCCGGCGTCGTGCACGGTGCCCTCCCAGGAGATGCCGGCACCGAAGTAGATGTCGAACTCCGCCTGCTTGAACGGGGGCGCGACCTTGTTCTTCACGACCTTCACGCGAACGCGGTTGCCGATGGCCTCGACGCCGTCCTTGAGCGTCTCGATCCGGCGGATGTCGAGACGGACCGAGGAGTAGAACTTCAGCGCGCGACCGCCCGGCGTCGTCTCGGGGTTGCCGAACATCACGCCGATCTTCTCGCGCAGCTGGTTCGTGAAGATGCAGACAGTGTCGGTGCGGTTGAGTGTGCCGGCGAGCTTGCGGAGGGCCTGGCTCATGAGCCGCGCCTGGAGCCCGACGTGCGCATCGCCCATCTCACCCTCGATCTCGGCTTTCGGCACGAGCGCGGCGACGGAGTCCACGGCGACGACGTCGAGCGCGCCCGAGCGGATGAGCAGCTCGGCGATCTCGAGCCCCTGCTCGCCCGTGTCGGGCTGGGAGACGAGGAGTTCGTCGATGTTGACGCCGATCCGGCGGGCGTACTGGGGATCGATCGCGTGCTCGGCGTCGATGAACGCGCAGATGCCGCCGCGCCGCTGCGCCTCCGCGATCACGTGATAGACGAGGGTCGTCTTGCCCGACGCCTCGGGGCCGAAGATCTCGACGACGCGCCCCCGCGGAAGCCCGCCGATGCCGAGCGCCATGTCGAGGGCGAGAGAGCCCGTCGACACGGCTCCGACAGAGACCTGCGGGCGGTCGCTCATCTTCATGACCGACCCCTTGCCAAACTGGCGCTCGATCTGGCCGAGCGTCGTCTCTAGAGCCTCTTCGCGATCCACCGTCATCAGCCTCCTGGATGATTGATCGGAAAGTGTGGTGCCGCCGGGGGTGCAGTCTGACCGAGCATGAGGCCGCGATCGTCCGCAGCGCGTACCTGGAAGGTACGAGCGAGGGCGAGCGTGGACTCAGGCGACGCGTCAGATGCGCCATCCGGCGGTACCACGGCTTGTCCGATCAGTTTTCGATCACTCATCTACCAGAGAAACGGACTCCAACACCTCGTACCGCGCGCCGTCGCGCCCGAGCAGCGAATGGTAGACAGCGGCCTCGGACGGACTGAACGGCGCGAGGTCGGGCAGGGGCGGCCGGAGCCTGGGTGGAGACCGGAAGCGCAGCACCGTGACGTGCGGGAGCCACCGCCGTTTCTCCGGCTCGTAGACCCCCAGGCGCTCCAGTCTCTCGTGAAGGGCGAGTGCCAGCCGCCCCGCCCGTTCCTCCTCGTCGGCGAGGACGAGCATGGCGACGCTTCGCGTCTCCCGATAGCGCAGTGGGCTGAGACGGATTCGCTCCGGAATCGAGCGGGCTGCCGCCTCGAGCGCTTCGGCGATCGGCCCCACGTCGCCCTCGGGGCGATGCCCGAGGAAGGCCAGCGTGACGTGGAGGTTGCGAGCCTCGACGACCCTGGCGGCGCTACGGAGGAAATGACG
Source organism: Actinomycetota bacterium (assembly GCA_046729255.1). Classification (GTDB taxonomy): domain Bacteria; phylum Actinomycetota; class Thermoleophilia; order Gaiellales; family Gaiellaceae; genus PALSA-612. The sequence continues at coordinate 11,954 of JBKPGF010000063.1, forward strand.
CTGCCAGTCGCCGAGGGCGTCGCGCACGTCGGCCGGGAGCGTGAGGCCGCAGAAGAGACGCAAGCGGTCATGGCTTGCCACCGTAGCCGGGGCCGTCACACAGGACCGTGTCGGCTGTGTGACAAGAGGCGCCTGGTCAGGTGGAGTACCGCGATCGCCGCACGCCGTCGGATCGACTCCCGATCCGCCGGGTAGCTGAAGTCGACGCCGCGGCTCGCGTCGGACGTCTCCACGTGCACGTACACGAGCCCCACGGGCTTCTCCGGCGTCCCACCGCCGGGCCCGGCGACGCCGGTCACGGCGAGGCCGACATCGGCGCCGAGGCGTTCTCGCACTCCGTGTGCCATCGCCGCGGCCGTCTCCGCCGAGACGGCGCCGTGCTCGCGCAGGGTTTCGCCGGAGACACCGAGCGCCGACTCCTTGATGCCGTTCGCGTAGGCGACGATCCCGCCCACGAACGCGTCGCTCGACCCCGGAATCGATGTCAGGCGCTCCGCCACGAGCCCGCCCGTGCACGACTCGGCGGTGGCGATCGACAGCCCGAGCGCCCGGGCTAGACCGACAACGATCTCCTCCACGGGACGCTCGTCCTCGGCGAACACGAACCGTTCGTGCTCGGCGCGCAACGCCGCCGCCAGCGCGTCGGCACGTGGCTCCGCACCGGGCTCCACCAGCGTGTCGACGTAGATCTCGAAGTCGCGCGCGCAGACGGTGACGTCGACGCCGTCACCGTCGTCGCCCGCCTCGTGCAGTGTCCGCGCGACGCTCGACTCGCTCACCCCGTACAGACGGAGTGTCCTCCTACCTCGAGGCCGCGCACGCGCGACCACGTCACGTACCGGCGCGGTCTCGAGCGCGCCCGGCCACAGCCGTTGCAGCTCACCCGGCGGCCCCGGCAGCACGACGACCACCGCGCGCGGCGTCTGTAGGACGAAGCCCGGCGCAGTCCCCGCCAGGCCGATGGAGACCGCCCCTGCGGGAAGCGTCGCCTGCTTGCGCACGCCGTGGGCGAAGTCGGCGTACGGCCTCCCGAGCCGCTCGGCGTACGAGCGCGAGATGGCCTCTATCTGCCGCTCTAGGCCTTCGTCGACGACGAGATCGACGCCGGCGGTACGCGCAACCATCTCGACGGTGAGATCGTCGTGCGTCGGCCCGAGGCCGCCTGAGACAAGGCAGAGATCCGCCTCGAAGCCCTCGCGGAGCGTGTCCTCGAGGTCGTCAGGGTCGTCTCCGACGATCGTGATGCGCGACGGATCGAGCCCGAGCTTGAGCACGGCGCCTGCGAGAAACGGGCCGTTACGATCCCGCCGGTCGCCGCGTACGAGCTCGCTGCCGGTGGCGACGATCGCCACACGCGGCCGCGGCGCGTCGCTCAACGGCCTAGCCGCAGCTGGACTTCGAGGTCACCTGCCGGCGCGTGACTGTCACCACCTGTGGACAGCCTCGTCCCAGCGTCGCCGGGCGGCCGCCGAGCATGACGACGAGGTTCTCTGGCGACCCGACATTCAGCCAGAGCTGCTTGGCGACGAAACGCTGCTTCTCGCCCTTCTCCAGCGTTCCCTGGAAGACGACCTTTCCGGTGGCTCCGCCCTTCCGAGTCTCGAGCAGCGAAGCGCCGTCGACCGCTTTCACGACGAACACGGCCTGGTTCGGCTGGACGTGCGGCCGCGTGGCCGGTGCGAGGTTGGGGATATTCGGTTCGGCCGTACCGCCTCCGCCGTAGTTCCACGCTGCGATCACGAGCGCAGTGACTGCGGCGATGCCGATCACCGTCAGCACCACCATCCGCCGTTCCGCGCGTCTGTGGTGGTGCTCCCGGATGCGGATGCGTCTCGAGCGGATCGGCCCAGGCTCCTCGTCGATCCAGAAGCGCGATGTGTACTCGTCGACGAACAGCTGCCCGTCGAGGTCGAGGTAGTCGGCGTACGACCGCAGGAAGCTCTTGATGTACGCCTGGCCCGGGAGGACGTCGAAGCTCTCGGTCTCGAGGGCGCGAAGGTACTTCCCGCGGATCTTCGTGCCTTGCTCGGCATCGTTGATCTCGATGCCCTTGCGCAGACGCGCCTCGCGGAGGCTGGAGCCGATCTCGAACATGCGCGGCCTGGATTCTATGAGACGGGGCTGCCGGACGCTACGGCCCTCTCCGTCGAAAGTCCAACGCGTAAGCGAACTGGACTTTCGACGGCGATCAGTCGGCGAAAAGTGTGAGGAGAAAATAAAAGCCAACCGCGAGCCCGGTCGTCGCCGCAATCCAGAGAGCGATCATCCCAAGCCACTTCCCCGCTCGCGCCGTGCCCTCTCCGCCGCTCCGCCCGAGCGTCCGCTCAACCGTCTCCTGCCCGCGGCCGGCGAGGACGATCGCGAAGAGACCGAGCAGCGCAGCTGCGGCCGCCGATGCGCACGACTGTACGAGGGTGAGCTCGTCGAGGTACTGCGACGCTGCGATGGCGGCGGGCACGATAGCAACCGCCAGCACGCCGACGAAGACCGAGGCAGAGGCGCGTGGATTGCGGGCCGGCGGCAGCCCGTTTGCAGCGACACGGGGCATAGCCGTCATTGCCTGACGTACGGCCGGCCGACGGCGGCCGGCGGGACCGACCGTCCGATGACACCGGCGACGGCTACGATCGTGATCACATACGGCAGCGCAGCGAAGAGCGTCGCGTAGCTCCCCCACGCTTCGACGTTCTCGAGTTCGGGAGCCACAGCGTTTGCGAAGCCGAAGAGCAGCGCCGCGGCGAGCACTCCGAACGGCCGCCAGTTGCCAAAGATCAGCGCCGCGAGAGCGATGAAGCCGTAGCCCGCGGTCATCTTCTCCGTGAACGAGCCGTTGTAGCCGATCGACAGATACACGCCGCCGAGTGCGGCGAGGACGCCGGAAAGGACGACCGAGCCGTACCGGATGCCGTAGACGTTGATTCCGACGGTGTCCGCTGCCCGTGGATGCTCTCCGCACGAGCGGATCCGCAGGCCGAGCGGCGTCTTGAACAGGACGACGTAGGAGACGAACACCAGCGCGAGCGCCACCAGCGTCATCACGCTCAGGTCGCCGAAGGACTCTTCGAGGAAACGTCCCAGGTCATCCGGAGGGATGCTGCCGAGCCAGTCGAGGTTGACGTCCGGGATCCTGGGTAGGTCGCCGGGTGTCCCCTGGTCGCCATAGATGTCGTTGTAGAGAAAGCCCGTGATGCCGTACGCGAGGAAGATGATCGCCGTGCCGACGACGATCTGGTCGGCACGAAGGTGGATGCAGAACACCCCGTGCACGAGGGCGAGGAGCCCGCCGGC
>JBKPGF010000064.1:0-19563 GCA_046729255.1 Actinomycetota bacterium
GATGCCGCTCGCGACGCCGGCCGATCCCTGGCCGCTCGTCTCGATCCAGCGCTTCGTGCTCGCGCTGTTCCCATGCTTCATCGTGCTGGGGTCGTTGCCGATCCGACCTGCGGCGCACCGTCTGCTGCTTGCCTTGAGCGCAGTCACGATGGTGTGGCTGATCACCGTCTGGACGAGCGGTGAATTCGTCGCCTGAGCTCAGGCCCTTCCCGGTCAATCATCTAGGGTCCGCCCGGCGTGCGAGGGTTCGGCGAGTTCGTCTCGGGGATCGCCCGGCGCACTGGCTCGCGATAGGCATTCTTGGGCTCGTGATCCGCCGTGCGGCACGTATTGTCGCTCTCTCCACGCCGACGCTGGCGGCGCTCGCCCTGCTCGTCCTGAGCGCGCTCGGGCTGCCGGTCGTGCCGCACTACGCCGTGCCGGGAGCGCCCGCCTTCATCCTCCTTGCGGCGGGTGCTCTGCTCGCACGGGGGAGACAGCCGGAATGACATCGCGCCAGGATGCGGCGCGTGCTCCGTGGCGCGAGCGCGTGCCCCAGTTGCCTGCCGGCGTGTGGCACTGGGCGGGCGTCGGACTGGGCGTCGCCTGCGTGGTGCGCGCGGCGATGATCTATCGGCCGAAGTGGGACGCCCCCGTGGCCGCCTACGACCTCGACATCTTCCTGCGGGGCGCCTCGGCCGTGCTCGACGGTGCCTCGCTGTACGTCTACGGCGCCGACCAGACGTACGCCTACCCGCCCCTCCTCGCCCTCCTGGTGACTCCGCTCGAGCCGCTCTCCGCGGGTGCCGCTACTGCGATCTGGACTCTGGTCTTGCTGTCTGCAATCGTCGGCGCGCTCCTGCTGCTCGGCGTCCGTGACTGGCGCTGCCTGGCGCTGACTCTCGTCTACCCGGTAACGCGGAGCGCTGTTGACCTCGGCACGATCGGGCCGCTGCTGCTCCTGGGCGTCGCCGCGGCGTGGCGGTGGCGCGACCGCGTGCTCGTCCCGGCCGCCGCGCTGGGCGCAGCCGTCGCCCTGAAGCTCTTCTTGTGGCCGCTCGTCGTCTGGCTCGCGGTGACGGGTCGGATCCGGGCGGCAGCGGCCACCGCCGGCTTCGCGGTCGCGCTCGTGTTCGTTCCCTGGGCGGCGCTTGGCTTCAGCGGACTCGACGACTACCCCGGACTGCTGCGGCGTCTCTCCGACGAGGAGGGCTGGGCGTCGTACTCCGTGTACGCCCTCGGTCTGCGCGTCCACCTCCCGGAGGCGGCGGCGATCGCGCTCTCGGTGGTCGTCGTCGCCGGGCTGCTCGCCGCGGCTGCCTGGGTGGCGCGCGACGCGCGACGGACGCTCCTCGAGCGAGACTCCGCGTCGCTGACGCTGGCGCTGGCCGCGGCCCTCGCCTCGACGCCCATCGTCTGGGCGCACTACTTCCTGCTGCTGGTCGTGCCGCTGGCGCTGGCAAGGCCGCGCCTCTCGGTGCTCTGGCTCCTCCCCTTCGCGTACTACCCGCTCGGCGGGGCGGCGTGGCCAGGCGCGGACGCGCGCAAGCTGGCCCTGGCGCTCGCCGTCACGCTGCTCCTGCTCGGCGCCGGCGTGCTCCGCCGGACGGCCGCCCCTGCCAGGCCTGCCGCACGCCGGGCATAGCCTCCGCTGCCTACGGCCACGCGCGGCATCCGCTAAGCCGACTCCGGCGGGCCGCGCACAGGCGCTGAGCTAGGCTGGTGCGCGGTGCCCGAGTTCGCCGCAAAGCAGCGTTCGGACACTCCCAAGCGGGTGGACCTGCTGCCTCCACCAGATGGCTTCGCCGGCCGCCGGTTCACGTTCGTCCTGGCTTGGGCAACGTTCGGCGGCGCCGAGCGGCAGGCGCTGTCGCTGGCTTGCCATCTGCGCGAGCATGGCGCCGTCGTCGACGTCTGCTCGCTGACGGAGCGCGAGGGGGAGGCGCCCGTACGCTTCGCGAGGCACGGCATCCCCTGGCGCCCACTGCCGTTCGAGTGGCCGCACGCCCGGGCCGCCAAGGCGCGCGCGCTGGCGGGGTTCGCGTGGCGGCTGCGCCGGCTCGGTCCGGACGTCCTGATGCCCTTCTGCTCTCGCCCAAACATCCTCTGCGGGCTGGCCTGGCGTGCCGCCGGGGCGTCGTTCTGCGTCTGGCATCAGCGAGACGTCAATCCGGTCACCAGGTTCAGCCCTTCGCTGCTCGGCCGTGGCGCGCGCGCGACGCCGCTCTTCATGTCGAACTCCAGGCATGGAATCGACCACCTCGTCTCCGTCACGGGCGCTCGCCGCGAGCGGATCCATTACGCGCCCAACGGCCTCGAGCCGCCGCTCGCCGTCGCTGGCAAGGCCGAGTGGCGCAGCCGCTTGCGCGCCCGGGAAGGCGACTTCGTGGTTGCGATGGTGGCCCATCTACGCTTGGGCAAGGACTACGAGACGCTGCTCCGCGCGTGGTGCCAGGTCAGGGACGCCCTCGCCGCACGGGGTCGGCGGGGGGTTCTGGCCGTCGGCGGCACGGGGCCGGTGGAAGTGGCCGCCAAGGCGCTCGCCTTCGATCTCGGCCTGGGCTCGTCGGTGCGCTTCCTCGGGCACGTGGAGGACGTCGGCGGACTGCTCTCCGTCTGCGATGCCGGCGTGCTCAGCTCGTTGCGGGAAGGTTGTCCGACCTGGATGCTCGAGTGCATGGCGATCGGTGTTCCGGTCGCGGGTACCGACATCCCCGGCATACGCGAGGCCGTGGGGCCGGAAGGCTACGGATACCTGGCGCCGCCCGGCGACGCGCCCGCGCTGGCGGACGCCGTCGTGCGAATTGCCGACGATCGCGAAGAGGGCCGGCAGCTGGGCGAGCGGTACGCAGCCCGTGTTCGAGAGGAGTTCTCCGTCTCCCGGATGCTGGACGCCCACACCGCCGTTCTCGAACGGGCCCTCGTCGGAAGGATGGGATAGCGGCTGGGCGCCGCTCGGTCTCTGTGGCGGCGCCTCGTGCCCGCCGCGACGCGACAGCGCATCAGCGGGCTGCGCGCTGCCCGCCGGGACGCCGCTAGGCGCAAGCCCCGCAAACTCGGAGCCCTACGGCGGACGACCCCCTTCAGCACGTGGGGCTCCAGCCGCGGCGGGCCCATCGACCGCGTCTACATCGACCGGTTCATCGAGCAACACGCGTCCGACGTCCGCGGGCGCGTGCTCGAGATCGCCGGCGACGAGTACGCGACCCGCTACGGCCGGGACGTGCGGCAGGTGGACGTGCTCGACGTCTTCCCGGACAACACGAAGGCGACGATCATCGGGGACCTGGCCGACGCGCCGTCCATTCCTAGCGACGCGTTTGACTGCGTCCTCGTGACGCAGGTGCTGTCGTGGATCTACGACGTTCGCGCGCCGCTACGGAGCGTGCACCGAATCCTCGTCCCGGGGGGCGTGCTGCTCGCCACCACTCCGGGGATTGCGCGCATTGCTCCCGTCGAGTCGGAGCTCTTCGGCGAGTGGTGGCACTTCACGTCCATGTCGGCGCAACGGGTGACGGAGGAGATCTTCGGCATCGGCAACGTGGAGGTGGAGACGTTCGGCAACGTGCTCGCCGCCGCCGGCTTCCTCTACGGACTGGGCCGTTTTGACCTTACGCCGGCGGAGCTGGCCGTCCACGATCCGGCTTTCCAGGTGACGATCGGCATCCGCGCAGTGAAGACGACCTGATGCGCGTGCGGCCGACGGGTCACGTGGTCGTCGTCTCGCCCCACCTGGACGACGCGGTCATCTCGCTCGCCGCGACCATCGCCCGGGCGGCCAAGGCGGGAGCGCGCGTCCGCGTGCTGACGGTGTTCGCGGGCAACCCGGCGTCCGGGCAGCCGGCCGGTGGGTGGGACCAGCGCGGCGGCTACACGACGGAAGGGGCCGCCGCCGCCGGGCGGCGGGCCGAGGATCGAGCGGCCTGCGCGATCGTGGGCGCGGAGCCGGTATGGCTGGACTTCCCGGACGGCGACTACGCCGGCGACCGACAGCCGGAAACCGTCTTCGCGGCCGTCGCAGACGCCCTGGGCGGCGCCGACGCCGTTCTCGTCCCGGGCTTTCCGCTGACGAACCCGGATCACGCCTGGCTGGCAGAGCTCCTCCTCGGGCGGGCGTTACCGTGCGCTCGCGTGGGGCTCTACGCAGAGCAGCCGTACCGCTACATGGTCCGCGGGGAGCGGCGGCGGCTCGAGGTGCCCGCGCAGATCGCGCCCCGACTGCCTCACGGGATCGAGTGGACGTTTCCCGCGCACATCTCCGACGTTCGGCTCAAACGGACGGCAATTCTCGCCTACGAGTCGCAGCTGCCGCTGCTGGGGTTCACTGCGAAACGGCGTCGGAAGCTGCACCGCATGCTCTTGGACGAGGCGCTGCACCGCGGCGAGGCGATCGCGTGGTCTCCCCGATGAAGCTCGTGATGACGCTGTTGGCGCGGGACGAGGCGGACATCGTCGATACCCAGATCGCCTTCCACCTGGTGGCCGGCGTCGACTTCATCGTGGCCACCGAACACGGCTCGCAGGACGGGACGGGCAAGGTGCTCGAGCGGTATGCCGAGCAGGGCGTGCTCCATCTTCTCCACGAGTCGGGGGCCGAGTTCCGCCAGCCGCAGTGGGTGACGAGGATGGCGCGCTTGGCAGCGCGCGACTTCGGCGCCGATTGGGTGATCAACTCCGACGCGGACGAGTTCTGGTGGCCGTCGGGCGGCGATCTGAAGCAGGTGCTCGAGCGGACGCCCGAGCGCTACGGGGTCGTGCACGCGTTTGCGCGTCCGTTCCTGCCTCGTCGGGGCGACGCCCCGTTCGCCGAGCGGATGACCGTGCGGCTGACGCCCCCCGCGCCGATCAACGACCCCGCCAGCTCCTTCAAGGTCAACGTGCGACTCGCACACCGCGCCGCTCGTGACGTGGTCGTGGGCCGCGGCAACGCCTCTGTCCGGGGCACGGGCCTCACACCTCTGCCCGGCCCGTACGCGATCGAGGTGCTGCACTTCCCGATTCGCGGCTTCGATCACTTCCGGCGCAAGTTCATGGACCACTACACAACCGTCGGTGGCCTCCGCGGCGACCATGCTCGGGCGTACGAGGCGGCCAGGACGGGGAGGCTGGACGATCTCTACGAGCGCATCTGTGTCGACGAGGAGCGGCTCAGGCGAGGCCTTGCGGATGGCTCGCTCGCCGTCGATACGAGGCTTCGTAACGCGATCCGTGAGCTCGCGGAGGGCCGGCCGCTTGCCTTCCCGCCCCGGAGCACAGGCGACGCAGCCGGCTATGCCGTGGACGGGGCGGCGCACGAGGCAGGCGAGCTCGTCCGCCTCCAGCGGCGGGTGGACGAGGTCGAGCGTCGGTTGACAGCAGCCGAGGGGCGCCGACAGACGTGGAGCGGCGCGACGTGAAGCTGGTGATGACGCTGGTCGTCCGCGACGAGGCGGACGTCGTCGACGCCCAGCTCGCCTATCACTTGAACGCCGGCGTGGACTTCGTGATCGCCACCGACCACGACTCGCAGGACGGGACGACGGAGATCCTGGAGGGGTACGCGGGCCAGGGCTGCCTGCTCCGCATTCCCGAGCAAGGCGCAATGCGGGACTCCGTGTGGCGTACGCACATGGCGCGGCTCGCGGCCTTGCGGTACGAGGCCGACTGGATCATCAATACCGACGCCGACGAGTTCTGGGTGCCGCGCCGGGGGTCGCTCAAGGAGATGCTTGCGGCAGTGCCCGGGGCTTACGGCGTCGTCTGGGCCCTGACGCGGCACTTCGTCCCACGCACCGGGGACGGCAGGTTCTTCGCAGAGCGGATGACCGCGCGCGTCGCCTCGCCCGCGGCGATCAACGACCCCACCAGTCCCTACCGCCCGCACGCCAAGGCGGCCCACCGGGGCGATCGCGACGTCCTCGTCAGCTTCGGATCGCACACGGTCTTCTCGAATCGGCTCAGGCCGCTGCCCGACTGGCATCCGGTGGACGTCTTCCACTTCCCGTTCCGCACGTTGGAGCAGTACCGTCGCAAGGGCGTGCGGCGCGCCCGCGGCGACAAGCCGCTTGGCCAGTACGTCCGGGCGTACCAGGCGGACGTGGAGGGGCGAGCAGCCGATCGGTACCAGTCGCTCGTGGTGGACGACGCCGTGCTCGAACGGGGCCGTGCGGCAGGTTCGCTCGTCGTGGACACGCGCCTGCGAGACGCTCTCCGCGCTCTGGGCAGGGGGGAGAGCGACGGCGAGCCGAGCTTGCACGATCCGGAGGCAGGGGCGATCGCGGAGGGGGCAGGATTGATCGACGCCGACGTGGTGAGGCTCCTTCGCAGCGTGGACGGGCTGCGTGCCCGCATGGATGCGCTCGCGGGCCAGGGCTGGAATAGAGTGCCCCGGTGAAGCTGGTGATGACGCTGGTCGTCCGCGACGACGCGGACGTCTTGGACGCGCAGCTCGCGTTCCACCTGCACGCTGGAGTCGACTTCGTGATCGCCACCGACCACGGCTCGCGCGACGGGTCGGCGGAGATACTCGAGTCGTATGCGCGGGAGGGCTGCCTACGGCGGCTGCCTGAACAGGGCGAGGCGCGCGAGGCCGAGTGGGTGAACGCCATGGCTCGGCTCGCCGTCTCCGACGGGGCCGACTGGGTGATCGACGCGCGCCCGGGCGAGTTCTGGTGGCCCCGTGGCGAGAGCCTGCAGGACGTGCTCGTCGCCGTGCCGCCGCGCTACGCGATCGTTCAAGGGCTCGTCCGCGTGTTCGTCCCGCGTCCCGACGACGCGGCGCCCTTCTTTGCTGACCGCATGGTGATCCGGCGCTCGCCTGTCGCGGTGGACAGCGGGGCGTCCGAGTCGCTCGCCTCGTCGCTGCGGCCGATCTTCCGTGCCGCTCCCGGCATGACCATCCGCTCCGGCCCGGAGCCTTCCCTCTCCGGTCGCGTGCCTCTTCGCGCCTGGTATCCCGTCGAGGTGCTTCACTTTCCCGTCCGGTCTGGGGAGCCGCACGGCGAGCTCGCGGTGGACGGCGAGGAGCTCTCCCAAGGCTTGGAGGAGGGCGCGCTCGTGGTCGACGAGCGCCTGCGAAACGCGCTGCACGTGCTCCGCCCGGCGACCGGCGAGACCACGCCGCCGGGGCGCGAGTTCCTGTTGCCCGCCGAAGCGCCGGGGCGGCTGGCTTTCCGCACTCCGGACATCGTCGACGACGCGGCGTACGCCGCGGAGTGCGCGGCGGTCGGCGAGGTCAACCTTGCCCGCCTCGACCTGCACATCCGCGATCTCGAGGACCGCATCGCCTGGCTCGAGGATCGCCTCTGGCCCCGGGTGCTGCGCACGCTCTCGCGTCTCGTCCATCGGCCCGGCCGGTAGGCCCGGGCGAGGGCGAGCGCTGCCGCTAGCATCGGCCGCGTGACGAAGACGCAGCTCCGTCAAGCGTTTCCCGAGCAGGTCTCGCCGCCCGCGCCGACCGCTCCGATCTTCGTCATCCGGCCCGCGCCGCGCTGGCCGCGTCTCGACCTCGGTGAGCTATGGCACTACCGCGAGCTGTTCCTCCGCCTCGCTTGGCGCGACGTCGCAGTCCGCTACAAGCAGACCGCGATCGGTATCACCTGGGCGGTTCTCCAGCCGTTCTTGCTGACGATCGTCTTCACGCTGGTCTTCGGAAAGTTCGCCGACTTCTCCTCGAAGGGAGTGCCGTACCCGATCTTCTCGTACTCGGCAAACCTGGCGTGGATCTATTTTGCGTCCGCCGTCACGCTCTCCAGCGCCAGCCTTGTATCAAATAGGGCCCTCGTGACGAAGGTGTACTTCCCTCGAGTGCTGCTTCCACTCGCTGGGGTCGCCGTGCCCTTGGTGGACTTTGTGTTCGCTTCCGCCATCCTCGTCGGCATGTGGTGGTGGTTTTCGGTCTGGCCGAGCGTAGCGATCGTTCTAGCGCCGTTATTCATCCTCATGGCCTTGATCGCTGCGCTGGGTGTTGCGCTGCTGCTGTCGGCGGTCACCGTCCGCTACCGGGACGTGCCCTACGCGATTCCTTTTCTGCTGTCGAGCTGGATGTTTCTCTCCGGCGTGATTCAGCCGATCGCCGAGTTTCCGGAGTACGCCCAATGGGTGCTCGCCCTCAACCCGATGACGGCCGTGATCGACGGCTTCCAGTGGGGCGTCATCGGGACCTATCCACCCGAGCTGGGGAAGACACTGGTGAGCGTAGCGGCGACGGCGGTGTTCTTCGTGGTCGGGCTGTGGTACTTCCGCCGGTCGGAGCCCCGCTTCGCCGACACGATCTGATGGCCGCTGCGATCACGGCCGAGGGGCTTTCCAAGCGCTACCGTATCGGCGAGCTGCAGAGCGCGTACGGCACGCTGCGCGACTCGCTCGCGGCCGCCGGACGGCGCGCCCTGCGTAGGGACCATCGCCCGCACTACGAAGAGATCTGGGCGTTGCGCGACATCTCGTTCGAGGTGGACGAGGGCGAGGTGCTGGGCGTGATCGGACGCAACGGGGCCGGCAAGTCGACGCTGCTCAAGATCCTCACACGCATCACCACGCCCACCGAGGGCCGGGCGACGATCCGAGGCCGCGTCGGGAGCCTGCTCGAAGTCGGGACGGGCTTCCACCCCGAGCTGACGGGCCGGGAGAACGTCTGGCTCAACGGCTCCGTACTCGGCATGAAGCGGCGCGAGATCGCTCGCAAGTTCTCGGAGATCGTCGAGTTCGCCGGCGTCGAGCAGTTCATCGACACGCCGGTCAAGCGGTACTCGAGCGGTATGTCGGTGCGTCTGGCCTTCGCGGTCGCCGCGCATCTGGAGCCGGAGGTGCTACTCGTCGACGAGGTGCTCGCGGTCGGCGACGCCGAGTTCCAGCAGCGGTGTCTCGGCCGCATGGAGGACCTGAGCGAGTCGGGTCGCACTGTCCTCTTCGTGTCCCACAACATGCAGACGATCGCGCGCCTATGCGACCGCACGATCCTCCTCGACCGCGGATGCATCGTGCGGGACGGGCCAAGCCCGGACGTCGTCGCGCACTACCTCCAGTCGCAGCAGGGCTCCGGGGCGAGCCGCTCGGCGTTGGGCGACCGTGCACACGGGGACGACCTCGTCGAGCTGCTGGGTGTCCGCGTGCTACAGGACGACGAGGTTGCCGCCGCGGTCGATGTGCGCAAGCCGGTCGGGATCGAGATGGACTTCCACGTGCTCGGCCCCGGCGTGCCGGTCTTTCCGAAGATCAAGGTGTTCGACCAGCACGGCGACGTCGCCTTCAATGCGATGGACACGAGCGAGCGCTGGCAGGAGCCGGCCCGTCCGGGCAGCTACACCGCCACCGCCTGGATCCCTGCCAACCTGCTCAACGAGGGACTCGTCACCGTGGACGTGGCGGTCTGCTCGCTCGGCATGCACAAACTGCATCCGCATGCCGGCATGGCGAATGCGGTCTCGTTTCACGTCCACGACCCGGGCGACGGCGACTCGGCGCGGGGGCTCTTCACGGGTCAGTGGCGCGGCGTCGTGCGACCCTTGCTCGAGTGGACGACCGAAGAGCACTGAATGCGCAGGCAGATCGTGGGCGTCGTGCTGGTCCACAACGAGGACGTCTTCGTCGAGCAGGCCATCGGCAACGCCGCCGCGTTCTGCGACCGGATCTATGCCGCCGACCACATGTCCACGGACGGCACGTGGGCCGTGCTCGAGCGGCTCGCGGGAGAGTACGACCATCTCGAGGCACGGCGCGTCCGCCAGGCGGGGGAGTCCCACCGGCTCGTCGAGGGCTACGCGGGGACCGACACCTGGGTCTTCGCAGTGGACGGCGACGAGCTCTACGATCCCGCTGCGCTGGCGCGTATGCGCGAGGAGCTGCTCGCCGGTGCCCATCTCGACGTCTTCAAGGTGGCCGGGAACGTGCTCAACTGCGTTGAGCTCGATCTGGAGCAGGGCGTCGCGCGCGGCTATCTCTCGCCGCCCTCGCGCTCCATCACGAAGCTCTACAACTTCTCGGCCATCGACTCGTGGACCGGTTGCCCCGAGCGCCTGCATGGAGGCACCATCGCGATGCGTGAGGGCCACCGGCGGGAATCCTGCGACAACATCGGCGAGCAACTGTCCTGGCACGAGAGCCCGCTGCGCTGCCTGCACGCCTGCTTCCTGCGCCGATCGAGTGCCGACCCCCCGGCCGCGGCGGCCACGGCCCGGCCCATCCTCGAGGAGTCGGGCCTGCACAACCGGACCTGGAGGGGCGCCGTGATCCGGCGCCTGCGCGGCCGTCCCCGTCCGGATGTCTCGGACTGGAAGCGGGAGAAGTACATGCGCGGGGCGCTGACCACCGTCGAGGCCGCGCCCTTCTTCCCGGGCTAGCGGCTAGGTCAGTGCGAAGCGCTGCTCGGGGTCGAGCGAGTCGCCGAGACTCGCCGCGGACAGGTTGTAGTTCGACTCGGTGAGCGAGGCGAGCGAGGCTGGCGACGAGTACGTGAGCGTCGCCAGCGCGCGGGGCTTGCCGGTCGCGAAGCCGCCGCGGTGGAACCCGCAGGTGTTGCAGAGGATGAGCGTCCCCTTCGCGGCGGTGAACGTCACCGCGCGGCCCGAGACCATCGCCTCCAGCTCGTCCTGGGGCGGGTAGTTCTGGCCCAGCGGCCGCCATGGCCAGAGGTGGTCGAGCTCGCCGCCGGGAGCGCTGCGGGGCACGTACTCGAACGGGCCCGCCTCATCGTCGACGTCCACGAGGTAGAGGAACGCCTTGAGCAGATGCCGGTCGTTGAAGTCCCGATGCCAGCGCTGCGACGACCGTCGCTCGCCCTCCCCCGCAGGCGGGGTGTACCAGAGGTCAACGTACTCGAGCTTCGACCACATGCCGAGGTACGCGTTGGCGAGATCGAGCAGACGCCGGTTGGCGCCGAGCCGGAGCCACGGGTCGGCGACGTCGAGCTCGACGCCGTACGAGTACTTGCGGATGACGAACTCCTTCCCCTCTCGCCGCCGCAGTGCCGAGTCGCCGCCCTCGGTCTCTGCTCCGAGCCCCTGCTCCGTCTCGGCGACGTACCGGGCGCCATCCGCCTCGAGCTCCCTCCACACGTCGGGGTCCGGGACGAGGTCGGCGAACGGGAGCACGGCGTAGCCCTCTTCGCGCAGCCGCCCGAGAAGGCCGAGCTGAACGGCGTCCAGCTCCGGCCGCCGGCTCGCGTACCGGCGGCGGGCGCGGCGGTTGGAGAGGACGCGATCGTGCAGCCGGTACGTCGCGACGATTCCGCGGCGCTCGAGGGCAGTTGCGACGCGGTTCACGCGCGCTGCGAGACGTGTCCGCTTTCGGTGCATCGACGCCACCTTAGTGGAGACACTTACCGTCGGCTGTCCCCTACCGTATTCCCATGGACGCCTCGCCGCTCTCGAGCGTCTTCTGCCTCTACCGCGACTCGCCGGAGCGCCGCACGGCGCTCACGAAGGCGCCCGGCGCACCGGAGCGGTACCTCCTGTTCGGGCTCGACCAGCTCGCCGAGCGCGGCATCAGCGTGCGCCACAACCTCGGAACGGGCTATCCTCCACCTGCCTGGGCGCGAGCGGTGGACAGGGCAGCAAACGCGCTGCTGCGCCGGTCGGGGGGGTACGGCGGCGACTTCGCCTCGGTGCTCGCCTCCCTGGGCGCCGCCAACGCCGCAGACGTGGTCTTCTCGACCGTGGACACGGTCGGCATCCCGCTCGTCCTGCTCGGGCGGGCCAGCCTCGTCCGCCCGCCGATCGTGTACGCAGCGATCGGGCTCCCGGAGCGCCTCGTGCAACTCCGCGGTCGGTGGATACGTCGCCTCTATGCGAGTGCGCTGCGCCGCTCGCACACCATCGTCGCCTATGCCGAGAGCGAGACGGAGTGGCTTCGCGCCTGGCTTGGCGAGGGCGGGCCGCAGGTCGTCTTCATCCCGTTCGGTGTCGACGTGGACGCCTTTCACCCGCTGCCCGAGCGCCTTCCGGACGTCGACGTCGTCTCGATCGGCGCCGATCCCCGGCGCGACTTCGAGCTGGTGGCCGCCGTCGCGTCCCGGCACCCCGAGCGGAGCTTCCACGTCGTCGCCACCGCGGAGCGAGCAGGCCTGCTCGGGGAGCTGTCCCCGAACGTCGTGCTCGAAACGGACATCGCCCTCGAGCAGGTGCGCGACCGGATCGCGGGAGCGCGCGTGGTGGCGCTGCCCGTTCGCGACAACAGCTACTCGGGCGCGACAACCGTCCTGCTCCAGGCGATGGCCATGGCCAAACCCGTCGTCGTCTCTCGCACGAGGGCGATTGCCTCGGGCTACGGCCTCGCGGACGGCGTCAACTGCCGGTTGGTCGAGCCCGGTGACGCCGGTCAGCTAGAGCGGGCGATCCTCGATCTGCTCGCAGACGACGCGGCGGCGTCGGCTCTCGGCGCACGCGCCCGGGAGACCGTCGAGCGCAGTCTCTCCCGGGACGCGTACGCCGAAGCGCTGTGGCGTGTACTGTCTGCGGCCGCCGTGGCCGACCCGGGTTCCGTCTAGGCCTCCAGCACCTTTAGCACGAGTGTCGTCTTGGCCTTCGCGCCCAGCCGGTCGGTGACCTCGAAGGTCAGCCGGAACGCACCCGCCTTCGTGGGCTTACCCGAGAGGACGCCGGTCCTCGTGCTGAACTTGAGCCCTCGCGGGACCTTGCCGAGCAGCTTGTACGTCTTCGGCGAGACGCCGTTCGTGGTCACGATCCGCGCGCTGTACCGCTTTCCCTCTTTCGCCGCCTTCAGCTTCTTCGTCACGATCGCGAGCTTGGCTGCAACGCTTAGCGGGAGATTGACCTGGGCAGTGAGCCCCAGCGAGTCCGTCACCGTCAGCGTGGCGTCGAAGCTTCCCGCGGTGGTGGGCGTACCGTTGATCGTGCCGGTTGCCGGATCGAGTGCCAGGCCCGGCGGCAGCGTGCCGCCAGTGAGCGACCAGGTGTAGGGTGCCCTTCCGCCCGTGGACGAGACGGTCGCGGTGAAGGCGATGCCCACCTCGGCGGGGGAGCTGGCCGGGGCGGCCGCCACGAGCCGCTGGACGACTCGGATGATGAACGTCTCGCTATCGTTGCGGCTGCCGTCACTGACGCTGACCGTGAACTGGTAGTCGCCGGGGGTCGTGGGCGTGCCCGACAGCAGGCCGCCGGGGCTAAAGGCGATGCCCGGCGGCAGCGTTCCCGAGGCGATAGACCACGTCTGGGTGCCTCCGCCTGATGCGGTCACCTGGAAGTTGTAGGCCTCGTTGACGAAGGCCGGGCTCGGCACCGTCTGCTGCTGGACGCTCAGGGCCGCCCTGATGTTGATCGTGAAGTCACGCTGCGCACTCGACACGTTCGGAACCGGGCAGCAGAAGCAGACAGGCGTCGGGATGTCGCGACCTTCGAGGGAGAAGGAGAACGAGCCCGCCGCGGTCGGTGTTCCGGTGACCTTCCCGGTGTTCCTATCGAGGCTGAGGCCCGGCGGCAGCTGACCGGAGAGGATCACGTACTCGAACGGCGGGCCGCAGCCGCCCCCCGCGCGCATCTCGAACTGGTGGGAGTACGGCTTACCGACCTCGCCGGTCGGAGTGAGGAAGCTCTCGTCGGTGAACGCGATGGCGAGCGCCGCCGGGACGGCGACCAGCGCGAGCACAGAGGCGAGCAATGTCGAGGCGAGCAGTGTACGACGGAGGAATCGCATGAGGCTCCTTTGTTGCAGGGCGACGTGTTCGGACAGGGCCGACCGGGCATGGTAGCGACCATGATGCAGCCACCTCCGGCGTAACCGACCGCCCGGAGTCGCCACAATCCCGAGATGATGAGCCTCGGCCCACCGGTGCGCGCGGCGCTGCGGCGAGCCCGCCGGCCGGTGTGGGCGGCACATGGTCGCCTCGTGACGGAGGTGGATCTCTTTCGCACGCGTGGCGGCCGCGCCGACGTCGCCGTCTTCCACGAGTTTGCGGCACCGCCGTACGGAGGCGGCAACCAGTTTCTGCTGGCACTCGTCGGCGAGCTGGAGCGCCGTGGGCTCTCGGTCGAGGTGAACCGAATCTCCGGCGGCACGCCCGCGTGCGTGTTCAACTCGTTCAACTTCGACTTCGCGCGGCTGCGTCGCCTCGGCCGGCGCGGCGCGCGGATGGTGCACCGCGTCGACGGCCCGATCGGCGTCTACCGCGGCTTCGACGACGGCACCGACCGCCGGATCGCCGAGATCAACGCGGAGCTCGCCGACGCCACCGTCGTCCAGTCCGCGTACAGCCTCGAGCAGCACCGGGTGCTCGGACTCGAGCTCGCGAACCCGACCGTGATCCACAACGCCGTCGATCCGTTGATCTTCCATCCACCTGCACGACGCGAGCCGCTCGTGGGCCGCAGGGTGCGCCTTATCGCCACGAGCTGGTCGGACAACCCCCGAAAGGGAGCGGACGTGCTCGCGTGGCTCGACCAGAACCTCGACTGGGGCCGCTACGAGATGACCTTTGCCGGCCGCTCCGCGGTGGCGTTCGACCGTATCCGCACGGTCGGCGCGGTGCCCTCGGGGGAGGTCGCCGAGCAGCTGCGCGCACACGACATCTTCGTGGCTGGGAGCCTGGACGACCCGTGCTCGAACGCGGTGCTCGAGGCGCTCGCCTGCGGCCTGCCGGTCGCTTATCGGCACAGCGGCGGACATCCCGAGCTGGTGGGAGACGGTGGCCTTTCGTTCACGGAGCCGGAGGAGCTGCCGGGCGTGCTCGACCGGCTCGTCCCGGAGCTCGACGAGCGACGCCGCGCGATCCACGTGCTCGCGCTCGAAGAGGTCGCCGACCGGTACCTCGAGGTGCTCGGCGCATGAGGGTCGCGAGCCGCCTGCGCCGACTCGCGGCTCCACCCCGTCGCGCGTCTGCGCGCGGCATCGTCGGCCTGCGCACGCACGGATGGGATCCGCACTCTCGGCTCTTCGTCCTGGGCGACCGCGGCGGCTGGTCCGTGGACGAGGACGCCGAGCATGTGGCCGCTGCCGCTCGCCGTCTCGGCTGCCAGGTTGGCCCGCGGAGCTGGGCACAGCTCACAGGGAAGCAGTCCGTCTTCCACACGAGCCACTTCGAGGCGGTCGAGCCGCGTTGGACGTCCTCCTCGCACCGGCTCGGCGTCGCGTGGCTGCACGGCCGACCGGGCACCCCTGGTGCGCCGGAGTTCGACCGCGCCGTCGACGCGCTGCGAGACGATCCGGAACGCTTCTCGGCCGTCCAGGTCACGCACGCCGAGATGGAAGAGCTCGTCCTTGCGGCCGGCGTGGATGCGTCTCGAGTCTTCCGGATACCGATCGGCGTCGACATCGAGCACTTCCCGGTCGTCGACGCGCAAAGGCGCGCCGACGCGCGCGCCGCGTTCGGCCTGCCGCCAGACGCATTCGTGGTCGGCTCGTTCCAGAAGGACGGTGTCGGCTGGGGTGAGGGGCTGACGCCGAAGCTGATCAAAGGGCCGGACGTTCTCGTCGACACGGTTGCCCGGCTGCGGGAAGCCGTGCCCGGGCTCGTCGTGTGGCTGACCGGCCCGGCGCGGGGGTACGTGCGGGGCGAGCTCGAGCGGCTCCGGATTCCGTACCGGCATGCTCTGCTCGCCTCCCGTGCGGAGCTCGCGCGGGCCTACTCCGCGCTCGACGTCCAGATCGTGACCTCGCGGCAGGAGGGTGGCCCGAAGGCGGTGCTGGAGGCAATGGCAAGCGGCGTGCCGCTCGTCTCCACGCGCGTCGGCCAGGGGGCCGAGCTCGTCGAGCACGGCGTCAACGGCTGGCTGGCCGACGTCGACGACGCCGAGGCGCTCGCGGCGCTCGCGGCCCGGGTCTACGCCGGCACGGACGCAGCTGTGCTCGCCGCGGGCCGCGCGACGGCAGAGCAGTTCGCACTCGAGCGGCTCGACCCGCTGTGGGCGCGTCTGTTCGAGCGCCTCCTCGATCGTCCGGAGGGGACATGAAGCGTGGTCTGAGCCCGAGACGGGTCCTTCGTGGCGCCGGCCGCCGGGTCCCGCGCGCACCGTTCCGTTTCCTTCTTCCGGTTCGGCCGGTCCGGGGTCTCTTCCGCTTCTGGCTCTCTGTGCTCGCAGCCGGCCCCGACCGGCGTGCCGCGGTGCGGAACCTGCTCGTCGCCTATGACGACGTCTACGGCTGGCTCGACCAAGCGGCAATTCGCTACGACGACGGTGTCCACGCCAAGCACCGGCTGACGCGCTACCACGAGTTCTTCGTCGAGCGGGTGCGGCCGGGCGAGCGGGTGCTCGACATCGGCTCCGGCAAAGGGGAGCTCGCGCACGACCTCGTCGTCCACGCCGGGGCGACCGTGGTCGGCATCGACTCGAGCCCGTATCACCTGGAGTTCGCCCGCTCCCACTTCGCCGGCAAGGGCCTCGAGTTCCAGGCGGGAGACGTGCTCGAGGAGCTGCCCGACGGCCACTTCGACGTTGTCGTCCTCTCGAACGTCCTCGAGCACGTCGAGCCGCGTGTCGAGCTCCTCCGGCGAATCGTCGCCTCAGCGCAGCCGAGGCGGCTGCTCTTCCGCGTCCCTGTGCTCGCCCGGGACTGGACGGTTCCTCTCCGGCAGGAGGTGGGGCTGCCGTACTACTCGGATCCGGACCACTGCACGGAGTACGACCCGGAGGGGTTCCGCGCCGAGCTGGGAGAGGCCGGCCTGCGCGTGACCGAGTTACTCGTCACCTGGGGTGAGATCTGGGCCGCCGCGGAGCCGGCGTGACGCTGCGCCTGTGGTGGGCCCGGGGGCGGGGAACGCGCTGGGGACGCGCCGGCGTGCGCTGGGCACGGCTGCTTGCGTCGGGGCAGCCCGCGCCCGGGCTCCGTGTCTTCTACGGCCACGACCGCGTCCCCGGGCCGGGCGAGCCGGTGGCCGGCGGCACGGGAAAGATCCAGAAGCTCGCAGCCCGCTTTCCGAACGACCCGACGAGCTTCACACTCCTGTACCTCGGCTCGAACTGGCTGCCGCGCGATCTCGGCCCGCTGACTGGGCTGGCCCGCCGTCGCCGCATCCCGATCGTCCTCAACCAGGACGGGGTTGGCTACCCGGGGTGGGCCGGCGACCGCGTGGACGAGATCAACCGGCCGCTGCGGCGCGCCCTCGCCGCCGCCCACCACGTCCTCTACCAGAGCGACTTCTGCAAGCGCTCGGCAGACCGCTTCCTCGGCGAGCCGGCCGGGAGGTGGGAGGTGCTCCCGAACGCGGTCGACACGAGCCACTTCACACCCGCGGAGCGCCCTCCCGCCGAAGGGCCGGTGCTCCTGCTCGGCGGTGACCAAACCCAGCTCTACCGCATCGAGCTCGCGCTCCGCACGCTCGCGGCGCTCCTCTCGACCCACCCCGATGCGCGACTGATCGTGACCGGCCGGGTCGTGGCGCCGGTCGAGCAGCTTGCGGCCGAGCTCGGCCTCATCGGGCGGGTCGAGCTCGCACGAACGTACGCGCAGCGTGACGCTCCCGCGATCTTCCGCCGCGCCCACCTGCTGTTGCACACGAAGGTGAACGACCCGTGCCCCACCGTCGTCCTCGAGGCGATGGCGACCGGCCTGCCCGTCGTCTACCCATGGAGCGGAGGGACGGTCGAGCTCGTCGGCGACGAGGCGGGGGTCGGCGTTCCGCATCCGCACGGGTTCGAGCGCGACGAGCCGCCGGCGCCGGAGGAGCTCGCGGCGGCGGTGGAAGTGGTGCTCGGCTCGCGCGCTGTCTACGCCGCTGCCGCGCGACGGCGCGCCGTGCAGCGCTTCGAGCTGTCGCGCTGGCTCGATCGCCACGCCGAGCTGTTTGCCGAGCTAGTGGGTGGTGCTCACGCCCCCCGGTAGCCCGCGATCCGGCCACGGAGCGTCGCCGCGTGGAAGCGAGCGCGGGCGCGATCGCCCCGGGCGAGGGAGAGAAAGGCGCCGCCGGCCGGTCGGACAAGCATCCGCGCGACCGTGGCCGGTGGGTAGCGGTGCTTGCGGAGGATGTAGCCGACGCTCCCGCCGTCCCTGGCTCCAATCGCGGTCAAGGCATCGGAGCCTGCCGGCTGCTCGTCGTGGATGACGGTCACCTCGGGGTCGTACTTGATCCGGGCGCCTGTACGCACGGCGCGGACGAGGTAGTCGATCTCCTCGCCCGACGGCCAATGCGTCGGAGCCCCTAGCCCGAGCCGCTCGTCGAAGAGGCCCACCCGCTCCACGACCCCCCGGCGGAGGAACGTCGTCCCAGAGGCCGCCCTGTTCCAGAGATTGCCTTCCGTGAGGACCGCGCCAGCCTGCTCCCACGAGCTCGACACCGCGCCGCTCGCGTCGACGAGACGCGCGGTGACGCCATCCAGCTGCGGCCGAGCCGCCAGCAGGCGGGCAATGCGCTCGAGGAGGGCGGCCGGGTAGATGCAGTCGTCGTCGGGAAACCCAACGGCATCCGCCGTCAGGTGCGGGAGGGCGGCGTTGCGTGCTCGCGAGAGGCCGCGGCCGGAGCGCACGCGGACGACGTCGAGGGCGGGATGGCATTCGAGCACGGACGCGAGGCGATCGTCGTCGTTCTGGTCGACGACGAGCACGCGGAACGCGCCGTGCGACTGGCGCTCGAGCGAGCCGAGCAGTGCCCCGAGCTCGTTCGTGCGGTCGACGGTGGCGACCACGAGGTCGAACGTGAGCAAGGCCAGCTCGGCCATCGGGGAGAGGCTATCGTCCAGTCCCGTGCCCGCCCGCAAGACGTAATGCCATCCGGTACACCGCTCGTCTCGGTCATCCTGGCCGCCCACGACGCCGAGCGGTACCTGGCCGGGGCTGTGCGCAGCGTGCTCGCCCAGACGGCGGGCGATCTCGAGCTCGTCGTCGTGGATGACGGCTCCCGCGACGGCACGCCCGCGCTGCTCGCGGAGATTCGCGACCCGCGACTGGTCGTCCTCACGAGCGACGAGCGGCGCGGGCTCGCCGGCTCACTCAACGTCGCTCTCGAGCATGCGCACGGGCGCTACATCGCTCGCCTCGACGCCGACGACCTCGCCCTTCCGCAGCGACTCGCGCATCAGATCGCCCGGCTGCGCGCCGGTGGCCTCGGGGTGGTCGGCAGCTCCGTGATCGCGATCGACGATGCCGGCCGCCCCGGTGCGCTGCACGACATGCCCCTCGATCCGGTCTCGGTGCGCTGGCATGCACTCTTCAGCTCCCCCTTCTACCACCCGACGGTGCTGTTCGACCGGGCGCTCGTCGACCGGCTCGGACTCCGCTACGACGAGCGCTACGAGGAGAGCGAGGACTACGCGCTCTGGGTGAAGCTGCTCGAGGCAACGGACGGCGCCAACCTCGCCGAGCCGCTCGTCCTCTACCGTGTTCACGCGGCCCAGGCGACACAACGGCGGCGCGGGCTCCAGCGCGACTTCCAGCGCGAGGTGGCGACGCGCGGGATCACCGACGTGGCCCCCGACCTCGGAGCGGAAGAAGTGGAGCTCGCGTGGCTTCTGGGGGCGGGGGAGAACATCGCGGGCGATCGACTCGAGGAGGCCGCGGATGCGTACCTCGATCTCCTCAGCGCCTTCCGGCGGATCCACGGGGAGGCGGCGACGGTCGCCGTCGTGCGATCCGCGGCTCGCCGGGTTGCGCGGGCGGCGGGCTCCGCGTCCGGTGCGGCGCGCGGACGCTTGCTCCGCCTCGCGCTCGAGCTCGATCCTGCGC
>JBKPGF010000065.1:0-11547 GCA_046729255.1 Actinomycetota bacterium
CATTTGAGGCGATCTTGGCAGGCGCCGGTGACGACTATCGCTGCGCAAGGCGCAGCGACTTTACGCTTGCGGAGCAGGACCGGTACTCAGAGAATCGAGAGAGCGAGCGTCCGGTTGTGCGCGCCGTCGGCGTTGCCTGACTAACCGTCGTCCTCCAACGCTCGCACTGCGGCCTCCGTCCTCGAGCGCACGCCGAGCTTCTCATAGATGTGTCGCAGGTGGACTTTCACGGTTGTTTCAGTGATAAAGAGCGCTTTGGCAATCTCGCGATTCGTTGCCCCCTGCACGACGAAGTCAAGGATCTCGCGCTCACGAGGTGAGAGAGTGTCACGAGCCGAGCGCACATCACGGGCTCTCACCGAAATCCCCACCTTTCGACCGAGTCGCGCGTCCATTGCTCGATGAACGATGCGACGCACATCGCGCTCCCACGCTTTGTTTGCGGCGATCGTGCCGAGTAACGGAGGATGGGCGCGGTAGGCGGCGACAAATGCGTCGATGTTGCCGATCGCCAGCGAGGTCTCGAAGGCACGGATCGCGACGGAGCGGGCCGTTCGCCGGCCCTCAAGTGACGCGACCGCTGCCCTCGTCCACGGAACCACCGCGCAAACTTCCGCACGTTCTGAAGTGTCTTCAGCCGTCTTCGCCAGGCGAAGCGCAGCTTTGGGATCCCCTGCACATGCGAGTGCTAGCGACCACCAAGCCTTGTACTCGGCTTCCATTCCAATTGTCGCTTGGTCGTGTTCGTATGCCTCGAGTGAACTGAGTGCCCTGCTAGGAGAGCCAAGGCTCAGGTGGAGCTTTGCTCGTATGGCGCCAATGTTCATCAGCGAGAGTCCGTCTTCGGGGTCCGTGTTCAGACGTTGTGTCTGATCAAGGCAAATGGCGCACTGCCTAAACCGTCGCATCCCCCAAAGTGCTGCCGACTTGTAAACGTGTGCGTGTGGAAGGACAAACTGCAACCGGTAGTCAGTCGCTTGCTGGATCTCGTCCTCGGCGACCGTCAACGCCTGCAAGTACTCCCCAGTTAGAACGAGCGCGCTCGCGTACGAGTTCAGGAAGGACGTGTGGATGAGGGGATCCCTCACCTTGTCGGTGAGTGGAGCTAGACGGCGAGCAGCCTGAACAGCTTCCCTAAATCCCCCCTGGAGGGCACCCAGTAGGAGCCTGCCGTTGCCCAACCGGAGTTGGTCATCGACGGAGTCGCTCGACTGCTCCTCGACGTCACTGAGTGCTTGCGCAGCGTCTCGTTCAAGCGCCACATGTGCGATGAAGTGACCCCAAAGGGCTTGTCGAATGTCGTCACCTCCGTGAGCCGTGGCGTGGGCTTTGCCGAAGTGCTCAAGTGCGATCTCGTCTTGATAGGACAAGTGGGCGGCGGCGCCAGCGAGTGCGAAAGACCTCGAAACGAGGGGGTGGCCTTCCTCGAAGCGGCGGGCGGCCTGAAGCCCGAGCGCCTCCGCGCGCGTGCGGTCGGCCGCGCGGAACGCGAGTTCGCCCGCGGCGAGGTCGAACACCGGCGCGTCGACTGCGTGCTGGTCGGCGCACTCGACCCAGCGGGCGAGCGTGGGCAGCCGGGCCTCGAGGAGCACCTGAGGCAGGGCCGTCTCGACGACCTCCACGAGCAAGTCCGCGTCGAAGAAACGCTCGACGATCGAGAACGCGTCGTCCCACTCCGCTCGCCCGAGGTGGGTTCGCACGACGAGCTCCACGATCTCCGGCGCCCGATCGCCGGCCAGCTCGCGGAACTTCTCCTCGAGGAATGCACGCAGCAACGGGTGAATCTCGTCGACGCCGTGCTCGGAGGGCACGAGAAAGCCGAGCCGGCGGCCGTCGTGGAGCGCGTTCTCTGCTTTGTCACCGAGCACCGCGGCCGCTACTGCTGGAGCCACCGCTGACGACAACGACAGCTGGCTGAGGCTCCAACGGAGATCCGGATCGGCAGCCTGGTAGAGCTCCTCGGCGAAGTACGCGTAGAGGGCCTCCGGGACGCCCTCGTCGGGCAGCTCGATCTCGTCCGTGAGCGCCGCAAGGCCGATGACCGCAGGCCAGCCGTCGGCGAGAGCCACGAGCCCGCTCGCCTCACTTCCACGACGGTCCGCCAGCACCTGTTCGGCTTCCTCCTGGCTCATCGCGAGCAGGCTGCGACCGATCTCGTAGATGTCGCCGTAGAGGAGGCGGCGCGACGTCGCCCAGCTGGGCCGCTTGCGGCTCGTGAGGAAGAGCTTCACCGGGCACAGCGCGAGCACGCGCTCGACGAACTCTTCGGCAAACGACGACTCGGAGGCGAACTGGTAGTCGTCGAAGGCGAGCCACGCGTCCTCGGGCCAGTCGGCGAGATCCTCGGCCAGGAGCTCGGCCAACGGCTCGACGTCCTGCTCGGGCGTCCCCGTCGCGCGCAGCCGCTCGCCCATTCGGCGGCCAGCGTCGGGGATGATCTCTCCGGCAGACCGCGCCAGGCCGACGGCAAGCGCCGCGACGTCCGCAGCCGCAGGAGAGCCTCGATACCAGCCGCGTCGGCGATGTGCCAGCCACTGGCGGGCGAGCGTCGTCTTCCCGAACCCGGCCGGAGCGATGAGCATGATGACGGGCGCGGTGGCCGCGTCGAGCAGCCTCGTCAGCCGGGGCCGCTCGATGAAGTAGTCGGGGATCTCCGCGGCCGTTGTGACGACGTCCTGGTTCGCGTTCCGGTCGAGCACTTCGCGTGGCGGACGGTACAGCGACGGGCGTCCGAAATCGAGTAGCCCGGCGCCCGCAGCGAGCACGTCCGCCACGGGCACCGGCTACCGCCTAGCGACGACCCGACGCGATGAGTCCCAGACCCGCAGCCAGCGGATCGTCGCCCGTCGCCGCCATGTAGGCGGCCGGGATCTGTCGCCGCCTGGGGACGCCGAGCTTCTGCCGCAGGACGTCCGTGTGGGCCTTCGCGGTCCGCGGCGCGATGCCGAGTCGCTCGCCCACTTCCTCGTTCGAGCACCCGGCGGCGATGAGCTGGACGATCTGCCGCTGCCGCTCGGTGATCGTCGGGATCGCAGTCTTCAGGGTGTCGTACATAGGCGGCGAGGCTAGTCGCGCACGCCGGGTATGCCTAGTGGCCGGAGGGAGTAACTTCAGTCGTTACGCCGATGCGTGCAGCGGGACTGCGGACGAAGCTCGCGTCGTGTCCGGTCGCATTCGCCGCCCGAATCTCGTCCTCGTCGAGGGCGCCGATGCGAAGCAACAGGTCGAGCTCGTCGCGGAGGTGTGTCCGCATCATCTCTGGGCCGTCGGTCGCGATCGTGAACGGGACGCCGTGGTCGACGAAGGCGCGAAAGGTGTCGCGCACCGCAGCCTCGTCGGCGAGCGCCTTCGTGAGGAGATTCGACGTGGGGCAGATCTCGAGCACGATCCCCGCCCGGCTGAGGGCCGCCATCAGCTCGGTGTCACCCGCGGCGAGGATGCCGTGACCGATGCGGTCCGGCCGTAGCGACTCCACGACCTCCCACGTCTCCTCGAGGCCGTGCGCTCCACCTTCCTCGCCGACGTGGATGGTGATGCCGAGGGCGTTCTCGCGGGCCTCCTCGATCAGCGGCGCCAGCTCGGCGTAGGGGTAGCGGCCACCGGGGCGCGGGCCCGCGATATCGATGCCGACGATGCCGCGAGACGCCCAGCGAATTGCCTTCTCGACGATCACCTCGTTCTGCCTCGCCGTGAACGTCCTGTCCATCATCAGGATCAGGCCTGCCCGCACCTGCGGATACTCGAGGCCGGCGCGGTCGAGGCCACGGATCGCGGCGAGGATGATGTGGTCGAGGTCGCGCTCGCCCTCGCGGTTCCGCTTCATCGGGTTGAACCGCACCTCGAGCGTCGTGATGCCCTGCGAACGGAAGGCGCCGCCGATCGTCGCGTGCACGGAGCGCTCGACGGCGAGCGGGCTCGACTGGATGAGTTCCGTCCAGTGGTAGATCGCGTTCAGCGCGTCGAGGTCTGGGACACCGCGCGGGTCGCAGACCGTGACGAGGCGGTCGAACGCCCAGTAGTCCTTGGCCGGCAGCGTGATGCCCTGCTCGTGGGCGAGGCTCCACATGATCTCGGAGGCGACCGAGCCGCCGAGGTGCGTGTGCAGCTCGGCGAGCCCGTCCGGGAAGTCCATTTTCCGAGTCTACTCCGCTGCCGCCATAGGATTGCCGCGTGAAAGTCGGCATCGTCGTCCCGTTCTCGTGGTCCTTCTGGGGTGCGGTGAACGAGCACGCGGAGCTCCAGGCGGAGGCTCTGGGCAGGCTCGGGATCGAGACTCGCACGCTCATCGGCAACGACCCGCCGGGCACGTTCACACGGGCGCTCCACCCCCGGCACGGCCGGCACGGCGAGCCGCCGGACGACGTCGTCCCGGTCGGCCGCTCGGTGATCGTCCCGGCGAATGGCTCACTGCCGAACATCGTCCTGACGACACGAGTGCTGGGAAAGGTGCAGCGCGCGCTCGCGGAGGAGCGCTTCGACGTCATTCACCTGCACGAGCCGATGACGCCCGGGATCTGCGTCGCGGCGCTCGCGGCCGCATCGTGCCCGGTGGTCGCCACGTGGCACGCGGCCGGCGAACTCAACTGGCATCGCGTGGGCCTGCCCCTGTGGGGCTTCCTCATCGAGAGGATCGATTACCGAATCGCCGTCTCCGAGCAAGCGCGCGTCTCGGTCTCCCGCTGGATGCCGGCTGCCTACGACGTCATCCCCAACGGCGTGCTCGTGCCGCCGACGGCGGACTCGGCGAACCGGGACCACACGGTCGTCTTCATCGGCCGCCACGACCCGCGCAAGGGCCTGCCGGTGCTGCTGAACGCCTGGCCGGAGATCCACCGCCGCACCGGCGCGCGACTGCGCGTCGTCGGCGCCGATCCGCTCGCCGTGCGGCTACTGCTCTCGCGCCACCGGATCTCCGAGCAGGGGATCGATGTGCTCGGCTTTCTGAGCCAGGAGGATCTCACGGCCGAGCTCCTGCGGACGAAGGTCCTGGCCGCGCCGTCCATCGGGATGGAGAGCTTCGGCATGGTGCTGACGCGGGGATTCGCGTGCGCCGTGCCCGTGGTTTCGTCGGACATCGACGGGTACAGGGACGTCATGACCGACGAGACGGGGCTGCTCGTGCCGCCCGGCGAGCCCGCTGCCTTGGCAGAGGCAATCGTCTCGCTGCTGGAGGACGATCCGCTGCGGCAGCGGCTGGGCAACGCCGCACGCACCGTCGCAGTGGATCGGTACGCGTGGGACTCGATCGCCGAGCGGCTTGCCCGGGTGTACGAGCTCGTCACAGAGCGCGTGAGGCGGAGCGCGGCCACGGCGTGAAGCGGAGCGTCATTCCCAGGAATCGCTGGGTGCGCATCGGGCTCGTGGTCGCCCTGCTGGCCGGCGCCGCGGCGGCGGTCTACTGGGGCGGGCCCGACTGGAGCGAGGTCGGGGAGGCATTCCGGGCAGTCGAGTGGCAGTGGCTCGCGGCTGCCGTCGGTCTCAACCTCGTGTCGGTCGTGGCCCGGGCGTTTGCCTGGGCGACAGTGATCGACGAGGCGGTGCCACCGCCGCATCCGCGATTCATGCACGTCTTCTCGGCGTTCTCGATCGGGTTGCTCGCCAACGCGACCATGCCGGGCCGGGTGGGCGAGCTCGCGCGCGTGGCCGTGCTCACCCGACACATGCCGGGATTGCGCGGCGCGTGGGCGACGCTCGTGGGGACGGTGTTCGCGCACCGCGCCTTCGACGTCATCCCGGCAGCGATGCTCGTCGTCTGGGTCCTGTCCGCGGCCGAGATTCCGCACTGGGCGGTGACGAGCCTCGCCATCCTCTTCTCGATCGGCGGCGCCCTGCTCCTTCTGGCGCTCCTCTCGGCACGCCACCACGACCGCACCCATCTCGACAGCGGCGACGCCGCGAGGCGGCTCGTGACGATGGCCCGCCACGGGCTCGGCGTCATGCACCGGCCGGCCGCGGCGGCTGCCGCGATCGTGTTTCAGCTCATCGGCTGGCTCTGCCAGCTGTTCGCCGTATGGCTCGCGATGAAGGCGTTCTCGATCGACGTCGAGCTGGCCGCGGCCGGGCTCGTCCTCGTGCTCATGAACATGGCGGCGATCATCCCCCTCTGGCCGGGCAACGTCGGGCTGCTCCAGGTGGCCATCGCGACGCCGCTCGTCGGCTACGGCGTCCCGTACGCAAAGGGATTCGCGTTCGGCCTCGGCCTACAGATCATCGAAGCGTCGGTGGGCATCGGCTTCGGGCTCGTGTTCCTCGGGCGCGAGGGTCTTTCCTACGCGGCCTTGCGGAAGATGCCGGCCGCGGTCGAAGCGCTGGAGGACGACGAAGGGGAACCCGATGCCGACGAAGCAACGATCGACGACGTCGCCGTTGCAGACGAGCCCGAACAGGCTCGAGTGAGTCTTTAGGCCTCGGGGCTCTCGGCGTTTGCCGGCGGCTGCGCGGCGCCCGAGGCTGCCTGACCCTCGATCTCTCTGTCGAGCTCGCCGGCCGCCAGCCGGACGTAGCTCGCGACGATTCGCGCGAGGTTCCAGGCGACGGTGGCGTTCGTCTCTGCGAGTGGGCGAAACTCCCAGGCGGAAAGGCCCCAGCACTTGAGCTCGCTTTCGGCGGTCACGGTCGCCGAGCGCGGCCCCTCGTCGATGAGTGCCACCTCGCCGAACGACGAGCCCGGGCCGAGCTCGGCGATGACGATGTCGCCGTGCGTCGCCTTGGCGGTGCCCGACTCGATGACGAAGAAGCCGATGCCGCTCGAGCCTTCCTCGGCAATCACGTCGCCGGCGTTGAACGTCCGCTCCTTGAACGAGCCGCCGATCCGCCCCAGCTCCTTGTCGTCAACGCCTTCGAACAGGCGGACGTGTCGGAGTAGCTCGCGGGGAGGCCCGCTCCAGTCGGCCGACTCGTCTTCGTGCTTTCGGCGGAACCGACTCACGATGGGATTCTATGCAGAAGGCTTGGCAGCCTGCACGCGTTCGGCGAGCTCCTCGACCTTGCCTTCCGCGGAGTCGAGCCGCTCGCGGCAGATCTCGTAGAGCGCTTCACCCCGCTCCCAGAGCGCGATCGCCTCGTCGACGCCGACGTCTCCGGACTCGAGGCGCTCGACGATCGTTCGCAACTCTTCCTCGGCTTGCTCGAACGTCAGCGCCTCGTCGGTCACGAGCGTGTGTTCTCGACGTGCGCGCCGAAGCCGCCTTCGGCGAGCTCGACGTCGACACGGTCTCCCTCGGCGAGCGTGGCCGCCGTGCGTACGACGCCGTGGCCTTTCCGGACGATGGCGTAGCCACGGGTGAGGGTTGCCTTCGGCGAGAGCGCGCGCAGCCGGCCGGCGCACTCGTCGACGGCGGTGCGGCGGCGCTCGAGCAGGAGCCGTCCTCCGCGGCGGAGGCGCTCCGCGTCGCGCTCGAGCAGCTCCCGCCGACGATCGAGCACTGCTCGCGAGCCGCGCCTCAGTGCGGTGCGGCGGCGGTCAAGCGTCTCGACGAGCTCGGTCAGATCCGGCACGACGAGTCGGGCAGCCGCGGTCGGTGTGGATGCCCGCACGTCGGCCGCGAGGTCGCAGAGCGGCGTGTCCTGTTCGTGACCGACGGCGGACACGACCGGGACCGGGCAGGCGACGACCGCGCGGACGAGGCGCTCGTCGCTGAACGGCAGCAGATCCTCGAAGCTCCCGCCGCCGCGGGCGAGGACGATGACGTCCATTGCCGGCTGCGCAGCGACCGCCTGCAGGGCGGCTGCCATCTGCTGAGCTGCATAGGGCCCCTGCACGCGCGTCTCGGCGACCAGTACCCGAGCCGGCGGGAACCGCGCCGTGACGGAGGCGATCACGTCTCGCTTGGCGGCGGCGTCGTTCCCCGTAACCAGCCCGATCCGGCGCGGCAGTCTCGGGAGAGGCCGCTTGCGTTCTGGGGCGAAGAGACCCTCTGCCGCGAGTTTCTGCTTCAGCCGTTCGAGAGCCGCCAGGTGCGCGCCGAGGCCGAAGCGTTCGATGGACAGCACCTGCAGGCGGAGCTCCCCCTTCTGCGGCCAGATCTCGGCGCGGCCGTAGACGTGGACCCGCTCACCGTTCGCGAGATCGAGCCCGATGGCGTCGAACCGGCGCCGCGGCAGCGCCGCTTCGATGCACGCGACGCCGTCGAGGTCCTTCAGGGTGAAGAACACCGTCTGCCAGCGATCCTGCCGCCGGAGCTCGGTCACCTCGCCCTCGACCCAGAGCGTCGGCAGCCGGCTCAGCCAGTCGGCCACGCCCCGGGTGAACGCCGCCACGGAGTAGACCTTGCGGTCGCCGTACTCGATCGCTTCGATCTTTGCCATGGAGAGGATGGTACGCCGGGAGAGAACACTTCTCTCCGACGAAAGTCCAACGCGTAAGCGAACTGGACTTTCGGCGGCAAACCGAGTGACGCCCTAGCGGGCGGGGGAGTGCCGGCTAGGGCGTCAAGAGGAGAGCTAGAGGAGGATCTCGGTGGCGAGCTCTGGCCGGCAACCGGCGCGGACGAGGTCCACTGCCTGGTGCAGGTCGACGTTCGAGTGTGCGAGTCGCTCTGCGAGCGGAAGCGGATACCCAGCCTCGATCAACACGTGAAGCCGCCAGCTTTCGATCTTCAATCGCTCGCTGTAGTCGGATTCGACAACCTGTGTCATCTCGCTCACCCTTTCCCGGTTCGTGAAGTCTCAGACGAACCCTCCGCCGGGAAGTTGGAATCGTTACGGAAGGTTTACGAATGCTCAACGAGGGAGCAACGAAGCTCAGAAGGGTTTGGCGAAATGTCGCTCGTCGTCGGGGCGATCCAGCGCGTCACGGACGACTCATTCGATGGTTCGCAAAGCCCTTCTATGACTCGTCGCCGCGAGAGTGGCTTCCGGCCGTGGATTGGGTGAGCAGTGCCAACCCTCTCCGTGCATGATCGGCGAGCGCGTCGTCGAGCTCCCGGGACAGACGCCGCACGGCTTCGTCGCGGGCAGCACGCACCGCCTTGTCGAACTCCTCGGCGGCCGCCTCCACGATGCGGTTCGCCTCGCGCTCGAGTGACCGCCCAAGGCGCTCGGCCTGTCTCCGCTCCACGTCGGCGAAGCTCGCCGCCAGGCGTTGGGTGGCGTCCACCTCCTCACGGGAGATCTGCTCGCGCAGGTCGCGCTCGCGGCGCCGCAGCCGCTCTCCGACCTCGTGCAGAGCCCGCCGGCGCTCGGCCGCCATCTGGTCGAGGTCGTTCGTCGCCTGCTGAACGGCCTCGGCCGCCGCGTTTTGGATGTCCTCGCGGAGGCGCATGACCGCGACCCGCTGGTCGTCCGCCTCTCCGCGCAGGGCCTCGGCTTCCTGCATGAGCGTTCGCTCCACCTGGGCCAGGCGTTCTTTCTGTAGCGCCTCGAGCCGGTTGACCTGACCATCGATCTCGCCCGTCGTTCGCTCGAGATCGTGCGCCCAGGCCGTCAGACGGTCCTCGACCCGCTTCTGGACCTGTACGAGGCGCATCGAGTACTCCGCCGCGGCACGCCGCTCCCTTTCGGCGAACTCCTCGCGCCACTCCTCGCCAAGGCGGCGAGACTCCTTGACGAGCAGGCTCGTCAGCTCGGCGCGTGCGGCCGCGAGCGCGCGCTTGAGCTCGGCCGTGCGCTGCTCGTATTCGGCCTCGATGAGGGCGTTCAGCTGTGCGCGTTCGGCGTCGAACGTCTCCTGGGACGACGGGCGGCGGCGCACTTGTCCATCCTACGGGTTCACACCCGGACGAGAACCAGGGCGACGGCGAGCGCGATGACGGCGGCGGTGAGGGCTCGCAGCGCGTCTTCCGAGCCTTTCGTGAGCAGCCCGGCGGTGATAGGCAACGTCGCGCCGTCGTCGAGCTCCAGCGAGCCCGACACCTCCCGGACACGCCTTCTCACAAGGCGTACGGGTGTCGACAGACGTCGCTGCGCAAAGCTGAGCAGTCCCGCGAACACCGCTGCGGCGA
The DNA here is from genome assembly GCA_046729255.1 of Actinomycetota bacterium. Taxonomy (GTDB): domain Bacteria; phylum Actinomycetota; class Thermoleophilia; order Gaiellales; family Gaiellaceae; genus PALSA-612. The sequence goes on from JBKPGF010000065.1 coordinate 9,942, forward strand.
CGGCGACACGGGTGACGGTCTCGGCAGCGACGGCGTACGCGGCAAGGAGTGGGAGCGATCCCCAGGCCAGCGCGAACCAGGTGTCGGAGTGGAACGAGCCTCCGAAGAGCTCGAGGTTGTACGCGACGACGATGAACCCGCCGAAGGCGACAAAGCCGAGCAGCCAGGGCCACCAGACGATCGCAGCAGCGATGCCGACGCCGACGGCGGCGGCGATGGAAGCGGCGGCCAGGAGCCAGAGGACGCGATCCGGTATGGCAGTTCCCAGCGGACGGCCCTTGAGCTCGTCGAGCGCGTGCGCGCCGACGCCGAGGCCAAGCGCGAAGGCGACCAGTGCGACCCCGAGCCGGCCGGGAAGCCAGACGGGTGCCAGCGTCGCTCCGATCACGACGTAGCTCAGGTGCCAGAGCGTGTACGGCACGTGGAGCAGCGTCACGTAGTCGCGCCAGCCGCCCGGGCCGAGCGCGTACCACGACGTGCGACTCATGCTCGCCGGCCCCAGATGACGATGCCGCCTCCGAGCGTCATCGGCCGTTGCCGGACGTCCTCGATCCCGGCCGCCTTCCAGGCGTCGGCCAGCCGTTCCATCGGCCAGGCGCTCCAGAAGCCCTTGACGCTCGGGCCGAGGAAGTCGCTGACCTCCGCCCAGCCCGGCGAGATGAGTCGTCCCGCCAGCGGCAAGCCCACGCGGACATATGCCTCCCAGGCTCCTCGGGCGACTCCGTTACCGGGTACGCCGAACTCGAGCCCTGCGATCGTTCCTCCCGGCTTCACGACGCGCGCCAGCTCGGTCACGGTCGCCGCGGGATCGTCGACGTACCGAAGGAGATACGTGAAGGTGAGGGCGTCGAACGACGCGTCTGGAAACGGCAGATGATCGGCATCGCCGTGGACGAGCTCGACCTGCGGTGGAACCCGCTCCCGGGCCACGGCGAGCATCTCCGCGCTCTGGTCGAGTCCCACGACGCGACAGCCTTTCTGGCGAATGAGCTCGAGCGCGACCGTGCCGGTGCCGGTCGCCACGTCGAGCACGGTGTCGGCCGGGCCGGCGACCGTCCGTTCCACGAGGAAGCTCCTCCAGCGAGCGTCCTGGCCGAACGAGAGCAGCCGCGCATAGCGGTCGTACGTCGGCCCGAGCGGCGCGAACAGGTCGATCGCGCGTCGTCGCCGCTCCGAGAGCTCCACCACGCTCCGAGTCTAAGGTTCGGCCGTGGAACTCAGCGACGAGCTCGAGCAGATCGCCAGAGCGGCGCGAGCCTATGCCGAAGACGGCGAGGAGCTTGCCGCCGTCATCCCGGCCGAGCCCGCGCAAGACGTGCGCGTGTTCCTCTGCGCGTTCTCGGCGGGCGGCGACGAGCGAAGCTGGATCGCGCTGCGCCCCGACGGGAAGGCTGTCCTGGACCGCTCGCTCCTGCGCGACGCGGTCTCGATCGCGGCGCTGTGCGAGCTCGCGGAGGACTACGCCGACGGCGTCGACGCGATCGAGGAGCCTCCGCGCCTCGCTTCACCCGCGTATCTCGATGCGATCGGCGCGGCTGCCCGTCGGCTGGAAGAGGGACCCGGCTCCCGGTTCACGGAAGGGATGAAGCAGGGCTCCATCGCGGTG
>JBKPGF010000066.1:0-28308 GCA_046729255.1 Actinomycetota bacterium
GGTCAGGTCTACTCGTTCACCTTCAACTCGGGCGGCACCTACCCCTACCACTGCAACTTCCATCTTCCGACGATGACCGGAACCGTGATCGTCGGCGGCCCACCACCACCACCTCCACCTCCACCTCCACCTCCACCGCCACCACCACCACCTCCGCCGCCACCACCTCCGCCGCCACCACCTCCGCCGCCGCCGGCGCCCGGATCCGGGCCGGATCTCGCCCTGTCGAAGTCAGCAGGCTCCGCCAGCGTGGAACTCGGCAGCCAGGTGACCTTCACGATGGTCGTCAGGAACAACGGTGTGGGAACGGCGACCGGCGTCATGATCTCCGACTCGCTACCTGCAGGATTGGAGCTCGTCTCCACGAGCGCGAGTCAGGGAAGCTGCAGCGGAACGTCTTGCAGCATTGGCACCGTCGCTGACGGTGGCTCCGCCACCATGACGCTTCGGGCGAGGGCGAAGTCGGTCGGTACGCGGGTGAACACGGCATCGGTTTCCGCAAGCACGTCCGATCCCGTGCCCGCCAACGGGACGGACTCGGCGACCGTGGTCGTCTCCGCTCCAGCATCTCCGCCGGCGGCGCTCCCGGCGCCGGAGTCGGGTGAGGTCAACATCGCGGCCGCCGCGGGCTCGGGCCAGTGCGTAGCGCTGAAGGGCGAGCCCGGCTGTCAGCCGCTGACGGGTGGGGAGCAGATCGACATCAGCGACATCTCGTACATCGATCCCGGGAAGGGCAAGGTCGAGATCCAGTCCATCGTCGGGACAGGGAACTTCTACGGAGGGCGGTTCGACCTCACCGAGCTCGCCGGATCGTCGAGCCGAAGCGCTGCCATGGCCAGCGCGAAGCCTGTGCTTCTGGTGGGGCTTGTCGGCGGGAGCTTCAGAAGCTGTCCGAAGGGACAGCGCTCCCTGTCCAGCAGCACAGCGGCGCAGGCAAAGAAGCCGGTGCGACGGCTCTGGGGCAAGGGGAAGGGTCGCTTCCGGACGAAGGGCCGCTATTCGTCGGGGACCGTACGCGGCACGAACTGGCTCACCACCGACTACTGCGACGGGACGGAAACGCGCGTCGTCGCCGGCGTCGTCCAGGTCCGCGACTTCGTCAAGAAGAAGACGGTCATGGTCAAGCCGGGACAGAAGTACTTCGCGCAGGCCGGCAAGATCAACTGAGCGTCGTCACGCGTCCGTGACGGCGGACGCAAGATTTCGAGTCCGGACGGCGTCTTGTAGTCGTAGTGACAGCCTGCGGCTCTCAAGACGCAATGCCCTGTCCCCTGAACGCCGGGAGGCGGCTGGATAGAGTTCGCCGGTCGATTTCGACCGTGGGGGAAAGCTTGGGGAGAACGCCGCACACAAGGCCTAGCGCACTCGTGCGCCGCGGGCTGTCGCGCCCAGGCGGCCGCAGAGCCGCCGTCACGTTCTTGCGTTGAGCCTGGTCGGGATCGCGCCCGTCGAGCTTGCGGGCAAGATCAACTAGCGGGAAGGCCTATGCGAGAGCGGCGAGAACGTCGCCGGCGTGCTCGGCGGGCTTGACGCCCCGCATGACGCCGGCAATGTTCCCGTCTGCGTCGATCAGGAACGTCGAGCGCTCGACACCCAGGTACTTCTTGCCGGCGTACTCCCTCTCGCCCCACACGCCGTATAGCTCGGAGACCTCGTGGTCGGGATCGGCGAGCAACGTGAAAGGCAGCTCGTACTTCGCCCGGAACTTCTCGTGTGACTCGACGGAGTCCGGGCTGACGCCGAGGACGACCGCGCCTCGCTCCTCGAAGTCGCTCCACGAGTCGCGAATCTCGCACGCCTGGAGCGTGCAGCCGGGCGTGTCGTCCTTCGGATAGAAGTAGAGGACCACCGGCTGGCCGCGAAGGCTGGAGAGGCGGACGTGCTCGCCGCCGTCGCTCTCGAGCTCGAAGTCCGGAGCCGGGCTGCCCTCTTCCACCCCCACCGGGCGATCGTACAGCCCGGTGGCTACCCTGGCGGCGTGAGGCGCTTCTTCGCCGACATGAACCCAACGCTCCGTGGCTTTCTCATCATCGCCCTCATCGCCGTGGTCATCGTCGTGCTCCAGCTGTACCAGACGCTCGTCGCGCTGTCGATCCTCGCCCGAGTCGCCTTTCTCCTTGCAGTCGCCTTCTTCGTGTACCTCGTCTGGCGGGAGCGGCGGGACGAGATCTCGGAGTGGTCCGCGCGGGCGAGGACGGCCTTCTATGGCGCAGCGATCCTCATCGTCGTCGACATCGGCGTCTTCATGTTCGCCGGCGCGTCAGGCCTCGACGCGGTTGCCTTCATCCTTGTGCTCGTATTCGCCGCGTACGCCATGTGGCGAACCTGGCGCCACGAGCACACTTACTCCTAGCCCACCGAGCGGCCGCGCTCACGCCGGGCGAAGCCCGGCGGCGACGGCCTAACGCCGCTCGCGGCGCGATCCTGCGCTCGCGCCGATTGGCCGTGTTGTCATACTGTCCTGCGCGGCGCTCGCTTGCCTCGCTTGCGAGTGACGCCCCGGTGCGGCTAGGCGCGCGTGCCCACGCTCGCGCCGTCGAGCTGGGCGAGCGCCTCGCGGATGTCGACTTTGTGGCCGACGAAGATCGGCGTGTCGCGTTCCGTGTAGCGGCTCGCCTCCGACTCTCGCAGCGTCAGCATGAGGTGCATGAAGTCGGCCGGCTCGTCGCACTCGAAGGCGGTCATGAACTCCTGGTCGTCGATGCCGAACGAGTACGTCGTGTGGTTGTGGATCGAGGGGAACGTCGCGCCGATGGCGATGTGCTCGTCCATCGCCTGCTGGCGGTCCTCCTCCGACAGGGCGTACCACGGGCGCACCTTCACGAACGGATAGACCACGAGGTACGGCGAGCCCCGCGGCACGAGCTTGCGAGCACGGCGCGCGCTCGTGTACTGGGACGCCTTCGTCGTTGCGAGGTACGAGTACGGGATCTCCAGCCACGCGGCGAGCGGCGTCGAGTTCAGCTCCGTACCAAGCTCCTCGAGGTCGAGGTAGCGCTCGGTGATCTTCCAGAGGAAGAAGTCGCAGTCCGCCCGCACTCCCGCGGTCGAGTAGACGTTCAGGTGGTCGAGTCGCGAGCCCCATTCTTCGACGACCTCCGCGAACGCTTCCTTGCCGGCCATCCGTTCCTCGACGGGCAGCCGCCGCCACGCGCTCGGTGCCTTGAAGAACGTGTACGCGACGTACTGGCCCGACATCAGGATTTGACCGAGACGGGTCGGCTGGCGAGATTCGTCGGCGGGCCGGTGTTGAGGGGCGCTGTCAGCGTCACCGTGAAGCGGTAGCTGCCCTGGGCGATGCGCCGCGACGGCAGGGCCACTGTCTTCGTAACGCCCGCCAGCGCGCGCCCTCTCGTGGAGAGCGTCGTCGAGCCGCGCGGACGGCGTTCGAGCCGGACACGGTAGTTGCAGTCGATGTCACATCTGAGCTTGACCTTGAGCGGCACCTTTGTCAGAGACTTGCCTTGCGGGTACGACACCTTCCCGACCGGGGAGAGCGCGAGGCCATCACATTTGGCGATCACGCCGCCGCGCGTGTCGCGAACGGCCTTCTCGACGGCCGCTGCGCTTGCCTTCGGCGTGCCGTCTGCGTAGTACATGCCCGACTGCCATCGATCGAGGTTCGCCTCGTCGACCGCATGGAAGAAGAGGAACATCGTGACGTTCGGCTGGCAGAAGGCCATGCCGAGCGCCTCGCGATAGTACTGCGACTGCGTCTCGACCGAGACCGGCTTCACGGCCTCGATCTCCTTGCCGGTGTACAGGCGGCTCTTCGCGTCGGGAATCGTCGTCTCGACCCCGAACTCGCCGTAGACAATCGGCAGCGTCGATCCGGGTTGCGCGGTGCCGTCGAACGCCTGTCCCAGCAGCTCGACGAGCTTGCCGTAGTCGGCGATCGCGATCGTCGTGTTGTTCGGGTGTGCGAAGCCGGGCGGCGTGCTCGAGTTGTCCTGGTACGGGTGGATGGCGAAGCTGTCCATGATCGGCAGCTGGCGGCCGCTCAGCCGGTAGGCGTTGCCCAACTCCCTGATGAACCGCGTCGGCGAGTGGGTGGGGCGGATGCCTCCCGCCCTGTCGCCGCCGCGGGGAGAGACGGCGCCGCCGATGACCTGGATCTTCGGCGAGACCTTCTTCAGCTCGTCATACGTTCGCGCGAGGAGCGTGAGGTAGGCGGCCGGCGAGAAGCTCGTGCCGTCAGAGCCGAACTGCGGCATCCAGAAGCGGTTGAGATTGGGCTCGTTCCCGATGATGAAGTCGCGGATCGTCGGGTTGTCCCGCGCGATCGCGGCCGTGTAGGCCGCGAACTCGTCGCGAGCGCCATCCGTGAGCGGCGTCGTGTTCCAGTCCCTGTGAGCGACCGCGACGATGACACGGGTGCCCGTGAGACTCGCGGCGTCGGCGACGACGTCGAGGACGTTCTGCTCGCTCGGCAGCGGGGCCTTCAGCCCCGGCTGCCACGTGGACGTGATGCGTACCGCGCGCAGTCCTGCCAGCGAGAGCAGGTCGAGCTGCGTCTTCGCTGTCACCACCGTCGGCTGGCGGACGACGTCCTCCGCCGCGCCGACGAGCATCTTCGGCCCACCGGCCGACGCCGGGCCCGCGAATGCGAGCGCCACCAGCGTGAAGGCGAGAAAGCGGCCCATGAGGGCGTAAACGTAGCCGCTGGCTACGCTTGGCGTGGCCGTGAACGATCGCGTGAGAGCCCAGCTCGAAGCGCTCCCGAAGAGCTCCGGCGTCTATCTCTTTCGTGGAGAGGACGGGGCTGTTCTCTACGTGGGGAAGGCGAAATCGCTGCGATCCCGTGTGCGGAGCTACTTCCAGAAGACCGGCGGCACCCGGCTCGGCTCGACGCAGCTCGTCGGTCGAATCCGGGACGTCGAGACGATCGTCACAGGCACCGAGGCCGAGGCGCTCCACCTCGAGCAGAGCCTCGTCAAGCGCCATCGCCCGCCGTTCAACATTCGCCTCCGCGACGACAAGTCGTTCCCGTACATCGCCGTCACCATCGAGGACGAGTACCCGCGCGTGATGTTCACGCGCGAGCGGCACCGACGCGGCGTCGTCTACTTCGGGCCGTATGCGAATGCGAAGAAGGTGCGCGAGACGCTCGACGTACTCAACCGCGCCTTTCGCTTCCGGCCGTGCGAAGGCCCTCGCCCCGGGCGGCACTCCGGCATTCCGTGCCTCGACTACCACATCGACCGCTGCCTTGCGCCGTGCGTGGACAAGGTCTCGCCGGAGGACTACCGGAAGATCATCGACGGCGTCATCGACTTCCTGTCGGGCGACACGGAGACGATCGCCGGACAGCTCGAGGCGGAGATGGCGGAAGCGGCGGCCGAGGAGCGCTTCGAGGACGCTGCGAGGTACCGAAACCGGCTGTTCTCCGTGCGTCACCTCGCCGAGCGGCAGGCCGCCTCGCAGAGCCGCACGGACACCGTCGATGTCATCGGCCTTGCTGCCGAGGAGGACCGTGCTGCGGTACAGGTATTTCCGCTCCGTGACGGCCAGCTCGTCGACCGCTACAGCTTCCAGCTCGAGAACGTCGCCGGCCAGGATCTCCAGACGATCGCCGAGGAGTTCTGCCTCGGCTACTACGACACCGCGCCGAGCATCCCGCCGGAGATCGTGCTTCCGCACGACGTCGGGCAGCTGGAAGCGCTACAACAGCTGCTGACCGAGCGACGCGGCTCGCGTGTCCAGGTGCGGCCCGCATACAGAGGAGACAAGCGGCGCCTCGTCGAGCTCGCCACGAAGAACGCGGAGCTCGCCCTCGTCAACGCGGCCGCCGACACCGAGCGGCGGAAGCTCCGGCGCGTGGCGGCGCTCGAGGAGCTGCGTGAGGCGTTGAACCTCGAGAGCCTGCCCGTGCGCATCGAGTGCTTCGACATCTCGACGACGCAGGGGCGGCAGACCGTCGGCTCGATGGCAGTGTTCCAGGACGCCATGCCGCGAAAGGCTCTGTACCGGAAGTTCGCGATCAGACGTCAGCCGCTAAACCAGGACGACTACGCAGCGCTCGCCGAGGTTCTGTCGCGGCGCTTTGCGCGAGCCGGCGTGCCCGCCGGCTCGCCCGAGTGGGACGAGTCGTTCGCCGCCGTGCCCAACCTTGTGGTGGTCGACGGCGGGAGAGGCCAGCTGTCGGCCGCGCTCGCAGCCATGCACGAGTACGAGCTGCCGCGCGTCGCCGTGGTCTCGCTCGCCAAGCGCGACGAGCACGTCTATGTTCCCGGCCAGCGTCGCCCGATCGTCCTCGACCGCTCCTCTGCAGGACTGCAGCTCCTGCAGCGAATCAGGGACGAGGCGCACCGCTTCGCCGTGGGTTACCACCGCCAGCGCCGAACGGCAGAGGCACGAGACTCGCTGCTCGACCACCTGCGCGGCGTCGGTCCGGCGAGAAGGAGGGCGCTGCTCACGCACTTCGGGTCCGTGGAGCGGATTCTCGCCGCCTCGCAGGAGGAGCTCGAGGGTGTCCCCGGCCTACCGGAGAAGACCGCTCGGGCGGTCTACGCCCAGCTCCACAAGGCGGGACCGACCGTTACCGGCACGGGCTAGCATCCCGCGACGTGCCCAGGGTCGCTCTCGTTCTCAGCGCGGTACTCACGCTGCTCGCTGCAGGCTGCGGCGGCGACGAAAAGCAGGCCGCGCCGGCGGCCGAGGATCCCGGCCGGGAAGTGATGCAGGCCCTCGTCGCGGCTGCGGCCGACGGGGATGCCGAGACGGCCTGGGAGCTCCTGTCCCAGCCCTCTCAGCGCCGCGCCGGGCCGACGCTCGAGCAGTTCGAGGCGAAGACGTTTCCGGAGCTCCGGCGGACGCTCGCGCCGTTCGCGACGGGCAAGCTCCCGGTGCAGGTGTCCGAGAACGTGGACGGGCAGTTCGGCCTCGTCGCGCTCTCGCGCGGCCGCAACGCTTACGCAACACCGCTACGACTCGAAGGCGACGTCTGGCGCGTCGAGCTCCCCGGGCAGGTGCGAATCGAAGTCCTCGGCCCGCCTCCGGGATCGCGCGGCAAGTTCGTCCAGCAGATCGGCGTCGAGAAGCACGGGCCGGGAGGGGCAGGAGTCGCCGTGCTGTACCTCGACGGCGTGACGCTTGACCCGCAGACATCCTCCGGTCCCAAGGGAGCCACGATCTTCGCGAACTTCGCGAACCCGCTCGAGCCCGGCCTGCACACGGCCGTGGCGTTCACGAGCGCCGGCGGCAACGCGGCCGCCCGCGCCTGGACGTTCTACCCCTAGCCCCGGACGGGCAGGAGGAGGACGACGAGCGCGAGCCAGCTGGCGGCGAGTACGAGCGTGCGCATGCGGACACCGTAGGCGCAGCGCGTGTGTGGATGGTAGGTAGCGCGTAAAGTTTCTGGGTGGCCTGGCTACGCGTGCTCGTGCCTCTCGTGCTCGTGATGGCCCTCAGCGCCGGCTCCACGTCTGCCGCGACCCCTGACTCACTCGAGCGCGACCGTGCGCTCGAGCGCCTCTTCGAGGCTGTCCGCGCAGGCGACGAGCCGGCGATGTGGTCAACGCTCAGCAGGATGAGCAGGCACCGCCTCGGCCCGACGCTGGCCGACTTTCGCATTCGCGGCGCCCGCGGCGTGCACGACGGCGTAGCGCCCTATGTCCGCGGCCCCTACCGCACGATCGTCAACGTCGGCTTCACCTGGAATCGCAACCTCGGGCTCGTCGCGATCTCCGGAGGCAGCAGTAACGGCGCCTTCGCGGTGCCCGTCCGGCGCGAGCAAGGCACGTGGAAGGTCGAGATCAATCCGGCCGTCACGGTCGAGGCCGTGCGTCCGCTGCCCGGCGACCGTGTGCTCAGGCGCACGCAGCTCTTCGCCGAGATCGCCGCCTTGCAGATGCTCGATGGCGCGAGCATGTGGTTCGACGGCTTCCCCTTCGACGCACGGCAGTACTGGTCGCGGGACCAGAAACACATGTCGATCTGGGGCGAGGCTCCACAGCCGCTTCGTGCGGGACGACATACGGTCGTCGCCTTTGCGGGCACGCGCCGAGAGGCGGCGGCGAACGCCTGGACGTTCACCGTTCGACGCTAGAAGACGCTCCTAGGGCTCGAGGAAGGGGTAGCGGTAGTCGGTCGCGGGGACGAACGTCTCCTTGATCGTGCGCGGGCTGACCCAGCGGATGAGATTCCACATCGAGCCGGCCTTGTCGTTCGTCCCGGACGCCCTGCCGCCGCCGAACGGCTGCTGGCCGACGACTGCGCCGGTCGGCTTGTCGTTGACGTAGAAGTTGCCCGCCGCGTAGCGCAACGCCTCTCCCGCCTCGTCGAGCGCGCTGCGGTCCCGCGCAAAGACCGCTCCGGTGAGCGCGTAGGGAGACGTCGCGTCGACCAACTCGAGGGTGTCCTGCCACTTCGAGTCGGGATAGACGAACGCCGTCACGATGGGGCCGAAGAGCTCTTCCCGGAGCAGCCGGTCGTCCGGATCGGACGTCTCGATGACCGTCGGCTCGACGAAGAACCCCTCGCTGTCGTCGGTCGTGCCGCCCGCGACGATCGTCCGCCCCTGAGCCTTCGCCTCCTCGATCGCCTCGCGGTGCTGCCGGAAGGCATTGCCGTCGATGACAGCGCCCATGAAGTTCCGGAAGTCCGTGACGTCGCCCATGCGGATCGTCTTCACTCCGTCGGCGATGCGATCGCGCGTCTCGTCCCAGATCGACTGCGGGATGTAGATGCGGGAGGAGGCGGAGCACTTCTGTCCCTGGTACTCGAACGAGCCGCGGAGGACAGCCGTCGCCACCTCTTCGGCGTCGGCTGACGAGTGGGCGACGATGAAGTCTTTGCCACCCGTCTCGCCCACGATGCGCGGATAGCTGCGGTAGCGCTCGATGTTTCCGCCGACCGTTCGCCACATGTCCTGGAAGACCGACGTCGACCCGGTGAAGTGGATGCCGGCGAGATCGGGGCTTGCGAGCACGGGATCGCCGATCGCGGCGCCCGGCCCGTAGACGAGGTTGATGACGCCGTCCGGCAGCCCGGCTTCCTGCAGCAGCCGCATGAGGAAGTAGGCGGAGTACGCGGCCGTCGATGCGGGCTTCCAGACGACGGTGTTGCCCATGAGCGCCGGCGACGTCGTGAGGTTGCCGCCGATGGCGGTGAAGTTGAACGGGCTGACGGCGAAGAGGAAGCCTTCGAGCGGGCGGTACTCCATCCGGTTCCACGTTCCCGCCGACGACTGGGGCTGCTCGGCGTAGATGCGCGCGAGGTAGTTCGCGTTGAACCTCCAGAAGTCGATGAGCTCGCAGGCGGCGTCGATCTCGGCCTGGTGCACGGTCTTCGACTGGTTGAGCATGGTCGCGGCGTTGAGCGTCGCGCGCCACGGGCCCGCGAGCAGCTCCGATGCGCGGAGGAAGACCGCGACCCGCTCCTCCCACGGCGTGCGCGACCACTCGGGCCACGCCTTCGCAGCCGCGTCGATCGCCTTCCCGACCTCGTCGGCACCACCCTGATGGACGTCGGCGAGGACGTGCTCCTTGCGGTGCGGCATGACGGACTCGAACGTCGAGCCGGTACGGACGTCCTTCCCTTCGATGACGCAGGGGATCTCGATGCGCTCTGCCTGCATCTCCTGCAGGCGGCGCTCGAGCTCCTCGCGCTCGGGGCTGCCGGCCACGTACGTGCGTACCGGCTCGTTGAACGGCGCAGGCGGCCGGAAGATCCCGTGCGTGCTCACACGACGATTCTAGTGAGCGCTAGATTTGGCCGCGTGGCGCGGTCACGCGTGCTGTATGACGCAGGCGACTTCGGAGTTGGGGAGCTGCTGATCGAGGAAGAGGTTCTGCTCTGGCACGAGCTTCCCCGGCCCGGCCTGGAGCCGGCGGGCACGCACCCGCTCGCAGACCGCCTCTCCTCGTACTTCTCGGGTGTGGTCGGCGACTTCGCAGACGTCGTCCTCGACTTGACTTGGTGTACCCCGTTCCAACGGGCGATCGTGGACGTGCTGCGGGGCGTGCGCCGGGGCGAGACGGTCGCGTACGGCGAGCTGGCGGCGCTGGCGGGGCACCCGAACGCGCAGCGGGCAGCGGGCTCCTTCTGCGCACACAACCGCTTCCCGATCGTCGTTCCGTGTCACCGCGTCGTCGCCGCGGGTGGCCTGGGCAGCTACGGCTCGCTCGGTGTCGACTTCAAGCGCCGGCTGTTGGCAATGGAGGGAGCGGCATGACGCTTGCGGAGGACGTCCGCAACGAGCTCGCCTCGATCGCACCGACCCGTCGCTGCGACGCGCTCGCCGAGATTTCGGCGCTCTTTCACACCGCGGGCAGCCTCCACCTGCGCGGCCACGGCGAGCTCTCGTTCCACCTCGACCTGTCTGCTGCATCCGTGGCCAGGCGAGCCTTCTCGCTCCTCCGCAGCCTGCACGTGGAGAGCGAGATCCGGACGTACACGCAGCGGGCGTTCCATCGTCCCACGCGCTACCAGCTGCACGTGCTGGGTGGCACCGAGGTCGTGGAGGTGCTCCGTGAGGCCGGCATCGTCGGCCGCGGCGGGCGTCCGCTCACGCGTCCACCCGCGAGAGTCGTCGGACGCGCGTGCTGTCGTGCCGCGTACGTCCGCGGCGCGCTGCTCGGCGCAGGCACGGTCAGCGGCCCTCGCAACGCCCAGCTCGAAGTTCGGTTCTCCGATCTCGAGGGCGCCGAGTTCCTCGTGCGCGTCGCTGCCCAAGAGGACGTCGTCTTACGCGCCAGGGAGCGGCGGGCGTACGCGGTGGCCCTGGCCCGCGGCCAGGAGTCGGTCGCCGACACGCTCGCGCTTGCGGGCGCGAGCGACGCTGCTCTTGTCATCGACGAGCATGCGGTCGTCGGCGCCGCGCGCGCTGCGGCGAACCGGCTCGCCAACGCCGACCATGCGAATCTCGTCCGCACGACGCGGGCGGCTCATGGCCAGCTCCAGGCGGTCGAGGTGCTGGAGGGACGAGGGGAGCTCGCCTCCCTCCCGGTGGAGCTCCAGGAGATCGCCGCGCTCAGGCGGCGACATCCGGCGCTCTCTTTTCGCGAACTCGCCGCGAAGTGCGACCCCCGCGTGAGCAAAGCGGCCGTGCAGCGCAGGCTGGCGAGGCTCGTGGAACTGGCCGGCGGATAGACTCGACGCGTATCCAGACGGGAAGGTGACATGGCCAAGACTCGCGTAGGCATCAACGGCTTTGGGCGTATCGGGCGGAACTTCCTACGTGCACACGTGCAGCGCAGGGGCGACTTCGAGATCGTCGCCGTCAACGACATCGGCGACACGAAGACAATGGCCCACCTCTTGAAGTACGACTCCGTCCTCGGTCCGTTCACGGGCGGCGTGGAGGCGGCCGACGACTCGATCACCGTCGACGGCACGCGGATCGCGAAGCTCACGTTCCGCGATCCGGCGGAGCTGCCGTGGGCTGATCTCGGCGTCGACATCGCCGTCGAGTCGACCGGCCTGTTCACGAAGCGCGAGCAGGCGGAAGCCCATCTGACCGCCGGTGCGCAGAAGGTCGTGATCTCGGCGCCGGCGACCGATCCCGACGTCACGCTCGTGCTCGGTGTCAACGACGACGACTACGACCCGCAGGAGGACCGCATCGTCTCGAACGCGTCCTGCACGACGAACTGCGTTGCGCCGATGGCGAAGGTGCTGCACGACGCGCTCACGATCGAGCAGGGCTTCATGACGACGGTGCACGCGTACACGAACGACCAGCGCGTGCTCGACCTCCCGCACGAGGACCTGCGTCGCGCACGGGCCGCAGCGATCAACCTCATTCCTACGTCCACCGGGGCGGCCCGCGCGATCGGGCTCGTGCTCCCCGACCTCAAGGGCAAGGTGGACGGCGTGGCGATGCGCGCGCCGGTGCCGGACGGGTCCGTCGTCGACCTCGTGGTACGCGTCGGTCGCGAGACGACGGTCGACGAGGTGAACGGCCTCTTCCAGGAGCTCGCCGACACGGGGCTGCTCGAGGGCATCCTCCGCTACACCGACGAGCCGATCGTCTCCTCGGACGTCGTCGGCTCCTCGTACTCGTGCATCTTCGACAGCGGGCTGACCATGGCGTCGGGAACGCTGGTGAAGGTCTTCGGCTGGTACGACAACGAATGGGGTTACAGCTGCCGGCTGTCGGATCTCGTCGAGCGGATGTCGCAGAAGCTCGCACCGGCGCCGGTCGCAGCGAAGGCGTGAGGCTGCCGCGGTCCGTCCGCGAGGCGGACGTCGCGGGCAAGCGCATCCTCGTGCGCGCTGACCTCAACGTCCCGCTCGAGGACGGCGAGGTCGCCGACGACACGCGCATCCGCTCCTCGATCCCAACCCTCAGCTGGCTGCTCGACCACGCTGCACAAGAGGTTGCCGTCGCCTCCCATCTCGGCCGGCCGGACGGCGTCGACCCCGACTACTCCCTCGCGCCGTGTGCCCATCGTCTGCGCTTGCTGCTGCCGGACGAGAGGATTCACGTGCTTGAGAACACGCGCTTCGACGACCGGGAGACGGCGAACGATCCCACGTTCGCCGCAGAGCTCGCGGAAGGGATGGACATCTTCGTGAACGACGCGTTCGGCTCAGCGCATCGCGCGCACGCGTCGACCGAGGGCGTCGCGCATCTCCTCCCCGCCTATGCCGGCCTCCTGCTCGAGGCGGAGCTCGAGCACCTCAGCCGCCTGCTCGGGGACGTCGAGAGGCCATTCGTGCTCGTCGCCGGTGGCGCGAAGGTCGAGGACAAGCTGGGCGTCTTGCAGAATCTCGGCGACCGCGCCGACAGGGTAATCGTCGGCGGGAAGATGGCCGAGGAGATCCGTGAGGACAATCCGCTCAGCTTCGAGGTCGAATTGCCGACTGACGTCGTCGCGGCGTCCGGCTTCGAGGAGGACGCGGACACAGAGGTGACGCCGTATGACGCGGTGCCGCAGGGCTGGCTCGGTCTCGACATCGGCCCTCACAGCCAAGAGCGCTTCGCCGCGGTGATCGCAGGCGCCCGCACGATCTTCTGGAACGGGCCGATGGGCGTCTTCGAGTGGCCACGGTTCGCGGAGGGTACGCGCGCCGTGGCGCAGGCGGTGGCCGACGCCGACGCGTATTCGGTCGTAGGCGGGGGAGACTCCGTGCGGGCGGTCAACGAGCTCGGCCTCGCCGACGAGGTGGCGTGGGTCTCCACCGGTGGCGGCGCCGCGCTCGAGCTCCTGGAAGGCAAGGAGCTGCCGGGCGTCGCGGCGATACCCGAGGCGTAGAAGCGCGCGAGCGGTGGTACATTCGCCGCATGTCTGACGAGCTGACAAGCACCGCCGAGGCGCTCGTCGCGCCGGGGAAGGGGATCCTGGCCGCAGACGAGTCGAGCGGGACCATCAAGAAGCGCTTCGACTCCATCGACGTGGAGTCGACAGAGGAGAACCGCCGCTTCTACCGCGACCTCCTCTTCACGACCGAAGGCGCCGCCGAGCACATCTCCGGCGTCATCCTCTACGACGAGACGATCCGCCAGTCGTCCGCGGACGGCACCCCGTTCCCGAAGAAGCTCGAGGAGCAGGGGATCATCCCTGGCATCAAGGTCGACGCCGGCGCGAAGGACCTCGCGAACGCGCCGGGCGAGACGATCACCGAAGGCCTGGACGGCCTGCGAGAGCGACTCGCGGAGTACCGCGAGCTCGGCGCTCGCTTCACGAAGTGGCGCGCGGTGATCACGATCGGCGACGGCATCCCCAGCGAGTACTGCCTGTGGACGAACGCTCACGCGCTCGCCCGGTACGCGGCGCTCAGCCAGGAGGCCGGGCTCGTGCCGATCGTCGAGCCAGAAGTCCTCATGGACGGCGACCACACGATCGAGCGCTCGTTCGACGTCACGTCGCGGACGCTGCATGCGGTGTTCACCGAGTTGCGCGACCAGCGCGTCCACTTCGAGGGGATGCTGCTAAAGCCGAACATGGTGCTCTCGGGCTATGAGTGCCCGACGCGGGCGAACGCCGACGAGGTGGCCGATGAGACGCTGCGCTGCTTCAGGCGGCATGTACCGGCCGCAGTGCCGGGCATCGTCTTCCTCTCGGGCGGCCAGTCCGACGAGGACGCAACCGCGCACCTCAACGCCATGAACGCGAGGGGCGGCGCGCACCCGTGGCAGCTGTCGTACTCCTACGGACGGGCGCTCCAGGCTCCGGCGCTCAAGGCCTGGGGAGGAGACCCGGCCAACGCCGACGCAGCGCAGGCGGCGTATCTCCACCGTGCGCGCATGAACGGCCTCGCGCGTTCGGGCGACTACTCGGCTGAGCTGGAGAAGGCCGTCGCCGCGTAGCGGGCGCTAGTAGCGGCCAGGGGCGAGGTACTCGAGTTTCGCCTTCGAGTGATGCGACTCGATGCGCCGCACCGTGCCCGAGCGCGAGCGCATGACGACGGACTGCGTCGTACACCCCGACGCGTCGTAGCGCACGCCGTTGAGCATGTTCCCGTCGGTGACCCCGGTGGCCGCAACGAATACCTCGTCGCAGGCGATGAGGTCGTCGGTCGTCAGCTTCTTGTCGACGTCGTAGCCGGCGTCGACGAGCTGCTGCCGCTCCTCGTCGTTCCGCGGCCAGAGTCGTCCCTGCATCGCGCCGCCGAGGCACTTCACCGCGGCGGCCGAGATCACGCCTTCCGGGGTCCCGCCGATCCCCATGAGCAGATCGACCCCCGCGCCCTGTCTCGCCGCAGCGATCGAGGGTGCGACGTCGCCGTCGGTGATGAGGTTCACCTTGGCCCCGACGCCGCGTAACGCCGCAATGAGCTCCTCGTGGCGGTCGCGGTCGAGGACGACAACCGTCACGTCCTCGGGCCGCATGCCCTTGGCCTCGGCCGTGCGGCGGACGTTCTCGGCAGGCGGCGCGTCGATGTCGATGACGTCGGCGGCCGCAGGCCCGACGACGATCTTGTCCATGTACACGGCCGCGCCGGGAAAGAACATCGTTCCCTGCTCGGCGAGGGCAATGACGGCGATCGCGTTCGGCGCGCCGTTCGCCGTCAGCCGTGTCCCTTCGAGCGGATCCACGGCCACGTCCACCTCAGGCCCTTCGCCGTTGCCCACCGCCTCGCCGTTGTAGAGCATCGGCGCCTCGTCCTTCTCACCCTCCCCGATGACGACCGTGCCCTGCATGCGAACCGTGTCGAGCATTGTCCGCATCCCGTCGACGGCGGCCTGGTCGGCCGCGTTCTTGTCGCCGCGACCTACCCAGCGGCCGGCTGCCATCGCGGCGGCCTCCGTGACGCGCACGAGCTCCAGGGCGAGGTTGCGGTCGGGCGCAGCCACGCGGCAATCCTACGACGTAAGATCGAGTTCCCGTGCCGCTCGTCGCCGGAAACTGGAAGCTCTTCAAGGGACCGGCCGAGACACAGGAGTTCTGCCTCGAGCTGCGTGAGCGGCTGGCGAGCATCGACGGCGTCGACGTCGCCGTGTGCCCGCCATACGTCTCGCTAGGAGCGGCGGTGCTGGCGCTCGCCGACACCGAGATCGCCGTGGCCGCCCAGAACGTCCACTGGGAGGAGAGCGGCGCCTTCACGGGCGAGGTATCTCCCGGCATGCTCCGCGAGCTGGGCGTCTACGGGACGATCGTCGGCCACTCGGAGCGGCGGCAGTACTTCTGCGAGACCGACGACGGCGTGGCGCGGCGCGCGACGGCTGCGCTCGAGGCGGGCCTATTTGTCATCGCCTGCGTCGGGGAGCTCGAGGAGGAGCGCGACCGCGGCGAGACGGAGGACGTGCTACGCCGCCAGGTGTCGGTGCTCGAGCCCCACGACAACCTCGTCGTCGCCTACGAGCCGGTGTGGGCCATCGGCACGGGCAAGACCGCGACCCCGGAGATCGCGCAGGAGGCGCATGCTTTCGTGAAGTCCCTGCTCGGCGTCCCGGTGCTCTACGGTGGGTCGGTGAAGCCCGAGAACGCCGCCGAGCTCATGTCGCAACCGGACGTCGACGGCGCCCTCGTCGGCGGTGCGTCCCTGGAGGTCGAGTCGTTCGCGAGGATCTGCGAGGCAGCGGCATCAGTCGACCCCTCGTAACGCTCGTAATCCTCGATGGCTGGGGCTGCGCGCCTCCCGGCCCCGGGAATGCGGTCGACCTCGCCGACACGCCGGTGTTCGACCAGCTCTGGCACACGTACCCGCACTCGTCGCTCGCCGCCTCGGGGGAGGCGGTCGGCTTGCCCACGGGCCAGATGGGCAACTCCGAGGTGGGCCACCTGACGATCGGCGCCGGTCGGCGGCTGTACCAGGACCTCACCCGTATCACGAAGGCGATCGAGGACGGCTCGTTCTTCGAGAACGAGGCGATCGTCTCCGCGTTCGATCGCGGACAGAGCGTCCACCTGCTCGGCCTCTGCTCCCACGGCGGCGTCCACTCGCATATCGACCACCTCCGCGCGCTGCTGCGCTTCGCACCGGAGAGGGCGTGGGTCCACGCGTTCACCGATGGACGCGACGTATCCCCGCACGCGGCCGTCCACGACTTCGCGGAGCTGCCCACCGACCGGATCGCGACCGTCTCCGGCCGCTACTACGCGATGGACCGCGACGCGCGCTGGGAACGGACGGAGCGCGCGTTCGACGCGATCGTCGAGGGCGGGCCGCCGGCCGCAGACCCGGTCGTGGCCGTGCAGGCGAGCTACGACGCCGGCGTGACGGACGAGTTCATCGAGCCGGTCGTCCTCGAGGGACGCCCCCGACTGGGGCCGAAGGACAGCGCCATCTTCTTCAACTTCCGGCCCGACCGCGCCCGCCAGCTCTCGCGGAAGCTGCTCGACGCCGGCATCGACTTGACGACGATGACGCGGTATGGCGACGACTTCGATTGCCCGGTCGCATTCGCCGAGCAGGAGGTCGAGGACACGCTGGCGGAGACCCTCTCGAAGGCCGGCATCAACCAGCTGCACGTGGCCGAGACGGAAAAGTACGCGCACGTCACGTACTTCCTGAACGGCGGACGGGAGGACCCGTGGCCGGGCGAGGCTCGCGAGCTCGTCCCGTCTCCGCGCGACGTCGGCACGTACGACCACAAGCCGGAGATGTCGGCGGAGGAGGTGAAGAACCGCGTCGTGAAGGGCATCGAGAGCGGCGAGTACGGGTTCGTGATCGTGAACTTCGCCAACCCGGACATGGTCGGGCACACGGGCGTGATCCCGGCCGTCGTCCGGGCCGTCGAGACCGTCGATCGCTGCCTCGGCGAGGTCGTGGCCGCCGTCGAGCGGGCGGGTGGCGTGTGCCTCGTGACCGCCGACCACGGCAACGCCGAGACGATGCTCGAGGAGGACGGCGTAAGCCCCCACACCGCGCATACGTCGAATCCCGTACCGCTCGTGGTTACCGACACGACACTCGGGGTACATGAGAGTGGCGAGCTAGCCGACCTCGCGCCGACCTGCCTCGAATTGTTAGGCGTAGGTTCGCCTCCCGTTATGTCCGGAAGATCCCTGGTAAGAACGCCGTAATTCCGCTTACCCAGGTCGTTTGCGCCCATTACACGTGGCTATACTCACGCCACCTTGTCGCTCCCTCAGCCCGATCTAGCGATCCTCCGCAAGGCTCAGCGGGGTGATGAGCGCGCCTTCTCGATCATCGTCCGCACGTACGAGACGCCGGTTTACAACTACATCCTGCGGCTCGTTCACGACCGGTCGCTGGCCGAGGACCTCACGCAGGAAGTCTTCCTCAGAGTATTTCAAGGCCTGCCGCGCTTCTCGCTCAGGTGCAAGTTCACGACGTGGCTGTTCCAGGTCACGAAGAACCGCGTGCTGGACGAGCTGCGGGCAAGCGAGCGCCGGCCGCGTGCGCTCGTCGCCATCGACGAGATCGCGCCGCTGGAGGTGCTGGACGCCCCCGTCGAGCGTCTCGAGGCCATCGACGCCGTCTGGCGCGCAGTGGAGGAGCTCAATCCCGACCTGAAGATGGCGCTGCTGCTGCGCGACGTCGTAGGCATGCCGTATTCGGAGATCGCCGACTCGCTCGAGGTCACGCTCGCCACGGTGAAGTGGCGGATCCACAAGGCGCGCGACGAAGTGCAGCTCGCGCTCGCCCGCGAAGGCATCACGTACGGCCCTGCGGGCGCAACGACGGCTGTCGAGCCGGTCGAGCTCGCGCCGGCCGTCGACAACGCCGGCTAGACCCCGTGTCCTAGCCGGACGGCAAGGGAGAGCGGTAGCCCAGCGTCGCGGATCTCCGACTGCGTCGCCTGGATGTCATAGGTCTCGCGGCGGAACGAGGCCCGCCCTTCGGCGAAGTCCACCAGGAGCCAAGAGGCTCGCGCGTCGCCGTCTCGCGGCTGGCCGACCGATCCGGGATTGCAGAGCCGGCGCCCCGGGCCGAGCTCGATCTCCGTGCCTTCGGGCGCATGGCTGCCCGAGAGCTCGTCGTCGACGAGCGAGATCGCGAACGGGACATGGCTGTGCCCGACGAGGACGAGCGGGGCGCCCGTGAGGTCGAGCGTGGCCATTGCCGACTCACCGCTGAGCACGTACTCCCACACGGGGTCGCGCGCGCTCGCGTGAAAGAGGTCCGCGCGATCGAGGTGCGCCTCCGCTTTCAGCGTGCCGAGGAAGCCGAGGGACGGCTCGTTCAGTTCGTCCTTCGTCCATTCGCCTGCGGCGCTCGCATCGGGGTTGAAGTCCCCCTCGAGCACCTCCAGCCCGAGCGCGAGGAGGTCGTGATTGCCTGCGAGGCACACGTCGACCGCATTGCGGACGATCGCGCAGCACTCGTTCGGGCGCGCCCCGTAGCCGACCGTGTCTCCCAGGCACCAGATCTCGTCGGCACCCGCGCGCGCGATCGCTCCCAGCACCGCGTGCAGGGCGTTGGCGTTAGCGTGGATGTCGGAGATGACCGCGACGCGCACTCGAAGCCTCTGGTTCGGAGCCGCAACGCTACTCCTCGTCGCCGCCGCGTGGGCGGTAGCCGCATGGTTGCTCTGGGAGACGAGCGTCCCGTCGGACCTCCGGCTGCCGAGCCTGCCGGCCCGCGACTACTTCACCCAGGCCGAGCTCGACAAAGCCGACGACTACGAGCTGTTCCAACGCATCAACTGGCTGCTATCGACGGTCGTCCTGTTCGTCGTCCTCGGCTTCTACGCCGTGCGCGGCGTGCGCTTCATGAAGGAGTCCGCCGCCGGACGCATCGGCACGGGGATGCTGCTCGCGATGCTCGGCTTCGGCCTCGTTTGGCTCGTGCAAGTGCCGTTCGCCGTCGTCGGCAACTGGTGGGACCGGCGCCACGGCGTCTCGAAGGTCGACTACTGGGAGCTCGTGTTCGGCGGCTGGCTCGCCCTCGGCGTCGAGTTCCTGTTCCTGTCGCTCTCGGTGCTGATCGTGATGGGGCTGGCGGGCCTGATCGGCGACTGGTGGTGGATCCCCGGCAGCCTCGCCTTCGTCGCTCTGGCCACGCTCTTCGTCTTCATCTCCCCGTGGCTCACGACGGACACCCACAAGATTGACGATTCCGCGCTGGCTGCCGACGTGCGGAGGCTGGCGCAGATCCAGGGAGTCGAAGACGTCGAGGTGCGTGTCGAGGACGTCGACCGCTACACGTCGGCGGCAAATGCCTACGCGACGGGCCTCGGGCCTTCACGCAAGGTCTTCCTCTGGAACACCCTGCTGGACGGCCGGTTCACTGATGCCCAAGTGCGCGCCGTCACCGCGCACGAGTTCGGCCACCAGTCCCAGAACCACCTGTGGAAGTCGATCGCCTGGTATGCGCTGTTCGCCGTACCCGGCGCGTGGGTGATCGCGCGTCTCACCCGAAGGCGGGGCGGCATGAAGCGCCCCGAGGCCGTGCCGCTCGCGCTCCTCGTGCTCGCGGCGCTGACGCTCGCCGCCCAGCCCCTGCAGAACGTCATCTCGCGGCACCTCGAGGCGGAGGCGGACTGGGCGGCGCTCGAGACGACGCGCGACCCCGACGCCATGACCGGGCTCTTCCAGGAGTTCTCGAGGACGAGCCTCGGCGATCCCACCCCTCCGGGCTGGGCCTACGTCATGCTCGACACGCACCCGCCGCTGCTCGACCGCATC
This sequence comes from Actinomycetota bacterium, assembly GCA_046729255.1. Classification (GTDB taxonomy): domain Bacteria; phylum Actinomycetota; class Thermoleophilia; order Gaiellales; family Gaiellaceae; genus PALSA-612. The sequence continues at coordinate 19,983 of JBKPGF010000066.1, forward strand.
GAGATGGCGGAGGCGTGGAAGGCCCGCAATCCCGGCGCGACGCCGCTCTTCGACGAGTAGGAGGGTCTGGCCGAACGGTGCTCGTCGCAAGGACGCTCCGGGCGCCGCGCTGCAAGGACGCAGGGAGCCCGCGTACTGAACGAAGTACGTGGGCGACCGACGACACCGCAGCCCGGCGATCCGGTGCGTTCTGGCGGCACAGTCACTGTTTGGCCAGACCCTCCTCGGCTCATACGATGACCGCGTGACGCGCACGATCACGCCGCGCGAGGTGCTGATCGCGGCCGGCGCTTTCGTGGTGCTCCTCGTCGTCGGCACGATCGGCTACTCGATCATCCTCGGGGAGAGCGTGTTCGAGGCGCTCTTCCGCACCGTCAACACGATCTACACGGCCGGCCTCGTCGACGCACCGGACGACACGGCCGCGAAGGTGTTCACCCTCGCGCTGGTCATCGGCGGTGTGGCAGTGTTTCTCTACGTTTTCGCGCTGCTCATCGAGCTCGCGGTGAGCGGCTCGCTTGGCAACGCGCTCGTACGGAGGAGGACGGCGAGGAGGGTGGAGAAGCTTCGCGACCACTACATCATCTGCGGCTACGGCCGTGTCGGACGACGAATCGCCCGGGAGCTCCGCGAGACCGGGCTCGATTACGTCGTCATCGACTTCAGCCCCGACGCGATCAAAGCAGCGCGGGAGCTGGGCGACCTCGTCATCGAGGGCAGCGGCACCGATGCCAACTCTCTCGGTGAAGCGAGCCTCGCGACGGCACGCGGGCTCGTCGCATCGAGCGATTCGGATGTCGACAACCTCTACGTGACCCTCTCCGCCCGGGCGTCCCGGCCGGACATGCTCATCGTCGCTCGCGCTGCGAACGAAGACGCGGCGGAGAAGCTTCGGCTGGCGGGCGCGGATCGCGTCGTCCAGCCCTACGCGACGGCTGGGCTCGAGATGGCGAAGCTCGTCGCAAAGCCGCAGGTAGCCGCGTTTCTCGACATCGTCACCTCGGCCGGCGGCCCCGATCTCAGCATCGAGGAGATCGAGGTGACGGCCGAGTCGAGGAAGGCAGGAAGCTCGATCCGCGACCTCCGGATCCGCCACGAGACGGGTGCCCTCGTGATTGCCGTGCAGAAGCCGGACGGACGTTTCGACGCAACGCCGAGCCCTGACACGGCGCTCGAGGTAGGCGACGTCGTCATCGCCGTCGGCACTGTCGCGGAGCTTCAGCAGCTCGAAGAGATGTTCGCCGAGCGCGAGTGACACAGGGCGAGCTACAGCGCAGCACGAATGCTCTGCGCCGGCTCGAGCTCGAGCTGAGCGACCTCGTGGGGGCCGAGGTCGAGCTCGAACGACCCACGAAGGACGAGCACGGCGACTACGCGACGAACGTCGCGCTCCGTGCAGGCCCGGTCTCGGGACGCCCGCCCCGCGAGCTCGCCGAGGAGCTTTCCGCGCGGCTCGGCGACCTCACCTCGATCGAGCGGACGGAGGTGGCGGGCCCGGGGTTCCTCAACCTCTGGCTCCGGCCGGAATGGTTCGGGGAGGCGCTCGGCGAGATCCTCGATGCGGGAAGCAACTACGGCGCGGGCTCGGCGACGGCGCGAGAGCGCATCCAGGTGGAGCTCGTCTCGGCGAATCCAACGGGACCGCTCACGGTCGGTCACGGCCGCAACGGAGCCTACGGGGACTCGATTGCGCGCCTGCTGGCGTTCGCGGGCCACGACGTCGAGCGCGAGCACTACTCGAACGACGTCGGCCGCCAGATCGACCTCTTCCGCGAATCGGTCGAGGCGCGGCGGCGCGGGGAGGAGCCGCCTGAGGACGGCTACGCCGGCGCCTACGTCGAAGAGATCGCTGCGCACGAGGGCGACCCGGTCGAGCTGATGATTGCGCGCATCGAAGAGGAGCTCGAGCGCGCACGGATCCCCGTAGACACGTGGGCACGGCAAGCCGACATGCAGCGCAATGTCCCGGCAGTTCTCGAGCGGATCGAGACGTACGAGGCGGAAGGCACGCTGTGGGCACCGACGACGACGTACGGCGACGACAAGGACCGGCCGCTCGTCCGCTCGGCCGACGGCAGCTACCTCTACTACGCGGCCGACATCGCCTACGTGTTCGACAAGCTCTCGCGTGGCTTCGACTGTGCGATCTACGTGCTCGGCGCGGACCACCATGGCTACGTGCGGCGTCTCCAGGCGGCCGCCGGGCTGCTCGGCTACGAACCAGAGCGGGTCGAGGTGCTCATCTACCAGCTCGTCTCCATCGCCGAGCAGGGCGAGGCGAAACGCATGTCCAAGCGGCGGGGAGACGTCGTCTTCCTCGAAGAGCTCGTGGAGAAGATCGGCGTCGACGCGATGCGCTGGTACCTCGTCTCGCGCGGGCACGACCAGCCGATCGAAATCGACATCGATCTCGCCGCGGAGCAGACGCAGAAGAACCCCGTCTACTACGTCCAGTACGCGCACGCACGGATCGCCGGCATCATGCGCAACGCCGGTGCCGCCGCTCTCTCGGCCGACGTGCCGGCCGCGCTCGCGCCGGAGGAGCGAGCGCTCGTGAAGCGCCTCGTCGAGTTCCCCGCCGTCGTCGCCGAGGCGACCGCGCGGCGGGCGGCGCACGCCCTGCCGACCTATGCGATCCGCGTGGCCGACGACTTCCACCGGTTCTACCACCATCATCGAGTGCTCGAGGCAGGGGACGCACAGGCCTTCCGGCTGGCACTTTGTCAAGGGACGCAGACCGTGATCGCACGGGCGCTCGACCTCATCGGGGTTGAGGCGCCCGAGCGGATGTAGTTAAATCAGGTACTCGGAGGAGGCGGCTGTGCGGCGGCCGCCTTCTCCTTGTTTCTTTGCGGTGACGCTCAGGACGAGCCGAGCAACCGGCGTGCCTTGGGTGTTCGTCGCGCTCCCGGCTGGCTGTTCGTCCGCCCAGAGCTCATCGCGCGCGATGGACGCCATGGCAGTCCGCAGATCCTCGACGCTTCCGGACTCCACGCGGTCGGCGTCGCTCGATCCGGGGCCGAGGGGTACTTCGACTCCGACCACGGCTCCCGGCCGCGCCACGCGAGCAATCTCCGTCACCACTCTCCCCACGTCGTAGGCGTGCTCGAGGGAGTGCGACGCATAGACCGCGTCGAAGCGGCTATCCCCGAACTCCATCGCGTGCATGTCCATGACGAGGAGTCAGGACGCTGAGAGACGAGGTCGATTCCCATGTTTCAGGACGTTTGGGCCAGGAGTGGGCCACAGCCGAGCTTCGCTCGTGGCATCATCGGCGGCTTATGGGCGGGGAGTCTCCCTATCAGCTCAAGCTCGACCCGCCGGACTTCATCGAGCGGGCTGCCGTCGACGAGCACTGGACGGAATCTGATCGAGATCAGTGCCAGAGGATGCTCGAAGTGTTCGCGGAGACGTTCCGTGTTGCGAGGCTTGAAAGGACAGAGCTCGGCATCATGGCGTACCGCGCCGCGCACACGAACTGGGCGAACGCTAACTTCACACGTGGCGCGGACAAGCCCGTTCTCTACGCGTTGGACGACCTCTCGGACAAGCTGCACGCGGACAACAGGCAGGTCGAGTCAGCTTACTAAGACGGCGCGCCTTTCCGTCAACGACGGAGCGTTGGTCACCGCTTCTCCCACCGGTGGGAGCACCTAGCGCCGATCGCAACCTCGGCCGCCGCGGGCGGCAAGACGATCCGCTCTCTCGTGCCGCCGGTGCGTACCCCGAGATTCGCCTAACAAGGTTCCGGAGCGGGGTCGAACACTCTCGGCCGTCGAGCGCAGCCGCTCTAGAGTTCGAGTGTGGGCAGGGAAGTCGTCGACGAATCACGGACGTGTCCGATGTGCGGCCACACCACTTGGATACTCCTCGACGGCTACTCGACACTCCACGCACTCGAAGGCGGCCTCGAAGCCTTGGCGTACTCGTGCGACGAGTGTGGCTTCGTCCGCTGGCATCGAATGGACAAGACCGAACGTCCGTCCTAGCGTTAGGGCGTCACGACGTTCGGCTCGTCGCCGCCTCAAGAAGGCCCGGCGGCCGGCCGCACGCCGGGGCGCTTCCCCAGCTGCCGGGCCGACTGCGAGCCTACGCCACTCGCAGCTCCTCGGCTAGTGGGCGATTCAGCCTGTCTGCTCGGGGCGCGTCCGGGAAGACTCAGGGTGCCTCCGGGCGGCCTTCTCGCCCGGAGGCCGTACCGCCCGCCCGCGCCTCGTCTCTCGAGACCCTCCCCCTCCTCTGCCGCCCCTCCTCCCGCTCCGACAGCACCCATACGCCCACGAGCATCACTGCGAAGGCGATGAAGTCGGAGAGTGTGGAATTGACGTTGATCATCGGAAGGAAAAGAGCGACGAGAAGGCCGAGCAAGATGACACCGACTACTCGACTGGTCTTGATACGCATCCCGGCCAGTATGCCCCTTTTCGAGAAGCGCGTATGTCCACTCGCGCGTTTGTCTGCGACCTGCATGGGATATGTTGGCGGCAAGTGCTAGTCGCCGCGTCAACCATTGCCATCGTGGCCATCGCGGTAGCGGTCATCGTCGTCGCCCTCGTAGTCTGGTACATCCTTCCCCGAGGCGGCCGACGAAATCGTCCACCTCGCACCTAGGGAGTAGGGAGTTCAAGCGAATCAACGGCGCGCGTGCATGCGGGGGTTTCTCGTAGAGCGGACGACGGGGGTCGAACCCGCGACCTCAGGCTTGGGAAGCCCGCGCTCTACCGACTGAGCTACGTCCGCGCGGGTCAACGATAGCGCTGTCCACGGTGTTAGGGTCGCGCGCAGCGAACGAGAGGAGCGTCCGATGGATGGAACCGAAGACCAGGTCTCGTGGGTGCTGCAGTGCGAGGTCAAGGAGGGCCAGCTCGACGCGTTCAAGGAGCTCATGGAGGAGATGGTGGCCGGGACGAGCGAGGAGCCGGGGGCTGTCGGCTACGAGTGGTTCATCTCCGACGACGACAGCAGCGTACATCTGTATGAGCGGTATGCGGACTCGACCGCGGCGATCGGTCACCTCAGTGGTTTCAGGGAGAAGTGGGCCGGCCGCTTCATGGGGTGCGTGAACGTCACCCGCTTCACCGTCTACGGCAACCCCAGCGATACGGCGCGCGAGGTCATGGCACCGCTCGGAGCCAAGGTCCTCGCCCGCTGGGGCGGGTTCTCGCGCTAGCGCGGCCAGGCTGAGGCCAGCGAACCGCGGGTTTCGTCGAGGTACTGTGGAAGCACCTTCACGTCCGCGAGCACCGGCATGAAGTTCGTGTCGCCGGCCCAGCGCGGGACGACGTGAAGATGGACATGGTCGACGACACCTGCGCCGGCGATACGGCCGAGGTTCCAACCGACGTTGTAGCCCTGTGGCGCGAACGTCTCTGCGAGCGCGCCCATGCCCGACGCGGCTAGCCGGTGCAGTTCTAGTACCTCGTCTCCGGTCAACTCGCCGAAGTCGCCCACGTGCCGGTACGGCGCCACCATGAGGTGGCCCGAGGAGTACGGATACTTGTTCAGCAGACAGAAGGCAGACTCGCCGCGGTGGACGACGAGGCCGGTCTCGTCCGGGCCCTCGGCGGCGCGACAGAAGACGCAGCCGCCCTCTTCTTCGGCGCTCGCGATGTACTCGAGCCGCCACGGCGCCCAGAGCTGCTTCACAGGAGGAGGCTACGACATACTCCCGCCGTGGACGACTACGCGTCGATGGTCACGGAGCTTCAGTCGCGTATGTCGCGGGGCGAGATCGCGGCGACGATCGGCGTGGAAGAGCAGGAGGTCGACGAGATCGCATCCGGCTACGTTCCGGACGAGGAGATCGGTGCACGCCTGCGCGAGCTCGCCGCCTCGGGTGGGACACGGCGTGGCATGCGGGTGCCGGTCTGGGCGGTCGTCGCCTTCGTCGTCTTCGACACGCTCCTGTTCCTGATCCTCATGCTCGTCTTCTTGCTCCGCTGACCTCGTGTCTCTGGGGCGACTCAGGTCGTCCAGAGGGCGGCTTCGCCGCCCGGGAGGACACGCCCAGAGCGCGAGGCTACAGCCAGCGCTTCCAGCGGAAGAACGCGGCGAGGCCGGCGATGGCCCCCACCATGATCCCGACGATGACCCAGAACGCCTCGTCTGATCCCTCGCCGGGGAAGATGACGTTCATGCCGAACAGGCTGGCGATGAGAGTGAGCGGCAAGAGCAGCACGGTGAAGACCGTGAGCACGCGCAGCACCTCGTTGTGCCTGTGCGAGATCACGGATTCGTTCGTCGATTCGAGGCCCTCGACGACTTCCTTGTAGTTGTCGAGCAGGTCCCAGATCCGCTCCGCGGAGTCGACGATGTCGTCGAAGTACACGTCGAGCTCTTCGGGCAGGAAGCGCTCGGCCCGGCGCTCGAGCGCACGGAGCGTCGTGCGCTCGGGCTTGATGATCTTGCGGTACGAGATGATCTCCTGCTTGACGTTGGAGAGGTCGCGGACGACCTCCTCCGCGCGGCCCTCGAACATCTCGTCCTCGACCGTGTCGAGCTTGTGGCCGATCTTGTCGAGGATCGGGAAGCAGTAGTCGAAGAGGTCGTCGAGAACGTGGTAGAGCAGATAGCCCGATCCCTTCGAGAAGAGATCCTCTCGCAACACCTCGTCGTCCATGCACCTTTGGAAGAGCCGCGTCACGGGGAGCAGCTCGACGTTCGGCAGCGTGACGAGGTAGCCGGTACCAAGGAAGAGGTCGAGCTCGGCGGCATTCAGCCGCTGGACGGCCTTGTCGTACACGGGGAAGTGGAGCACGACGAAGAGGTAGTCCGGGTACTCGTCGATCTTGGGCCGCTGCCGCTTCGAGAGCACGTCCTCGATGTCGAGCGGATGCCACTCGAAGCGTTCCGCGAGGTCCTCCGCGCCGGGGGCGTCCGGGACGGTGACGTTGATCCAGGTGAGGCCGTTGGCGCTGAGCTCAGTGAGCCGTGGCTCGGCGCGCGGGGCGGCCTCGCCGATGCGCGACCTCTGCCGAGGGCGTGTGATGCGAGGGAGCTTCGCCACTACTGGGGGGGTCTTCCGCGAGGACGGCCATGGCGAGCGCAATTCTACCGGCCTGCCCTGACAGGCCCACGATGAAACCGCTTCTGCCACCACGACGTAGACCCAAGTGAAGACCGCGAAGGAGGTGCTGTCGTGGGACGACGATTGTTCGTGGGGAGCGCGGTAGTCGGGATCGTGCTCACGGTGACCGCCGGCGCATCCGCGAGGCCGCAGGCGACGTCGATGCAGATCGCGAGCGTGATGAACTCAGCCCAGGAGGTGCCGGCGCCGGCAGGGGACGTGAGCGGTGCGCGGGGCGCGTTCACGGCCACCGTGACGAAGAGCGACACCGGCGCGTCAGTCGCGTGGAATCTGTCGTTCAGTGGCCTGACGGGGAATGCCGTCGCAGCGCACATCCACCAGGGAGCGACGGGAACGCCGGGCGCCGTCGTGCTGGCGCTATGCGGGCCCTGCCAGAGCCCGATGTCCGGGACCGGCAATCTCACGCAAGCGGCACTCGAGGCGCTCGAGGCGGGCAACGCCTATGTGAACGTCCACACCCCGACGAACGGGGCGGGCGAGATCCGCGGGCAGCTCGCTGCGACCGCGAGCGTCACGACCAGCCTCAATGCACGGCAGGAACGGCCGAAGCCCAAGGGCAACGTCCGTCGTGCGACAGGGACCTTCACCGCGACGGTGGTGAAGTTGGGGACTACCGGCACGATCGCCTGGCGCCTGAGGTTCTTGCGGCTGACCGGACGGGCACTGGCAGCGCACATCCACATCGGCCAGAGGGGGAAAGCCGGCCCCGTCGTCGTGCCGCTTTGTGGGCCGTGCCGCAACGGCGGACGTGGACGCGCCGACCTGACCGCGGCAACGCTGGCGGCGCTCGAGAATGGGCGCGCGTACGTGAACGTCCACACGAAGAAGAACCCGGCAGGTGAGATCCGCGGTCAGATCCGCCCGGTCGCGTTGACGATCACCTGAAATGGTGGAAAATGATCGATGGAGGGTGGTATGAAGAGACGCCTGCGCTTCGCGCTCACGGTCGCTTTCCTCGTAGCCATCGCGGTCGTGGCCCTCTCGGCGATGGCACTTACGGGGCGCGACGCGAGCGCGGTGAGGCCGGCCGCAAGCCCGAAGGCTCGCACCCCGGCCGCTATCGCCGAGCAGCTTCGAGTCGACCGACGCGACTCGTTCTCTCGCACCGGATGCTCGAAGCGGGTGCAACCCGTCCACGCACCGGACGTCTAGAAGGAGATCGAACTAGAGTAGGCGCGGGGAGCGTAGATCCGTTAGCCCCTGGGGAGAAGGAGTCGCAACGCTCCCCGCACTCTGACC
>JBKPGF010000067.1:0-13407 GCA_046729255.1 Actinomycetota bacterium
ACACCATGCAGTCCGCAAGCGTCCCGTCCGTGAACTGACTGAAGACCTTCTCTGTGCCGGCAGGCGTCGAATAGACCGCCGCGACCGACGACGCTTCAGTGTTTGTGCCTGACTTGAAATCATCCGACTCTGCCCGTCCGGTCACCGTTACTCCTTCGAAGTCCGGCTTGAAGCACTCCTCGAGTGCTGTGGCGTCGTCTTCGTCATCGTCCGACTCGGACGCTCGCCATCCCGTCGGGAAGTCGGAGAGGCGCAGAAGCGAGGCTTCCGCCAGCTCCTGGTCTTCCTCTGCAATGACCGTCTCGGGAGCCGTCGGCGCTTCTGTGGTGGCCGTATCCGACCCTTCCTTGTCACTTCCGCCGCAGGCCGAGAGCATCACTTCGAGCGCAACGACGGTGGTGCCGAGCAGTATGAGGCGGAGGCAGTTCATCTTCTAGACCCGCTTCCGCCAGAAGAAGCCCTTCCAGCCGAGCGACATCTGCTTGCGCCCTCGGGCGCTGCGGCTCAACGTCGCACCGCGACGACCGGCGCTGACGCCGACGCCGCTCTTGGAGAAGTTGACCCGCAGGCCGGGGAAGATCCGCATCGACTTGCGAAAGCCAAAGATCATCTACGACACCCAATACGTCCTGCCCAGGTAGCGCACCCTGATCCTGAACCTCGCCGTGCGCTCGTCAGCCGTCGGGGAGACGCAGAGGAGACGCTTCGCCCCTCAGCGATAAGGTCGCGTGGTCGGATGGGCAGGTGTGTCTGGTGTGGCAGTTGCGGTATGCGGGCGACCGATCAGCACCGCTGGCTAACATGTGCTGGCCTCGGCCGGTTGCTCGTTCTCCACGTTGGCAAGTCGTTTGGCAAGTACTCACCTGAGTCAGCGGGCAACGGGCAAGCCGAATTCGGCTTAGCTGTATTAACAAAGCCAGCTTCCACCGGGTGCCTCTACCCTTTACTGCCCGCTGTCTCCCTTACAAGCAGGAGGTCGGCGGTTCGACCCCGTCACCGCCCATCGGGAAGTCCCTGCTAAGCGGGGACTTCCGTTTCCTTCTCTGAGAACGTGCCCTGACGGTTCTCCGAGTTTGTGCCGATTTGTGCCCAATCAGCGCCGCGTAGTAGGAAGTCCACGCGCGCCCCCGTGTCGCGGCTACGCGCCATCTTGCGCGCGTAGACCTCGAGCGCCAGCGCCGACGAGTGTGGCCCATCTGCGCCATGACGTAGGACAGTGAGGCTCCCGCTTCGTACAGCAGCGACGCGAAGGTGCGCCGCAGGGAGTGGTTTGTGATGGGGCCGGCGATGGGCGCGAGGCCCGCCTTGGCGAGCTTCACGTTGGCCCGCTCGACGGCCTTGCCGACAATGCGGCGGCGGATGTTGGTCTGACTGTGGGGAGTACCGTTCGACGTTGAGAAGACGAGGTCGTCCGGCTCCGTGCGCTCCATGTCGGCGCGGTGCACTGTCAGCTCCTCGCGCGACATGGGCGACAGGTCGACGTCGCGTACGCTGGCGCCAGGCTGTCGCTTTGCACGAGCAATAAGGCGCGTCTCCCTGCTGCCCGGCCTCAGACCCTGCCCCAGCATGCGCGCCAGACGCCGAGAAGGCCCGCCGAAGCGGGCCTTCTCCGTGTAAGAAGTTGCGTCGAGGCTGTTACGCCTTGGTCGCTCCGTTCGTCTCGTGCACGACCACTTGGCCGGCAGTGACTTTCGGCGTGGTCGGAAGCACGGTCTCGAGGTTCTCCTCGCGAATCCACGTGGCGGCGAGGCGCGTCGACTCGTGGGCCTGGTCTGACGTCTCGAAGAGGTTGATGGACGTCAGCACGCCTTCACCGGCCTCGATCAAGAAGTAGCCACCGAAGCCCGGCAGCTTGCTCATCTGCGGCGCGAGTCTCTCACCGAACTTCTTGGTGACCTCGTCGACGCGGTCCTTGTCGATTCCCTCGTAGCGTCTCACTGTGGCATACATATGGCACTCCTCACTTCTCGTGCTGCGGGACGGAGCGTTCGGCTGAACGCTCCCAGCGCACTCAAGCCCTGTGTGAGAGACGGAGAGGAAGAGCAAAGAGTCTCTGCGCCTTCCGCGCTTGGCCTACGCGCTTAGCGAGTATAGCACGATATCGTTGCATCAGGTAACGCTGCTATTTGCTCAACGTTACAAGAGCGGGTAGGCTTTGGGAAGGGTCATGCAAGACCAAGCACCGACGCTGGCCGAGGTGATCAGAGAGGCGCGTGTGCGCACGCGTCTATCGATGCGGGAGCTGGCGCGGCGGAGCGGCCTCTCGGCTGCCCAGGTCAGCCGGATCGAGGCGGGCGCGGTTGAACGACCCGTTGCTGAGACGCTCGTAAGACTCGCGAAGGCCCTCGGTCGGGATGCGCAGCTGCTTCTTGTTTTCGCGGGCCATATTCGGGGTGCGAGGGCACAGCAGCTCCTGCGACAGGCGATCGAGGTGCTGCCCGAGCCGAGCAGAGCCGAGTACGCACCTGCACTTTCGCGGCTCGACGCCGAGGGCGAGCGTGAGCATCGGCTCCGGGACGAGCTGGCCGATGCTGAGAGGGCGCTGACAAGGGTTCAGCAGGATCTGGACGCGGTCCGGGAACGGGTGTCAGCCGAGCCGCCGCGCGAGGCTCGCAAGCGGTTGCGCAAGGTGGGGGTGCTGGCCCAACGGCACGCTGTCGACCTCGCTCAGAAGCGCCGGCGGCTTGAGCAGCTTGAGGATGCTCCAAGCGAGGAGAATTCTGCCCTGGCCGGACGTCTTTTCCTGGACACGCCCGCTGGCGGCGAGGTGCTCGAGGCCTGGCGGCAGTACTCAGGTCAGATCACGTCTGACGATCCCGAGCTTCGTCAGTTGCTCGAGGCATGGCGTCAGCTCGGACACGAGCGACGCAAGAAGGTGCTCGAGTTCTCCCAGGAGCAGTTGGCTCTCTCGCTGCTCCGGGCCGAGACGGCGATCCTCGGGACAGTCCAGACCCCCGAGGAGGCATTCGAGATCGTCCGCAACCTGCCTGCCTGGACGGCCGAGAACGTAAGGACCAGAAGCCGTTCAGCGTCGGCCAAGGCACCGTCGTCGAAATCAAAGAGCGGCAGGTGATGCCCATGGTGGACGGCGATCTTTTCCGCGCCGCCGCGGCGGGGCGACCTCGGCGGTTGGTGACCGGCGTCGCCTTTGCCGTGCTCGCCATCGCGGCTTCCGTCCTGGTCGCACGCCGGCTGACTGACTCGAGTTGGCCGCTCGCGAACGTTCGCCCGCAGTTTGTCGCGGCTGCCGGGTTCGCGTATGTGGCGAGTTTCGTCTTCCGCGCGCGCGGTTGGCACCGGCTGTTTCCGCCGGGGCAGTGCCCCGACCAGGCTCGCTGCCTTGCCTCGGTCGGCGCGGCCGCTGCGAGCGGCGCCGTGCTCCCCTTCCGCCTCGACTACCTGGTCAAGGTCGGCGTGTTGCGAAAGCTCGGCGGTATCCGCATTGGGCTCGAGGCGATCGTCCTGTCGATCATCTCCCTCGGGATGATCGACGCGATCGCGATGTTGCCACTCGCGATCTCGGCAACGGCGACGAGCGGGTCTGCCCTGCGCGGGCCGCTGCTGATCGTCGTCGCGTTCGGCGTCGGCTGTTGCACGCTGCTCGTCGTTGGCGTGCGCCTACTGCGGCTGCCGCTCCTGCGTCGTAGCCGCCGTCTGCGCACGGTCACCGAGCAGGTGGCGCGCCACGCGACGCCGCACGGGCGGCGCAGCGCCATCGTCGCCTGGTTTTACCTTTTCGCCTGCTGGTCGGCACGCGCTTTTGGCAGCGCTGCACTGCTGGCAGCGCTGGGGCTCTCGTTCTCGCCGACGATCGCGCTGTCACTGATCTGCCTCGGTGCCGCTGCCGCCGTGATCCCGATCACATCGGGCGGCGCGGTCGTGAATGCCGGTGCGTCGGCCGCCATCTTGCTCGCGCTCGGCGTTGGCAAGGACATCGCCGTCAACTTCTCACTCGCCTCCGGACTCCTGCTCGTAATGAGCGCGGTCGTCGTCACTCTCTCCGGCATCGTTGGCTCGCTCGCGATCAGCGCGCTGGCCCGGCACCAGACCGCGGGCACAAGCCTCGTCCTTCACAGGTAAAACCCGCACTAGAAAGGGGGGTTGCGGCTGACTTACCCCCCTCGACGTTAGCCCGCGCTCGGGCAAGCGCCTGACTGAGCCGAGCCAGCATCACGAGATCAGCATGGAGCGTTACTCGCTCAAGACGCTATCCGGAGAGGGGCCAAGCCGTACTCATGCTTCAACCTTCCGAACTCACGCTCGACCGCGGTCGTTCGACCTTCACTTCGTCTTGCATCGCGCTTCTCCAAAGTCGCCCGCCATGTAACGTCAAGCAAATAGCAGTGTTACCTGAAGCAACGAATCGCTGGTATACTCAGTAGGCGCGTAGACCTTGCGCGGAAGCCGTTGAGGCGGCCTAGTCCTCCTCTCCGACTTGCAGACCGGGCCTGGGTGCAAGGGAAGCTCCCGCCGTTACGGGGCTTCCAACTGACGCGGGAAGAGCCCGTCGTCTTCTGAGAGGAGGAAGTTATGGTCGAGTCGGGGCGCAAGCATGGGCCGTTCGACCCCCGCTATCCGGGGCGGCGGAAGATCGCGACTCCCGACTGGGAGCTCCAACTGGATCGGGATGGGCCCGGCAGGCTCGAGTGGTCCGTCTTCCTGGCGCGCTTCTTCCCGAACCGCCGGCGGCACGATTTCGAGGCGCTGGCCGCGTACGAGGCGTACAGAAACGCACTCGATCGAGCGGCCTCGCCGCGGGGCTCCTCGTCACGGCGGCCCGCCTTCGCCAGGGGGAGAAAGGCAGAACGTCGCGTCGTCAGCTCTCGACCCAGTGCCAAGCGCGACCTGACGGCGTCGGCCGCCGTGGTCGCCGCGAGTACGGCTTCTCTGCCGCCGGCGCTAGCGGACTGGGAGTCGGAGGGAGGCGGCTGGGAACGCGAATATTGATGGTTTTGCCCCGAACCCTTCAGCGCGGCTCGCCACCAGAGGAAACAGCGGCTGCCAGCGATCGGATGACGGCCAGGCCGAGTGCGAGATGGCGTGGCGAGTAGCGGCTCGGCCGGGTGCGGTGCTCGAAGGGGCAGATAGGAGAAGCCACGAAGCGGATCTTTGATTTCTTGCGCAGCCGCGATGCGCGCTTCGCGTGTCCGTTCTGTGGCGGCAAGGACTGGCACGGGTGGGACGAGCGGGTCGCGCTCGAGCACGTCGTCGGCAGCACCACGGTCGACCGAGGCACGGAGGCGTTCCCGCTCACCTGTGCGAATTGCGGCTTTATCCGGCTTCAGTCGGCCCACGTCCTCGACGATCCGCGGGCCGCGAAGCCGAGCCGACCGCGCGCGTGAGGCTCCGCGTCGTTACTACTGTGCTGCCCGAGACCCGCCAGATCTCAGTAAATGACGACCCCACCCGCGTCGATCGGGATCTGGGCCAGTGACTGGCCCTTGGCGTGGCCCACGGCCCCTTAGACTGCACTTCAAAACCGGTGAGGTCTAGTAACCCCAGGCTGGGTAGGTTCGACTCGTGCGCCGCTCCGTTTTCGAGCCAAATCGCCTGCCCAGCCCCCTGGCTGAGCGGAACACCCGTAGACGCCTGACTGCTCCGCCGCGTGGACGGCCTCTTCCCGCCGCCATGTCCTGCTACGGCCGCGGCGACCAGCTCGGACTCGTGCTCGAGGCGGCGAATGGCGTGAGCTCGGTGAGATTGCCTCCATAATCGTCTACGACGTAGACGCTCGGCTGCTCACCCATGGCGAAGACGAGCCTCCCGCCGTCCGGCGACCAGGATGGGTGAGAGAGCGTGACACCGTCGACAATCTGGGCGACGCCGCTCCCATCCCGGTTCATGACGTAGAGGCCGATCCGGGCATCGAGGTGGAGGTCCGCGGAGAACGCGATGCGCTTTCCGTCCGGGGACCAGGCAAGCTCATGCGCGCGACCACCCCCTGAGCTCGCGTGGAGGATGCGGCTCCACTTGCCATCCGGCCGTATCGCCCTGATGCTGCAGCGCGCGCCCACCTCGGGACAGCTCGTGAAGGCGATCATCGATCCGTCCGGGGACCAGGCGGGGCTGTCAATCTCCGCTCCGCGAGTCAACCTGCGCGGGCTGCCCCCTCCCGGCTTCACGACGAAGAGATCACCACTCGCCCCGACGGCAATCTGCCTGCCGTTCGGCGACCAGGAGAACGGCGGGTGGACATCGCCGCTCGTCGTCAATCGGCGCAGCCTGCTTCCGTCGGCCTCCACGACGAAGAGGTCTTGCAGGTCGCTGTCGTCGACGGTACCCGTGTCCCGGAGGAAGGCGATGCGACGCCCATCCGGCGACCACAGCGGCGTCCCATCCCAGACCTTCCCCGGCGTAACCGGCCGCGAGCCCTGCCCATTGGCACGGATGGCGTAGATGGAGAAATAGTTGTACGAATAGGCGTCGGGCCCGTGATCGCGTACGAAGGCGAGCCATGCTCCGTCGCTCGACCAGGCCGGGTCGTAGTCGGGGCGCGCGTTGGACGTCAGCCGGCGCAGCCCGCTGCCGTCCGGATTCATCGTCCACAACTCGCCATCCGCCGTCTCGACCGTGGCGACGTAGACCAGACGCCGGGAGTCAGCCGACCAGGCGAAGGGAGGTACGCGGGAGCTCGACGGTTCTCGCGTCACGCGGCGAAGGCTCGTTCCGGCGCCGTTGACGACGTAGATTTGCGACGAACCGTTGGAGGATCGCTGGAAGGCGAGCCAGCGGCCATCGGGCGACCACAGCGGAGCCGTTGCATCCTCATGAAGGCTCGTGATCCGCCGCGCCTGACCGCCCCCGGGCCCGGCCATGAACAGCACCGAACGTTCGTCGATGTTTCGGACGAAAGCGAGTCGCGAGCCGTCCGGCGACCAGACGGGATCGCGGGCGCGCGGAAGCATGCGGGTCGTCGTCCCGTCTGCAGGCGCGATGTACAACCGGTCCCGATTGGGATACGCGTCGCCCTCGCACGGCTTCAGCGCAAATGCGATGCGGCGCCCGTCGGTCGACCACGAGGGCAGAAACCAGCAGTAGTCAGCTGGTCGGCGGATCGCCTGCGCCGCCGCCAGGAGGTGGCTCGCCGTCCCGTCGGTGTTCGAGACGGCGATGTTCCATTCGAGTTCGGTGCCGTCGCCGACGAGCTCGTCGACCTCGTACGCGAGCTTCTTGCCATCGGGTGACCAAGACGGGTTGAACCCTGTGACCCCGAGCCGGTTACCGGCAAGGTCGACGATCAGCCCGTAGTAGTCGCTCGTGCACAGGTAGGCGCCTCCCCTGCAATGGGCGTTGCTGAAGGCGTTGACTGCAAGCTGCGTGCCGTCCGGTGACCAGGCAGGCGCCGCCGCCCGCCAGCCGAGTGGGAAGCCCTCGTAGGCCGCAGGTGAGAGCAGCCGCCGCTGGCTGGTTCCGTCCGCATTCATCAGCCACAGGTCGCTCACCTCGCAACCACAGGCGTCGGACCTTCGACTGCGAAGGAAGGCGATCTTCGTCCGATCCGGCGAGAGTGAGGCCAGCTCGTCTCGCTCCGCTTCCAGGTCGCCGCTCAGGTTCACCCGCCCGCGGCCGTCGACACCCACGGAGTAGATGCGACCTGCGTCGAGGTTCTCCGGGACCGGATACACCGGAAGCGTGCTCGTGAACACGATTCGGCCACGCCCACTGGCAGAGGCAGCCCCTCCGGCGCCAGCGACCAGTGCTGCTGCCAAGCAGGCGGCCAGGGCGGCTAGGAGCGGGAGACGACAGCGCACGGCTTCCCCGAAGATCGTCTTCTTCTCCGATGGAACGAATCCCCCATTTCGGCTCCCGGATTCGGTACCGGTCTCAGCGGACCGTACCGGATCTCAGCGGACGGAAGCGGGGCGAAACCCCCGCCTCCGTACGCAGTTGGACCATGTTGGGTAGACCTTCAAAATCGGTGAGGTCTGGCAACCCCAGGCCAGGTAGGTTCGACTCCTGCGCCGCTCCGTAGAGCCATTATCAGGCGCCCGCTGTCGCCTCGGCCGGCGACGGATCGGCGACCTCGTACCGGCTGTTTGTACCGGAAGCGCCCACAGCCGCCGCTCGAGTCGATCGGCCTCTCCCCATGGATCTCGGGTTCTTTCGCCGCGAGTGCCAGGCCGGGGTGCGAGGGAGGGCCGCCGAGGGGGGCCTCTCCTCCGCCCGCGCGTCTCGCTCATTACGGAACCAATCCGGGCCGATCATGTTTCGACAACAGAATCGGCGTAGGATCCGCCGATCTAGCGATCGGAGGCGTATGCGGCGCGTTGTGGCGGGGGGTTTCTCCATCGGGGTTCTTGCGACATGCGTCGTTGCACCGGCGCTTGCCTCCCTGTTAGCGGCGAGCGATAGCTCCGCGATGGAGGCCGAGCGCGTGCGGGTCGAGATGCGGCAATCTGGCTGCACCGTTATCCCGAACACCGGTCTCGCTCCTGGTCCCGCGGTTTTTGTCGCCGCGAACCGCTCACGCCGCGCACGTCGATTCGCGATCGCCGGGAGTCGAACTTCATTCCTCAAGCCGGGGCGGACCGCCGCACTCGTAGCGCCCCTCCATGCAGGCCGTGTTCGGTATACGTGCTCGGCGTCAGGCAGGCCGCGATCCGTGCACAGGGGCGCGATCACGGTCGTGCGGCCGCCGCCGGTTCCGCGGATTGGCATTCGGGACGGGAAGTTCTACGACCGTGTGACGGGTGCCGCGTTCGTTCCCCGCGGATCGAACTACATACGCCTCGCAGTGCAGAACGACCCGGGTGGGTTCACGCGCGCGTGGCATTCGACTTTCGACGTGGGGCGCTACAACGCTCGTCGGGCAGAAGCGGCGCTCGCGCGAATGGAGGCGTCCGGCTACAACGTCGTGCGCGTCTTCTTCAACGGTTTGTGTCTGTACTTCTGCCTCGGAGACGAGGCAACCGGTGGCTTGCGACTGGCCTATCTGGAGAACGTCGCCGACTTTGTCAGACGGGCGAAGGCGCACGGCGTCCAGGTGATGGTGACGATCGATACGGTCCCAGAGGGAACGACCTGGATCGCGCAAGTGCACAGCAACAAGGCTTATGACGGCTTCCAGCAGTGGTTCTTGCCGGCCGAATCGGTCGCCGCGTTCCGCGACTACGTCACCGTCCTCGTAGGAGCGCTGCTCGATGCTGGCATGCCTGCGGACGGCGTCTTCGCGTATTCATTGATCAACGAAGCGTTCATGGACGGAGACAAGCCCCCGTTCTCTCTCCGATCAGGAACGCGCACGACCGCGAATGGGCAGACATACGATTTGTCGTCGGCGACTGAGCGAAGGCGCATGCTCGAAGACGGGCTCGTGTACTGGGCCGACGTCATGGTCGATGCGATTCACGGCGTCGTACCGACGTCGCTCGTCACGATGGGGTTTTTCCATGCGCATGAGCCCAACCCGGCCCGTCGCGGCGATCCCCGGCTGATCTACACGAACGAGTTCTTGCAGCGCTCGCGCGTCGACTTCTTCGATTTCCATCCGTATCCCGATGACGAACTGACCTTCCCGCAGTTCATGGAGAACTACGGAATCACCGGTAGAGAGGCGAAGCCATTACTCATGGGTGAGTTTGGCGGATCTTTGCGCGTCTATCGCACGGCCGAGGAGGCGGCTGCAGCTCTCCAACACTGGCAGTTCGAGTCCTGCGCGTGGGGCTTCGACGGCTGGCTTCTGTGGACGTGGGACACCGACGAGCAGTCGGCGCTCTGGAACGGGCTTAGCTCCGGGGGTGTGATCGAGCAGGCGCTCGCGCCGCGCCGACGGATCGAACCGTGCGCACTAGCCAGCTGACTCTTGTCGAGCGTTCGGCATTCGCGGTTGGTCCTATCCGCTTCATTGAACCTACGTGCTGAAGGGGGTGGATTCGGTTCGTGGGGAGGCTCGGCATTCTTGTCGGCTTGCTATTTGCCATCGTTTTCGGAACGGGTGCGGCGCCCTCGGGAATGCCCGTCGTCTTCCTTTCTCCGACGGGGCCGCGGTGGTGTTGCCATGTCGCGGCTGCCTCTGCCCCAACGCGGGCCCTGCCCCCCGACGCTTGGCTCGCGCGCAGGCCGCAAACGCGATCAGGGCCGCGTCTCCGCGGCCCTCTTCGCCCTTATCTACGTCGGGTGTTACGGGCGAGCCCGGGCTCCTCCGGCTCCCAGTCGTCGTCCGTAAGGTCACGGCGGATGCCTTCCCGATACCACCACTGGCCCGTCACGGGATCCCGCTCCCACTCCCTCAGGAAGTCGTCCGGCTCGTCGCCGTACGCCTCGCGGAGTTCCTCGTCGGTCATGCTGCCTCCGTCACGGTCGCCGAACTGCCGGTCGAATCCACGCATCGCCGCGCCATGCCCTCCCCTCCCTTCTTGGGCGGAGCCTTCGCCGAGGACGCCATCGCCGCGACCGCCGCCGCGACGTCCTTGTCGGACTTCACCTTGAAGCCCTCGTAGCCGCCCGCGCCGTTCGGGACCTCGACGTAGGCACCCGTCTTGTTCTCGGTGACGTAGCCCACCGTCGTGCCTCCGACCTCGACGCGGTCGTAGGCCCCGGACCTCGGCCTGTGGAACTTCGCACCGCGGAACGCGGCACGCACCGCCTTCTGCAGATGCGGAGGACGTGGCGACGACGACGCGACGCGCACGACACCCGCCGTCACCGTCACGTGCGCCAATTCCGTACAGGGACTAGACTCGGAGCCGAGTGGCGCGTGACCGAGACGAGAGCCCGGTGCGTTATGTGTTGGTGCTCGGAGCAACGGCGGCCGGGATCATCCTCGTGATCGGTCTAGTGATGATGTTCTTCACGAACATGGGGGCTCGCTACGGGATCGGAGGTGCGCTTCTCGGCGTGAGCGTCGTACTGATCGGCTTCGCCTGGTACTGGGATCGGAGGGAGCGGCGGCGGCGAGGAGGGGTGGGGCGCGTTTAGGTGTTGGCCGTGAACCGACTGAAGATCCTGGTTGTCGCCGCGACATGCTCGGTAGAGAGGCGAGAGCCGTCTTTTTTCCGTCACGCTAGGCATTCGACTTGAATCCCGTCCAAAGGTGGCGGGCCCGGGCTGACAAAAGTTCGACGGTCACGCGACGGGGTATCCCCCGGCACACGGTGTCAGCACTTCGTCACCCGTAGCTGGACTGACTTTTAACTAGCTACTGCGCTGGGCGAGCATGCGCGACTTCCCCGTCCACGTGGACGGTGAAGACGGCTGGGAATGGGCCGATGCGCCGACGCGCACCCTCGACGATCTCGGGCACGAACGGATCCGGCCCGGGCGCGAATTCGACGGTCGGGATCTCGAGCACGTACGACGTCGCACTGCAGCGGAAGTGCTTGTACCGCTCCTCGACCAGACCAGGCTTCTCCGAGAAGTTGCCAACCACTGCCTTCCCGCGGCCGACGCAGTTCGCCGTGTCGATCGAGAGACCCCTGCTGATCGTTTTCTGCGCAACTTCAAAGCGCTTGATATACGTGTCGTAGGTCTGGGCAAGACGCGCGTAGTCCGGGTTTTGCGTACTTTCGTAGCTGGACTGGGCGGTGAGCTTGAGCGGGCGGAACTTATCGAGGAGCGCCTTCAACTCGGCGTCGAGCGCTTGGCGCTCAGCCTGAGGCAGGCTGATGGTTGTTTCCTCCTGGAGGATCAGGCGGGCGGAAGACGGTCGCTCCCAGAACGACGCCGATAGCGATGAGTAGCAACGCGCCGATGATGGCGTTGCGTCGCATGACTTCCCCTTCCTGCTCGGGGACGCGGAGGGGCAGACGCCGCCATGCGTCCGCGAAACGAACTACCGAGGAGTGTCAGCGAGGAGCGGTGCGCTGTCCAGGAGGCTCCGGGTGCTGGTTAGGTCAGGCTTCGGCGACGACGAAGTCGTCGAACTCCGCCTCGATCGCGTCTGCACCTTCGCTGCCTTTGGCGATGACGAGCCCAACGGTGCCGGTCAAAAGTGGAGGGGCGAGCTGGGCTCCCGTGTCGATTGCGCTCGCGACGGCACGTCCGTTCACCTGAAATTCGAGGCGAACGTGCCCGGCCTCGTCCGTCACGCATGTTGCCGCCAATCGGTTCCTGTCGTTCTGGCGCATCGCGGACAGGTCACCGCTTGCGAGCTGATAGTAGGTCGCACCGACCGGAACGAACTTCTCGATGACGACCGATCCGGGCCAGATGGCGAACTGGTAGTAGCGCTGGAGACCCGGGTCCGCACGACACACGATCCCGTACGCGCCGTCCCGCTTGCCGCGAAGCCGACGCGCGACGACGCTGACGCGGACTGCCTCTGGAGCGTTCGGGAAGACGGCAACTGCGTTACGGGGGAAGCCCGACTCGCTCCAGACGTCGCGAGTCCACTCGCCGACCAAGCGGTAGGTGCCGTTCGCGTAATGGCCGCCGTTCCGCAGTCCGTCCGCGTCGTCCCAGCCGCCGGACCGGTTGGAGAATCGATCCTGGAAGACGGTCTTCTCGGTTCCTGAGTCGAGCGAAAGGAGGACCGTCAGCAGCGACACGAGGACCAGTGCAGCCGCGCCTGCAGTCATGAGCAGTGTTCGTTTCGAGAGGCGATGTCGGCGCCCGATGGGCGTTTCCCCAGGCTCCGCCCCCCGTCGTCCGCTCGGCGGCGGCGCCGGCAGCTCGTGACCGTCGGGGTGCGAGGGCGACTCCTCCCCCGTCAAAATCCTGTCCAGCACGTCGAGCAGTCGGCTCGTGTCGTAGTGGAACCGCGCGGGGCTCAGCTCGAGCGCTTGCCGATGCGACAGCGGCGCGAGACTGGGCGGCAGCTGCTCCGGGCTCGGCATCTCCGCCCCGTCGACGAGCACGGGGATGATGCGTACTCCGCGGGCGAGGGCAGCCTCGACCTCGAGTCGAACGAAGTCGTGCGGATTATCCATACGGGGCTGTCCGTCCTCGCCGATGATCGTGAGCCACTGGTCTCCGATCAGCGCCAGCAGCACGTCACAGGCCGCGACCGAAGCCGTGATCACTTCGACGAAATCGTCGCCGAGCTCGATCGAGTCGACGTCCTTAAAGATCTGATCTTCGCCGAACTGGGCCGCAAGCCGATCGTAGAGCCAGCCGGCGGGGTACGCGGTTTCCTGCCGCCGGTAGCTGATGAAGATCCGCCCTCGAGCTTCTGCGGACTCAGTCATGGATCCCCCTTGAGCCCCTCCAGGCGAGAGTAACAAACGCGTTGCGGTACTTCAGAGTCGACGTGGCGCTTAAGCAGGGGAGGTTCTCGGATGCCGAGGCTTTGTACGAGGAAGCGCTCGCGTATTACGAATCGGTCGGGGAAACCGCGACGCGAGCGACACCTTCGTCGGTCCGGCCGTGAGGGTCTGATCTGCGAGGGTCGGCTACCCGCAGCGCGCAGCGAGCGGCCGGCCAGCTGCACAGTTCTGCGGAGCGCGCATCCGAAGCGAGCACATCGGGAGT
>JBKPGF010000068.1:0-6052 GCA_046729255.1 Actinomycetota bacterium
CTGGAACGCGGAGATCGTGCTCGAGGGCTACGTGGAGCAGGGAGACGAGACCCTCGAGGGCCCGTTCGGCGACCACACGGGCTACTACTCGGCCGCGGAGCCGTTCCCGGTCTTCCACGTGACGGCGATGACGATGCAGGCCGGCGCGATCTACCCGTCGATCGTCGTCGGCAAGCCGCCCGCCGAGGACGCCTGGCTCGGCAAGGCGACGGAGCGGATCTTCCTGCCGGCGATCCGGATGAGCGTCCCCGAGATCGTCGACTACGACCTCCCGGTCGCAGGCGCGTTCCACAACTGCGTCATCGTCTCGATCCGCAAGAGCTTTCCCGGCCAGCCGCAGAAGGTGATGCACGCGATCTGGGGCCTCGGCCTCCTCAGCCTCACGAAGTCGGTCGTCGTCGTCGACGAGCACGTGAACGTCCACGACTACGAAGAGGTCTTCTTCCGGGTCACGGCCAACGTCGATCCCCAACGCGACGTGCTGCTCAGCGAGGGGCCGCTCGACCACCTCGATCATGCGCCGGGGCGCCAGTTCTACGGAGGCAAGCTCGGCATCGACGCCACGCACAAGCTGCCCGAGGAGGACGCCCGGCCGTGGCCGGAGGAGATCGAGATGTCGGCCGACGTGAAGGCGCTCGTGGATAGCCGCTGGAGCGAGTACGGTCTCCCCGACTTGATGCGGCCTGTCACCACGTTGACAGGCGAGATGCGTAAGGATTGAATCGAGCCTGCAGGCGACCCGGAGGCCAGTCGAGCGGTGGACCAGTCGGAGCACGTTCCCGAGCAGCACGCGCAGGTACTGAGCCTCTGGCCGATCGGCGTCGCGGTCGGCGTGGCGTTCGCGCTCGTCGGCTTGCTCGTGAGCTGGTGGATCGTCGCCGTCGGCGCCGTCATCATCGTGCTTTTCGGCACCGGGTGGATCTACGACGTCACGCGTGACCGCCGGCCTCAGCCGATTGCTGCAGCAGGGCCGCCGGCTGCGGGCGAGGAGATCGAGCGCGCGTCGGTGGGCGAGCACGAGACGTCCCGAAAGGGCTTCCTGTCAGCGATGACGCTCGGCTTGGGCGCGGCGATCGGCGCCATCGTCACCATTCCGCCTCTCGTCTTCGCAGGGCTGCCGCCGTTCAAGAAGAACGAGGGGTTCGTCGACGTGAATGTCGATCTCGGGCCGCTGAGCGACTTCGACGAGGGCCAGTGGCTGATCACGCAGTTCAACATGGCTCCCGAGCTCGGCGACGTCGCGGAGCGCACGGCGTATGTCCGCTTCAACGGCGACCTCGAGGGTGAGCCGAGCTTCACGATCATCTCCAACCGCTGCGTGCACCTCGGCTGCCCTGTGCAGGCGAACGGCCCCACGACGCCGGAGGACAAGAGGACGTACCGCGCGGGTCGGAGGATGGTCACATACACCCCGGTGCTGCCGGCGGGTGGCTTCGGCTGTCCCTGCCACGGCGGCCAGTACGACACAGAGGGCAACCGCACGGCTGGGCCGCCCGTTCGCGCGCTCGACCGCTGGGCGTACGAGATCGTCGACGGCCGCCTGCGGCTTATCGGCGCGTACAGCGTCAACGAGGTAGAAGGCACTGGCAAGGACGCGAACATCGGCAAGTACCGGCTCGCGCAGCCGGGCGTCCATGTCGACGGCGTCGAGCAGATCCTCTACCCCTTCATCCCTCCCTCCTAGATGCCGAAGTCCGAACGTCGCAAGCAGGTCGAGTCGGTCGTCACGTATCCGCTCGACTGGATCGAGGAACGGACCGGTTGGGTCGGCGCGGTCAAGTACTTCCTCTTCCGCAAGGTGCCGGGGAGAACGAACTGGTTCCACACGCTCGGCTCGGCCACGCTCACGGCGTTTCTCGTCCAGACCATCACCGGGATCATCCTCGCGATGTACTACCAGCCGGACCCGGACAATGCTTACGAGTCCATCCGCTTCATCACCGACGATCTGACCTGGGGCTGGCTCGTGCGCGGAATGCACCGCTTCGGCGCCAGCGTCTTCATCATCCTCATGTTCTTCCACATGGCGCGGGTCTTCCTGTTCGGCGCCTACAAGTACCCACGCGAGGTCAACTGGATGGTCGGCGCGGCGCTGCTCATCCTCGGCATGTTCGAGGGCTTCACGGGTTACCTGCTGCCGTGGGACCAGACGTCCTACTGGGCCTCCGTCGTCGGCATCAACATCACGGGCACGGGCCCCTTCGTCGGCCCGTTCCTCGCCAACATCCTGAAAGCGGGCGCCGAGATCGACGCGAACACGTTATCCCGCTTCTACTCGATCCACATGCTCGTCTTACCGCTCGCGATCGCGCTGCTGATCCTGCTGCACCTCTGGCTCGTCATCCGCCTCGGCGTGTCGAACCCGCCGTGGGGGCCTCAGTCCGAAGAGATGGACGAGGACGACGAGGCGCCGGCGCGCCAGGGCCTCGTGCAGCCCGTGCCGCGGAGCAACGGGAAGTGAGGGACCAGTGAGCACGCGGGACGAAAACCGCCGGCACTTCGCCGCGTACAAGCGCGACGTCGAGAAGCGGGGGAAGTCGTTCTTCCCGCACGCGATGTTCCACGACACGGTGATGAGCCTCGTCGTCGTGTCCGTGATCATCGGGCTTGCGATCCTCTGGCACGAGACGGCTGACGGCACGGAGGCGGGCGTCCTCGGCCCGGAGTACTCGGACAAGGCTGACCCGGCGACGATCAGCTTCATTCCGCGACCGGACTGGTACTTCTACTTCCTCTTCTACCTCCTGCGCATCTTCGAGTGGCCGGCGACCGTCGTGATCGCCACGGTCGGCATTCCGACGATCCTCATGCTGCTCCTTTTCGCACTGCCGTTCATCGATCGCTCGCCGGAGCGGCGCCTCGCACGCCGGCCGGTGGCGATCGTCGCCGCCATCCTCACCGCCGTCGCGATGGGCGTGCTCACCTGGAAGGGCGCCACGGCCAAGGAGTTTCTGGCCAGCGAGGCGCCGACGCTCGCGAGGGAGTTCCAGGAGGCGAACAACCTGCCCGACTCCGCACTACCGGGTGCCGAGCTCTTCGCCGAGTCCGGCTGCCTGAGCTGTCATACGTACGCCGGCAAGGGCAGCTCGAACCTCGGAGCGCCGGATCTCACCGAGGAGGGCTTGAAGAACCGCGGCATCCAGTGGCAGATCGACCACCTGATCAACCCGTCGAGCAAGTCACCCGGATCGCCGATGCCCTCGTTTGCGGCGATGGGTGACGAGAACCTGCGGGAGCTCGCGATCTTCCTCGAGGCCTCCAAGGGCTCCCAGGATTAAGGAGGGTCTGGCGAACAGTGACTTTGCCGCTGGAATCACGCTGGAGGCCGCGCTGCGGCGTCCTCGGTCGCCCACGTACTTGTCCAGTACGCGGGCTCCTTGCGTCCTTGCATCACAACCTCCAGCGCGCCCCGGCGACGAGCACCATTCCGCCAGACCCTCCTAGTTGAGCGACAAAGGCGACCCGCTCGCCGGCATCGAGTCGGGAACGCTCGCGCCTGAGGGCGTCCGCGCGATGTTCGATCGTATCGCGCCCGTCTACGACGTCATGAACCACGTCATGACGGCCGGGCTCGATCGGCGCTGGCGGCGCGTGACGGCCGAGTCGGTCGTGCGTCCCGGTGACCGCGTGCTCGACGCGTGTTGTGGCACCGGCGATCTCGCGCTCGCGTGCGTCCGAGCCGGTGCGGGCAGCGTCGTCGGGCTCGACTTCTCGCCGCGCATGATCGAGCGCGCGCGCAAGAAGTCCGGCTCGGTCGCCTGGATCGAGGGCGACGTCCTCTCGCTGCCCTTCGACGACAGCGCCTTCGACGCCGCCACGGTTGGCTTCGGGGTCCGCAACGTTGCGTCGCTCCACACCGCCCTGGCCGAGCTCGGCCGGGTGCTCGTGCCCGGGGGACGCCTGTCGGTGCTCGAGATCACGCAGCCCACCGGCGCGCTCGCGCCCTTCTACCGTGTGTGGTTCGACCGCATCGTGCCGGTGCTCGGCAAGCCGTTCTCCGGCGGCTCCGCGTACACGTATCTGCCCGCGAGCGTCCGCCGCTTCCCCGGAAAGGACGACCTCGTCAAGGTGATCGAAAGTGCCGGGTTCCACGATGTTCGGTACCGGACGTTCGCGGGAGGCATCGTCGCCCTCCATACTGCTGTGAGGGAATGACCGCTCTCGCTGCAATCCGTGAGGTTCCCGGGCTCGAGGACTACCTCGACGAGCTCGAGGCGCGACTCCAGGAAACGGTCGGCAGCCATCCCGGCACCGTCGCAGCTGTGGGCGGAGACGCGCTGGCGGCGGGCGGCAAGCGCCTGCGTCCCATGCTCGTCTTCCTCTCCTCGCCCGTCGACGGGCCGCCGCCGTTCGCCGCGGGAGTGGCCGTCGAGCTGATCCACATGGCGACGCTCGTGCATGACGACCTCATCGATCGCGCTCGCTTCCGGCGTGGCCGTGCGGCCGCATGGGCTGCCTACGGGGTAGGGGCGGCGCGCGCCGCCGGCGACTACCTCTTCGCGCGCGCCTTCGCGGTGCTCGCGGCGACGGGGGATGCGCAGGCCGTCGAGTTGCTCGCGGACGCGACGCTCTGTCTCGCCCGTGGCGAGGCGCTGCAGCGCCGACAGACACGTGATCCGGACACCACGGTGGAGAGCTACCTCGAGCGTTGCGCCCTGAAGACCGGGAAGCTCTTCGAGGCGGCGTGCCTCCTCGGCTCCCGCGGTGGCGACGCCCGGCTGGGGAAGTTCGGGACGGCGCTCGGCATCGCGTTCCAGATCACCGACGACATCCTCGACTGCACGGGAGAAGCGACGGAGACCGGGAAGATCGCGGGCGTCGATCTCCGCGAGGGGACGCCGACGCTTCCGCTTCTCCTGGCGGCGCGAGAGGATCGGGTCGTCTACGACGCGCTGGCCGGCGGGCCACTGGACGGAGCGCTCGTCCGTGTCGCCGCTACAGGTGCGCTCGACCGCTCGCGGGCCATGGCCCTCGACTATGCCGATCGCGCCCGGGCTTGCCTGGACGGGGACGACCACCGTGAGGAGCTCGAGGCGTTGACCCATTTGGTGGTCGATAGGGACAGCTGATGGCGACCGTCGAGCGCATAGCCACGCTGGAGACGATTCGCGAGAAGATCGACGCTGGGGAGCGGCTCGACTTCGAGGACGGCGTGACGCTGTACGAGACGGACGACCTGCTCATGCTCGGTGAGCTTGCCGACCTCGCCCGACGCAAGCGCGGCGGCGACGACCGCGTTTACTTCGTCCAGAATCTCTATCTCAACCACACGAATGTCTGTCGCGTGAAGTGCAAGTTCTGCGCCTTCGCCGTGACGGAGAAGGAAGAGGGCGCGTACACGTACACGGGCGACGAGCTCGTCGAGGACGCGCTCCAGCAGCGCGCGCTGACAGCCTTCACCGAGATCCACATGGTTGGCGGGGAGAGCCCGCACGTCGACTTCGGCTACTACGTCGAGATCGTCTCGAAGCTCCATCGTGCGATGCCCGACGTCCACCTGAAGCTCTTCACGGCGAGTGAGATCCACCACATGTCGAAGCTCGCCGGCATCTCGCACGAGGCCGTGCTGCGGGAGCTGAAGGCAGCGGGGCTCGGGTCGCTTCCCGGCGGCGGCGCTGAGGTCTTCGCGGATCGTGTGCGCCGGCTCGTCGCGCCCGGCAAGGAGCACCCCGACGAGTGGTTCGACGTCCACCGCACCGCGCACGGGCTCGGCATCCCGACGCACTGCACGATGCTCTACGGCCACGTCGAGACGAATGAGGAGCGTGTCGACCACCTGCTCCGGCTGCGAGCGCTGCAGGACGAGACGGCTGGCTTCCTCGCGTTCGTGCCGCTCGCGTTCCACCCCGAGAACACCGTCTTCGAGCGACGCGGCTGGCGCCACACGACCGGCGCAGACGACCTGAAGATGATCGCCGTCTCACGGCTCCTGCTCGACAACGTGTCGAACATCAAGGCCTACTGGATCATGATGGGTCTCCCGCTGACGCAAATTGCCCTGCATTTCGGCGCAAACGACGTGCAGGGGACGGTCGTGCGCGAGGAGATCTTC
>JBKPGF010000069.1:0-10727 GCA_046729255.1 Actinomycetota bacterium
TCCGCCTCGTAGTCGATCCGCGTGTTGCCGGGCGTGTAGAGCGGGTCGTTCTCGAGACCCGAGATCGTCGAGAAGAGCTCGCCCCGGCGTTCCGGCGCGGCATCGTAGAGCTCGTCGCGCCAGGCGGCCGTCGAGTCGAGCTGCGTCGGCAGGTCGAATGCGACCGACAGGCCGGCCTGGCCGAGCTCGAGGAGGTAGCGGAAGCGGGCGTTCGTCTCCTCAGCCGAGCCGAAGCCGGCGTACTGGCGGATCGTCCACGGCCGGCCGCGGTACATCGTCGGATAGGGCCCGCGGGTGAACGGATACTCGCCGGGGATCTCGGAGGTGAGGTCGGGCACGTGCTCCGGCGTATACACCGGCTCGATCTCGATGCCCGAATCGGTCTCGCGGCGGTCCTCGGCCGTGGCCATCTCGCAATCGTACGCCCCGCTCGAGGGCCTGCCCTGGCTCGCGTTTAGTCTGATATAAGACTATACATGCGAGCAACGAAAGAGAACCTCGGCTACCGCCTGGCCAAGGCGTCACAGCGGTGGAACGAGCTGCTGTACGACGGCTTCCGGGCACACGGCTTCGCCGAAGTGCGCCCGGCGTACGGTTCCGTGCTCCTCCCCCTGTTCGAGGAAGACGGTCTGCGGATGGGCGAGATCGCGCGGCGGGCACGCCTCTCCAAGCAGACGATGACGACGCTCGTGCGCCTCACAGAGCGCGCCGGCCTCGTTCGCAGGCAGCGCGACCCACACGATGGGCGAGCGTTCCGCATCTCGCTGACCGAGCGCGGGCACTCGTTCCGGCCGGTCGCCGAGGCAGTGCTCGCGGAGCTCGACCGGCGGGTGCGCTCGACGATTCCCGCCGCAGAACTGGACACGGCTCAACGCGTACTGAGAGGAGTGATGGAGCTATGAAATCGAGAACAGTCACCACCATGCTCGACGCGCCGAAGCGTGAGGTATTCGCCTATCTCGCCGACGTGCGCAACCTGCCCGATTGGGCGACGGAGTTCGCTCGCGAGCTCAAGGTCGTCGACGGCAAGCACAAGGTCGTGAACGGTCTAGGCGAGTTCTTCGTCGAGATTCAGGCAGATGAGGAAACGGGCGTGATCGACATGCTCACCGGCCCGACGGAAGAGAAGCTCGCGGTCTTCCCCACCCGCGTCGTCGCGATGGGCCATGATCGGAGTGCTTTCATCTTCACGATGTTCCAGCAACCCGGACAGCCCGAGGACCTGTTCGACGGGCAGTACGACGCGCTCCGGCGCGAGCTCGCAATCGTCGAGGGCCGCTTCGGCGGATGACGGCATGGAGGTAACGGTGAGGCTGTTCGCCGGGCTGCGCGAACGCGCAGGCTGGTCGGAACGCACGGTGGCCGGCGTTACGCGAGTCGGCGACGTCTGGGCCGCGCTCGACCTCGGCGAGCAGCCCCCCGGACTGCTCTACGCCGTGAACAAGGGGTACGCGCCGCCCGAGCAGGAGCTCGCGGACGGGGACGAGGTCGCGCTCATCCCGCCGGTCTCGGGTGGCGCCTTCCGGCTCAGCGAGGAGCCGCTCGACATGGCTGCCGTCGTCGCCGAGGTCGCCGACGAGCGCGCCGGCGGTGTCGCCCTCTTCGCCGGCACGACCCGCATCCACTCGCGCGGCCGGACGGTGCGGCACCTCGAGTACGAGGCCTACGAGGGCATGGCGGAGCAGATGATGGAGGAGCTCGCGGCCGACCTCACGCGGACGTACGACCTCTGCAAGATGGCGATCGCCCACCGCGTGGGCAGGGTCGGCATCGGCGAGACCTCCGTCGTCATCGCCGTCTCCGCGCCCCATCGCGGAGACGCGCTCGCCGCCTGCAAGGACGCCATCGATCGCCTAAAGGAGACGGTGCCGCTCTGGAAGAAAGAGGTGTACGAAGGAGGCGAAGAGTGGATAGGACGCGGCTCGTGACCGCGCGGCTACCGTAATCCCGTGGATCCGATCATCAGCCGCCAGCGCAAGGACGCCGAGGAGAACGGCCGCAAGGACGAGTACGGCGTCGAGCCGGTAGAGCGCGGCTACGAGCCCATCCACCCCAGCTCGCCGTGGCGCGACCTCCTCCGGAAGCTGTGGGTGCCGATCGCACTCGTCGGCGCGCTGCTCTGGAAGTTCAAGGCGGCCGGCGCCGCGATCTTCAAGCTCAAGCTGTTCACTGTTGTCGGTTCGGCCTTTGTCTCCGTGGCCGCATATGCGCTGATCTGGGGCTGGCAATTCGGGCTCGGCTTCGTGCTGCTGCTCTTCGTCCATGAGCTGGGTCACGTGGCGGTGGCGAAGTGGCAGGGGCTGCCCGTTTCCGCACCCGTCTTCATCCCGTTCATGGGCGCGCTCATCCTCATGAAGGAAATGCCGCAAAACGCGTGGCGGGAGGCCCAGATCGCGCTCGGCGGGCCGATTCTCGGCTCGCTCGGGGCCGCCGCCTGCCTCGCGGCGGGTGAAGCGACGGACTCCGACCTCCTGCGCGCTCTCGCCTACGTCGGCTTCTTCATCAACCTCTTCAACCTCATCCCGGTGCTACCCCTGGACGGTGGCCGCGCGATCGGCGCCGTCCACCCCGTCTTCTGGGTGCTGGGCGCGGCCGTGCTCGTCGTAGCCGCAGTGCTGTGGCTCAGCCCCGCCATCCTCGTCATCGTCGCGCTGCTGGGCGGCCTCGAGCTCTACGGCCGCGCGAAGGAGTGGTGGCGGAACCGCGGCACAGCCGGCGGCAACCGCTACTACGCGATCGAGACGTGGCAGCGGGTGGCGGTCGGCGCCGTCTACGTCGGCCTGTCAGCGGTCCTCGTCCTTGCCATGGCCGCTGCGCACGTGCCCCAGGACCGCCTCTAGATGAGCACCGAAGACGTCCGGATCCTCGAGCGGTGCGATCCCGACCTCGAGAAGCACGTGGCGATGATCGCCGCGGAGTTCCGCGAGGGCTTCCAGGCGGTGGAGTCGATCGGGGCGCCCGGGGTGACGGTGTTCGGCTCGGCACGTACGAAGGAGCACGAGCCGATGTACGAGGCGGCACGCGAGTTCGGGCGGCTCGCCGTGGCCGCGGGGTTCGCCGTCGTGACCGGTGGCGGGCCGGGCACGATGGAGGCCGCCAACCGCGGCGCGCAGGAGGCGGGCGGGATCTCGGTCGGCCTCAACATCGAGCTGCCGCACGAGCAGGCGCTGAACCCGTACTGCGACATCGGCATGACATTCCGCCACTTCTACGCGCGGAAGACCATGCTCGTGAAGGCGGCCGAGGCGCTCGTGCTCTTTCCCGGCGGATTCGGCACGCTCGACGAGCTGTTCGAGGCGCTCACCCTCATCCAGACGGGCAAGGTTCACTACTTCCCGGTCTGTCTCGTCGGCACCGACCACTGGCGGCCGCTGCTCGACTGGCTCGACGAGCTGTGCATCCGGCGACTGATCGACCCTGAGGACCTCGACCTCCTCAGCGTCACGAACGACCCGGCTGAGGCGCTCGACATCGTCGGCGCGCACTACGAGAGCAAACTGGCTGCCGCCTAGCCGCGGCGGCTGAAGCCGTAGTTCAGGAGCCGCACGGTGTCCCGGTACATGTCCGGCGAGTCGAGCACGACCGTGATCAGCCGGATCCCGTGTCTCGTCGCGGACGCGACCAGACAAGAGCCCGCGGCTCGCGTCCAGCCGGTCTTCACGCCGTCCGCGCCGCGATAGCGCCAGAGCAGCTTGTTGTGGTTCTCGTAGAGCTTCGCGTAGGTCGGCGGCCGCCACCAGACGCGCCTCGCCTTCGTCGCCACGATCGCGTTGAAGCGCCCGTTGCGGAGCGCGTGTCGCGTGAGGACGGCGAGGTCATGGACGGTCGAGTAGTTCCCGTCGTCGATCAGCCCGCTGGCCGACCGGAAGTGCGTGTCGTGGAGGCCGAGCGCGCGCGCCTTCCTGTTCATGAGATTCAGGAAATGCACGCGCGTCCCACCGGCCGCGACCGCGAGCGCGACCGCCGTGTCGTTCGCTGACGCGAGCAGCAGTCCGTAATAGAGCTTCCAGGCGGGTACCCGCTCGCCTTTCTTCAGGTACTCCTTGGACGGCTGTACCTTCGTCGCCTCCCGTGGCACGACGACGATGTCGCGGGGGCGAAGGTGCTCCATGGCCACGAGCGCGGTCATGATCTTCGTCGTCGACGCGATCGGCCGTCGCATGTGCTCCCGCTTCGCATAGAGGACATGGCCTGTGGCGGCATCGACGACGATCGCCGCCGGCGCTTTCACCTTCGGCCCCTTGGCCTGTGGCACGCCGCTCGCCACGCCGACGGCGACGAGCGAGACGAGCACGGCGGGCAGCCCCACGCGCCAGATCACGGCGAACGAGTGTAGCGTCGGGTCATGAAGGAACTCGACTCGGCCGTCGCGGCGATTCGCGCCCGGGCCGACCTGACTCCGGCCGTGGGTGTCGTGCTCGGCAGCGGGCTCGGCAGCTTCGCGGACGCGCTCGACGACGCCGTCGAGATCCCCTACGGCGACATCCCCGGCTGGCCCGTGGCCACCGCCCTCGGGCATTCGGGCAGGCTCGTGGTAGGCACGTTCGGCGGCGTGCCGATTGCCGTCATGCGCGGGCGCGCGCACCTGTACGAGGGACTGCCGGCCGCGAAGGTCGCGTTCGGCATCCGTGTGCTGGGCCTGCTGGGAGCCCGCACACTCGTGCTCACGAACGCCGTCGGGGCGATCAACGAGACGTTCGAGCCCGGCCAGCTCGTGCTCATCTCCGATCACCTCAACCTCCAGGGGCAGTCGCCGCTGGTCGGGCCGAACGACGACGCTCTCGGCCCGCGCTTCCCGGACATGACCGATGCGTACGACCCCGACCTGCGAGCCGCGGCCCGAGCGGCTGCAGACCAAATCGGCCTCGAGCTCGGCGAGGGCATCTACGCGGCCTGGCTCGGTCCTGCCTTCGAGACGCCGGCGGAGATCCGCATGCTGCGCACACTCGGCGCGGACACCGTTGGCATGTCCATCGTCCCCGAAGTGCTCGCCGCCAGGCACATGGGCATCCGCTGCCTCGCGATCTCGTGCGTGACGAACCTTGCGGCGGGCCTCTCGCCCGAGCCGATCGAGGCCGACCACGTGCTCGAGGTGGGAGCGCGCGCCGCCGGCTCGCTCGTCTCCCTCTTGCGCGAGCTCGTTCCTACACTTTCTACGTGAAGCTGAGCGAGCTCCCGTCGGTCGACGAGCTGCTGCGCGACCCGCGGCTCGGCGCTGCGCCGCACGGCCTCGCGGTGGAGGCCGCGCGTACGGTGCTCGACCGCGCTCGCGCGGAGATCCATGCCGGACGCGATCCCGGCGAGTTGGCGGAGCTCGTTGCCAAGGAGATCGCCGCCGCGCACGCCTTCCGGCTTCGCCGGGCGATCAACGCCACCGGGGTGATTGCGCATACGAATCTCGGTCGCGCCCCGCTGGCGGAGACCGCGCTCGAGCGCGTGGCCGAGGTCGGAGGCGGCTACTCGAACCTCGAGTACGACCTCGCCGCAGGCGCGCGCGGCTCTCGCCAGGACCACGTTGCGGCCATGCTCAGCCGCCTCACTGGTGCGGAGGCGACGCTCGTCGTCAACAACAACGCTGCCGCGGTGCTGCTCGCGCTCGCTGCCCTCGCAGAAGGCAGGGATGTGCTCGTGTCGCGCGGCGAGCTGATCGAGATCGGGGACGGCTTCCGCATCCCGGACGTGCTCGCGCGCTCGGGCGCACGGCTCGTGGAGGTGGGGACGACGAACCGCACACGGGCGGGCGACTACGAGGCCGCGGCCGGACCGGAGGTGGCGGTGCTGCTCCGGGTGCACCAGTCGAACTTCCGTGTCGTCGGCTTCACCGAGCACCCGACCCTCGCGGAGCTCGCCGACGTTGCATCGGCGCGCGACCTCGTGCTCGTCGACGACCTCGGTTCGGGCGCACTCATGGCAGTTGGCGACGAGCCGCAGGCGCGCGAGAGCCTTGCCGCCGGCGCGGCGCTCGTGTGCTTCTCCGGCGACAAGCTGCTCGGCGGGCCGCAGGCAGGGATCGTCGTGGGCCGCGCCGAGCTCGTGGAGCGGCTCCGGCGCCACCCGCTCCAGCGCGCGTTGCGCGCCGACAAGCTCACGCTTGCAGCGCTCGAGGGAACGCTCACGCTGTACCTCGATCCCGAGCGAGCGCGCCGCGAGATCCCCGTCCTACGCATGCTCGACGAGCCCGTCGGTGCGGTGCGTTCGCGCGCCGAACGGCTGGCCGCCGCTGTCGGTGGGGAGGTCGAAGAGACCGTCGCCCGGATGGGCGGCGGCGCGCTCCCGCTTGCCGAGCTCGAGAGCCACGCATGTGCCGTTGAGGAGGAGCTGGCCGCGCCGCTACGGCTCGGCGAGCCGCCGGTGATCGGCGTCGTCCGGGACGGCAGGCTGCTGCTCGATGCGCGCACTCTCTCCGACGACGACATCGACACCGTCGCAGCTGCCGTGCTCGCTGCACGCGGATGACCAACGTCGTCATCGGCACTGCCGGTCATATCGACCATGGAAAGACGGCGCTCGTGCGCGCGCTCACGGGCAAGGACACGGACCGCCTGCCCGAGGAGCAGGAGCGCGGCATCTCCATCGAGCTCGGTTACGCGCCAGTCGACCTGCCCGACGGGCGCCGACTGTCGCTCGTCGACGTTCCCGGTCACGAGCGCTTCGTCCGGACGATGGTGGCCGGCGCAACGGGAATCGACCTCTTCCTGCTCGCCGTCGATGCCGGCGAGGGTGCCCGGCCCCAGACCCGCGAGCACCTTGCCGTGCTCCGGCTGCTCGGCATCGAATGCGGTGTAGTGGCGATCACGAAGGCGGACACGGTCGATGCCGAGACGCTCGAGCTCGCCGCCGAAGAGCTGCGCGAGCTCGTACCGGGTGCACCCGTCATCGCGACGAGCGCCAAGACCGGTCAGGGGCTGGATGAGTTGCGCGCGGCTCTCGCTGCCGCAGCCGACGACGTGCAGCCGGTGCACGAGGCCGGAGCGACGCGGCTCTTCGTCGACCGTGTCTTCACGCTGCACGGGATCGGCACCGTGGCTACTGGGACGCTGTGGTCCGGTCGCATCGCCCCAGGAAACGAGTTGCGCGCGGAGCCGGGCGGTCTTGCAGTCCGGGTACGGACCGTGCAGGTGCACGACGTCCCCGTCGACGTCGCCGAGGCGGGACAGCGGGTCGCGGTCAGCCTTCCGGGCATCGAGCGATCCCAGCTGCGGCGCGGTCAGGCCATCGTCGCACCCGAGTCCTATCCGGTCAGCTTTCGGCTCGATGTCGTGCTCGACGAGCTCGAGCCCATCGCCGACGGCGCTCGTCTCCACGTCCACCACGGCACCGCGGAG
Organism: Actinomycetota bacterium; assembly: GCA_046729255.1. Classification (GTDB taxonomy): domain Bacteria; phylum Actinomycetota; class Thermoleophilia; order Gaiellales; family Gaiellaceae; genus PALSA-612. The sequence continues at coordinate 7,326 of JBKPGF010000069.1, forward strand.
ATCCCGGCAGTCGTCAGACGAGTCGGCGGGCCGTACGCGCAGCTTCGCCTCACTGCACCGGCCGTCGCGACTCGGGGCGACCGGGTGGTGCTCCGCGCAGAGACGACCGTTGGCGGCGCTCGCGTGATCGATCCAGCGCCTCCCCGCCACGCGAGCGCCCAGCGCATCGAGCTGCTCGAGCGCGGTGATGTCGCAGCGACGGTGGACGCACCCGTGCGGTTGGCGGCTCTTCGACATGTGCTCGTCGGCGCGCCCACCGGGCTGGAGCAGGCAGGCGACTGGGTCTTCTCCGAGGGATGGCTTGCTGCGTACCGGGACGAGGTCGAGCGAAAGCTCGACGGCGCGGATCCCCTCGACCCGGGCGTGCCCATTCCCTCGGAGCCGTGGGCTCAGGACGTGCTCCCCCTGCTCGGGCTCGAGCAGCGCGGCGCAAAGCTCTACCGGCCGGATACGGCGGGCTCACTCGGCGACCGGAAGGCGGCGGCTGCGGAGCTCGAAGCCCGGCTAGGCCTCGAGCCGGTGAAGGTGGACGATCAGGCGCTCGCCCGCTTCCTCGAAGACCAGGGCACGCTCGTGCGCGTCGGCGACGGCTACGCCGTCTCGAAGGCGGCTTACGACGCCGCGCGCGCGACGCTCGTCGACGAATGCAAGGCAGCGGGCCGGATCACCCTCGCGAGGTTCCGCGACCTGCTGGGGGTCGGCCGACGGACGGCGCAGCTCCTGCTCGAGCGCTTCGACGCCGACGGCCTCACGCGCCGCGTGGGCGACGAGCGCGTGCTCCGCCGTTCGGCGATGGAGGGCTGACGTGCGGAGTTGGATCCCGGGGCTGCTCGTCGCCGCAGGCGCAGCCGTCTTCCTCATCTGGGGCTCGCTCGCTCAGCCCGGGTCCCAACCAAAGCTCGAGCGCCACACGTCGACCGTGCTCGCCTCCGGCATCGTCGCGAACGTCACCGATGGCGACACGATCCGGCTTGCAGACAACCGCCGCGTGCGCCTCGTACAGATCGACGCGCCGGAGCGGCTGCAAGGCGAGTGCTATTCCGAGCGCGCTACGGAGGCTCTCACGGCGCTCATTCCCGTCGGCACGGACGTGAAGCTCCGTCTCGACCGGGCGCTCGACGCGAAGGACGAGCACGGCCGCATCCTCGCTTACGTCTCCGACGGGGAGCAGAACCTCAACCTCGCCCTCGTGAAGAAGGGGGCCGCCGCACCGTACTTTCGCGGCGGTCGGCGAGGGGAGATCGCCGACGAGCTCATGGCGGCCGCGCGGCAGGCGAAGGACGCCAGGCGCGGTCTGTGGGGCGCATGTCCCGGAACGCGGCTCGATCCCACACGCGCGGTCGACGCCCGTCGTTAGTGCAGCGTGGCGCGAAGACACCACCGCATCGGTAGGGCGAGACAGGGCGTTCCCTGGAGAAGTGCTATGTGCTCTGACCGTGACGGGCGATGGCGACGGCCTCGAGCCGGGAGCTCGCGCCAAGTGCGCGCAGCAGATGGCGGACGTGGTTGCGAACCGTATCGGTACTCAGGTGGAGCTCCTGAGCGATCTGCTTGGTCGAGCGTCCCTGCTCGAGAAGACGAAGCACCTCGAGTTGACGAGGGGTCAGGTCCGGATGTGGCGCTCTGGGCTCTTCATCGACGGGTCCGACCAGTAGGCCGAAGACCCCGACGACGTGCTCACCGCCCATGAGCGGTACCGAGCTGATCTCGAGTGCCACGCGCGTCCCATCGGTTGAAACCAGAACACCTCTTGTGTCGGTCGCGGAGGCGCCCACGAGCTTTCGCGTGAAGAGCTCGTGTGCGCGCGGGTGATCCTCGGGCGCAACGACCGACGTGTAGTGCCGACCACGAACATCACCGAGCAGTCGCTCAGCCGCCGGATTGATCCAGCGGACCACTCCCGTCGCGTCGAGGACATAGCTCGGCACACTCACACCCTCGAGAGCGAGCTCTACGTCGCCACCTACGGGGAAGTCAGCTGTCATCAGCCCCTTTCTTGTCGGTCCTTCGAAAGTGTGCGGCCGATCCATCCCGACGCGTCACGGCTCCAAGATTCGCGGGCATAGCCCTTTTGCGTCATTGACCCTCTTGGACAGACATTCGATGATGATCTCGTATGAAACGGTCAGTTGCAGCGCTGGGAATCGTGGCGATCGCCCTCGGCGCAGCGCAGCTCTCAATGGCGAGCTCGGGTGCCGGCGGCGTGGTGGCATCGGTCTACGACGGCGACACCGTGTCATTGGGGAACGGCCAGAGAGTCCGCCTTGTTCAGATCGACACGCCGGAACTCGGCTCGGGTGAGTGCTACTCGCGGGCCGCTCGATCCGCGCTGGTCTCCCTCGCGCCGCTCGGGACCCGAGTCGGTCTCGAAGCGGACGTCCGACTCGATCAGCGTGACCGCTACGGCCGCCTCCTTCGTTACGTCTGGCGTAACGGCAAGAACCTCAACCTCGAGCTCGTGAGACGGGGTGCGGCGACGCCGTACTTCTACGGCGGCGATCGTGGCAAGTACGCCGACACACTCATGGCAGCAGCGAACTTCGCGCGGTCGCACAAGCGCGGCCTCTGGACAGCCTGCCCGGGCACCAAGCTCGACCCGTACGGACCCGTGACCACCACCCGCAGCGGGCCACCGACGTCAAGTCCGCCGCCGAGCGGCAAGTGCGACCCTTCGTACCGCGGCGTCTGCATCCCGCCCTATCCGCCTGATCTCGACTGCGCCGACGTGTCCTCCTCGGGCTTCAGCGTCGTCGGTTCCGACCCGCATGGCTTCGATGGTGACGGCGACGGCGTCGGGTGCGAATCATGAACGATCGCTGAGGTTTCGCATCGTCGAAACCGGGGAAGGCGTCGCTCGAAAGGCATGCCAGCGACGTATGCAGCCTGGAAGCAACACGAGGCCCTCATAGCGGTCGTCGACTGCGAGGACATTCCCCGGGTGATCGAGTCCGGAGCGACAGAGATCATCGTCGACCTGCGTACGGCGGAGTCCATTGGCACGCGCGTCCTCAACACGCTGCTCGACGCGCGTTCCCGCCTGCTCGCGCGAGGCGGGCAGATCGCCGTCGTCCTTCCGCCCAGGCTGCGACGCCTCTTCGGGCTGCTGAACCTCGACAGCCGGTTCGTCCTGGCAGCCGACCGTCGACAGGCGCTCGAGCTCCTCGGTATCACGGACGACCGCCCGTTCTCGCAGCGCGCGCGCGCGGCGTAGCCCGGCTACGGTTCGCAGCGGAGCGGCATGGGCCCGGTGGCCCAGCCGGTCTTCAAAACCGGTGAGGTCTGGTAGCCCCAGGCTGGGTAGGTTCGACTCCTGCGCCGCTCCGTTTGCCGTTTCCCGCATGGTTGAGCCGTGCAGGGGTCCTTTGCGCCCGATGTCGAGCTGGCCGAAGGTGCCGCACGGAA
>JBKPGF010000070.1:0-14874 GCA_046729255.1 Actinomycetota bacterium
CACGAGGAGCTGCTCCTGGTCGGCGGGTTGTACGCATCGCTCTACCGCGAGCAGTTCGCGGGCGGCCTCGTCGAGGCGCGCGCCGCTGACGGCGTCGTGCTCGCGAGCGGCGACGTCGTGGAGATGGCCGCCGCCTCGAGCTGAGCCGTGGCGCGCGTGCGCATCGACAAGTGGCTCTGGGCGGCGCGCTTCTTCAAGACGCGTTCGGCGGCTACCGAAGCCGTCGCGGGCGGCCATGTCAAAGTCAACGGCGAGCGCGCCAAGCCCTCGCGTGAGGTCGCGGTCGGCGAGCGGCTCGAGATCCGGCGTGACCAACAGCGGTGGACGGTCGACGTGCGGGCACTCGCCGACCGGCGCGGCCCTGCGGCTGCCGCTCGCGCCCTCTACGAGGAGACGGCGGAGTCCACAGCCCCACGCGAGCAGCGCCGCCTCGAGGCGCGCGCGAGCCGGCCGCTCGGCGCCGACCCCGGCGCTCGCCCTACAAAGCGCGACCGCCGACGACTGGATGCGCTTCGCCGCGGCCAGCGGCGCTCCCAGTAACGTCTCACGCGATGCAACGGATCCCGGCAGGGGCGGATCGCGCAGCCGGGCGCTTGATGCTCATCGGCGCCGATCCGCGCGACGACGACGACCTGCGCGCTCGAAAGGCGCTGCTGGTCCTGATCTCCGTGTTGATCCTGCCGGTGGCGGCGATGTGGGGAGCGCTCTATCTCGCGTTCGGCTCGCCGGTCGGCGTGGTGCCGCTCGTGTACTTCGCCGTCCTGCTCGGCTCGATCTTCGTGTTCTCGCGCACGCGCGACTTTCCGCGCTTCCTGCTCGTGGGCCAGGTCGCCATCCTGCTTGCGCCGACGCTGTCGATGATCCCGCTCGGCGGATTCCTCGACGCCGGCGGCGTCGGCCTGTGGGGGATCCTCGCCCCACTCGGGGCACTCGTGTTCAACGACGTCAGGTCGGCGGTCCGCTGGTACGTCGCGTGGGTCGTCGTGTTCCTCGGCTCGGGGTTCGCGGGCGAGATCATCGGCCCCGTCTGGGATCCCGTGCCCGTGTGGTTCACGACCACGATGCTGGGCCTGAACATCGCGGTCGGCGGCACGATCGTATTCATCCTGCTCGCGGTCTTTGCCCAGCAGCGCCGCGAAGCGCTCGCAGCACTACGGGTTGAACAGGCGAAGGCCGAGAACCTCCTGCTCAACATCCTGCCGCGCTCGATCGCCGAGAAGCTGAAGGACGAGACCCAGCCGATCGCGGACCACTACGGATCGGCCTCGATCCTGTTCGCCGACGTGGCCGACTTCACGCCGTGGTCAGAGCGGCTCCCGCCGGCCGAAGTGGTCGGCTACCTCGATCATCTCTTCAGCCACTTCGACGAGCTCGCAGAGCGATACGGGCTCGAGAAGATCAAGACGATCGGCGACTGCTACATGGTCGCGGCGGGCGTGCCGACACCACGCCCCGACCACGCTCACGCGCTCGCGCTCATGGCGCTCGACATGCTCGAGGCGATGCGCGAGCACGAGGTCTTCGGCCATCTCGGCCTCGAGCTCAGGGTCGGGATCAATTCGGGCCCGGTGGTGGCCGGAGTCATCGGAAAAAAGCGCTTCCTCTACGACCTCTGGGGCGACGCCGTGAACACGGCCAGTCGCATGGAGTCCCACGGGACGCCGGGGCGGATCCAGATCACGCGCGCGACGTACGAGCTGCTCGCCGACGAGTTCGAGTGCGAGCCGCGCGGGACGATCGACGTCAAGGGGAAAGGCGAAGTCGAGGCGTGGTACTTGATCCGCGAGCGCGTGCCTACCGGTCTCGCAGCTAAAGCCGTGTGATCGTCGCGAGCCAGGCCGGCGCGCCGTCGTCGTGGAATCGCGTTTCGATCCGGTCAGGCTCGATGGCGGCGACATCCCATCCGCCCCCGGATTTGAACGCCGCTCGCAGCTCCTCCTGACTTACGGGGTGCGGGCCCAGATCGGGGCCTTCGTCGCTAAAGCACAGCACGTACAGCGTTCCGTCGCGCTCGGTCACCGACGCGAGGCTCGCTGCGTACGCGGATTGCTCTTCGGCGTCGAAGGTGTGGAAGAGCGCGCTGTCCAGCACCGTCTGAAACGTGCGCCCCAGGCGCTCCAGCTGGAGGGCGTCAGTGGCAACGAACTCAGCCGCGAGCCCGCGGTCTTCGGCCTTCGCTCCGGCCATCGCCAGCGCCGTCTCCGCTACATCGAAACCCAGGACCGATAATCCCAGCGAGGCGAGGTGCAGGGCGTTGTCACCGGTCCCGCAGCCTGCATCGAGCACCGCGCCCGCGAAGCCGCCCTCGGCAGCGAGACGCACTACTGCCTGCTGCGGCCGGCCGGTATCCCAGGGCGCAGGGCCGTCGGCGTACGACGCATCCCAGGGCTGTCCCGCCATCCGTTCGTGGCTCGTGGGCTGCCGACCACTGATCTCCGACAACGTCGTCCCTTCGCAGACCGCGCGGTTTCGGCGAAAAACCTACTATCGATCGCCTATCGCACTACGACACGAGTGAGGTGCTCATGGGCTATCCCGTCGTCCACTTCGAGATCAACACAAGCTCCCAGCCGGAGCTCGCGCGCTTCTACTCGGAGGCGTTCGACTGGAGCATGCAGCCGGAGACTGAGGACTACATCCAAATCAACACGGATGGCGTCTGTGCGGGAACCGGCGCTCCCGGGATCGAAGGAGGCATCGGCCCCAGCGATCCGGGTGACGATTTCGTCACCTTGTACGTCCAGGTTCCGGACCTGGAGGAGACGCTCGGGCAGGTGGTCGAGCTCGGAGGAGAAGTCGACATGCCACCGACCGAGGCGGGACGCATCGTCTTCGCGATCTTCCGCGACCCGGCCGGCAATCGCATCGGCCTCGTTCGCGCGTGACTCAGCGCCGCAGGTAGGCGTCGTCTCCGCGGAGCCAGTCCTCGCGAACCGGCGAGAAGACGTCGAGCACGACCGAATCCTCGAGCGCCTCGACCTCGTGCGGGACCTTCGCAGCCAGCGGCACAGTCGAGCCCGCCTCGACGACACGCTCGTCGCCGTCGACGACGAAACGCACGCGTCCCTCGAGCACGGTGGCGATCTGCTCGTTCTCGTGCTCGTGCATCGGGACGACGGCGCCCTGGCGAAGCGTCACGCGCGCGAGTGTCATCGTCGCCGTGTGAATCAGCTGCCTGCCGATCGTGTCGCTCATCCACTCGATCGGCGCGTCGCTCCAGGTCAATACGTCCATCGGAAGCGAGCCTAGCTGCGTACGATGCGGCATGGCTTACGACGAGGAGCCCGGCGACCGCGCTCGAGACGTCGTCGAGCTCGTCACGTCGTACCTCGACGAGACGATGAAGCCCGAGGAGCGCGACGCCTTCGAACGGCACCTCGAAACGTGCGGGCGTTGCGTCGACTATCTCGAGCAAGTGCGGAGGGTGACCGAGCTGACCGGCAGGCCACCCGCCGAGACGCTCTCGCGCGAGTTCCAGCAGCACCTGATCGAGGCGTTCGGCGGGATCAACGGCGGGTAGCGCGCACGTGACCGACGCCAAGCCGCGTCACGACTACCTGCCGATCGCGGATCACGGCATCATCGGCGACCTCCACTCGGCAGCGCTAGTCGGCGCGGACGGCACGATCGACTGGTACTGCCCCGGCCGTTTCGACGCGCCCAGCGTCTTCGGCGCCATCCTCGACGCCGAGAAGGGTGGCTTCTTCCGGATCACGCCGATCCGCTGCGAGTGGACGTCGAGGCAGCTCTACGTGCCGGACACGAACGTCCTCATCACGCGGTTTCTCTCCGAAGACGGCGTCGGCGAGGTGATCGACTTCATGCCTGTCGATGATCGCCACGGGAGCCACCGGCAGCGGCTCATCCGGCGAGTCCTCTGCGTCAGGGGAGCGCTGCACTATCGAGCCGACGTCGAGCCGCGCTTCGACTACGGGCGTGCGGACGCCGAGGTCTCGCTCGTCGAGAACGGCGCTGTCTTCGACTCGCCCGTGCTGAAGCTCGCGCTCTCGGCAGGGGTACCGCTGGAAAGGACGGCCGCCGGCGTCCGAGCCGAGTTCCACCTGAAGCAGGGCGAGAGCGCGACGTTCGTCGTCGAGGAGGGCGAGAAGCCGCAGGCGTACTCGGAGGACGAGACACACGACCTCTTCAGCGGCACGACGGACTACTGGTCGCGCTGGATCGCGCACGCCCGGTACCAGGGGCGCTGGCGGGAGATCGTGAGGCGTTCCGCGCTGACGCTGAAGCTCCTCACCTACCGCCCGTCGGGCGCCATCATCGCCGCCGCGACGACGAGCCTCCCCGAACAGCTCGGCGGTGGGCGCAACTGGGACTACCGCTTTACGTGGATCCGCGACGCCGCCTTCTCGCTCTACGGGTTGCTCCGGCTCGGCTTCACCGAGGAGGCCGCGGCCTTCGGCAACTGGCTGACCGACCGCTTCCGTGAGGGGCATCAGGGCGAGTCGGGGCCGCTGCAGATCATGTACGCGATCGACGGTGGCTCGGACCTGAAGGAGGAGCTCCTCGACCACCTGGAGGGCTACTGCGGCTCGGCCCCGGTGCGGATCGGCAACGGCGCTGCCGACCAGCTGCAGCTCGACATCTACGGAGAGCTCGTCGACTCCGTCTACCTCTACAACAAGTACGGCACGCCGATCTCCCACGACGCGTGGATGGACCTGTCGAAGATCGTCGACTGGGTCTCCGAGAACTGGGACCGGCCTGACGAGGGGATCTGGGAGGTCCGCGGCGGTCGCCAGGAGTTCACGTACTCGCGGCTCATGTGCTGGGTCGCGGTCGAGCGTTCGATCCGCATCGCCCGCCAGCGCGGCCTGCCGGCGGATCTCGTCGCCTGGGCGAGGACGCGCGACGACATCTACCGGCAGATCATGGACAAGGGGTGGAACGCCGAGCGTGGCGCCTTCGTGCAGCACTTTGGGTCAGACGTCCTCGATGCGTCGAACCTCCTCATGCCGCTCGTGAAGTTCGTCTCACCGACCGACCCACGGTGGCTCTCGACGCTCGACCGGATGACGGAGGAGCTCGTCTCCGACACGCTCGTCTACCGCTACAACGTGAGGGCGTCGCCGGACGGCCTCGAGGGCGACGAGGGGACGTTCTCGATCTGCTCGTTCTGGTACGTGGAGGCGCTCGCGCGCGCCGGCCGGCTCGATCGTGCACGAATCGCGTTCGAGAAGATGCTCACGTACGCGAACCACCTCGGCCACTTCTCCGTGGAGTTCGGTCCGCACGGGGAGCAGCTCGGCAACTTCCCGCCGGCGTTCACGCACCTCGCGCTGATCAGCGCGGCGACGAACCTCGACCGGCAGTTGGGCTAGGAGGTTACGCGAGTCGGTCGCTGAGGCCGCCGAGGATCTCCTCGGCCTCGGCCACGATCCGCGTGACGATCTCGCCGGCCGGTGCGACGTCGTCGACAAGCCCTGCCGACTGACCGACCCAGAAGAACCAGCGGTCGGGCTCCTCGTCTCCCTCCATCGCGCGGGCCTGGGCCAGCACCTCCTGGCGCCGCCGGCGCAGCTCCGGCTCCCGGCCCATCCACTCCTCTACGAGTCGCGTGCGGAGCACACGCCCCCAGGCGCCCGGCCAGTCTTGACCGGTCATCGTGTCGGCAACCGTTGTCCGGATCGTGTCGTGCCCGTCGCTGGCGACGATCGCCCGCTTCAGCCAGGCGGGGATGGGGCACTCGTCCGATGCGAGGAAGCGCGTGCCGAGCAGAATGCCGTGGGCTCCGAGCGCGAGGGCGCTCGCCAAGCCCGCACCGTCGGCCAGTCCACCGGCCGCGAGCACCGGCACCGGAGCAACAGCCTTCGCGGCCTGGCGGACGATGACGCTCGTGCCCATCTCCCCGATGTGGCCACCGCCGTCCGTTCCCTGCGCGACGACGACGTCCGCCCCCGCCTCGGCTGCTCGCTTCGCGTCGTCGAGCGTCGGCACCATATGCATGACCTTCGCGCCCGCGTCGTGAGCCCGCGCGAAGATCCCCTCGAGATCCTGATCGTCCCGCGGCCAGGCAGTGGAAAACACCGCCGGCTGGAGCTCGAGCACGGTATCGAGCAGCTCCTCCGCCGCGAAGAGCAGGAGGTTGATGCCGAACGGCTTGCTCGTGATCTCCCGGGCACGGGCTGCGTTGCTCGCAACGTCCTCGGGCGAGAGCGACGACGCGCCGATCACGCCCAGCCCGCCTGCCTCACTCACGTGGCCCGTCAGCTCGCCGTTCGACGTTCCAGCACCCATGCCGCCGCAGACGACCGGATGGTCGATCCCGACGAGCTCCGTGAAGGCCGTCCGGATCACGGCACAAGTGTAGGTGGTATGGTTCGTAGTGAAATAGTTCGTTCCGGAATAACATCCACTCGTGTCACGAGCCTCACGACGACGGAGGCAGCAGTGCTGGCGCTTCTCGCGATCGAGGGCGAACGCTCCCGCTACGACCTGATGAAGAGCGTCTCGAAGGCGATCGGCTACGTCTGGGCGCCGGCGAAGACCCAGCTCTACGCGCTTCTCCCCCGGCTCGCAGAGCGCGGGCTCGCGACGAGCCGCACGGTGCGTGAAGGCGCGCGCCCAGAGAAGCAGCTCTTTCGCATCACCGACGCCGGCCGGGCGGAGCTCGACGAGTGGCTGGCCGCGGAGCCCGAGTCCACCGAGACGTTCTACCTGCGGCTGTTCGTCGGCAGCCTCGTTCCACTGGACGTGCTCGTCGGGGACGTGCAGTGGTTCCGGGAGCGCACCGAGGGGCAGCTCGCGGAGTACCGGGCGATCGAGCCGACGAACACGCGCACCGGCACCGATTTCTTCCACTACTTCCTCCTCCGCCTGGGTATCGAGCGCTCGGAGCATCTCCTCCGTTGGTCCGACTGGGTGCTGGAAGAGCTCGAGGCGGCATGACTCCGCTTACCCGGCTGCTGCTGGTGGTTGCCCTCTGCCTCATGGCAGTCGGGTCGAGCGCGGCGACAGCCGCCGTTCCGGGCGCCGAGTCGGACGTCGGGACTCTGGCCGAGCAGCTGGAAGCGGTCCATCCCGACCTCTACGCGAGCGTCGACCGCAGCCGGTTCCGTGCAGCCGTCGACGACCTGGCCGGCCGTGCGGACGAGCTGTCAGAGAACGAGCTGCTCGTAGGCCTCATGCGGATGGCCGCGATGCCGGGGAACGGCAACGGCCACACCGGCATCTTCCCGGGCGACCCACAGCACCGTAACGACCTCCATCTGTACCCGCTTCGGCTCTACGAGTTTCCTGATGGCACATACGTCGTCGACGAGCGGGGCGGGAACGGGTTGCGCGGCGCACGGGTGACCGCCGTCGGCGGCGTGCCCTACGCGGAGGTCGCGAAGCGTGTCCGCCCGCTCGTGCCGCACGACAACGCAAGCAACCTGCGAGGCCTCTTGCCCCATTACGTCCTCACGGCAGAGGTGCTCGACGGCCTCGGCATCGCCAACGGCCTCGCGGCCCTCGAGTTCTCGGTCGTCGATCGCGGCGGCCGGGCACGCAGCATCACGCTCGCGCCGATTGCATCGCCCGCCTACGTCTCGGCCTTCAACGACCCGCTGCACGGCCACTACCCGTCACTACTGCCGCGGACGAGGCCGACGCCGATGTACCTCAAGCGGCTCGCGAGCCCGCTCTGGGTCGGAACGCTCGAGCGCGGACGCGCGGTCTTCGTCGGGTTCAACTCTGTGCAGCGGCCCGCGTTCTCACTTGTGGACCGCATCTCGAAGCTCGCCGGCCGGCCGAAGGTCAAGCGCGTCATCGTCGACCTGCGCCTGAACGGCGGCGGCGACAACACGACGTACGGGTTGCTCCTTTCGGCCCTCCAGGAGAAGGCCGTCAACCGGAAGGGCCGCCTCTTCGCGCTGATCGGCCGGGCGACGTTCTCGGCCGCAGCGAACTTCGCTGCCGACCTCGACCGCTTCACGAAGGTGATCTTCGTGGGCGAGCCGACCGGAGGCGGCGTGGAGATCTACGGCGACGCCGTCTCGGTCCTGCTGCCGAAGACCGGCATCAACGTCCGCATCGCCACCCGCTACTGGAACTTCGGCAAGGGATCCGGTGACCGGCGGCTTGCCGTCAACCCCGATCGCAAGGTGAGCGTCACGATCGCGGACTTCCTCGCTGGCAGAGACCCCGTGCTCGCCGCCGCGCTTAGGGCGCGTTAGCCTCGATGAAGGCGAGGACGCGGCCCCACGCGTCGTCGGACGCGTCCTGGAAATCCTCCTGCTTGCGGTCGAAGAAGCTGTGCGGCGCTCCGGGGTACGTGATCAGCTCGTGCGGGACGCCCGCCGCCCGCAGCGCCTCCTCGAATGCGGCGTTGTCCTCTGCCGTGATGTTGGCGTCGTCTCCCGCCTGCAGGGCGAGGATCGGCGCGTCGATCGCGGCCGCGCGCTGGATCGGGCCCGGCGATCCATCGGCTCCTTCACCCGTTCGGCCGTAGAAGCCGACGGCGCCGGCGAGACCGTGGCCGCCCGCCGCCGAAAGCCACGAGTGGCGACCGCCCATGCAGAAGCCGACGGTAAAGATCGTCGTCGCTCCGCGCTCGCGGAGCCAGGCGACTGCCGCAGCCACGTCAGCCTGAATCTGCGCCGGCGTCACGGCCTGGACGTGGGGCATGTACTCGAAGTCGTCGTCTCGCTTCGACGACCCCGCCGTGCGGCCGAAATAGTCGAAGACGATCGCCGGATAGCCGCGCTCGGCGAAGCGGAGAGCTAGCTCCTCGTAGAACCGGTAGAGGCCGCGGACGTCCGGGAGGATGACGATGCCGGTGCCGCCCGGCTCGTCCGGCGTCGCGGCGAACGCTGCGAAGCGGTTGCCGTCCGCCGCCTCGAGCTCCAGCTCCTCGTGGGAGACGGCTGCGCCCGAGACGACGGGGATCGGCGGCGAGGAGTCGTGCTCGAAGCACATCGCACCCGCGACGATACCCGCTTGACAAGCGAGGGAGGACATGAAAGATTCTCCCCGTCAAGTCCTCGGAGATCTTCGGATCGCCGGGGACTTGGCGTTTTCAGCCGTCGAAAGTCCAGTTGGCTTACGCCTTGGACTTTCGACGGAGGAGCAAGCTGTCGTAAAGTCGCACCATGGGCGAGCGCGAGCTGATGGCGTGGGACGAGCTCGGTGAAGGCACCCGCGCGCTCGCCGAGCAGATCGCCGCAGACAACTGGAAGCCGGACATCATCCTCGGCATCGCGCGCGGTGGCCTCCTCGTCGGCGGCGCGATCTCCTACGTGCTCGACGTGAAGAACACGTTCACGATGAACGTCGAGTTCTACACGGGGATCGACGAGCGGCTGGAGATGCCGATGATCCTGCCGCCGGTGCCCGACCTCGTCGATCTCGGCGAGGCGTGCGTGCTCGTGGCCGACGATGTCGCCGACACGGGGCAGACGCTCGTGCTCGTGAAGGAGTTCCTCGCCGGGAAGGTACGCGAGGTGCGCGTGGCCGTCCTCTACGAAAAGCCCGGCTCGGTCGTCAATTGCGAGTACGTCTGGCGTCGGACCGATCGCTGGATCGACTTCCCGTGGAGCGTCGAAGCTCCCGTTGCGTGGCCGGAGCTCAGCGCACGCGGAGCGTGAGGCCGAACATGTCGTCGCGCGGCGACCAGATTCGAAGCCGCGTGTTCCGGCCCGCGTTGACGGTCACACGGAACGAGCCGTCGCGCCCGGTCACGCGATCGGGGCCGAGCCACTGCCAGGTCCCGAACCGCATCTCCTGCAGCCGGTAGGGCTGAGGCCCGGAGCGCGGCCGCACCTGTCCCCACAGAGTCGTCTGGTGCCCGTGCCGGGACGCGCGCGCGAGAGGCAGCATGAAGGCACGTAGCGACGGCTTGGCCTTCCCGGACGCCGTCTTGAAGCCGCTCTGCCAGCCTGATCTCGACGGCGAATCGTCGACGTCGTCCTGGTAGAGGAAGTTGATGAGCATGTCGACGTAGGGCGTCCGCCAGACGCGGAGGCTCGCCTCGGCGAGGTAGATCGCCTGGAGGGCGGGCGCGATCCCGAGCCACGTGTCGGGAGGATTCGTCTGGTAGCCGTACTCGGTCAGCCAGATCCGCTTCGGCCCGAGCCACCTGCGGACGGACGCGATCAGTCGGTCGAGCGAGGCCATCGAGATCGTCTGGCAGTGCTTGCACCCGCCGCTCCAGGGTGTCTCGACCTGCGGCTGCAGCGGATACGGGTGGTGCGCGTAGGCGTCGAGCTTGGCTCGGGCCCTCCCCATGCCCTCGATCCACGCGAGCGGGGACACGCCGCCGAGATTCCCGCGCGGCGCGGTGACGCCGCCGCCGACGCGAGCCTGAGGGCTCGCCCGCTTGATGGCGGTGTACGCCGGATTGAGGAGCTTCGACACGTACACCCTCGGCGAGGTGGGCCGTAGCCACCGGGCCTGGTTGGGTTCGTTCCAGATAGTCCAGTAGCGGACGAACGGGTAGCGCTGCGCCGCGGCGTAGGCGAAGTCCGCGAAGGAGGATGCGAGGCTCGGCACCTGACTCGGACCTTCGCCGTCGTTCGCCCAGGAGGGCGTGCCGACGAGCGTCACGACGGCCGGTATGCCGCGCCGGTTCAGTCCGTTGAGGACGGCGTCTGCCCCACCCCACCGGTACGCGTCGTCGTCCGGATCCCTCGCGTCGAAAGGCTTCCTCCGCGCGATGTCGTCCCAGCGGAGGGTGAAACGAACGATGTCGACGCCCACTCGGTGGAGCTCGGCCAGTCGCGAGGAGAGGGTGCCGGGACCGTTCTGAAGCCACGCGTCGTCATGGATGCCGTACTTCGCCCCGGCAGCGGCACCGGCGTTGGAAACGACGTAGCCGAGAAAAGCCGCGACGACGGCGGCCACGGCTGCCCACCTGACAAGGGTCATGAGTCCCTTGGCGCGCGGAGGCGTGCGGCGCCTCTCCGTTCCCTATGAATCAAGAAGGCAGCGCCGCCACCGAAGAGGAGCAGCATGGCGAGCGAGCCTACGAGCGCAAAGGGCATGCCGGAGCCCCCGGTGCTCGTAGAGGCCGCGACGACCGACGCTCCACCGACGCTCGCGCTGCTCGAGGCGGCGAGGCCGCGAGTCACGACCCGGCCGTTCAGCGCGCGGTTGATGTCGTCGCTCGCGCTCGAGTACAGGCGCACGTCCTCGGGCATGTTCGCGAGGGCCTGCCGGTAGCAGCCGATCGGGTAGAGGTTGCTGATGGCGCCGTCCGACCAATCCTTGACGAGCGTCCGCCAGCACTCCTCCTTCGCCGATGCCGTCGAGGGGGCGATCGCAACCGTGGCCAGCAGGGCCACAAAAGCCCCTACCGGTCGCAGGTACGCGAAAGCCCGGTGTATCGATGTCACTCGAACACCCCCTCGATGTGAGCGTGCTACCCCTTATTTGGACGCAAATAACGCGCTTCGGTCAGTTAGCGACCGTACGTGTCGGCAGTAAGCGCCGACTGTGAGGCACGTAAGCGGCGAGTAATTCGCGGCCCCTCAGGCGATGCGGCCGTAGTACATGTGCTGGGCCATGGCGCTCAGCATGTGGCCGGGCTCGACCGAGTACGTAAGCACGGAGTTCATCCGCGGCGTCCCACCCACGACAGGCGGCACGCGATGCAAGGAGAAGCGGCCGCGGAAGAACGCGAGCGTGCCGGGCTCCGAGGCGAGGAGCTTCGGAGCGGTCTCGCCGAGCAGCACGGACCGGACGTCGTCGTAGCGCTCGTCGTCGGGCGTCCGCACCATAGGCGCGTACTCGAAGTCGCCGCCGCCCTCCGAGCGCTGGATCATGAGCGTCACCGAGAACTCGCTTTGGTCGAAGTGCCAGCCGAGCTCGTCGCCCTCTTCGTAGACCGTCATGTTCACGCCGTCGAGCGGATCGGCGCTCCGGTGGAGGACGTCCTTCTCCAGAGCGGCGGCGACGAACGCGAGCACCTCCTGCGACGCGTAGATCCGACGTGAGCCGAAGTCCTCGGGGAGGAGGTCCATTGCCACGGCCTTCTGCGCGGAGCGGACGCGGATCCGCCGCGGGTGATCCTGCGGGAGCGACTCGTCGATCTCGTCGTCGAAGTAGCAGTTGTGCGTGGCGTCGTTCGGGTAGCCCTGGCTCGCGAGGCGGCTTGCCTCCTCCGCCATGCGCTCAACGGCGTCGGCACGGACGAAGCCGTCCAGGCGGAAGGCGCCTTCGCTCCGCAGCGCCTCCCGACACTCCTCGACGAGCGCCTGCGCCTGAGCGCTCTCGAGCTCGTCGATGGGATAGCGATCGAGGTCGATTAGGTCGTTAAGGGGCACGCCCGCGACTCTACCGTTCTACGATCCAGGCATGGTCGATCCGGGCATCGTCGAGGCATTTCAGCGCGACGGCGCAGTCTGCATCCGCGGCGCCTTCTCGGACGACGAGGTCGCGCTCGTCGCACGCGGCATCGAGCGCAACCTTGCGGAGCCGAGTGAGCTCGCGCTCGTGGCGAGCCGTCCCGAGGATCCCGGCCGCTTCTTCGAGGACTTCCGCGGCTGGCAGCGGATTCCGGAGTTCGAAGCCTTCATTCGCGAGTCGGCGGCCGCGCAGATCGCCGGCGAGCTCATGGGCTCGGGGCGCGTACGGCTGTTCCACGACCACGTGCTCGTGAAGGAGCCGGAGACCCGCCAGCCCACGCCCTGGCATCAGGACCAGCCGTACTACAACGTCGACGGCTGGCAGGTCTGCTCGCTGTGGATGCCGGTCGACCCGGTCGACCGTGAGTCGACCGTCGAGTTCGTCGCGGGCTCGCATCTCGGCCCCTGGCTCATGCCGAGAACGTTCATGGACAACGAGGCCAAGTGGTTCCCGGAGGGCAGCCTCGAGGAGCTGCCCGACATCGAAGGCGATCGCGGGGGGTTCGAGATCCTCGCGTGGGAGCTCGAGCCCGGCGACGTCGTGTACTTCCACATGCTGACCCTCCACGCTGCCGGCGGGGCTACAAACCGGCGGCGTGCGCTCTCCATCCGCTTCCTGGGCAACGACGCCACCCATGCGCCGCGGCGGTGGAAGACGTCGCCCGACTTTCCAGAGTTGGCCGACCTGCCTGCAGGAGCTCCGATGGAGCATCCCCTCTTCCCGGTGCTCTGGGAAGCGGCCTAGCCGGTCAAGTCGCGCACCCGCCGCGCCGATTGAAGCGGTATGCGCATCCTCGCTGCCACGCTGGCGATCGTCGCGATCTCCGCAACCGCCGCCGCGGGCGGTACGGACCCGCGGGCCGAGAAGATACGGCTCCGGCCGGCAGACGTCGGTCTCGCCAAACTGGCGGTGCTGCAGCAGTCGGACGTCGGGCCGGACTGGGCCCGTGTGGCGACGCAGAGACGCGGCGGCCAGTTCTCGTGCGCGAGCTTCAAGCCCGACTTCTCGGCATTCACCGTGACCGGCCAGGCCTGGGCGAGCTTCCGGCTGGCCCCCGGTGCGCAGATGGACTCGGCGGTAGCCGTCTTCAGGACGAAGGCCCACGCCGTCGGTGACTTTCGTCTCGGGGCGCGGCCCGAGCTCGCAGCGTGTTTTGCCCGGGAGCTCCGCAAGGCATTCCGGCGCTATCCGGAGGGCGTCGAGGGCCGCCTGCTCTCGTCGAAGATGGTCACGGCGCCGAAGGTCGGTGAACGCTCGGCCGCCTACGCGATCACCGCTCGGCTGAGCGGCAACGGCACGTCGCTGCCCGTGTTCGTCGACGTCGTCGCCTTCCAGCGCGGCAGGTCGATCGGCGCGCTCGTCTTCACAGGCGTCGGCAGTCGCCTCCCCAGCCAGCGGTACTTCGCCGCCGCGGTCGCCGACCGCCTGCGCTAGACGGACGCGCTCTACCAACCGTCCCAGTGCACCATCGTCTCGAGCGGCTTGCGCCGCGCGGGACGGAACTCCGTGCCGATCGTGTACGCGACCGGGATGAGCGCGACCTGCATGACCTCGGCGTAGGGAATGCCGAGCAGCTCGGCGGCCTCCTCTTCGTGGGCGAGGTGGAACGTCGTCCAGCAGGTGCCGAGGCCGCGCGTCCGGGCGGCGAGCATGAAGCTCCAGACGGCAGGCACGATCGTCCCGAAGCGAGATGCCTGCTGCGGAATCCCTTTGCCGTCGGTACGGCCTTCGATGCACGGGATGACGTGCACGGGCACGTCGCCGATGTGGTCCATGAGATGCCACACCGAGTCGAGCAGCCTCTGCGTTCCCTTCGGTAGCTCCACATCGGGCTCCGGACGCTGCCCGCCGAGGTAGCGCGCGCCGAACCGGCGCCAGAGCTCGCCGAGCGCGGCCCGCTTCTCGGGATCGGTCACGACCACGAAGTGCCAGACCTCCTGGTAGCTCCCCACCGGCGCCTGCTGCGCCAACCGTAGGCACTCCTCGAGCACTTCCCGCTCGACCGGCCGCTCGAGATCGAGCCGGCGCCGGACCGCCCGCGTGGTCGACAGCACCTCGTCGGGCGTCAGGTCGAGCAGCACCCGGCGATCTTATGGGGTGGCGAGCAGCCGCAGCCGACAGAGGGTCGGTTCGACGAAGGGCTCGAGCACGACTCGGAGGCCGGGCGTGGACTCTTCGAGCGCACCGGCGACGATCCCTCGGTGGACCGAGCACACGATCTCGGAGTGCTGCTCGGCGAGATCGAAGTACGGGCAGCGCTTCAGGTGGATCTCGTCTCCCTCGACTTCCGGAGCGAATCCCTGGTCGGCGAGGAGCCGCACCGCGTCCGCGGTTGCCTCCTCGTGGCTCTTGCGCGCGAACGGCGGCTGCCTCGGTGCGAGGTAGCGTCCCCAGACCCGGCAAGCGTGGACATGGGCCTCGTGGGGTTGCTCAAGGTCGGCAACCCTCCGGGGACGATGAGCCACTAGGCCACGGGAATCTCACCACTCCCGGGTACCAGGAAGCCGCGGCTCTCGCCGCGGCTTCCGCATTGTC
>JBKPGF010000071.1:0-5693 GCA_046729255.1 Actinomycetota bacterium
TCGACGACGACCGTGACGCCGTGCGAGTCGAGCTCGTGGTCGCCCTCCTGGAGACCGCGGTCGAAGCCGAGCGCGTACTCGAAGCCGGAGCAGCCGCCGCCCTGGACGGCGACACGGAGAACGGTCGCATCGCCTTCGGGCTCCTGGGCCTGCAGCTCCTTGATCTTCGTGGCGGCAGCCTCCGTCAACGTCACGAAGGTGTCGGCGCGCTCGATGGTTGCCATGAGCCGATGGTAGCAGCGCGGGGCGGCGACACCCGACGGCCGTACGGGGTGACTTTGTAACAGTCGGCTCACGCATCGTTGAGCCGATTTCCCCGCCGCTCGTGCGACCCCGAGACGTGCTACGTTCCGGCTGGCGACCCCAGGGAGGCAACCGCGGTGCTCGACAGCTGGCTTCCGTTCCTCATCTACGGGATCTTCGCCGCGGCCATCCCGGCCACGATGATCATGATGTCGTTCCTCTTCGCCACGAGGCCCGCGGCGAGGACACGCGCCCGCGGTGTGCCGTTCGAGTCCGGCGTCTCGACCGGCCCGCTGCCGGAGCAGCGCTTCACGGTGAGCTTCTACCTCACGGCGATGCTCTTCATCATCTTCGACATCGAGATCGTCTTCCTGTACCCGCTGGCGGTCGTGCTCAACCAGCTCGCGTGGTTCGGGCTCGTGGAGCTCCTCGTCTTCATCGGCATCCTCGCGCTCGGCTACGTCTACGTCTGGAGAAAGGGGGCGCTCGAATGGCGGTGAACGTCGCTCGCCTCCGGCTCGCTCCGGTGGGGGAAACCATGTTTCCCCCACGCCAAGCCCCCTTCTTCCTATTTGAGTCGGGAGAACCTCCCGGTTCCCCCGAACCCCCTCCACACGTTCACGGGCCGAAGGTCGGCCCATGAACGACAAGCCCCTTCGCGACTACGGCCTGAGCTCGGAGCGCGTGCTCTGGAAGGGCAAAGGCCCGGGCGTCTTCGAGCAGGAGGTGGCCGAGCTCGAGGACCGGCTCATGCTGACGACACTCGAGAAGGCCATCGCCTGGGCGCAGACGAAGTCGATGTGGCCGGACACGTTCGGCCTTGCCTGCTGCGCGATCGAGATGATGTCGATCGTCTCCTCCCGCTACGACATCGCGCGCTTCGGGATGGAGGCGTTCCGCGCGTCGCCGCGCCAGGCCGACCTCCTGATCGTCTCCGGACGCGTCGTCCACAAGATGGCCGCGCCGCTGCGCCAGATCTACGACCAGATGCTCGAGCCGAAGTGGGTCATCGCCATGGGCGCGTGCGCGTCCTCGGGCGGCATGTTCAACAACTACACGACGCTCCAGGGCGTGGACAAGATCGTGCCGGTCGACATCCACGTTCCCGGGTGCCCGCCGCGGCCGGAGGCGCTGATGGAGGGCATCGTGCGGCTGCACGAGAAGATCCAGGCCGGCGTGCCGCCCGCGTACGAGATCCGCGGGGTGGCCGAGTGATCTACGAAGGTGTTCCCGGCGTCGTCGAGACGAAGGAGGCGCACGACGAGACGACGCTCGTCGTAGATCCTGCCCGTCTCGTCGAGGCATGCCTCCACCTGCGCGACGCGCTCGGCTTCAACTTCCTTGCCGACCTCTCGTCCGTCGACTACCTCGGCTGGGGCGACGAGGCCGTCGCCGGCTACTGGGGGTCCGCCGCCGGACGCAACCTCAACGCACCCGGCACGGCGGCCTTGGCTCGCACGCCCGAGCCGAAGCGGAAGCGCTTCGCCGTCAACTACCACCTGCTGCGAGTCGATCCGAGCGCACGGGAGGCACGCCGCATCCGCGTCCAGGTCTGGCTCGACGACGGCGAGGCCGTGGCGTCCGTCGTCCCGGTGTGGCCGACGGCCGACTGGCACGAGCGCGAGGCGTGGGACCTCATGGGCATCCGTTTCGAGGGCCACCCGAACCTCGTGCGGATCATCATGGAGGACGACTGGGAGGGGCACCCGCTGCGCAAGGACTACCCGATCGGCGGGGAGCCCGTCCGCTTCTCGGACGAGGTCTGATGGCCATCGCCGCTCCCCGCATCTACGAGGGCACCCGCATCCCCTCGCCGATCCCGACGATGCTCCAGGTGCCCGAGCAGCTCGCCCGAGAGACGGACATTCTCGAGGTGAACTTCGGGCCCAACCACCCGTCCACGCACGGGGTGCTCCGCCTCGTCGTGCAGCTCGACGGCGAGACCGTCGTCGGCCTGAAGGCCGTCATCGGCTACCTCCACACCGGCTTCGAGAAGTCGATGGAGCACAAGACGTGGTGGAAGGGCATCCCGTACGCGCCGCGCATGGACTACCTGGCCTTCCAGGCGAACGAGCTCGCGTTCGTCATGGCGGTAGAGAAGCTGCTCGGCATCGAGCAGCCGCCGAAGTCGGTCTGGATGCGGACGCTCTTGCTCGAGCTGAATCGGATCCACTCGCATCTCGTCTGGCTCGGGACATCGGCGCTCGAGCTGGGCGCGATCTCGCCCTTCTGGTACGCGTTCCGCGAGCGCGACCGCGTGCTCGACCTCTTCGAGCTCGTGACCGGCGTGCGCATGCACACGCGCTACTTCCAAGTCGGCGGCCTCGCGGACGACATCCCGCGCGGCTTCTTCCCGCAGTGCCGTGAGTTCTGCGACGTGATGCCGGGCGCGATCGACCAGTACGAGGCGATGCTCACGGAGAACCCGATCTGGCTCAGGCGGACAAAGGGCGTCGGGCTGCTGTCGGCCGACGACGCCATCGCGCTCGGTCAGTCCGGCCCGGTGCTGCGCGCCTCCGGCATCGACTGGGACCTGCGCAGAGCCGAGCCGTATCTCGCGTACGACGCCGTCGACTTCGACGTTCCCGTCAAGGAGAACGGGGACGTCTGGGACCGTTACAAGATCCACATGGACGAGATGCGCGAGTCGGTGCGCATCGTCGAACAGACCCTCGAGGGCATGCCGCCCGGCCCGTGGATCGCGGACGACCGCAAGGTCGTGCTCCCGCCGCGCGAGGAGCTGCACACGTCGATGGAGACCCTCATCCACCACTTCAAGCTCGTGACCGAGGGCTACACGGTGCCGGAGGGAGAGGTCTACGTCGCCGTCGAGTCGCCGCGCGGTGAGTTCGGCTGCTACGTGTGCTCTGACGGTGGCCCGAGGCCGTGGCGCGTTCGCTTCCGTGCGCCGAGCCTCGTCGCGCTCGAGGCGACGGCGACGTGCATGGGCCACTCGCTCGTCGCGGACATGATCGCCGTCGTCGGCTCCCTCGACACCGTCATGGGAGAGGTCGACCGGTGACCCTCTCGCCCCTGGCCGCATCCCCCTTTCGCCCGGCGAAGCCGGGCTTCGTGGGCTGCTCGCGCCGCTGGCGGCGGGATACTGCGCTCGCGGCGCTTGGCCGTACCCAGTACTGCCCTGCGCACCGCTCGCTTGTCTCCCTGGCCAGCGACACGCCAGGAGCGAGGTCATGAGCTTGACGGACCAGATCGAGGAAGTCGCCGCCCGCTATCCCGACCGCCGCTCGGCGATGCTGCCCGCGCTGCGGATGGCGCAGGAGCGCTACGGCTGGCTGTCACCGGAGGCGCTGGCCGAGGTCGCCGACGCGCTCGAGTACACGCCTGCGTACTGCCGCGCCGTGGCGTCGTTCTACGACATGTTCCATCTAGCGCCCGTCGGCGAGCACGAGATCGAGGTGTGCACGAACCTCTCGTGCGCGCTCGTCGGCGCGCAGGAGGTCGTGCGCGCCTTCGAGTCGGAGCTCGGTATCGGGCCGGGAGAGACGACCGAGGATGGAAAGGTGACGCTGCGCGTGGTCGAGTGCCTCAACGGCTGCGGTTACGCGCCGGTGATCGCCGTGGACTACCGTCAACGCTATCCGGTCAGGCCGGAGGACGTGCCGGCAATCGTCGAGGAGCTTCGTGCCCGCGCGTGAAGCCCTGCTCGCGGGCGCCGGCGAGCGCGATCTGACAAAGCTCGACGAGTATCGGGCGATCGGCGGCTATCGCGGCGTCGAGAAAGCGCGCGCGATGACGTCCGACGAGCTCATTGCCGAGCTCCAGGAGGCGAACCTCCGCGGACGCGGCGGCGCAGGCTTTCCCATGGGCCGCAAGGCATCGCTCATCGACCGCAAAAGCGGACGGCCGTCCTATCTCGTCGTCAACGCCGACGAGTCTGAGCCGGGCGCGTTCAAGGATCGGGAGGTCATGGCACGCGTGCCGCACCGCCTGATCGAGGGCTCTCTCATCGCAGCCCACGCGATCGAGTCGGAGCACGTCTTCATCTACATCCGCGGCGAGTACCTCACGGAGTACGAGATCCTCCAGGCGGCGGTCGACGAAGCTCGTCGAGCGGGACTCTTCGACGGCTGCGACATCATCGTCCACCGCGGCGCCGGGGCGTACATCTGCGGCGAGGAGACGGCGCTGCTCGACTCGCTCGAGGGGCGGCGCGGCCAGCCCAGGCCACGCCCGCCGTTCCCGCCCGTGCAGGGTCTCTACGACTCGCCGACCCAGATCAACAACGTCTGCACAATCGCGACGGTGCCGATCATCATGGAGCTGGGCGCGGCCGAGTTCGCGAAGATCGGCTCGGAGTCCTCGCCCGGCACGGCCATCTTCTCCATCTCGGGGAACGTCGCGCGGCCCGGCAACTACGAGCTCGAGCTGGGTACACCGATGCGGGAGCTCGTCTACGACATCGCCGGCGGCGTGCCCGACGGCCGGCAGCTGAAGTGCGTCATCCCCGGCGGCTCGTCTGTGCCGGCCCTCACGCCCGATCAGCTCGACACGCCGCTCGACTACGACTCGATCCAGGCGGCGGGCTCGTTCTTCGGCGCCGCGTCACTCATCGTCGTCGACGACCGCTGCTGCATGGTGCAGTTCGCGCTGCGGTCGACGAAGTTCTACATGCACGAATCCTGCGGCAAGTGCACGCCCTGCCGCGAGGGCACCCGCTGGATGGTGCAGCTCCTGGAGAAGATCGAGGCCGGCGATGCGTCCCACGCGGACATCGACCTGCTCGAGTCGGTCGGCACGGGCATCCTCGGCCGCTCGCTGTGCGCCCTCGGCGACTTCGCCGTGTACCCGGTCGCGAGCTTCCTCCAGAAGTTCCCCGACGAGTTCCGCGCCCACGTCGACCGCGGAGGCTGCCCGTTCGGCGACTCCTCGACCCTCGACGGAATCGTCTCCCCGTCCGACGTGCATGCCCACGAGGCTCAGGAGAAGGTGCCGGCATGAACGCCGCGATCAGGTCTCTGGGGCGTCGCTGGCCAAGGAGCCAAGCGCGCGGCGCGCAGGACAGTATCCGGACATACGGCCAAGCGCCGCGAGCGCAGGATGCTGCCGCCAGCGGCGTCACCCTTCGGCGGAGCCCGGCTCCGCCGGGCGTGAGTCGAAGGGGGCCAGAGACGTGAGCGAGCCCGTGCATGCCTGATCTCGTCAAGCTCACGGTCGACGACCGCGAGGTCGAGGTGCCGGCGGGCACGGGCCTCGTGGAGACGGCGGCGGCGGCAGGCATCGAGATTCCGGTCTTCTGCTACGAGCCGCGGCTGGGCCCGCCGGTCGGTGCCTGCCGGATGTGCCTCGTGGAGATCGAGGGCATTGGAAAGCCTCAGGCCGGATGCACGCTGACCGCGCAGGACGGCATGGTCGTGAAGACCGCGCGAACGTCCGAGCTCGCCGCGGCAGCTCAGCACTCGACGCTCGAGTTCATCCTCGTCAATCACCCG
>JBKPGF010000072.1:0-29025 GCA_046729255.1 Actinomycetota bacterium
TGGTTTGGCGTGTTGTGCCGCCACCGCCTGGTCGGGGGCGGCGGCGGGAGTCCCCCACCCCTAGGACGACGTCAGGCTTTTTCGATCGTGAGCGCGTCGCCAACGCGCACCTCGACGGCCAGTGTCTCCTCCTTGATCCACTCTTCGAAGTCGAGAAGATCGGCTTCGTCCGGGCCGAGGGTGACGACGATGCGGTCGGTCAGCTCGAGACCCGCCTCCCTGCGCATCGCGTTGAGGTGATGGACGAGCTCGCGTGCACGGCCCTCCCGTACGAGCTCGTCGTCGAGCGCGACGTCGAGCGCAACCGAGAGCGCGCCCTCCTGGGCGAGCGCGAAGCCGTCCGCGGCCGCGCTCTCGCCGCGGAGCACCTCGTCTGCGCTCAGCTCTTCCCCAGCGACGAGCACGCCCCCACCTGGAAGCTCCTCGAAGTCGCCGGCGTCGAGCGCTGCCTTCACGGCGGGGAGACCTGCTCCGAGCCTCGGCCCGAGCAGTGGCAGGTTCGGCTTGAGCTGCGCTCGGACGACCGGCCCCTCGTCGAACAGCACCTCCTTGACGTTGAGCTCGTCGCCGATCTCGCCGGCGTGGTGTGACGCGCCGTCGGCCCCTCGGACATAGACGCGACGGAGTGGCTGGCGGAGCTTGATGCCCGCGTCGCCCCGAGCCTGGTGCCCCAGCTCGACGACCCTACGGGCGTCGGCGACCTCGGTGACGAGCTGCTCGTCCACCGGGCCGGCCTCGGGCCAGCCGGCGAGGAAGACCGAGTCGGGAGCGCCCGCGCAGGCATCGGCGACGAGATTTCGCCAGAGGTGATCTGTGAGGAACGGCATCACGGGCGCAGCCGCGCGCATGCCCTGGACGGTTGCCCACCACAGCGTCTCGATCGCGGCGACATCACTGGACCAGAAGCGGCGCCGAGAGCGGCGGATGTACCAGTTCGAGAGATCGTCGACGAAGGCATCGAAGGAGCGCGTCACATCCGGCGTCCAGTAGCGCTCGTACGCGTCCTCGACCTCGATAAGCAAGACGTTCGTGCGCGAGACGAGCCAGCGGTCGAGCGGATGGTCGGACGTCGGCGCCGCGCCCCACTCCGGTCGCCAGCCCTCGATGTTCGCGTACGTGACGAGGAACGACGCCGAGTTCCAGAGCGTCAGCAGCCGCCGCTTCGCCTCGTGCGCCGGTCCGTAGCCGAAGCGCATGTTCTGGCTGGGGACCTGCTCGGAGTAGAGCCAGCGCATGACATCGGCCCCCATGCGGTCGAGCGCCTCGTCGACGGCGATGGCGTTGCCCCACGAGCGGTGCATCTCGCGGCCGGTCTCGTCCTGGAGCTTTTCGTACGTGAGCACGCGCTGGTACGGGGAGCGGCCGACGAGCGTCACCGACATGAAGCTCTGCGAGTAGAACCACAGACGGATCTGCTCGCGCATCTCCGACACCCAGTCGGCCGGGAACCACTTCTCCCAGTACCGGTGGTCCGGGAGATCGGCGGTCGTCAGCCCTTCGGCGGCGCCGGTCGCATAGCCACCGGGGACGGTTCCCCGCTCGTTGTCCCAGCCGAGCGTGGACAGCGGGACGATGCCTGCGTCGAGCCATGCGTCACCGACCTCAGGGATGCGCCGCACCTCCTCGCCGCAGACCTCACAGCCGATGACGACCTCGTCGATCCACGGCCGATGGAGCTCGCGCAACCCGTCGAAGCCGCGCAGCGCGCGCCGCTCGAGCTCCTCCCGCGACCCAATGACGGTCAGGTGGCCGCACGCGCACGGATAGAACGGCAGCGGCAGCCCGAAGTAGCGCTTGCGCGAGATGTTCCAGTCGCCCATGTTGCGGAGCCAGTCGTCCATCCGCTTCTGGTAGAAGGCCGGCGTCCACTCGACGGTCGCGTTCGCGTCGAGCATGGGCTGGCGGATCTCCTCGGCCGCGATGAACCAGTCGTCGACGACACGGAAGAGGAGCGGGGTCTTGCAGCGCCAGCACGTCGGGTAGCGGTGGACGATGGCGCCCGCATCGACGAGGAGGCCGCGCTCACGAAGGCCGTCGACGATCGGCTGCTCGGCGTCGCCGGTGGAGAGCCGCGCGAGCGGGCCGTACGTGTCGTAGAAGATGCCCGACTCGTCGATCGGGACGAGCACGGGCAACTCGTTGGCGCGGCCGAGCTCGAAGTCCTCCGCACCCGCGCCGGGCGCGATGTGGACGATGCCCGTGCCCTCGTCGAGCGAGACCTCGTCCCACGGGATGACCCGGTGCTCGACGTCCGTCGCCGCTGCGAGGTCGTCGAACGGCCCGCGGTACGGACGGCCGACGAGGTCTTCCCCTCGCACCCGCTCCACGAACTCGGCGTCGGGCTTCAGCGCGGCCGCGTACCACTCTCCGTCGCCCGTCCGCCCGTACTCGGCGTCGGGTCGCACGGCAGCCGCTACGTTGGCGGGCAGCGTCCACGGCGTCGTCGTCCAGACGACGAGCGATTCGCCCTCGCGGTCGAGCAGCGGGAAGCGGACGAAGAGCGACGGGTGCTCGAGCTCGCGGTACTCGCCGGAGTACACCTCGTGCTGTGAGATCGAGGTGCCGCAGCGGGGACACCAGGGCGTCGCACGATGCCCCTGGTACAGCCAGCCGCGGTCGTGGACGACCTTGAGGAAGCGCCAGATGTAGTCGATGTTCGTGTCCGAGAACGTGTAGTAGTCGGTGCCCCAGTCCATCCAACGGCCGAGCCGCTTGTCCTGCTCGATGATCACGCGCGCGTACGTCGCGACCCGCTCCTTGCACCGCTCGGCGAACTCCGCGACGCCATACTCCTCGATGTCCCGCTTCGAGTTGAGCCCGAGCGCCTTCTCGACCTCCACCTCGACCCAGAGGCCCTGGCAGTCGAAGCCGTTCTGGTAGCGCTGGTCGTAGCCGCGGAGCGCCTTGTAGCGCTGGAAGACGTCCTTCAGCGTCCTTCCCCACGCGTGGTGGACGCCCATCGGGTTGTTCGCCGTGATCGGCCCGTCGATGAAGCTGAACCGGTCGCCGCCACGATTTTGGTCGCGAAGCCGCTCGAACGTCCGCTCCGTCTCCCACCGCTCGAGCACATCCCGTTCGAGCGCCGGGTGATCGGGAACACGCGGAAGTGGCGTGAACACGCCTGACATAGAGCAATTCTAGGGCGGGAACAGGAACGGCCGCGTCACCGTTTAGCCTTGAGGTAACGGTCGTATAACAGAGATTGGAGAAAGCGAGACTCATGGAATCAGTGACGAACGAGACCTTCGAGGCGGACGTCCTCCAGAGCGAGACCGCCGTCCTCGTCGACTTCTGGGCCGAGTGGTGTGGCCCGTGCCACGCCGTCGCCCCCGTGCTCGAGCAGATCGCCGATGAGCGCGCCGACGAGCTGAAGGTCGTGAAGCTCAACATCGACGACGAGCAGGAGCTCGCCATGCGCTACGGGGTCATGTCGATCCCGACGATGATTCTCTTCCGCGACGGCGAGCCGACCGCTGCTGTCACCGGCGCCCACCCGAAGGGCGCCATCGAGCGCGCGCTCGGGCTGGAGCCGGTCGCCGCCTGACCCGTTAGGGCGTGCGGATGATCGTCTCGGCGTCCGGTGCAAACGACAAGCCGATGTTCGGGCCAATCATCGTTGCCCGGTATCCGCGCGCCCCTTGCCACTGCGGACGGAGCGTGACCGCGAACCCGCCGTCGGGCCGCGGCGCGACTCCGAGCATGCGGCGCCAGGCGCCGCCCGCGTAGTAGTCGAGGTAGACGTAGATCCGCGGGCGCTTGCCTTCGAGCGTGTACGAACGCCCGCTCACGCCTTTCCGGTTGAATGTCGCCCGGCCCTCCAGGAACAGGCCGTCCACCTGAAGCTCGATCTTCGTCGGCTCGCCGCGCCAGCGGGCGAGATGGAGGTCAAGTGGCGCACCCGGTCGGAGGCGCATCCGTTGCAGCGCCCACAGGCGGCCGTCCGGAGTGCGCTTGACGACGACCGCGCGTGGGAGCTTGGGGAATCGGACGGGCTTCGACACGTCCGGCCCCGACAGCGACCCGCCGTGGTAGAGCTGCCCGCGCGCAGGCACGATCACCGTGTCCAGTCGCCCGCCGCTCGTGAATCGCACTTCCGCAGTTCCCTTCGCGTCCACCCGGAGTGTCGGCCTCACGGCGTCTTCTCCGACCCACACCGATGCCTGCGCCGCGGCTGCGGACAGCGTCAGCGTGACTGCGAGGCTCGCTCCGAGCTTCATGGCTGGAGCGAGCGTAACGCCTTCGCGACGTTCGCAAACGCGAGTTCCCCGTCGCCGGGAACCTCGTCGATCGGAAACCACGCGAGCTCGGCGACGTCGTCGGCGGGGGTGGGCTTGCCGGAGACGATTCGCGCCGTCCAGTAGAGATTCAGCGTCGCGGTCGCCTCGTCGTCTCCGCCGTAGCGGTCGACCCAGATGCCCACCAGCTCGAGCGGTTCGATCTCGACGCCGGCCTCCTCTCGCAGCTCACGCCGCAACGCGTCGAGCGGCTCCTCCCCTTCCTCCAGGAACCCCCCGGGGATGTCCCACTTGCCCACCTGCGGCTCGACCGCACGGCGCGACAGCAGCACCCGACCCTCCTCGTCGCGGACGAGCGCGCCCACTGTCGGCTCCGAGCTCGCGTATGCGATGAAGCCGCAGGCGCCGCAGCGGGCTGACGCGCCGTCGTTCTCGAGCGGGGCGGCGCAGCGCGGGCAGTGTTGCCAGCCGGTCAGACGAGCCACGGTCGCCAGAATATGGCCATGAGTCCTCGCCACGTTCCCGCCACGGTGACCGAGCTCACCCGCTGCGGGCTCCTGGCCGAGCTGCCGGGCGAGTTGCTGAACGAGCTCGCGAAGCGCATGGACCGCGAGGAGCTGCCCGCCGGCGCCACACCCGTCGTCGAGGGCGAGGAAGGCGACCGCTTCTACGTCGTGCTGTCGGGCGTCATGGCCGTCAGCCAGGCGGACGGCCGGCGCGCTACCGGGCTCCTCCGACCGGGCGCGTACTTCGGAGAAGTTGCGCTCGCGATGGGCGTCCCGCGCACCGCCTCCGTCCGTGCGATGACCCCGAGCGTTGTTGCCAGCTGCGACAAGGCGACGTTCGACGAATTCATCAGGCCCCTGTTTGCCGCCGACGAGTAACGACGGCGAGAACGTCGTCGGACAGCTTCGGCCACGCCTCCATGGCCCAGGGGCCGAACTCGCGGTCGGTGAGGCAGCAGAGCGCGAGCGACGCGTCGGGATCGACCCAGAGAAACGTCCCGGAGCCGCCGAAGTGGCCGAACGTTCTCGGCGACGTGCGCGTTCCCGACCAGTGCGGCTGCTTGGCGTCCTTGAGCTCGAATCCGAGACCCCAGTCGTTGGGATCGAAGCGGCCGAGGTCCGGGATCACGCCCGCCAGCCCGGGAAACTGGACGCTCGTCGCCTCGGCCAGCGTCTCCGGCGCGATGAGCGTCGGCGCCAGCAGCTCTTGGGCGAACCGCACGAGATCGTTCAGCGAGCCGTGGAGGTCGGCGGCGGGCGAGCCGCGGAGCTCTGCGCCGAGGCCGAGCGGCCGGAGCACCGCCTCGTCGAGGTACCGCTCGAACGGCATCTCGGCATGCGCGGCAATCAGATCGGCGACGAGTTCGATCCCCAGGTTGGAGTAAACACGCTTCGCGCCAGGACGCCCGACCGGCATCCCGTCCTGGAACGGCAGGCCCGATGCGTGGGCGAGCAGGTGGCGGACGGTGGAGCCGGACGGCCCCGCCGGTGCGTCGAGATCGATCGTGCCCTCCTCGGCCGCCACGAGCGCTGCGTACGTCGTGAGCAGCTTCGTCACGGACGCCCAGCGGAAGCTCCGCTCGCGCTCGCCGCGCACGACGGGTTCGCTCCCCCGCCGAACGACACCCACCGCGACATGGTCCACGGGCCAGTCGTCGACCTGACGCAAGGCGTCCACGCGGCGATACTAAGAGGACCGATGGAACGCCAGCGCATCACGTCGGGAGGCGCGTACGAGGCCGGGTTCGGCTACTGCCGCGCCGTACGCGTCGGCAACAACGTCTACGTGGCAGGCACGGCCCCGGCCATGCCGGACGGCGCCGATCCGCCGCCGGACTCGTACGGCCAGGCCCGCCGCTGCTGGGAGATCATCGGCGCCGCTCTGTCCGACGCCGGCGCGACGTTCGCGGACGTCGTTCGGACGAGGATGTACATCACGCCGCAGGCCGACTTCGACGAGGTTGGCCGCGCCCACGGCGAGATCTTTCGAGACATCCGCCCCGTCAACACGACCGTGATCATCGCGGGGCTGATCGACCCGCGGTGGCATCTGGAGATCGACGTCGATGCCGTCGTCGACTGACTTCGAGTCGAGCGTTCTCGACCACTGCTTCGGGCGGGGCGACCCGTACACGATGGGGGTCGAGGAGGAGTACATGCTGCTCGACTCGGACTCACTCGACCTCGTGCAGCACATCGACACCGTCCTCGCCGCGGTCGAGGGCAGTGACCTGGAAGGCGAGCTCCATCCGGAGCTCATGCAGTCGGTGCTGGAGATCGCGACACCCGTCTGTCGCGACATCGGCGAGGTCACGACCGAGCTGCACCGCCTGCGCGCGGCCGTGACCGATGTCGCCAGGCAGACGGGGCTGCGCGTCGGGTCGGCGGGCACGCACCCGTTCAGCCTCTTCGAGAAGCAGCGCATCACGGCCCGCGATCGGTATCGCGCCCTCGTCGACCAGCTCCAGTACGTCGCCCGCCGCGAGCCCATCTTCGGGATGCACGTCCATGTCTCGATCGACGACCCCGAGAAGGCGGTCGGCGTGCTCAACGGCATGCTCGTCCATCTGCCCCAACTGCTCGCGCTCAGCGCGTCGTCGCCGTTCTGGCGCGGCGAGGCGACCGGCCTCGCCTCCACGCGCCAGCTCGTCTTCGCCGCCTTCCCCCGCTCCGGCCCACCGCCGCGCTTCCACGACTACGCGGACTACGCGAGCGTCGTCGGCCAGCTCGAGCGCTCAGGGTGCATCGCCGACTACACGCACATCTGGTGGGACATCCGCCCCCATCCGCGGCTGGGCACGATCGAGATCCGCATCTGCGATGCCGTCACACGGGTCGAGGACGCAATCGCCATCGCGGCGTTCTGCCAGTCGCTCGTGAAGCTCTACTGCGAGCGATTCGAGAGCGGTGAGGAGATCCAGTCGTACCACCGGATCCTCACGAGCGAGAACAAGTGGCTCTCGGCGCGCTACGGCCTCGACGCGCCGCTCATGGACCTCGCCACCGGCCGCCGCAACCGCGTCCCAGTCGGCCAGCTCGTCCGCCGGGCGCTCCGCGACGTCGAGCCACATGCGCGCGAGCTGGAGTGCGATCGCGAGCTCGAGGGCATACGCGACATCCTCTCTCGCGGCTCGAGCTCCGAGCGGCAGCTGCGGATCTTCAACGCGAACCGCGACATCGTCGAGGTCGTGCGGGAGATCGCCGACGCGACCGAAGCGGCTGCTGTGCCGGCCTAGTCCGGAGCTCTCACCGACAGCACGGCGCGTCCCTTCCCGTCGACCAGGCGCAGCTGCTCGCCGTCCCGTGTCGGTACCAGCCGCAGCCGCCAGAGCCGGTCCTGCGAGCCGTGCCATTCGAGATCGATACACACGGCCGTGCGCTCCACCGTGTCGAGAGCGTGTATGAACGGATGGCTGCCGGGGTTCGTGTAGAGCGTGTACGCCCACCGGCCGTCCGCGCTCTCGGCGCGCCTCAGCGGCTGGCCGCTCATGCGCTCGTCGGGCTCCTTCGGGTCGACAATCACCCTCGTCAGCAGCCTGCTGGCGCGGAGGTCGTACGCTCGCACCTGGTAGCGCCTGTTGTTTCCTCCAGGTAGGTGCTGGATGAGGTAGAGCGTCGACGCGTCCGGGGAGAGCGCGTCGTAGGAGTAGACGCCGCTGAGCGTGACCGTGGCCTTGACCTGCAGCTGTCGGGTGCCGAGCACGAGGAATCGCGTCCTCGCGCTACCGGCAAACGTCTGCCGGGCGAGGACGAGCCGTCGACCATCGCGTGAGAGGCCGCCGCCGGTCCCGTCATAGGCGACGAGCGGCACGCCGAACGCGCCTCGTAGCGATCGGAAGTTGAGAACGCGTCCATCCCGGACGCGCACGATCGCGAGCACGCTGTCGCGAGCGGTGGGAAGCGACACGTAGCGCACGTGTCCGTTTCTCGCGAGCACCCCGTCCCAGCCCCAGGAGATCCCGGGAGAAGGCCCACCGTCGCCGCTGGCAGCGGTTGCCGCCCACGCGGTGGCGGCCACGAGCGTCGTCAGGGTGAGTGTCAAGCGTCTCATCGTTGTCCTCCTCTGGAAATGACGCACGCGTCGTGGGCAGCTCGCGCAACCCTGCGAACCGCCCGTACGCGGCCGCGCTCGTCGAGCACGGCGACGGTGCCGCGTGCGAGTGAAGGTGTCACCGCTCGGCCTGCGCCGAACGTCACGTTGTACGAGCCGACGGGCACCTCGGCTTCGTGCACGAGCGTCCCGTCCAGCTGGTGTGCCCGGACCGTACCGTCGTTTCCGCTCGCTACGAAGGCGAGCCCGCGGATGAAGGCGACGTGCTGGGGCGGGGCGCCCGTGGGGAGCAGCTCGAGCGGGCGCAGGGCCAACCGGCTGTAGACCGCGATTCGCCTCGAGTCGCCGGACGTGACCCACACGTGCTCGCCGTCCGGTGCGGCCACGACGTCGTGCGCGAGGAACGGCGGCCTGAGCGTTCGCGCAACGCGCAGCCTCCCCACGTCGAGCACTGCGATCTCCGCCGCTTTGGAGCCGAGGGCGGTCCAGAGCTGGACGCCGTCCGCCGTGATCGTCACGTGGCGGGCAGGGCCCGGCACGGACGCGCGCCCCACGACCGATCCCTCCTCGGTGTCGACGGCGACGAGCTCGCCTCGTGCCGAGTCGGTCACATACGCGATCCGGCCACGAGCAGCGGTGTACCGAGGTTCCCGAAAGCCCCGGAGCACGCGCTGGACGCGGAGCGACCGGCTGTCCACGAGCGAGACACGACCGATCTCCGTGTGGGCGATCAGCGCCCGGCCCCGGACGACCGCCTCGATGCTGCGCGGGCCCCATTGGGTCGGAATTCGCGCCACCGCTCGCGCGGTCGAGAGATCGACGGCGATCACCTGCGCGTCGAGGTCCGCGGTGACGAGCGCGAACGGTCGATCGGGAGCGCCGCCGGCGAGGAGGCTCGGCGCGAACGGAACCGCCAGCACGCCACGGAGGAACTCGGACCTGTTCACAGTCGATATACACCGGCCGCTGCGCCGGAGGTCCAGGGACCTCTCGGAGTCGGCGGCTCGTATCTCGGGCATGGACCTCCGGGCCAGGTTCCGTCGTACTCTGGGCACGCGATGCGCGCGGGTCGTGACGAGCGCGCCTCGATCCGGGGCGCGCAGGCCGGATCGGCCTCAGACCTCGAGGCCCTGTTTCGCTCGTACTGGCCGTCGGCGTGGCGCGCAGCCTTTCTCGTGGTCCATGACGCGGCCGCGGCCGAGGACATCGCCCAGGAAGCCTTCCTCGCTGCGATCCGGAGCCTCGATCGTTTCGACCGTCGCCGGCCGTTCGGCCCATGGCTGCACCGGATCGTCGTCAACCGCGCGATCGACTGGGCTCGAGCGCGCACGCTGCGCGCCGAGGTTGTGCTCGTAGATGCTCCTGCAGTCGAACGGTCGCACGACGTGGGCTCGGACGTCGTCGAGGCGCTCCGCCGTCTGTCACCGGAGCACCGCGCCGTGATCGTCCTGCGACACCTGCTCGGCTACACGCCGGGGGAGATCGCGCGCTTGCTCGACCTACCCCGAGGAACGGTGAACTCACGGCTCCGCCGCGGCCTCGACCAACTCCAGGAGACGATGTGATGAACCTCGACGTCCCCGTCCCCGAGGGCGCCGAGGAGCGCGCCTGGCACGTGGTGCAGGCAGCGTTCGAGGAGCGGGTCCCGGCGCCGCGCGAGCGAAAGGCCTGGCGTCCTGTCCTCGTGCTCGCAGCGGTCGCGGTGATTGCCGGCGCCATCGCCAGCCCGCCTGGGCAGGCGGTGCTCGACTCGATCCGGGAGGCGGTCGGCATCGAGCGCGCGCAACCCGCTCTGTTCTCGCTGCCAGCACCGGGACGCGTGCTTGTGGAGTCCGCGGACGGGGCGTGGGTCGTCCAGGCGGACGGCTCGAAGCGCCGCCTCGGGGACTGGCGGGAGGCATCGTGGTCCCCGCTCGGGCGGTTCGTGATCGTCGCGCGCGCGAACGAGCTGGCGGCAGTCGAGCCGGACGGGGACGTGCGCTGGTCGCTCGCCCGTCCGAACGTTCGCTTCCCGCGCTGGACCGGCGATCGCATCGACACGCGGATCGCCTATCTCAGCGGAACGTCGCTGCGCGTCGTTGCCGGAGACGGGACGGGCGATCGCCTATTGCGGCGGAACGTGGCCGCCGTTGCGCCCATGTGGCTTCCCGGCCCCGGGTTCCGGCTCGCACTCACCGATCGCGCCGGCCGGACGACCGTCGTCGACGCGGATACCGGCCGCACCCTCGCGAGCCGCCCCGTGCCGCGTCCCTCGGCCGCCATTCGTAGCCGGGGAGCCGCGAGCGAGGCCCTCGTCGGCAGGAAGGTCGTCTTCCGCGGCACGGGCGAGTTCAGAGACGTCGCCCGCTCACCGGACGGGCGCTGGCTGCTCGTCACCTGGCCGACCGCCGACCAGTGGGTGTTCGTGCGGGTCGTCGGAGAGCGGAAGATCGTCGCCGTCTCTGGCATCACGCGGCAGTTCGGCGGCGGAGCGTTCCCGCGGATCTCCGGGTGGTGTTGCGCGTAGTCTCTCGGGCGTGAAGCTCGCCGTCGCAGCGGCAGTTGCCTTCAGCGGCGCCACCATTCCCGTGCCGACGCTCTCCAAGCCCCCCTTCCCCGGCCCCGTGTCCTCGGCGCCGGGGGCCAAGCGGCTCGTCGTCGTCTCGTCGCGACAGGTGACGCCGTCGCTCGGGCGGCCGACGTCGCCGTGCGCCCTCACCGGCATCCCGAAGACGGTGCGCGGACTTCCGCTCCAGCGGACGCTCTGCCCGGGGGGCAAGAGGTTCGCGCTGTACGGCAAGGACGGCGCCTCGTCGCGCATCCTCCTCGGCGGACAGCAGTACGGGTTCGACTTCGAACGCTACGTCTGGCCGCCTCGCATCAAGCCCGGCGAGCGCGGGTTCGTCTACGAGGAGATCGTCTGGGCACGCGAGGCGAACGGCGTCCTCTACGCCGCGAACGCGCATCTCACGTACGCGACGTCGTCGTACGGGCAGAACGCGTACGTCACGGCCATCGACGCCGCGACGGGCAGGCGACTGTGGCGGAGCAAGGCGCTCGTGTCGAACGCGCAGACGTTCGTCGTCACGCCGCGCTACCTCGTGACGGGTTACGGGTTCACCTCCGAGCCCGACTGGCTGTATCTCCTCGACCGAAGAACCGGCCGCGTCGTCGAGCGGCTCGTGCTGCCGAGTGCCCCCGAGCGGATCACGCGCAGCGGCGGGCAGCTGATCGTGCGCACGTACGACCGCGTCTTGACCGTCAGGCTGAAGAGCCCCTGACGTGCTGGCAGCCGGGGACAGAGCCCCCCTGGAGGCGACCGTCTGGCAGCCGCCCGCCGACGCCGTCGCGATCGGCGACCTCGTCGCCGAGAGCCCGATCCTCCTGCTCTTCTACCTCTTCGACTGGACCGGCACGTGAACGGCCGAGATGGAGCTCCTGCGTGACAGGAGGGAGGAGTTCGAGGCGGCTGGCGTGAAGCCGTACGGGATCTCCCGTGACTCACCGTTCACCCACATTGCCTGGAGTCAGGCGCTCGATCTCGAAGGCGTGGAGCTCCTCTCCGACTGGAACGCCGAGGCCGTGCGCGGCTTCGGCATCGCCCACGAACGGCGCGGCATGCAGGAGGTGGCAGAACGATCAGCGTTCCTGATCGGGACCGACGGGACAGTGCGAGCGGCTTTTCGCTACGAGGCGGCCGAGGTGCCGGACTTCGACGCACTGCTGAAGGCAGCCGCGGAGCTCTAGGGCTCGCAGCCCTCCTCTGCACCATCGCGGCGCTGCTTGCGGCGGCGCCCGCGCTCCGGCATGCGCACTCGGACTTCCTCGCCGGCGGCGAGCGCGGCCACGGCGAGGCCGGGCCAGGCGACCATCTCCAGTCCGCCTACCGCCTCTGGCTGCCGGGCCACCAGCTCGAGAACGGCCGCTATCCGTGGCGCGATCCGTACTCGTTCCGCCCCGAGGCGGAGCCGCAGCTCAACCCGTCCGCCTGGCCGTTCGGCCTGCCGTTCTGGCCGCTTTGGCGCGCGCTCGGCGTCGTCGTCGGCTGGAACGTCTTCGTCCTGCTTGCGCTCATCGCTTCGGGCCTGCTCACGTACGCCTGGCTGAGAGAGCTCGACGTCGTTTACGGCGCCGCGCTCGTCGGTGGCCTGGCCTTCGAGGTCGCGCCCTACCGGCTCGAGCAGACCGCCGCCGGCCACCTGCTCGCTCCTGTCTCGCTCCTCTTACCGCTCGCACTGTGGACGTTCGAGCGGGCGCGGTGGGGGTCGCGCTGGTGGCTGCTCGTGTCCGCAATCGCCATCGCCTCCATCCCGGCGTCCGGCCAGGTGCACCTCGCGCTCGGGGCGGTCTCCTTCTTCCTCGCGTACGTGCTCATTCGATCGAGGGACGTGTGGCCGCTCGTCGCCGCCGCGGCGGGCGTGCTGCTTGCCGTCACGGCCGGCGTGCTCTTATGGGTGTTCACGATCGACGGCTCGATCGGCGAAGGGGGCCGCTCGCTCCGCCAGGTGACGCGCTTCTCGGCGGACTGGCTCGACTTCATCACGCGTCACGATCGCCACGGGTCGGAGAGCTTCGTCTTCCTCGGCTGGCTGACGCCGCTCGTGGCGATTGCCGGCCTCGTCGTCCTCGTCCGCAGAGGCTCGTTCGGGCTCGCCGGGCTCTTCGGGGTGAGCGCAGTCGTGCCAATCGTGCTCGCGCTCGGCACGACGACGCCGATCTACGAGGCGGTGCGCTTCGTGGTCTGGCCGCTCCGCTATCCACGCGTCCCGGAGCGACTGATGCCCATCGCCTGTCTCGCGATCGCGGCGCTCGTCGCCTATGCGGTCGACGCGCTCTCGGACGCAAGGCTGCCGCGGTACGTGCCGAGTCAGGCGGCCGTCGTCGCCTGCGTCGCCGTCGTCCTGCTGCTTGTGGATCTCCGCGTGACGACGTTCGAGGAGACGGCGGCAGACAAGGACAACGCCGCGTACGCCGCGCTCCACGACCGACCGCGTGGGCGCGTGCTCGAGGTGCCGGTTTTCCGACCGGGGATTCACTACGGCGGCGCCTACATGTACTACGGGACGCAGTCGCCGCGCGAGCGGCCGCAGGGGTACTCCACGCTCGCGCCGGTGGAGGCGGACGTCGTGGCGAAGCAGCTCCTGCCGATCAACTGCGGCGACTGGACGGGGCAGCCCGGAGCGCTGCTCGCGCGCCTCGGCATCAAGAACGTCGTCTTCCACGGAGGGCTCTTCAGGGGCAACCCCGCCGTCCCCGACACCGCAGCGTTTGCGTGGCGCGCGCTGATGAGCCACGGATACAGGCCCCAGGAGTCGGACGGCCCTGTCACGCTCCTGACGCGTCGCGGCGGCGGGCCGCCGCCTCCGCCTCCTGTCGAGGACCCGCCCACAGACGTCGCGCAATTCTGCGACGGCTGGCGCCCGAACGACGGCGAGGGACGCGTCACGTCAGCGCGTCACGCATCCCTCTGGGCCTACAACAAGGGCGGGGTCGACCTGCGCCTGTTCCTGCGAACCGACGATGGTCCGGCGGACGTCCGGATCTCGGTCGACGGCCGCGGCGGGCGCGAGCAGACCGTTGCGCGCCTGAAGGAGACGCGTGTGGCGCTCGGTGACGAGGGGTGGCATCTCGTGACGTTCGACGGCCCGCCCGGTGTCCGCGTCGTCGCGTACGCGCTGAACTAGCCGCTGTTTTGGCCTCGGCGCGATGGGAAAGCCTCATGGCATGGCGGATAGGCGCCAACGGTTTGTGCGCGACGAGCCGGGGAGGCTCGACGAGCCGGTCGGCGAAGCCACACGCCGCGGCCAATGGTGGGCCACGCCGCTCGTCATTCTCGGCAGCGTGGCGACGGTCATCTGGGTAGTCGCGGGGATCCTGACGGCGGTGCTGCTGCTCGTTTGGTGGCTCGTCTAGCCCAGCGCTCGTTTTCCGAGCAGCAGTGCCGGGTAGGCATAGGTATCGCAAGAGAAGGGAGATGAGCTCGTGTACATCGGCGCAGGAACCGTCGCTCTTATACTCGTCATCATCCTGCTGATCTGGCTTCTCTGAGCAGGAAGAGCCGCTGAGCACTCCGGGCGGGCTTCGTGCCCGCCCCTTTGCTTTTCAGGCGACGTGGGCGCGGATGAGGCGTTCGATCTGGCGGCCGGTGGCGCGCCCTTCGTGACGCGCGAGGACCGGTGAACCGCTGCCGCCGCCGAGGAGGACGAGTGCGGGCACGGTGTCGACCTCGAGCGCCTTCATGAGCGGCTCGTTGTCATCCGCGTCCACCTCGAGTACGCGCAGGCGGTGCTTCTCGGTCACGTGCACCCACGCGATGAGGCTCGACATGCGCCGGGCCGGGCCCGATCGCCTGCTGGAGAAGAAGACGAGCGTCGGCCGTTGATCGTCCTTCGGCTCTGCAGTCACAGGAGGGGGGTACCCGGGCACCACGGACCGCAAAACGCCGCTCAGCCTCCGACCGCGGCTTGCTCGCGCACGATCCCGAGGCGCTCGATGAGCGTGAGCATGGCGGCGCCGAACGGCGTGTCCCCCACCTGGGAGCGCAGGAAGGGCCATTCGACCTGCTCGCGCAACGCTCGCGCAATCTCGAGCACGGGGCGGATGTTCGGATCCTGCTCGGTGAGCGCAAGGATCTTCGACGCGAGGATGTCGCTCGCCGACGCGACGAGCAGCGGTTGCGCCATCACGTCCATCTGCGTGGCGCGAGAGAAAATCCCGTCGTCGACGCGTGCGCCGGCGGGGTGGTGAATGAGGTCGATGAGGACGTCGCCGTCCCAGGCCTTGACGAGCCAGCCCTCGGACGGCCGCTCGGTGCGCATACCGAGGGCGGCGAGCGCCCGCAGAGCCGCCTCGGCGTGCTCCTCCCGTACGAAGAAGTCGACGTCGTGGTCGGTCACCGGTCCGCCGCGTGCCCAGACCGCTAACCCGCCGCCGAGCACGACGGGGGTCTCGGCATCGGCGAACGCGCCAGCTGCCCGCTTCATCGAGTCGACGAGATCGACGAGCCCTTCTGGCGGTTGGTAGCCCACACTGGCTTTTACCCGCGGGCGAGGTTCTCCGAACCGCGCGAGGGGGTAGCTATCACCGATGACGCCGCCGGTTCGCATCGCGGCCGCGGGAGACATTCACGCTTCGGAAGACCACCGCGAACGGCTCACCGCGTCGTTCTCGGACGTCCGCGAGCGTGCGGACGTCATCCTCCTCGCCGGCGATCTGACGACGTTCGGCCTGCCTGAAGAGGCCGCCGTCCTCGCCGACGCGTGCCGGGCGGCCGCACCGCTCCCGGTCGTCGCCGTGCTCGGGAACCACGACCATCACGCCGGGCGCGCCGAAGAGGTGAAGGGCGCGCTCTCGGACGGCGGCGTCCATATCCTCGAGCGCAGCCACGTGATCCTCGACGTTGCCGGCGTAGAGCTCGGCGTCGCAGGGACGAAGGGGTTCGTCGGCGGCTTCGAGGGCGCGGAGATCCCGGACTTCGGCGAGCCGCTGCTCCGCGACATGTACGCAGAGACGGGGCGCGAGGTGGAAGCACTCGCGCAGGGCCTCGAGGCGATCGCCGGCTGCCAGCGACGGCTCGTCCTGCTCCACTACGCGCCGACGGATGCGACGGTGGCAGGTGAGCCGCCTGGCATCTGGGCGTTCCTCGGCTCGAGACGGCTCGCGGGCCCCATCGGCGCCCACCGGCCCGACGCCGTCTTCCACGGCCACGCCCATCACGGGACCGCCCAGGCCTGCATCGGCGAGGTGCCCGTCTGGAATGTCGCGCGGCACGTGACGGACGAAGACTTCGCCCTCGTCGACGTCTAGCTTCCGAGTTCGACGGCCACACCGCGGCGGGCCGGCACGCCGAGCGCGGAGGGCGGCGCTCGGCGGCCAGTAGCCCGTCTGTCAGGCGGTACCTCTCGCCTGGTTCCTCACGAGACAGCCGTGCCTGCGTGAAAAATTCTCGTAAGTAGTTGCCGTCTTAGCCCGCGGTCGGGCATCTGAAACATCGCTCCGGCGTGTAGCGAGAGGCCGGGCCGGGTACGAGAGGCTCACATCGACTCTTGGAGGTCTACATGGGAATCGGAGTAAGCCTCATCCTGATAGCCGTTGGCGCCATCCTCACCTGGGCGGTGACGGCAGAGGCCCAGGGGGTTGACCTGACGACCGTCGGCGTGATCCTCATGGTCGTAGGCCTCGCGGGCGGACTCATCTCACTGATGTTCTGGTCGAGCTGGGGCGGATTCGGTGGCTCCCGCCGAGAGACCGTCGTGCACGACCACGGCGACAGAGTCGTCGAAGAACGCTAACGCAGAGCTACACGGGGGACGGGATCACATCCTGTCCCCCATCCTCTTTTCTTCATGATTCGCGACATGCCCCCCGGACCACGCGTCGAGCGACTCGACGACATCGTGGTCGTGACACTTTCGGGTGAGCTCGATGCCTATGACGCCCGCGCCCTGCGGGAGACGTTCCACGAGGTCGTCGAGGACGGTCCCGCGGTGATCGTGCTCGATCTCACCGGGGTCAGCTTCCTCGACTCCACCGTGCTGGGCACGATTGTCGGCCTGCTGCGCCGGGTGCGCGAGGCGGGTGGAGAGCTCCGGACGGTGCTGCCCGAAACGACAGCCCGGCGCATCTTCGAGATCACCGGCCTCGACAAGGCGCTCGACGTGCACCCGAGCCGCGAAGAGGCTTTGCAGAGCTAGAACGCCTGGCCGGCGAACTGCTTGCGCATGCGCACAACGGTGCCTTCCGTGGACCCCTCGTCGATCTCGACGTCGTCCATGACCGACCGCACGATGGCCAGCCCCATGCCGCTCTCGGCGGGACCCTCGATGAGCGCCGACTCGTCGACCTCGGGGAAGCCGACGCCGGGGCCCTCGTCCTCGACGGAGACCTCGATCGACTCCGGCTCCACCTCGAACACGATCCGGACGACGCGCGGGTCGTCCGTATATGCGTGCTGCACCGCATTGCCGCACACCTCGGTGACGGCGAGCTTCAGGTCCGCGAGGGCAATCTCGCTCATCGGCACCTCCATGGCGATGCCGGTGAGAACGAGCCGCGTGAGGACGAGGTACTCGGCCCTGGCCGGGATCGTGAGCCGGACGGTCGTGCTCACAGTCCCTGCTCCGTGACGGCGCCTTCGAGGCGGCCGCGCATCGTGGCGAGCGAGCGTCTGAGGAGCCGCGACACATGCATCTGGGAGATGCCCACACGGGCAGCGATCTCCGATTGCGTCAGCCCCTCGAAGAATCGCAGCTCGACGATCTCGCGCTCGCGGTCGTCGAGGGCGGCGAGACCCGTCTCGAGCAGTGCCCCGTGCTCAACTTCGTCATATCCGGCCTCGGACGCGCCGAAGAGATCCTCGACCGTGCCCTCCTCCGAGTCGCCGAGACCGAGCGGCTGCGACAACGATCTCGTCGAGTACGCGTTGTACGTCTCCAGAGCCTCCACGACCTCTTCGTCCTCGAGCCCGGTGTCTGCCGCCAGCTCGGCAATCGTCGGCGCACGCCCGAGATCGGCTGTCGCCGCCTCGATCGTGCGAGCGAGCCGTAGGCTGAGCTCCTTCATCCTCCGCGGGACGTGAACGGCCCATGCGCGATCGCGGAAGTGGCGTTGAATCTCACCCACGATCGTGGGCACGGCGTACGTCGTGAACTTCACGCCCCGCTCGACGTCGAAGCGCTCGATCGCGAGCACGAGCCCGATGGAACCGACCTGAACGAGATCCTCGAGCGGCTCCCCGCGCCCCGCGTACCGCGACGCGATCTTGCGGACGAGTGGCATGTACTGATCGACGATCTGCTCGCGGGCCGACTCGTCGCCCGCGCGGTACGCCTCCAGCTGGCGAAGGAATGCTGGCTCCGCGGTCATCGTGGTCACCCTCCGACGCCGGCGGTGCGCTCGGCCGAGACACCGAGCTCGACCCAGTAGCCGTCGGTGCTGTCCTGCTCGGTTACCTCGTCCACGAGCGGGTTGAGAACGCGCGCGACTGCCGCATCCTCCACCTGGGAGCTCACGAACGGCCCGACGCGTGCCCGCAGACCCTCGGGAGCGGCGGTGGCCTCCATCGTGACGGCACCCGCCGCGAGCTCCTGGCTCAAGAGACTGTCGAGCGCGAGTAGCAAGTCCTCCACCCGATCGAGAGGCAGCTCGAAGCGGGCCGACAGGCCACCGAGGACGAGCCTACCCACGCCTCGATAGCCGGCGGTCGCCGGGAACTCGACGATGACGCGGTCGTCGGGGTCGGACAGCTCCGGCGCGCTCACGAGCCCGCCGGTCCTCTGGCCACGTCCGCCTCGAGCGCTGTCTCGCGGCTCTCGTGGAGCGCGAAGACCCGGTCGAGCAGCGTGATCTCGAAGATGCGGCGGATGTTCGGATCCGTGCAGACAACGCTGACGCGGCCGTCGACCGGCCTCAGCCGCTTGACCGCGCCGAGCAGGACGCCGAGTGTCATCGAGTCGATGAACGTCGTGTCGCTGAGGTCGATTACGAGCGACGTCGCGCCGCCGTCGATCGCTTCCATGATCGCCGCGCGGAGCTCGTGCGCCGTGTGGAGGTCGGCCTCCCCTTGCACGTCAACGATGACCAGGCCGTCCACGACCTCGCCCACG
The DNA here is from genome assembly GCA_046729255.1 of Actinomycetota bacterium. Classification (GTDB taxonomy): domain Bacteria; phylum Actinomycetota; class Thermoleophilia; order Gaiellales; family Gaiellaceae; genus PALSA-612. The sequence goes on from JBKPGF010000072.1 coordinate 18,875, forward strand.
TCGACCCCGAAAGCGACGCCATCAGGGCCGCCCGAGCTGTCCCGCCCGACATCGCCCGACATGGGCTTGGTTCTACCCGGTTTTGTCGAATGGTGAAACCTGCGTACCCACTAATTCACCCGCGCTTCCGCGATACGGCAGCCGCAAGCTGGCTCTTGTTCATCTTCGAGCGCCCTTTCACGCCGAGGTCCTTCGCCTCCTCGTAGAGCTGCTCCTTCGTCCGTCCTCGCGGGGAGCGGCGATGGGCGCGTAGGCCGCCTCGCCTACCCGACGAGATGTCGGTCCGAGACAGACGGGAAGACGTCTTCGACTCGCCGTGGCGCGCTCGCTCCTTGTTGACCGTTCGCGCCGCGATCTCGTCCGCGCGCTTGACGCCGCGGTCCTCGAGCGAATCCTTGATGTGCTCGTACTGGCGGGCTCGCTTCGTCCCCTTTTTCACACCGCGTGGTGGCATCTCGACCCCCTTCGTTCGATGTAAGGAGCGTTACCCTCCCGCGTCGAGGGCCGAAACCTCAGCGAGGGCGAGCGCAGCTGCCTCGACCGACCCGCGAACCGGCATCGCATCGCCGAGACGCACGATCTCGACGACCCTTGCCACGGGAGAGCCCGCAGGCACCGACAGGGCGACCCGGCCGCCCCTCGCCGCCGCCACGTGGCCGAGCCCGAAGAGCGCGTGCAGACCGGCGCTGTCGATGAACGTGACGTTGTCGAGCGCGATGACGAGCCTGCCCGAGGCCGCCAATGGATCGAGCTGCGAGCGCGCCTGCTCGACACCGAGCTTGTCGACCTGGCCGTCCAGCCGCGCCACAGGCACGCCGGCGACCTCTTCGGTCCTGAGCCTAAGACGTTCCATCGTTCCAGGCCGATTCGCGGGTAAGCGGCCGCTCCATCACGATCCGGGTTCCGCTGTCGCGGCGAACGACGTCCACGGACGTCATCAACCCTTCGATCATGCGGAGCCCGAGCCCGCGGTCCTCGCGCGGCTGCGGTTCCTTCCAGCGACCGGAATCGGCCACTTCAACCCGCACGCGATCGCCTGTGAGTGCCGCATCGAGACGGAAGCTCGCCCCCGCCGGCGCATTCGCGTGCTCGATGGCGTTCGCACCCGCCTCCCAGCTCGCAAGCACGACGTCACGCGCATCGACCTCGGGCACGGCGGCATGCTCGAGCCACTGGGAGAGCTCCGCTCTGAGGATCGGCAGCGACTCCGGCTCCGACGGCAGCGTGAGCACGAGCGGCTCGAGCCGAACGGAGTCCAGCCGGATCACGAGCAGCGCGACGTCGTCGCCGCGAGCGCCGGTGCCGAGCAGCTCGTCGACGACGATGTGGACGAACGCGTCCGGTTCCTTCGCGGCGGCGCGCGCTGCAGCGCTCGCGAGGAGATCGAGTCCCTCGTCGATCGACCTATCAGGGCGTTCGACGAGGCCATCCGTGTAGAGGACCACGACCGCGCCGGGGTCGAGCCGCGTCCGGCCCTCCGAGTAGGACGCGTCCGGGTCGGCGCCGAGCGGCAGCCCTCCACCCCCCTCGAGGAACGTGACCCGGCCGTCGGGATGCACGATGAGCGGCGGTGGATGCCCTGCGGAGGTGATCGTCGCTGCGAAGGTCCGCGGATCGAGGGTCATGAAGGCGAGCGTGGCGAAGGGCACGTCGGTGTAGCTCGCGAGCAGGAGGTTGAGCTTCGTCACCGTCTCCCCCGGAGTTCTGCGGTCGAGGCAGAGGGCGCGCATGCCGTTGCGCAGCTGCGCCATCGTCGCCGCGGCCTCCACGCCTTTTCCGACGACGTCGCCGACGACGAAGCCCATCCGGCCGTCGGCGAGCGTCAGCGTGTCGAACCAGTCGCCGCCGACGTCGACCGCGGTCGAGCCAGGGAGGTAAAGGGCGGCGACACGAACGCCCTCCATGGACGGGAGCGTCTCCGGGAGGACGCTGCGCTGCAGCGTCTCCGCCACGACCCGCTCGCCTTCGTAACGCTGCGCCCGGTCGAGCGCGAGGGCGCACTGAGCAGCCACGACCTCGAGAAACGCGCGGTCGTCCTGTGCGAGCTGGTTGGGCTCACGCCAGCCCAGCACGGCCAGCCCGATGGCCGTGCCGGCCGCCCAGAGCGGGAGATATGCAAACGTCCGCATGTCGGTCATCTCGGCGCGCGCCCGCGACTGCGGAAAGTCGGCGGCGAGCTCCTCGAGATCCTGGTAGTAGGCGGCACGCTTCCGGCGCAGGGCCTTCGCACCGGGGCGATCGGCGGAGAGCGGCACGACATCCTCGATCAGATCGTCTGGCACGCCCTTCCACGCGAGCGGAGTCATTTGTCTCGTGTCCTGGTCGACGATGCTCAGCGCCGCAGCCTCGGCGCCGATCGACCCCGCGATCTCTTCGATGAAGATCGCGGCGACGTCACACGGCGCGAGCGCGCCGGACAGCCTCGCGGTGAGCGCCTGGAGCTGCTCGGAGCGCCGGCGGATGACGAGCTCTTCCTCGTAGCCGCGGCTGCGGTCGAGCGCGACCGCGCCTTGTTGGAAGATCGCGCCGGCGATGCCGATCGTGCCGGAGTCGAGGGACGTCGGTGCCCGATAGACGAAGTGCACGGCGCCCAGGATCCGCTTTCCCGTCATCAGTGGGAAGCAATAGACCGACTCCTCGTGCGGGTCGAACATCCCGCGGCCGCCGTCGCCGTACCGATCGACGAACTGCGCTCGTGTCTTCAGCGCGATGGGCTCGCCCGACCCGACCGCGTCGGCGACGCATTCGCTCCCCGCGAGCGGCAACAGCCGGCGCTCTTCGACGACCTCCTCGACGATACCCTCGTGCGCGAGCAGCGAGAGCTGTTCGCGATCGGCGTCGAGGGCGTATACGAGCACGCCGTCGGCGGCGAGCGCACCGGACGCCTGCTCGGCGATGACCTGTGCGACGTCAGCGGCAGTCGCCGCAGCGCTCATGCGCTCGGCGACCTCCTGTAGGAGACGCGTGCGGTCCGCGGCCAGCTCGGCATAGACGCGCGCGGACTGCTCGAGCTCATGCAGCCGCGCACGCTCCAGCGCCTGGCCCCCCGCGCCTGCGGCGACATTGGCGAGACCGATCGTCTCCTCGTCGATCGTGTGCGCGCGTGAGAACGGGAAGGACATCGAGCCAACGACCCGACCGGACACTCGCAGCGGCAACGAGAGCGAGGCCGCCGCGTACGTCACCATGCGCGCACCGTCCGGGAACCGCCGCCTCAGCTCGGCCCGGCTGTTCGCGTACTCCGGCTTCCCCGAGCGGGCGGCCGTCGTGATCGGCGCCTTCGTGTCGAGCGGTATTCGCAAGCCCGGCCGCAGCACCGTCCGTACCTCGGGGCCCGGGTCGACGATCACGAGCTCGTCGCCATCGATCAGGCCGAGCGACCCACCCTCGGCGCCGAGCAGGCCTGGCATGTGTGTGACGAGCGACCGCGCGACCGCCGATGGCGTGGCGTCGGCCGCGAGCGCAGTTGCGAGCTCCTGGAGGTCCTTTGCCGTTGCGGTCTCGCGCTCCAGCGCAGCTAGGCGCTCGCGCTCCTTCCGCCGCAACCGTTGGAGGCTCCAGCCGATCCAGACGAGCACGAGGGCGACGATGAGGCTGACCGCCCAGCGACGGGCGACGTTCGTGTCCTCGATCGCGAGGTCCCATCGAGGCTCGACGTAGAGCAGGAGGCCGATCCAGCCGACTGCGATCCCGACGTGAGCAGGGCCGATACCGAGGAAGACCGAGATGAGGACGACCGTGCCGACGAGCGGCGTCATGAACATCTCGCCGGCGAGCAGTTGCGTCCCGAGCATGCCGAGAGCCGTGCAGGCGAGCGCCAGTGCGTACCGCCGCCAGCCTATGAGCCGGAGCCCGCCGGGGGTCGGGTGACCGTTCGTCAAGAAACTCCCGTTTGGTGCGCGAGCCCAGGGCCGGTGAAACCACGCCTCCGCATTGCTGGCAAGAGGTTAGCCGCTCCCGCGGCGATGTTGGTTTTACGGGGCAGAACAGAGGGAAATCGGAGTTACGAGGCCATGGAGCACACGGCAAACGTCGTCGAGATCGACGAGGAGCTCGATCTCTCCACCATCCCGCGGTGGGATCACCGCGTCGAGTCCGCAGGCGAGGAGTCACGGACCGTCGTGCTCGATATGACCTCGGTGCCGTTTATCGACAGCGCAGGCGTGCGGACGCTCTTTCGCTGGGCGCTCGCCGCCGAACGCGCCGGTATCGACCTGATCGTCGTCGCACCGCCCGGCAGCCCCGTTCGACGGCAGCTCGAGATCCTCGAGCTCGAGACGATCGCCCCGGTCGTCGACAGCCGCCGGAAGGCCGTGCACGCGGATCAGGGGCCGGGTAAGCCCGGCCCCTGAAGATCTAACGAAAGGTCCTAGTGCCGCTCGGTGGTGGTGGTTGTCGTCGTGGTCTTGGTCGTCTTCCGCTCGTCACCCTTGTCGTCGAAGCGGTCGTCGACCTTGTCCTTGGCCTCTTCGGCCTTGTCCTTGAGGTCGCCCCACATCTCCTGGGCCTTGCCCTCAGCCTGCTTGGCCTTGCCTTCGACCTGCTTGGCCTTGCCTTTCGTCTTGTCGTCCATGCGATTCTCCTTCCGCCGTCGCTTCGACCCCCGGCTGCGAGTAGCTCCCGAGGGTCCGGGGCGGCCGGACCCGCGGGATACCCAGCCCTCGGGCGGGTCGGGAATGCTGCGGTGATAACCGCAGCGCCCCTCCGGTAAACGCCGCGGCGTTTGCCGAAGCCGGAGGACGGGCACGTGACATCGCATGGAGCCATCCAGTGCGGAGCGGCCGCTCGGCTCGTACGGAATCCTCGTCGCGCTCTATACGCTGACGTTCGCGACGCCGCTTGTCCTGGCAGCCAGGCGCGGCACGCTGCCGGAGCGTCCGCGCTTTCCCGACCTCGTGTTGCTGGGCGTCGGCACGTTCAAGCTCAGCCGCCTGTTGACGAGCGACGCCGTGACGGGCGTCATCCGCGCACCGTTCGTCCGCTACGAAGGGATGGAAAGTGTGACGACACCCAAGGAGTCCCCTCGGGGCACAGGCTTGCGGCGGGCTCTAGGGCAATTGCTCTTGTGCCCCGTCTGCACCGGCTTCTGGGTCGCTTCTCTCATGACGGCGGGGATCATCGCCACGCCGCGGGTTACCCGCGTGGCGGCCGGCGCGCTCACCGTCGCCGCGTTGTCCGACTTCCTCCAATCCGCCCACAAGGCGACAGACGACTCCTAGCCGGTGGGCGTCGTCGTCGTGACCGGTGCATCGGCAGGCATCGGGCGTGCGGTCGCGCGCGCATTCGCGCGACGGGGCGACGCGGTCTCGCTGCTCGCGCGGGAGTCGGCGAGGCTCGGCGAGGCTCGCGCCGAGATCGAGAAGCTCGGCGTCGAGGCGCTCACGCTGGCGGTCGACGTGGCCGACGCGGCCGCCGTCGAGGATGCGGCACACCGGACGGAGGAAACGCTCGGCCCGATCGACGTCTGGGTCAACAACGCCATGGTGTCGATGCTGGCGCCGCTCGACCGGATCACGGCCGAGGAGTTTCGGCGGATTACGGAGGTGACCTACCTCGGCTCGGTCTGGGGCACGATGGCGGCGCTGCGCCGGATGCGGCCCCGCGACCGGGGCGTCGTCGTCCAGGTCGGGTCGACGCTCGCCTATCGCGGCGTCCCGCTGCAGGCAGCGTATTGCGGCGCGAAGCACGCACTCCAGGGCTTCCTCGAGTCGGTGCGTACCGAGCTCCAGCACGACGGCAGCGCCGTGCGCGTAGTGATGGTGCAGATCCCGGCGATGAACACACCCCAGTTCGAGTGGATGCGCTCACGCATGCCTCGGAGACCGCGTCCCGTAGCTCCGGTCTACGCCCCGGAGCTCGCGGCGAAGGCAGTTCTCGAGGCGGCGGAGAGCCCACAGGCCGACCTCCTTGTCGGCTGGCCGACGCTGGTTGCCCTGGCGGCGAACTCGGTCGCACCGGGCCTCGTGGACCGCTATCTCGCGACGACGGGCTACAACGCGCAGCAGACCGACGAGCCTGAGCCGGCCGGCGGGCGTCCCGACAACCTCTTCGCGCCGGTGGAGCTCGAGGTCGCAGCCGCCGGGCCGTTCGGCCAGGAGACGCACGAGCGTGCTGTTCGCCTGCCGGCCCCGGTCGCACGAGGCGCGCTCGCTCTGTCTGCGATCGCCGCAGTCGCGGGGCTCGCCGCGCTCGGTCGTTTCTCGAAGAACGGAAACGGATAGGAGCCTGCCATGCGCAACGTCCTCGTCATCAGCTCCGTCCCCGAGGTTCCGCCCGAGGTTCACGAGGAGCTGGGTACAGACGTGGGCAAGGTCCACGTCGTCGCTCCGGCGGTGAAGCAGTCGAAGCTGCAGTGGTTGACGAACGCCGAGGACGACGCCCGAGCCGAGGCGGAGCGCACGGCTGCCAGGGTGGCCCAGGAGACGGCCGAGGACGCACAGCGAGTGGAGGCCGAGGCCGGCGACTCGGATCCGCTGCTGGCGGTCGAGGACGCGCTTCGCATGTTCGACGCCGACGAGATCGTCGTCGTCGTCCGCAGGGGCGATGACGCCTCCTGGCTCGAGGAAGGCGCAGGGGAGACGATCGCCGACCGCTTCCCGCAACTGCCGGTGAAGACCGTCGAGATCGGCGACGGCTCCTGATCGCTAACGCCCACCTGGCTCCCATCGTCGAGCGCCTCCAGCTCGATTCTTGAGAAACGGCCGCCGCTCGTAATAGGATCGCGCCGTGCTGGCGCTCACGTGGTACGACTGGTTCAAGGCCGGCCACGTGCTCGTCGCGGTGCTCTGGGTCGGCGGTGGCGCGACGCTCGCGCTCCTGGCGCTCATGACGCTGCGGATGAACGATCCCATCCGCGTCGCGCAGTTCGCGCATCAGGCCGGAAAGGTCGGAGAGCGCCTCTACACGCCGTCGTCGTTGCTCGTCCTGCTGTTCGGCATCGGCCTGATGACGAACGACCGGAGCCCGTGGGACTGGGACATGACGTTCGTCCAGATCGCGCTCGCCGGCTGGGCCCTGACGTTCCTCGTCGGCTTCTTCTACATCCGGCCCACAGCTGCCAAGCTCGCGAAGGCGATCGAAGAGCGGGGCCCGACGGATCCCGAGGCGCAACGGCTGATCAAGAACATCCTCGTCGTGACGCGCATCGACATCCTGATCCTGCTCTTCATCGTCTTCGACATGACGGCGAAGCCCTGGCTCTAGGAGCCGAACCCTAGACGAGCCCACCCTGGCGCAGGATACTGCGGCCGTGACCGGGAGGCCGATTGATGGGAGGGACCGATGACGCCTGAAGTCGACCTCGCGTCCGAGCTCGCTGAGGCGCGTCGCCGGCTGCACGAGCTGGAGTCGCTCGTCGAGATCAGCCCGGTGGCCATCGTCGTCATGGACGCCGACGAGCGCGTGACGGGCTGGAACCCGGCCGCGGCGCAGCTCTTCGGCTACTCGCCGCAGGAGGCGATCGGGCGCCCGATAGACGACCTCGTGCTCGACGAGGAGCTCCGGGAAGATGGCCGGGAGGTCTCGCAGGCCGCGCTCGAACGAGGTCGTGCCGACCGGATCACTCGCCGCGTACGAAAGGACGGGAAGCCGGTCGACGTGCAGATGATGCTCGTGTCGCTCAGGCCGGAAGGGGAGCACGCCGGCTTCTACGCGATCTACCACGACATCACCGAGCTCCAGCGCGCACAGGAGCACGCCGAGACGCTCCTGGCGGTAACTCAGGTGCTCGGGAAGACACTGAGCCTCGATGAGACCTTCGAGACGATCCTCGACGAGCTGCAACGAGTCGTGCCCTACGACAGCTCCTCCATCCAGGTGATCCGGGGCAACCGCCTCGTGATCGTGGCCGAACGCGGGCTCGAAGATCTCGGTGGCCTGATCGGGGCCGGCTTCGCACTGGACGACGAGACCAACCTCAACACTCAGGTCGTCCGGTCGAAGCGGCGACAGGTGTTCGCCGACGTCTCGCAGAACCCGCACTTCGCGAGCGAGGAGCACGGCAGGGGACGGATTCGCGGATGGATCTGCGCCCCGATGATCGTCGGGGAGCGCGTCATCGGCGTTCTGAGCATCGACAAGTTCGAGCCCGACTTCTACACCGAAGAGCTCGCGGAGCTTGCGACGGCATTCGCCGCCCAGGCAGCCATGGCGATCGAGAATGCTCACTTGCTCGAGACCGAGCGGGCCGCCCGCGAGCAGGCCGAGACGCTCCAGGCGGCGGCCGAGTCGCTCGGGAGCACGCTCGGCATGTCCCAGGTCTTCGACCTGATCCTTTCGGAGCTGGGCAAGGTCGTCCCCTACAGGAGTGCCAGCGTGCAGGAGCTCGATGGTGACGAGTTCGTCGTCGTCGGCGGCCAGGGCTATCCGAACCTCGACGAGCTGATCGGGCATCGCTACCGCTGCACCGGACCCGAGGATCCCGCGTGGAGGCTCGTGGAGCGGCACGAGACGCTCATCATCGCGGACGCCGCTACGCGCTACCCGCAGTTCGAGGACGTCCACATCGAGGGAAGCATCAAGTCGTGGATGGCCGTCCCGTTGCTGATCGGCGAGCGCCTGATCGGGATGCTGACGCTCGACTCGTTCGAGGCCGACTTCTACACCGCCGAGCACGCGAAAACGGCCAAGGCGTTCGCCGCATTTGCCGCGACCGCGATCGACAAGGCGCGTTATGTCAACGAGCTCGAGCGGGCACGCGAAGAAGCGGAGGCGGCGATGCAGGCGAAGAGCGCCTTCCTCGCGACGATGAGCCACGAGATCAGGACGCCGATGAACGCGGTGATCGGCATGACCGGTCTCCTCCTCGACACAGAGCTGACGACCGAGCAGCGCGAGCTCGCCGAGGTGGTCCGCTCGAGTGGAGACGGGCTGCTCCACGTGATCGACGACATCCTCGACTATTCGAAGATCGAGGCCGGCAAGCTCGAGCTGGAGAAGGAGCCGGTCGACGTCCGGGAATGCGTCGAGGGTGCACTCGACATCGTCGCGCCGCGTGCGTGGGAAAAGGAGATCGAGCTGGGCTGTCTCATCGACCACGACGTGCCGGCAGGCATCGTGGGGGACGCGGCCCGCCTGCGACAGGTGCTGCTCAACCTCGTCTCGAACGCGGTCAAGTTCACCGAGAAAGGCGAGGTGATCGTCGACGTGAACGCGGAGCCCGCCGGCACGAGCTCGTACCGCCTCGAGTTCGCCGTTCGCGACACCGGGGTGGGCATCCCCGAGGACCGGATGGACAGGCTGTTCGAGTCCTTCAGCCAGGTCGACGCCTCGACGACCCGCCGCTACGGCGGCACCGGGCTGGGCCTCGCGATCTCGAAGCGCCTGGTCGAGCTGATGGGAGGGACGATCTCGGTGGAGAGCGAGGAGGGCAGAGGATCGACCTTCTACATCTCGCTCACCGCCGACAGGGCGGCCGTGCCGGCCCGCATCAGCCCCGACGAGGCCCTCCCGCAGCTCGCCGGGAAGCGGATTCTTGTTGTGGACGACAACGTCACGAACCTCGAGATCGTGGCCCGGCACGCCCAATCGTGGGGCATGGAGCCGATGGCGGTAGAGCGTCCCTCGGAGGCACTCGCTCAGGTCGCTGCGGGCGAGCACTTCGACATCGCGGTCCTCGACCTCGTGATGCCGGAGCTGGACGGGCTTGCCCTCGCCCGCGAGATCCGGCGGTACCGAGACGAGGGCGAGCTTCCGCTCGTCCTGCTGACCTCGCTCGGCCGGCTGTCCAAGGCTCAGTCGTCCGAAGCGTTCGCGGTGCAGCTGGCGAAGCCGGTCAAGGCCTCCCAGCTCTACAACGCTCTGGTAAACGCGCTCGCCGAGCACGTCGATCAGCCGGCGGCCGGCGAGCCGGTGCCGGAAGCGGACGGGCCAGCGACATCGTCGTTGCGGATCCTCTTGGCCGAGGACAACGCCGTGAACCAGAAGGTCGCCCTCCGCCTCCTCGAACGGCTCGGCTACCGCGCCGACGTGGCGTCGAACGGACGGGAGGCGCTGGAGGCGCTCGAGCGGCGGCCGTACGACGTCGTGCTGATGGACGTGCAGATGCCCGAGTTGGATGGTCTCGACGCCTCGCGCCGCATCTGCGAGCGCTGGCCGCCGGAGACGCGTCCCCGCATCATCGCGATGACGGCGAACGCGATGGCGGAAGATCG
>JBKPGF010000073.1:0-10421 GCA_046729255.1 Actinomycetota bacterium
GCCCGAGCACGTGGTGAAAGACGACGACCTCGGCCATGGCTCCTGCGGACGCCTCAGCCGTCCAGCGGTTCAAAGTCGAGCGCGAGAGAGTTGATGCAGTAGCGCTCGCCGGTCGGCTCCGGGCCGTCCGGGAAGACGTGACCGAGGTGGGATCCGCAAACGGCGCAACGCACCTCTGTGCGCCGCATGCCGTGGCTCACGTCCTCCTCGAGCTCGACGACGTCTTCGGAGAGCGGCTGGAAGAAGCTCGGCCAGCCCGAGCCGGAGTCGAACTTCGTCTCCGACGAGAAGAGCGGCGTGTGACAAGCCCCGCAGCGGAAGACGCCGTCGTCGTGGACGACGTTCAGCTCGCCCGACCAGGGGGCCTCAGTCGCGCCTTGCCGCAGCACGGCGTAGCGGTCCTCGTCGAGCTCTGCCTGCCACTCGGCGTCGGTCTTCTCGACTCGCTCCGTCATCCGACGACCTCCTCCCTGAGTCCCTGGGGCGCCGCTGGCAAAGGAGGCAAGCGAGCGGCGCGAACGACAGTATCCAAATACGGCCAAGCGCCGCGAGCGCCGGTTCCTGTAGCCAGCGGCGTCAGGTCGGCCGGAGGTCGGCTCCGCCGACCGTGAGGACGACCGACCAGGGGCTCAGGCGTGAATGCGCTTCTTGGACTCTTTGAGCTTGCCGCCTTCGCGGCCCATCCGCGCGGCGAGCGCTTCGGCGAGGATCGAGAGCGCCGTCTCCGGCTGCGACTCAGCGCCGATGTCGAGGCCGCACGGGCCGGCGATGCGATCGAGCGCTTCCGTATCCACACCCGCCTCGAGCAGCCGCTCGCGCCGCCGTTCCTGGTTCCGCCGCGAGCCGAGCGCGCCGATGTAGAACGCGTCCGATTCGAGCGCAGCCTTCAGCGCCGGGACGTCGAACTTGTCGTCGTGCGTGAGCACGACGACGGCCGTCGCGTGGTCGGGAGCAACGCGCGCGAGCGCCTCCTCCGGCCACTCGACGATGATCTCGTCGGCGCTCGGCAGCCGCTCGGGGGTCGCGAACTTCGCGCGCGCGTCGGCGACGATCGTCCGCCAGCCCAGCAGCCTCGCCGCGGCGCACATCGCCTCCGCCGTGTCCACGGCGCCGTAGATCAGCAGACGCGGCGGCGGCCCATAGATCTCCGCGTAGACCCTCGCGCCCTCGAGCTCGAGGATGCGGTTCGTGTGTTCGCGGATGAGCTGCTCCGCTTGCGCGATCGCCTCCTCGGGGACACCGTCGCCAAGAGTCTCGCCTCCCTCGAGCACGAGCGCGTGAGCCCCGAGCGGTTCGCCCTCGATGACGGTGAAGAGCACCGCGCGCTCCTCGTTCTCGATCGCCTGTAGAAGACGCTCGGTCGGCATCAGTCGTTGTCGAGCACCTCGACGAAGACATCTATTTCACCGCCGCAGGGCAGCCCGACCTCCCACGCCTCCTCGTCGGCGATGCCGTAGGAGAGGAGCTTCGGCTGACCGGTCTCCATCACCTCGCGGGCGTTCTCGTACACGTCGGACTCGACGCAGCCGCCGGATACGGAGCCGCACAGCTCGCCGGTCTCCGAGATCGCGAGCTTCGCGCCGATCGGGCGCGGCGCCGAGCGACGGGTGGCGACGACAGTCGCGATCGCGACCTTCTTGCCTTCCTCGCGCCAACGTTCGACGTCTTCCAGGATCTCCTTCACGCCGCATGCCTCCTCTCGATTCCGGTGAGCACCTCGGCCAGCTCTTCGAGGCTGGCCAAATTGTGCCCTGACAGGAACCGGTCAACGTAGGGCAGTGCCGCTCGCATTCCCCCTGCGAGCGGCTGGTAATCCGGATGGCCCTTGAGCGGGTTGACCCAGACCACTGCATACGCCTGCCGCGCCAGCCGCGCCATCTCGTGGCCGACGACCGCCGCATCCTCGCGCTCCCAGCCGTCGGAGACAATGACGACGACGGCTCCGCGTGTGAGCGCCCTCCTCCCCCACTCGTCGTTGAACGTCTTCAGCGAGTGGCCGATCCGCGTGCCGCCGGACCAGTCGACGACGCGCTCCGCGGCCGCTCGCAGCGCACCTTCCGGGTCGCGGATGACGATTTCGCGCGTGAGCCGTGTCAGCCGCGTCCCGAACGCGAAGGTCTCCACCCCGCGACCGGAGCGTGCGAGCGCGTGCAGGAAGAGGATGAGCGCGCGCGAGTACGCCTCCATCGAGCCCGACACGTCACAGAGGACGACGAGCTTGCGCGGGACGTGCACCCGGCTGCGAAACGCCCGCTCCACCGCCTCACCGCCCGTGGCCAGCGACGCGCGGACGAGCCGTCGCATGTCGAGGTCAGTGCCGCGGTGATGCGGACGGAGGCGCCGTGATCTACGCCTAGGCCGGCCGGATGCGATCTCGCAGATGAGCTTGCTGACGTTCTCGAGCTCCTCCGGTGTCATGTCCGCGAAGTCGCGGCGCCGGAGTAGCTCTTCTGGGCTGTAGCCGAGCGAGGTCTGGTCCTCCTTCGCCTCACCGCCGTCCCCCTCGTCGCGCTTCGTCTCGGAGGTGCGCCGCAGAAGGCGTAGAGACGTCGTCTCCGTGCCCTGACGGAACACCGGCGCGGTCGGTGCCCGGAGAAACCAGGCAGCGAAGGCTGCGTCGAAGGCGTCGAGGTCCTCCCATCGCGAGACGAGGGTCTGCCGCAACGTCCAGTAGACGTCGTCGCGGCGGGAAAGGTCGACGAGGTCGAGCCCGGTGAGGGCATCCGCCAGGCGGCCTGGCCCGACCTCCAGCCCCGCCTCGCGCAGCACGCGGCCGAATGTCACGACGTGCCTGGCGACCGCGTCGGCCATTAGTGGTCGCTCCGGTGCGTGCGCGCCTGCCTGGCGCGCGAAAGCCGAGCATGCCGAGGACGCAGGGAGCATCCATGTCGACGAGATATGGGTGCGACTGAGGACGCCGGCAGGCGACGGCTTGCAGCCGCACAGGGTGGATGTGTATGTGCCGGAGCGATCACTTAGCCCGCAGAAGGGGTGGCCGCGCGGGCCTCTTCGAGCAGACCCTGGAGGGTCTCGTCGCGCACGGCAAGCACGTCCTCGTGGTACTTCAGCACCGAGCCCAGCGTCTGCTCGACCACCTCGGCGTCGAGCTCCTGCTGTCCCAACGCCGTCAGGGCGTTGGCCCAGTCGATCGTCTCCGCCACGCCGGGAGGCTTCGCGAGGTCGAGCCCGCGCAGCCCCTGGACAAAGGCCGCGGCCTGCGACGCGAGCCGCTCCGGCACGCCGGGAACGCGGAGCTTCACGATCGCGACCTCGCGCTCGAGCGCCGGATGCCCGATCCAGTGGTAGAGGCAGCGCCGCTTGAGCGCGTCGTGCAGTTCGCGCGTTCGGTTGGATGTGAGCACGACTGCCGGCTTGTGGTCGGCCGCCGAGATCGTCCCGATCTCGGGGATCGTGATCTGGAAGTCGGAGAGCACCTCGAGCAGGAACGCCTCGAACTCCTCGTCGGCGCGATCGATCTCGTCGATCAGGAGCACGACCCGCTCGGGGCTCTCGATCGCCTCGAGCAAGGGCCGTCTGATGAGGAACTCGGGGCCGAAGAGCTCCTCCTCGGACACCGTGCCCTCCTGCGCCGCGCGGATGTGGAGCAGCTGGCGCGAGTAGTTCCACTCGTAGACGGCGTGCGCGACGTCGAGGCCCTCGTAGCACTGGAGCCGGATCAGCCGCGTGTCGAGGACACGCGCGAGCGCCTTCGCGGCTTCGGTCTTGCCGACGCCCGCCTCCCCTTCGAGCAGCAGCGGCTTCTCGAGCTGAAGCGAGAGGTAGAGCGCGGTCGCCAGCCCGCGATCCGGCAGATAGTCAGCGCCCTGAAGGCCGCTTTCGAGCTCGTCGATGGAGGAGATCGCCACGCGCTAACTGTACGCGCTGTGCCACACTCGACCTGTCCCGTGACGAGAGGAGCTTCATGGCTGCACCGCTTCCCGACGAGGTGAAGGCGCTGCTGGATGCGGCGAACTTCTGGCATCTGGCCACCGTCAATCCGGACGGCTCGCCGCACTCGACCGTCATGTGGGCAGGCCGACGCGGCGACCGCGTCATGTTCAACACGGCGCTGGGCCGCGTGAAGCCTCGCAACCTCGCCCACGACCCCCGCGTCTCCCTCTCGCTCGCCGATCCAGAGCACCCTTACTCGAACGTCTCCATCCAGGGCACGGTCGTGGAGACCGTGGAAGGAGACGAGGCGATCCGCGACATCGACTCGCTCGCGACGAAGTACATGGGCGTCGAGACGTATCCGTTCCTCGCCCCGGGCGAGCGCCGCGTTACGTACCTCGTCGAGCCGCGATCCGTGTGGTACCGGCCGCCGACACAGCGTTAGAATCGCGCGCATGACCGGGGGCACCGTGGATGTCGTCATCCCGACCACGCCGGACGAGGCCGTGACGGCGTTCGGGGACGGCAGCGGCATCACCGTGCTGGCCGGAGGCACGATCGTCATGCCGGAGCTGACGCACGGGCGTCTCAAGCCCGGCAAGGTGCTCATGCTCGGTCGCAGCGGCCTCGACAAGATCACGCGAGCGGGTGGCACGGTGACGATCGGCGCGACGGTTCCCGTGAGCGCGCTCGAGGAGCTCGACGAGCCGCTGGCGAGCGCAGCCAGGCACGTCGCGGACGGAGAGATCCGCGCGCAGGCGACGATCGGCGGGAATCTGTGCGCCGGGCCGGGAGCCGACGCGCCTCGAGGTGACCTGCAGGCACCGCTGATCGTCCTCGGCTCGCGCGTCCGTTCCACCGGTGCGGGCGGAGAGCGCACCGAGCCGGTCGAGGAATTCCTCGCCGGAGGATCCGCGGGCCGGCTGGTGCTCGACGTCTCCTACGACGAGGCCGACCGCAAGGCCGCCTACGCCGCCGCCTGGCGGCCGCACACGCACCACTACTCGATCCTTGCGGTGGCCGCGACCAAGACCGACGGTGAGCTGCGGATCGCGGCGTCGGGCGCGGGCCCGCATGCCGTTCGGCTGATGTCGGCCGAGCAGAGCGGCGAGCCTGCCGATGCGCTGAACGATGTCGATCCACCTGACGACGCGCTCGCCTCGGCCTGGTACCGCAAGACTGTCCTACCCAAGCTCGTGACACGGGCGCTCGACGATCTCGCGTGAGGAGGCCAACCGGATGAAGCTGCACGTCAACGGAGTCGACCACGAGGTCAAAGCGCCGCTGCTCACCCCACTTCTGCACGTGTTGCGCGAGGAGCTGGGCATCACGAGCCCAAAGGCGGGCTGCCAGCAGGGAGGCTGCGGCGCCTGCACGGTGCTCGTCGACGGTGAGCCCCGGCGGTCGTGCCTCTTGCCGGTCGGCGCGGTCAACGGCGCCGGGATCACAACCGTGGAAGGCCTCGGCTCGCCGGAGCGTTTGGCGCCCGTGCAGCAGGCGTTCGTCCACCATTACGGCATGCAGTGCGGCTTCTGCACGCCCGGCATCCTCCTGGCCGCGCACGCGCACATCGAGCGCGGGGGCGGGGACGACCAGCACTCGATCTCCGAGTCCCTGGCCGGCCATGTCTGCCGCTGCACCGGGTACGTGAAGATCGCAAACGCCGTGAGCGCCGCCGTACGTGGCGAGAGCTTCGACCTGACGACCACGTCGGGCACTCCGACGACCACACTCGTGACGGGAGACGCGGAATGAAGGCCGTCGGCGCACGGCTCCCGCGTTACGACGGCGTGGCGCACGTCACGGGCCGGTCGACGTTCGTCGACGACGTGCGTGTCCCGGGGACGCTGTGGGCCAAGGCGTTGCGATCCCCGGTGCACCACGCGGACATCACACGCCTCGACACGTCGAAGGCCGAAGCAATGCCCGGCGTCCATGCCGTGGTCACGTGGGAGGACGTCCCGCTGCTGTCTTACGGCCACCTGTCGGCGCTCGGGATTCCGGAAGACGAGCCGCTCCTGGCCAAGGAGGACGTCCGCTACAAGGGCCAGCCCGTCGCGCTCGTCGCGGCCGAGGACGAGGCGACGGCGATGGAGGCCGTCGAGGCGATCGAGATCGACTTCTCGGAGAAGCCCGCGCTCTTCGATATCCGGATGGGAGCGGACCCCGACGTGCCTGTCATTCATCAGTGGGGCAACTGGTATCCGCACTTCGAGGGCGAGATGGACGTACGCCAGATCCGCAAGGGCGACATCGACTGGGCGTTCGACCGAGCCGACACGATCGTTCAGGGCGTCTACCGACCGGCCGCCATCGAGCACTGTCCGGTCGAGACCCAGGTCGCCCAGGTCGTTCCGGAGCCGGACGGCCGGCTGACGATCTACACGTGCTCGCAGGCGCTCTACTTCTCCATGGGCGTGGTGGCCGCGCACCTGCAGGTCCCGCTCAGCAAGCTCAAGCTCGTCGGCGGGACGGTCGGCGGCGGCTTCGGCGGCAAGGTGGACACGGCGACAGAGACGATGACGGCGCTGCTGGCCATGAAGTCGGGCCGCCCGGTGAAGTGGCGCTGGACGCGCGAGGAGGAGTTCCTCTGCTCCTCGACGCGCGCGCCGTGGCACATGGAGATCGCGGACGCGGTTACCTCTGACGGCTGGATCCTCGGCCGCAAGATGCTCACCCTCCACGACTCGGGCGCGTACGCGCGCTTCTCACCGTACGGCCTCACGAAGCACTCGTTCCACCACACGGGCGCGTACACGATCCCGAACCTCTCCTTCGACGGCTACGTCGTGTTCACGAACCGCGTACCGACGACGGCGATGCGGGGCTTCGGCGTGACGTCGGTCTCGTTCGCCGTCGAGACGCACATGAACCGCGTCGCCGACCTGCTGGGGATGGACCCGTTCGAGATCCGGCTCAAGAACGCGAACCGCATCGGCGACACGTCGCCGAACGGCGTCGTCTACACCGACCCGTCCACCGTTCCCACGATCCAAGCGATTGCCGACGCGGTCGGCCACGAACTGCCCGCCGACTACCGGACGATGACCCGCGACCCGCGCGAGGGAGAGTGGCTCCCAGACCACCTTGCCGCGCAGGTCGGCGACCCGGAGGCCCACTGATGGCCAAGCTCACAGGACGCGGCTACTCCGCGATCGAGTACCCCACGGGCATGAACCAGAACGGCGACCCGTCGCAGGCGTGGATCAAGATCAAGCCGGATGGGAGAGTCGACGTCTTCTCGGGCACAGCCGACATCGGCAACGGCTCGAAGACGATTCAGACGCAGATCGTCGCCGAGACGCTCGGCGTGCCGTACGACTGGATCACGTACGACAACTCGAACACCGACTCCTCGCCGCTGTGTACGGGGACGTTCGCCTCTCGCGCGACGTTCGTGGCGGGAAATGCCGTGCGGAAGGCAGCGCTCAACGCACGCGAGAAGCTGCTCGAGATCGCCGGCAAGGAACTGGAGATCGATCCCGCCGATCTCGAGGTCGTCGACGGTGAAGTGGTGGCGAAGGGCGCGCCGCAGAAGAAGATCTCGGTTCCGGACGTTGCGGGCGCAGCAACCTGGACGTACGGCGAGCTGATCACCGGTACCGGTGCCCAGCTGAAGCCGTACGCGGCGATCACCGATCCCGAGACCGGCCAGGTCGACCTTCCTCCCCACTCGGCGATCTCGTACGCCGCGTGTGCGGCTGAGGTCGAGGTCGACGACGAAACCGGCGAGGTGCTGGTGACCCAGCTCTGGCAATGCTTCGACGTGGGCCGCGCAATCAACCCGACGCTCGTCGAGGGCCAGATCGAGGGCGGTGCGATGCAAGGCCTCGGGCTCGCCGTGCTCGAATCGTGCTACCCGTACTACCCGAGCGTCGAGCACCGCGGCAGCGAGTTCGGCTCGTACGTCGCGCCGGGAATCGAGAACCTGCCGAAGGTGAACACGATCATGATCGAGAACCCGTCTGCCGACGGCCCCTTCGGTGCAAAGGGGATCAGCGAGATGGCGAACAACCCGCAGCCACCCGCGATCTGCGCTGCCGTCTTCGACGCGATCGGTGTCTGGGTCACCGAGCTGCCGATCACGCCGGAGCGTGTGCTCCGCGCACTGGAGCGAAAGGCGGCCGGCGAGGGCGACCCGAGGCGACAGGGCAAGCTCGTCGTGTTCGACGAGGAGCTGTCCGTCAACGCCGTCGCCCACGCCGACTCGAAGTTCCGCTTCGAAGTACCCGCGTGAGCCTGGTTCCTCCTGACGGCCCTGGGTCGTCGCTGGCCAAGGAGCCAAGCGAGGGGCGCGCCGGACAGTATTCCAATACGGCCAAGCGCCACGAGCGCTGGATCCTGCCGCCAGCGGCGGCAGCGACTTGCGGCGGTCGGCTCTTCCGGCCGTGAGCGAGTCGCGGCCAGGGCCGTTCAGGACGTGGAACGGTGTGGAGCCGTTCCAAATCTTTCCGACGGTCCAGATCCATGCGATCGGCGGTGACCAGGTGCTCATGTGCCGCGTCGTCTACGAGCCGGGTACGACCGTCGCGCGACACGCGCACGAACACACGGAGCAGCTGATGGTCATCGTCGAGGGGGATCTGACGATGACGATTGGCGACGAGACACGAGAGCTCCGTCCGGGCGACGTCGCCGTCGTCAACCGCGGGGTGGAGCACGAGCTCCACACGAAGGGCGGTCTCGTCTTCTTCGAGGCGCTTGCCCCGGTGCCCCTGGACCACGTCCCCGATCGCGAGCGTGACCTCGTCCTGGGCGCCGACGCCGGCTCGGGCCACGTGGAGCGGTAGCGCGATGGACGTCACGCTCCTGCTCTGTGACTTCGCCGAAGCTGTCAACGGGAAGCTCTACGTCATGGGCGGCGGCTGGAACATCCTGTTTGCGCCCGGGCAGCCGGTGACGATGTCCGTCGCGGCGGTGGTCGCAGTGCCGTGGGACCGGACGAACCAATCGCACGAGCTCAGCCTCGAGCTGCTCACGGACGACGGCGGCCCCGTCGAGATCGACGGGCAACAGGTGTCGGTAACCGGCGAGTTCGAGCTCGGCCGCCCGCCCGGCATCAAGGCGGGCAGCTCCCAGAACGCGCCGTTCGTCTGGACATTCGCCGGCCTGGTGCTCGAGCCGGGCGGCTACGAGTGGAAGCTGACGATCGGGGGCGACCCCGTCGGCAGCCGGCCCTTCACGGTCGCGCACCCTCCGGGCTTCACGGCCGAGTAGGAGGGCTTGGCGGAACGGTGCTCGTCGCCAGAGCGCTCCGGGGGTCGCGCTGCAAGGACGCAGGGAGCCCGCGTACCCGCAGCCTGCGGAGCGTACGTGGGCGACCGAGGACGCCGCAGCGCGGCGATCCGGTGCGTTCTGGCGGCACAGTCACTGTTTCGCCAGGCCCTCCTCAATGATCGTCGCTATGCACGTCGCCGCCGGCGCGGCGGTGGGTGCGCTCACCGGTTCGCGGGGCGGCGCTGTGGCGGTCGGGCTCGTGCTCCACGGGCTCCAGGACGCGGTTCCGCACGAGGACATCCCGTCGCACGAGCTCGAGACGGCGTCGGGCACGTTTCTCCTCATCGTGCTCGCCCTGCGCCGCGGCCTGCTCGACCCAGGGGTCCTGGGCGGCGCCGCGTGCGCCGCACCCGACCTCGAGCACGTTCTTCCGCTGCCTCGCCCGGGAGGGCGTGAGCTCTACCCCTCTCATCGCATCGACGGCTGGCACCGGGAAGGCGGCGTGCCGGCCTGGGCGCAACTCCTGGCGGCGGGCGTTATCGTCGCCGCACTCACAAGGCGACGATAGGAGGAGGAGTAATGCCGCTGATCAGGGTCGAGCTCTTCGACTTCCGTATGAACGACGAGACGAGCGCGAAGCTCATCGCAGGGCTGACGGACGCGCTGTGCGCGGCGACGACCGAGGGGCTCCGCGAGCACACGTGGGTGATCGTCGAGGGCCACTCGCCGAAGAACTGGGGCGTGGGCGGCGTTCCCTGGCCCACCGACAAGACGCCGGACTAGGAGGGCTTGGCGGAACGTCGCTCGTCGTCGGGACGCGATGGTCGTTCCGAGGCAAGGACGCAGGGAGCCCTCGTATCGAAGAGATACGGGGCGACTGAGGACGCCGCCTCGGGGCGAGCAGCGCGTCAAGGACGGCACAGACGATGTTCCGTCAGGCCCTCCTAACGACGCCTGAGCTCGACCGGCGGCGCGCCGGGAGTGACCTCGGCCGTCTCCCGCGCGTGGAGCAACGTCGTCTTCACGATGAGCTTCGCTCGCGCGAAGTTGTCCATCATCGCCGGCACGGGGCCGACCGGCCTGCCGAGGGCGTACCCGGCGGCATTGCGGCCGATCGCACGGTACGACTCGAGCGTGTACAGCGGCGACATGCCGAAGAGCTCGAGGTTGTCGAGCGGTTCCAGGTCCACGCGATGGATGACGGCGGTTCCCTTCGACTGGATGCCGACCGCGATGCCCGATCCGGAGAGTTTGGCGCCGTCGTGGCCGATGAATGCGACGTCTGCCGCGCGGCGCACCCGGACGAGCCTTGG
>JBKPGF010000074.1:0-55324 GCA_046729255.1 Actinomycetota bacterium
GACGAAGTCCTCCCCGATCCTGGGGGTCATCACCATGCTTCCGGCGCTCAGTCCCACCCAGACCGTCTCGCTCAGCGATGGAAGCAGGTCCGCCAGCCCGGACTGCCGCATCCAGTGGCACAGGTAGAGGGCATCGCCGCCCGCCACCAGCAGGACGTCCGTCTCCCGGACCCAGGGGACCCAGCGCTCTTCGTCGATGCTCGGCAGCGCCGTGAGCTCGAGCACTCCCAGGGACTTCCACCCCAACGCGCACATGGGGCAGCGGGGTTCTCGTCCGCTGATGAAACTCCATGCCATATCAGGACTGACCTGGGGGTGCCCGTACTGCGCGGTGGGGATGCAGAGGGCGCTGGAGTCGGCGATCGGTTTGCCGAGGAGTTCGACCAGCGCGTCGTGGATGCTCGTGTTCTTGACGCCGGCGGAAGTGAGAAGAAGCTTCAAGATGCCTCCCGAGTCGATTTCAGCAGAGAAGACTCCGGCGGCCTCCGAAAATCATCGCGGCGCAGCCCTGGCCGGAGCCTTCAGCCGATCTTCTCGGCGACTACAGAGCTGTCTTTATCCCCGACTGACTCTTGCGCAGACCACGGGGCTCTAGTCAGGACGCGGGATGTCGCTGAAGTGGTCTGGGTTCCACGTCGACTTGAACGGCTCGCTACCCGCGCCGACGATCAGCAGGGCCGTCCCTGAGGTCACGGCTTTGGCGCTCCGTCGAACGGAGGGATCGGTGATCGCGAGGGCTGTGCCACGGTCGAGATGCGCTTGCTCGTCGTCGAGCTCGAAGACCGCTTCTCCTTCGAGGAGCACATACAGCTCTTGTTGGCCGCTCATGCGTTCGTCGTGCTCGTCGACGAGCGTCTGATTCGCTCGGCCCGCGACAAAGAGGTTGACCCCGAACGTCTCGATGCCGAGCGCGTGCTGAAGTGGATACCAGACGGGATCGTCCGCGTCGCCGTCGGAAACCGCCGGGACCGAGGTGAGCTCGTTCACCGTCCAACGCGCCATCACACCAGCTTAGGCCGTACTGGACCGCGCAGCCTCGGGGTCATTCCCGAACACTGGCCCCCAAGCGAGGGTTCTCTTCCACAACCACGGGGCGCAGCCCCGCCTGCGCGGCGCCGATGGCAATGCCGGTGATTGCGGCCTCTGAGATCGGCGTGTTGCGGATGCGCTCGGCCCCGAACTCGTCTGCGAGCCCAGCCGTCGCGCCCCAGGGACCGCCTTCCGCCACGTCCTCGCCGAGCACGAGCACCCGCTCATCCGCTCGCATCGCCTCGGCGAGCGCCGGCGTGATCGCGCGAAGGTACGTCGTCTGCGTCATGCGGCGTGGACGAGCCCGGCGGCCAGCTCCGGGGTCGGGAACGGGCTCTCGCGCGCGAAGGCGACGGCCGCCTCGACTTCCGTGCGATCCTCCAACTCGAACCCCTCGTGGCCGAGCCGCCGCTGGAGGCGGAGAATCGGGTCGAGCTCCTGCCACTCCTCGGCCGCGAGCGCCTTCCGGTACTGCTGCGGGTCTCCCTCGTAGTGGCCCCGCAGCCGCTGCGTCAGGCACTCGAGCAGGAACGGCCCTCCCCCGCCGCGCGCATCCTCGAGGAATGCCGCGAACGCCTCCCCGACGGCGACGACGTCGTTTCCGTCCACCGTCTCGCGGGCAACCTCGTAGGGCGCCACGACGTCCGAGACCCGTTCGACGTTCGTGTGCGCCGAGGGTGGCGTGAACTCGGCGAAGCCGTTGTTCTCGCAGATGAGGATCACCGGCAGCTCCCAGAGCGTCGCGAGGTTGACCGACCCGACGAAGATGCCGCCCTGGACTGCGCCGTCGCCGAAGAAGACGACCGCCACCTGGTCGCCGCCCAGCAGCCGGCTCGCGAGCGCGCTTCCCAGTGCAAGGGGAACGTTGCCGCCGACGACGCCGGTCGCGCCGAGAAAGCCGCGCTCGACGTCGACGACGTGCATCGATCCGCCCATCCCTCGGCACACGCCGCCCTCACGGCCCATCAGCTCCGCCATCAGCGGTCCGAGCGGCACGCCCTTCGCGATGGCATGCCCATGGGCGCGGTGGTTCGAGTAGACAGGGTCGTCGTCGCGAAGCTGCCCGCACACGCCGGCGGCGACGGCCTCCTGGCCGCCGCTGAGGTGCACAAGACCGTGCACCTCGTCCGCCCGCGTCAGTTGCCCAATCCGCTCCTCGAAGACGCGGATACGCCACATGGAGCGGAGAAGCTCGAGGCGGACGTCACCGCCGAGCCGAGCCACTCCTACGCGGCGACGGTTGCGTCCACTGCCTTCTGCGCTGCGGCGACGATCTTCGTCTCGTCGGGCAGGAGGTACTGCTCCATCGGCTCCGAGTAGGGCATCGTCGCATCGAGCGCCGTCACGAGCTCGATCGGTGCCTTCAGCGAGGAGAACCCTTGGGATGCGACCTCGGCAGCGATGATCGCCGCCGCCGAGCCATGCCGCGTCGCCTGGTCGACGACGACGAGCCTGCCCGTCTTCTCCACGGACTGGATGATCGTCGATGTGTCGAGCGGCGCCAGCGAGCGCGGATCGACGACCTCGGCTTCGACGCCCTCGTCGGCCAGCTGCTCTGCCGCGGCCAGCGCCTTCCCGACCGTCCAGCCGATCCCGACGATCGTGACATCCGCTCCCTCCCGCACGACCGCGGCCTCGCCGATCGGAACGAGATGCTCGCCCTCGGGGACGTCCCCGTGCTCGAGCGTCAGCAGGTAGTTGTGAAAGAGGATGACCGGGTTGTCGTCGCGGATCGCGGCGGTCATCAGGCCCTTTGCGTCCGCAGGAGTCGAGGGCACGACGACCTTGAGGCCCGGCACGCCCATGAACATCGAGTAGATCGTTCCCGTGTGCTGCCCGGCCCAGCCGGCCGTGAACCCGTATCCGGCCTGGAGCACGATCGGCACCTTCACCTGGCCTCCGGACATGCCGTAGAACCGAGGCGCCTCGTTCACGACCTGGTCCATCGCGACGAGCATGAACTCGGCCATGTACAGCTGGACGACCGGCCTGTAGCCGGCGAACGCGGCACCGACGGCCATGCCGATCTCGGCCGTCTCGGAGATCGGCGTCACGCGGACGCGGTCCGCGCCGAACGCCTTCACGAACGGGTCTTCGTCCGTGAGCGCGAGGTTCTGGCCGAAGTAGAGGACCGTGTCGTCGCGTGCCATCTCCTGGTGGACGGCCTCGCCGATCGCCTGGATGTACGGAAGCTCGCGTGCCATGTCTCTCGGTCCTCCTAGGCGTAGACGTGCTCGACGGCCTTCTCGGGCGCCGGGAGCGGGCTCTCGAGCCCGAACTCGACGGCCTCGTCCATCTCCTTGCGGGCAGCCTCCGCGATCTCGTCCGCCTCCTCCGCGGAGAGCGTCCCCTCCGTCACGAGCCGCGCCCGGAAGCGGGGCACGGGGTCGCCTCGCTGCGCGGCCTCGTACTCCTCGACGTTGCCGAAGATCGCGATTGCCTCGTGCTCGGGGTAGTGCAGTGGCACGCCCGGCGGCGCGATGATGTTGCCGTGGGCGCTCAGGCGGAAGACCATGGACTCCACGAGCGTCGGCCCATCCCCCGAGCGCGCACGCTCGACGGCTGCGCGCATCGTCTCGTAGACGGCGACCGGGTCGCCGCCGTCCACCGTCTCGCCCGGCATGCTGTGGGCCTTCGCCTTGACCGCCAGCGGCTCCCCGGCCGCGGCGTTCGCGTCCTCCTGCTCGACCCTCGTGTACGCCTGGTAGTTGTTGTTCTCCATCACGAAGACCACCGGCAGCTTCCAGAGCGAGGCAATGTTGAGGGTCTCGTGGAACGCGCCCTGTTTCGAGGCGCCGTCGCCGAAGAACGAGAGCACCACCTGTCCTTTGCCGCGGATCTGGGCGGCCCACGCGGCGCCCGCCGCGTGCGGGATGCCCTGCCCGACGATGCCAGAAGTGCCGAGAAAGCCACGCTCGACGTCGATCAGGTGCATGGAGCCTCCATACCCCTGGCAGATCCCCGTCTCCTTGCCGTAGATCTCGGCCATCAGCGCCTTCGGGTCAGTGCCGAGCGCGATCGGGTAGCCGTGGCAGCGGTACGTCGCCGTCAGCTGATCGCCGTCTTGTAGCGCCGCCAGCGAGCCGACGATCGAGGCCTCTGCGCCGTCCGCGAGATGGGTATGGCCTCGGATGACGCCCGGATGCTCCTCGAACGTGCTTTTCACGCGCTCCTCGAACTCGCGGATGCGCACCATCTGGTTGAGCATCCACGTCAGCCGTTCCTTCGAGAGGCCGTTCTCAGACACCGACGCTCCTTTCTCGTGACAGGGCGAGCTGCGCGCTCGTCGTCTCGTATGCGCGGTCGAAGATCTGCTCGATCGGGAGGTTGCGAAGCTCTTCCGACAGCACCTCGACGCCCCATGGGCCGTCGTACCCGAGCTCGCGGAAGACGGCGACGTACTCGGCGATGGGGAACTCGCCCTCGCCTGGCAGCTGGCGGCGATTGATGACCTCGTCGAAGCGGTCCTCGGCGTACTCGTACGGGCCGTCGGAGAGCTCGACCCAGGAGATGAAGCGCGGCGGTATGCGGCGGAGATCGTCAGGCTCGAGCCGCATCTTCCCGAGGTGCCACGTGTCGAATGCGAGACCGCCGTTCGACGCGTCCGCTCCCTCGACCACCTCCAACGCGGTCTCGACGTCGTTCACCTGGACGTCGTACGGCATGAACTCGTAGACGATCTTCGCGTCCGTGTAGCGCGCGGCGTCGGCGCAGAGCTCGGCGAAGCCCTCGACGATGCGCGGCACCTCGCACTCCGTGCCCATGATGTTCCCGGCCTTGATGTGGTGCGCCGGCAGCTCGGCAGCCGCCTCGAAGAGCAGCGCTCGCCTCTCGTCGGCGGCCTGCCGGCGCTCGTCGTCCGCCTCGAGGAACCAGTCGCCGAGAAACTCGAGCTCGAGCTGGTCGAGCCCGTACTCGTCGAGGATCTGCCGCAACTCGCTGAGAGTCTGGGTCTCGAGGAGGTGCTCGATGTCGGCGTGCCAGAGCCCGATCCCCCTGAACCCGACCCGCGCGGCCTGTTCGCACCGCTCGCGAAAGCTGAAGAGGCTCCACTCGCGCCCGAAGTGCACCTCGACCGGCCCCGACGTCGTCCAGTAGAGCCCGATGAGGTCGTCACTGCCGCTCACTTACGGCGAAAACTAACGTGCGCGACGCGCGTTGCCAACAATTTTGGTAACGATCGCGACACAATTACGATGCGCCGGTACGCGAGACGGGAGGGACGCGAAGTGGCCGACTACGTGATCGTGGGTGCAGGGTCTGCGGGCTGCGTGCTCGCTGGGCGTCTGAGCGAGGATCCCGGCACGAGCGTCCTACTGCTCGAGGCCGGCCCACCCGACACGGCCGCCGAGCTCCACGTCCCGGCTATGTTCCCGCTCGCCTTCAAGTCGAGCCTCGACTGGGACCTCTACGGCGAAGAGGAGCCCGGCCTCGGCGGTCGCCGGCTGTACTTCCCGCGCGGCCGCGTGATCGGCGGCTCGAGCTCGATCAACGCCATGATCTACCTCCGCGGAAACCGTGCCGACTTCGACGAGTGGGCAGCGAACGGCGCAGAGGGCTGGTCGTACGACGAGGTGCTCCCGTACTTCAAGCGCTCGGAGGACAACGAGCGCGGCGAGAGCGAGTTTCACGGTGTTGGCGGTCCCCTCGCCGTGTCCAACAGCCGTTCGATGACGCCGTTCATCGAGGCGCAGCTCGAGGCGGCGGTCTCGGCGGGCTACGAGCACATCGAGGACCTGAACGTCGATCGCCCCGAAGGCGTCTCGCGCTTCCAGCTCACGCAGCGAGACGGAATGCGCTGCAGCGCCGCGGACGCCTTCCTCCACCCGGCGGCGGATCGGCCGAACCTCGAGGTGAGGTCAGGCGTCTTCGTCGAGCGGATCGTCTTCGAGGGCGACCGCGCGGTGGGCGTGGAGCTCGTCCAGAACGGCGAACGTGAGACGGTCTGCGCCGAGCGCGAGGTGATCATCTCCGCGGGCACGTACCAGTCACCGGTGCTGCTCATGCTCTCAGGGATCGGCCCGGCGGCCGACCTCGGTATCTTCGGGATTCCCGTGCGGCAGGACCTGCCGGTCGGAGAAAACCTCCAGGACCACTGCATGGTCAACGTCAACTACCTCACCGACCAGCAGGGGCTATTCGGGATCTTCACGCCCGAGAACTTCGAGCTCCTGCATGCCGAGGGCCGCGGGCCGCTCACCTCGAACTATCCCGAGGCCGGCGGCTTCTTCAAGACCCGCTCGGACTTGCCGGCGCCGGACGTCGAGTTTCACTTCGCTGCCGCGCCCTTCTTCGACGAAGGCCTGCGGCCGCCGCCCGACAACGGCTACGCCTTCGGGCCGGTGATCATCAAGCCGACGTCGCGCGGCAAGGTCGGCCTGCGCACGCCGATGGCTGACTCGAAGCCGACGGTGGTCTGCAACTTCCTGACGACGGAAGAGGATCGCGCGAGCATGCTCGAGGGGGTGCGAATCGCGCTCGAGATCGCTTCGCAGCCCTCGCTCAGGGCACTCGAGCGCGAGCCGCTCAGCGTTCCCGCGTCTGACTCGGAGGACGACATCTGGGACTGGGTGCGCCGCGCGAGCCAGACCGTGTACCACCCGACGTCAACCTGCGCGATGGGCGCCGTGGTCGACTCGGAGCTGCGCGTCTACGGCGTCGAGGGGCTGCGCGTCGTCGACGCGTCGGTCATGCCGACGATTACGCGCGCGAACACGAACGCGGCGACGGTCATGATCGCCGAGAAGGGCGCGGATCTCATCGCCGGCAAGACGCCGCTCCCGGCGGAAGCGGTCACCGCCTAGACGGGCTCGTAGCGCAGGAGCGTGACGCCCGAGTTCGTAGGTGGTCGAATCGAGCAGGCGCATCCGGATCGTCTTGCCCTGATAGGGCCGCGTCCCCTCGCCCCAGACCGTGGGATGAAGCCAGAAGCGCCGCTCAGCGTCCGCGAGGCGACGAATTTCTGCACCGGATTGATCAGGTCTGCCCAGGGACCCGTCTCCTGCGTCCAGTAGGCAGCGAGACCCTCGTACGTCTTCCGGCCCAGCACCATGCCGG
Organism: Actinomycetota bacterium; assembly: GCA_046729255.1. GTDB lineage: Bacteria > Actinomycetota > Thermoleophilia > Gaiellales > Gaiellaceae > PALSA-612. The sequence continues at coordinate 7,087 of JBKPGF010000074.1, forward strand.
CGGCGCCGACGAACCGGTCGCGCGCCGCCTGATTATGGCCGCCCTCCGAGACGTACCAGTCCGCGACGTCCGTCACGCCGTCGACGGTCATCGTCGTCGAATTGATGAGCCTGCCCATTCGTCCTCCATAGGATGCCGTCTACCCTGAGGCAGTGATGACCGAGCCGACTACAACGCTCGACGAGCGATTCAGCGACCCGCATGCGGTTGCCATCAGCTGGGAGGAGACCCGCGGCGTGCTCGAAGAGGCAGAGCTGTTCTGGATCGCGACGACGCGAGCCGACGGTCGACCGCATGTCACGCCCCTGGTCGCCGTCTGGATCGACGATGCGATCCACTTCACGACCGGCCCCACCGAGCAGAAAGCAATCAACCTGCAGACGAACCCGCACGTGGTCTTGACGACAGGCTGCAACGAGTGGGACAGCGGTCTCGACGTCGTCGTCGAGGGCGAGGCCGTCCAGGTCACCGACGACGACACGCTCGAGCGTCTCGCCCAGGCGTGGACGACGAAATGGGACGGACGCTGGCAGTACCAGGCCCACGACGGTGCCTTCCACCATCCGGACGGAGGGGAAGCGCTCGTGTTCTCGGTCGTGCCGGCCAAGGTGCTCGCGTTCAGCAAGGGCACCTTCGGCCAGACGCGCCACCGGTTCTGACGCGGCTAGTCGTGGAGCGTGACGGAGCGGCGCAGCCGTGCGCCATGGGGCATCAGCGCGAGCGCGGGCACTAGCGGGAGCCAGAAGCTCACGAGCCGGTGGAGCAGGACGGCCGCGAGCGCAGGAGCGAGCGACACCCCGACCCAGACGAGCGCGAAGGTCATGAGCACCTCGACGACGCCGGCGCCTCCCGCGGGGAGTGAGCGACGGCTTGCGACGGACCCCGTCGCGTATGCGAGCACGAGCGCGGGCAGCGAGATGTCGATGGAGAACGCCCTCAACGCCGCCCACAGGCAGACCATGTCGCCGAGGCAGAAGAACGCGACGCCGAGCAATCCCGGCAGATGCCGACGCGGCTGCCTCGCGAGGGAGCGGACCATGACGAGCCCTGCGACGCCGTGGGCAAACGCCGTGCGGAGCCAGCCTCCGGCCGACGAGTCCGCGAGGCGGTCGCGGCGGCGCGGCGACGTCACCCAGGCTGCGGCGAGCACGCCGGGTACCACGAGCAGCCACGGCCACGTGACCGATCCCTGGATGTGCGCACCGGCGGCGATCAGCCCAACGGCGGAGGCAAGTGCCGCCACCGAGAGAACGGCGAGCTCGAGCGCGCCCAGGCAGGCAACGCGGGCGATCGCTCGCTCGCGCTCCAGCCCCGCGCGTCGTAGCGCCCAATAGTCGACGCCAAAGCCGCCAGAGGGGTTCGCCGCCGCGTGGACGCCGCAGCCGGCAACGACGGTTCGCGCGCTCAGCCGGAAGGGCAGGTGGGGGCCGCCGTCCAGCCGGGCGACGTTGCGCAGCGCCAGCATGTAGCCGATGTGGCTGGCGACCTGGGCGCCGACGCAGACTGCGAGCCAGGCCGGATCGAAGTGCGATGTCGCCTGGCGCACGGCGCCAAGACCGGCCGCGTCGGCCACGAGCGCGCCCGCCACCATCGCCATCGCCGCCGCTGAGGCGAAGACGATGAGATACGCGCGCGACTCCGCCGTCTCCACACGACATGCATCGAACGCTGAAGACGCTTGTGCGATACCGAGGACGGGGGAAAGGGGCCTACCCCGAAGCGCGGGTGGCGGCGTAGTCCGCGAACGCCTCGATGGCGTCCGGCTCGACCAGCATGTCCCGGCTGACGACCTCCTCCGTTGCGACGCCCGTGAGGATCCGCTTGACCGGCAGCTCGAGCTTCTTCCCCGTGAACGTGCGGGGAATCGCCGGCACGGCGACGATGTCGTCAGGACGGTGCCGCGGCGAGAGCTCCGCGCGCAGCGCGTCGGCGATTCGGCCTCGCAGCTCGTCGGTCAGCTCGATGCCCGGGCGGAGCACGACGAAGAGCAGCAGGTCGTCCGTCTCCTCGAGATGGACGACAAGGCTGTCGAGCACCTCCTCGAACTCCTCGACGACGCCGTACAGCTCGCTCGTGCCGAGGCGGACGCCGCCCCGGTTGAGCGTCGCGTCGGAGCGGCCGGTGATCATCGAGCTGCCCCGCTCTGTGAAGAGGATCCAGTCGCCGTACCGCATGATCCCCGGAAAGTGCTCGAAGTACGCGGCGCGGAGGCGCGAGCCGTCGGGGTCGTTCCAGAACTTCACCGGCATGGAGGGCATGGGCTGGCGGATGACGAGCTCTCCCAGCTCGCCGACGACCGGCTTGCCGTCCGAATCGAATGCGACCGCATCGACGCCGAGCATCGGCGCCGCCATCTCGCCGGCCCAGACGGGCAGCAGCGGGTAGCCCTGGACGAGGCCCGTGCAGACGTCCGTGCCCCCCGAGCCGTTGTTGAGGTAGACGTCCGGGCCGACCTGCTTGTACAGCCATTCGTAGCCTTCGAGCGGCAGCGGCGAGCCGGCGGCGCAGAGCATGCGGATCGACGACAGGTCGAAGCGCGTCCCCGGCTCGAGCCCTTCCTTGCGGCAGGCCATCGCGAACGCAGGGCTGAGACCGAAGAACGTGGCCCGCGTCTCCTCCACGAGCTGCCACTGGAAGGACACGTCGGGATATGCCGGGTTGCCGTCGATCATGACGATCGACGCCCGCGTGAGCAGCACCGAGACGAGCGCGTTCCACATCATCCAAGCGGTGGTCGTGAACCACAGCAGCCGGTCGCCGGCACGGAGGTCCCAGCTGAACGTGTGGTTCTTCAGGTGCTCGAGGAGGATGCCGCCGTGGCCGTGCACGATCGCCTTCGGCAAACCGGTCGTGCCTGAGGAGAAGAGGACGTAGAGCGGGTGCGCGAACGCAACCGGGTCGAACTCGAGCGGTCCCGGCTCGGCCAGTAGCTCGTCCCAAACGACCGCCTCCGGAATAGCGTCCCCCTCGCCGCCCGCATAGGGAACGTGCACGACCGTCCGCAACGAAGGCAGGAGCTCGCGCACGGCGGCGACCTGCTCGCGCCGATCGACGAGCTTGTCGCCGTAGCGATAGCCGGCGACGGCGAGGAGAACGGTCGGCTCGAGCTGCCCGAGGCGACTGATGACGCTCCGCGTGCCGAACTCGGGCGGACAGGTGGCCCAGATCGCCCCGAGACTTGCCGTCGCGAGGAAGGCGACGAGCGTCTCCGGGATGTTCGGGAGGTAGGCGACGACGCGGTCGCCGGGGCCGACGCCGAGCCGCTGCAGACCGGCTCGTGCTCGCCCCACCTGCTCGCGCAGGTCGGCGAACGTCAGCTCGATCGGAGCGCGCGACTGCGAGTAGGCGACGACCGCGACCGAGTCGGTGTCCTCGTCACGGCCGAGCATGTGCTCGGCGAAGTTCAGCCTCGCGCCCGGAAACCACTCCGCCCCGGGCATCTCCCGCGATCCGAGCACCCGCTCGTACGGCGTGTGCGCCCGGATCTCGAAGAAGTCCCAGAGCGATCCCCAGAAGGCTTCGAGGTCGCTGATCGACCAGGCGTGAAGGGCGTCACAGTCGGGGAAGTCGAGCCCGCGCTCGGAGGCCAGCCAGTTCATGTAGCGGCCGAGTTCGAAGCGCTCGCGCGCATCGGCCGGCGGCGTCCAGAGCACCTGCCCAGTCGTCAGCGGCTGGCCAGTCACGTTCATGGATAGACCGCGTCGGGCTGCTGGTCTTCTCCGGGCGCGCCGCTGAAGATCTCCGTGATCACGCCGAGATCGCGATCGGTGGAGAGGTACGAGAACGAAATGCCCTTGTACTCGCCGCCCAGGAGGACGTCGTGCCCGCGTTCGCCGAGCTCCGCGAGCGCTGCCTCGTAGTCCCGAACGCCAACGCCGATGTGATGCACGCCCGGGCCGTGCTCGGCAAGGAAGCGCGCGTAGACGCTGTCGTCGTCGAGTGGCTCGACGAGCTCCCACTGCACCTGCCCGACGCGTGCGATCGCGAGGCGCCAGGAACGCTCGACCGGCTCGCCGTTCTCGCGCATGTCGTGCACGTTGTCCGGGCTGAACTCGTAGACGTCCCACGGGCCGATGCCGTAGTCGCGGACGTATGTCTCCATCGCAGCCTGGAGGTCGCGGACGACGAAGGCAACCTGCAGGGTCTCTGTGAACACCGGCTCGCGCATCGCTGGAATCCTAGAATCGCCGGCATGACCGATCCAACGGAGGTGCTCAGCCAGCTTTTCGATATCCGCGGTAGACGCATCATCGTCACGGGCGCTGCCGGCGGCCTCGGCTTCGCGATGGCGGAGGTGCTCGCCGAGTGCGGCGCCCGCGTCACGCTCTCCGACATCGACGCCGAGCGCCTGGAGGAGTCGACAGCGCGGCTGGTGGGGCGCGGCTGTGACGTCCGGGGTGAGGTCGTAGACGTGCGCGACGAGGCGGCCATCGAGGCGCTGTTCGACGGCGTCGTCGAAGCGCAGGGCGGCGTGGACGTGGCGTTTGCGAACGCCGGCCTCGCTTCCGTCCCCGGCTTTCGCGTCGACGGCGGGCAGACCATCTCCACACTCGAGCGCTCGGACTGGGACACCGTGCTCGACGTCAACCTCAACGGTGTCGTGCACACGATTCGGAGCGCTGCCCGCTTGATGGTTCCCCAGGGCTCCGGGCGCATCGTCGTCACGGCATCGAACGCGGGACTCAGGGTCGAGCCTCTCGTCTGCTACGGGTACACGGCCAGCAAAGCCGCGGTGATCCATCTCGTGCACCACGCGGCCCTCGAGCTCGCGCAGCACGGCGTGCTCGTGAACGCGATCTGCCCCGGGCCGTTCTACGGGACGCTCATCGGCGGTGGGGTGACGGAGAATCCGTCCGAGGAGATGAAGGAGGCATGGCGGACGCTGATCCCGCTCGGCCGGATGGCCCACCCGGACGAGCTGAAGGGCGTCGTCGTGCTGCTCGCCTCCGAGGCGTCGAGCTTCATTACCGGCTCGGCCGTCGTCGTCGACGGCGGCTCGCTCGTGCAAGCCTAAGAGCTAAGGGACGAGAACCGCTCGTCCCGTTACGTCGCCGTCGCGCAGGCGACCGAGCACGTCATTCACGTCGTCGAGGCTGTGGGTCTCGGTGCGCAGTGTGATCTCGGCGCGGCCGTGCAGCTGAAGCAGCTCCCAGAGGTCAATCCAGTTGCCGACAAGGTTGCCGGCGATCGCCGTCTCGGTGGCGATCATGCCCACTGACGGCAGCGAGATCGTGCCGCCGTAGCCGATGACGGAGTAGACGCCGCGGCGGGCGACCATCTGCAGACCCGATGCGTGGGTTTCGTCGGTGCCGACGAAGTCAAAGACGAGATCGACTCCTCGCCCGCCGGTGAGCTCGCGCACGGCACCGGCCACGTCCTCTTGCTCGCCCAGCACTTCGTCTGCCCCCAAATCCCCCGCTAGCCGGCGCCGCCGCTCGTCGGTGTCTATTGCGACCGTCAGCGATGCGCCGAGCAACCGGACGAGCTGGAGCGCGATGTGGCCCACGCCGCCGACGCCGATCAGCGCGGCGGTGCTCCCCGGCTCCAGCCGTGGCAGGAGCTTCTTCACCGCGTGGTACGCGGTGATGCCGGCGTCTGCGTGGGGCGCCACCTCGACCGGCTGGACGCCGGCAGGCAGCTTGAGCAGCGAGCGCTCGTCGACGAGCACGTACTCCGCAAAACCGCCGTCTCGCGTCAGTCCCGTGAACTGGTGGCGCTCGCAGTGGATGTCCTGCCCGCGCCGGCACGGCACGCACAGGCCACAGCTGTACGCCGGGTAGACGAGCACGGCGTCCCCCTCGTCGACCGTCGTCACGTCGGAGCCCATCGCGTGCACCCAGCCCGCGTTCTCGTGGCCGAGGACGACGGGCGGCTTCAACCCCGCGGGCTCCATGAGCCCGTCGATCGCATGCAAGTCGGTCGCGCAGACGCCGGCGCCGCCGATCTTGACCACGACGTCACGAGAGTCCACGGGCTCGGGCGCCGGCCGCTCGACGAGCTCGAGCGGCTGGTGGTACTCGGCGAGCAGCGCCGCCTTCATGCGGTGGCGGTCGTCACGCGTCCGGAGAGGTAACCGTTCGAATCGGCGTCGATGCGCTCGGCGACCCACGTCGCGAGCGCCATGATCGTCAGCGAGGGGTTCACCGACAGCGTGCGCGGGATGAGCGAGGAGTCGCCGACGAAGAGTCGTTTGACGTCGTGTGACTCGCCGTTACGGTCGACCACCGAGCGCGCGGGATCGTCCCCCATGCGGCAGCTGCCCTGGACGTGCGTCGAGGCGAGGCCAGTCCAAGCGATCTGCTTCGCGCCCGCGGACTCGAGCACCTTCCGGCTGAAATCGAGCGAGGCGTCGATCCGCTCGTTCTCGACCGGCTCGAAGTGGACGTCGAAGCGCTCGTTGCCGTTCTCGTCCACGACAACTGACGAGCCGTTCTCGTCGTTCACGAGAGCCAGGAGCCCAATCCAGTTGCGGAAGCCGCGCGCCGCGTCGACGAGTCGCTGACCCCAGAACGGCCCCGCCTCGTCCCGCAGCGTCGTCGCGAAGCTGATCGGGTCCTGGATCGTCGTCGCCTCGATCACGAAGCCGCCTTCCTCGTCGTGCTGGAAGTCCATGCAATGGGCGGTGATCGGGTAGACCATGTGCGCGTCCTGCGGCTCTTCGAAGAGCCCGTAGACGAGGCGCACCGGATGCAGGCCGAGGTGCTTGCCCACCGCCGGGTTGTCGACCCCGCTGCGCAGGAGCAGCTGAGGCGTGTTGAGGGCGCCTGCCGCCACGACGACGGCATCGGCGTGCACGACGCGGTGCTCACCGCCGGCGGTGTACTCGACGCCTGTTGCCTCGGAGTCCTCGATCAGCAAGCGATCGACGACCGCTTCCGCCCGCAGCTCGAGCCCCCCGTGCGCCAGGGCGTCGTGGATGTACGTGTTCATCGTCGACTTACCGGCGTTCGTCGCGCAGCCCTGGAGGCAGGAGCCACAGCGCATGCAGTTCGGGTCCGTGTACGCGGTCACAGGCTCGAGCTCTACGCCCTGCGCCTTGAAGCCGGGTTCGACCGTGTGCACGCTCTTCGGCCAGTCGGTCCGCTCGCGAACGCCGAGCACCTGCTCGACCCGGTCGTAGTACGGGTCGAGCTCGGAAGCGGCAAACGGCTCGCCGGCGTCGTTCGTGAGGTCCGTCCCGGCGTGCCACTTCGAAACGTCGCGCTCGTGGGCCCGCAGGGCCACCTTCGTGTTGATCGTGGTCGTGCCGCCGACACAGCGCCCAGCGAGGAACGCAACGACGTCGCCGTCGGGGAGCGGAGCGAGGCGCAGCGGCCACCAGATGTCGTGGGTCGCGTGCGCCTCCCAGCGCATGAAGTCGGTGGCCGTGCGGTGCGGGCCGGCCTCGAGCAGGAGCACGTCGCGGCCGCGCTGCGCGAGCTCGCCCGCGACGACGCCGCCTCCCGCGCCAGAGCCGACCACGACGACGTCGAACCGGTCCTTCACGCCACCCCCAGGTACGACCAATCCTTGTCGAGGCGCGTCGCGAGCGGCGAGTTGAAGTCGATCTCCTTCCACGCGCCGTCCACGTCCAGCCCCGGCGCGACGAAGTCGCTGTAGAACGCCTCGATGGCGAGCGCGCGCACCATCGCGAACTCGCCCGTGAACACGTGCTCGGCCAGCACCTCCGAGCCCTCAGCAGCGGCCGGCGCGAGCTTGTCGATCGCTGCGAGCGCCTCGTCCCTGATGAGCGGCGGCATGTTCGTGAGGATGGCGTCGACGTACACGACGGGGCCGACACGGCCCGAGCCGGGCACGATCAGTTCGCACAGCGCCTCCATTGCCTCCGCGCGGCCTGCGTCGAGCGTCCTGAGGGCCGTCATTTCCCGTCCAAGCGGATCACGGCCTTCATTACGTCGCCAGGATGCCGCATGGCGTAGACGATTGCCTCGGGTGTCTCGTCGAGCGGGAACTCGTGCGTGACGAACCCCGCGAGCGCGTCGCGGCGGCGGGCGACGAGCGCGATCGCCTCGGCGAAGTCCTCCGCGCTGCACGTGCTCGTCCCGAGCATGTCCACCTCCTTGAAGGCGAGCGAGCCGGTCGTGAGCGGGGCGCCCTCGGTGCCTAGGCCGACGATGACGACGCGGCCGGCCTGGGTGACCAGCTCGAGCGACGTCTGCGCGATCGCAGCGACGCCCGTTGCCTCGAACACGACCTCGGGTCCGTCACCGCCCGCCCACTCCAGCGCGGCCATGACCGGATCCGGCCCGGGCTCGATGGCCTCGGCTCCCGCCGCGCGCCCACGCTCCAGTCGCGCCTCGATCGGGTCGATGAGCAGCACCGAAGCGCCTCGGTCGAGCGCAGCTACGGCGACGGCGATGCCGATCGGGCCGGCGCCGAAGACGACCACGTTCTCCCCGGCGGCGACACGCCCACGCGCGACGGCACGCACGGCGATCGACATCGGCTCGACGATCGCCGCGCTCACGGCATCCTGCTCGCCGACGGGGAAGGCCTGCACGGCGGGCAGCAGCAGGCGCTCCTGGAGCGCGCCGTCCCGGTGGATCCCGATGAGGTTGAGGTTGACGCAGGCGTTCGAGCGGCCGATGCGGCACGGGTAGCACTCGCCGCACGACGTGTGCGGCCAGATGGCGATTCGCATGCCCAGTTCGAGGTGCGGCGGGCAATCCGGGCCGACCTCCTCGATAACAGCCGAGACCTCGTGGCCCTGGATCCTGGGGAACCGCTCGTCGTCGCTCACGGCGCCGATGTCGCCGAGGAAGTAGTGGAAGTCGGACCCGCAGAGGCCGACTACCTCGGGCCTGACGAGCACCTCCCCAGTCCTGGGCTCCGCCGGCTCGGATACGTCGACGACGCGCATCGTCTCCCGGGCTTCCGTGACCACCGCCCGCACGCCGTGGCCCTCAGGCGTCCCCGGCCAGTTCTGGCTCTACGACATCGGCACCCGACAGGTAGGCGGAGTGCAGCACATCGGGATGGAGCTTGAGCTCATCCGCCGTTCCCTTGTAGCGGATCCGGCCGCCTTCGAGCACATACGCCGCCTTTGCGAGCGAGAGTGCGAGCTGCGCGAACTGCTCGATCAGGAGCACGCCCGCTCCGCGTTCGGCCACGGACTCGATTGCCGGCACGAGCCGCTGAACGACGACGGGAGCCAGGCCGAGCGAAAGCTCGTCGACGAGGATCGTGCGCGGCGCCGAGACGAGCGCCTGTGCGAGCACGACCATCTGCTGCTCGCCACCGGAGAGCGATCGGGCCGGCACGTTCCAGCGGCGCCCGAGCTCCGGGAAAAGCTCGAGCGCGTACGCGATGCCGGCCTTCGCCTCTGACCGTCGCAGCGGGTACGTCGCAATGCGAAGGTTATCCTCGACCGTGAGCGCGGAAAGGAGTCGCCTGCCCTCTGGGACGATCGCCACGCCTGCGAGACGGATCCGCTCGGGGCGCATGCCCGTCAGGTCGCGCTCGCCGAGCATTACCTTGCCTCCGGTCGGCCGCAGGACGCCGCCGACGGCCAGCACGAGCGACGACTTGCCCGCGCCGTTCGGACCGAGCAGCGTCGTCACCTCGCCGGGAGGGATCGAGAGCGAGACCCCGCTTACGACGGTGCGCCCGCTGCGCGCCACCGAGACCTGCTCGAGCCGGAGCTCGGCACGAGCTGCGCCGTTACCGCTCACACCTGCTCCTCGGTCCCCAGGTAGGCGCGGATCACGTGCTCGTTGCGTAGCACGTCGGCAGTCGGGCCCGACGCGATGAGCTTGCCGAAGTCGAGCACCGACGTCGTCTCGCAGCACGCCGAGACAAGGCTCATGTCGTGGTCGACGAGGACGACGAGCGCCCCGAACTGCTCGGGCATCGATCGGATCAGCCCGCCGAGATGGAGGGTCTCCTGGTCCGGCAGCCCGGCCCCGGGCTCGTCGAGCAGCACGACGCGCGGTCGGCCGACGACCGCCCGCGCAACCTCCACGAGCCTGCGTTCACGCGCGCCGAGCCACGCCACCTTGGCCCGCGCGAGCCCGTCCAGCCCGACGTATTCGATTGCCCCCATGACTTCGTCCCGTCGCGATGCGCGCGTGGCGCCAGAGTGCTCGTGGATCATCGCGACGTTGTCGTAGACGGAGAGGCGTTCGATCGCCTGCTCCATCTGGAACGTCCGCCGCAGCCCCCACCGCGCGCGGCGGTGGGCCGCCATGCCGAGCAAGTTCTCGCCAAACGCGTGGATCGACCCGGCTGCCGGCTTCACGAAGCCGCTGAGCACGTTGAAGAGGGTCGTCTTCCCGGCGCCGTTCGGGCCGATCAGCCCGCACGCACCATGGGGGAACGTGAGCGAGACGTCGTCGATCGGCGTCACGCCGCCGAAGCGCACAGTAAGGCCGTCGACCTCGATCATGCGGCGGGCTCGGGCGGCTTTCTGCGTTTCGCCCCGGTGATGAGCCGCCAGAGCCTCTTCAGGTCTCTCGGCACCTGGTCGACAAGGCCGCCGGGCGCCGTCGCGAGCACCTGTAGAACGCCGATGCCGAACAGGAGGAGCGCGAGGTAGTTGGAGACGCCCCAGTTCTCGAGCAGGGCCGGGAGCAGGCGGACGAGCAACCCGGCGACGACCGCCCCCCACAGGCTGAAGATGCCGCCCATGAGGATGACCGCGAGGAGGACGATCGAGTCGTGCGTCGGGAACGCCGACGGCGATAGGGCACCTGCGCTGCCGGCGAGCAGACCACCCGCGACGCCCGTCATGAAGGAAGCGAGGGCAAAGGCCCAGAGCTTGTAGAGCGTGATGTTCACGCCTGCCGCGAGCGCTGCGGGCTCGCTCTCCCTGATCGCCGCCCACGCGCGCCCGGGCTTCGAGGCAACCTGCCAGAGCGCGAGCAGGAACATCACCGCCACGATGACGAGTGTGTAGCGGTAGAACGCCACATCTCCGGTCGCGATCCCCGGCCTGCGGATGTTGCCGAAGCCTTGGAGCTCTCCGAGCGAGAGCTGCCCGAGGAAGCCGCCGCCCCCGGTCGGGAAGTGGATGAGCCCGAGCACGAGCGTGATCGCGCCTGCGAACATCAGGGTGATCAGCGCGAGGTGGAGGCCGGAGACGCGCAGAGCAGGGAGACCGACGCCCACGCCGATCAAGCCTGTGACGACGCCCGCGATAAGGAGCACGACCGGGAACGGGAATCCGGTCGCGTACAAGATACGTGTGGCAACCCACGCGCCGATTGCGAGCAGCGCGATCTGACACAGCGACACCATCCCCACTCGGCCGTAGAGGAGACCGAGACCGAGCGCGACGACGGCGTAGATCGCCGCCGCCGTGAGGATCTTCACCCAGTAGATCCCGACCAGCTCGGGGATGGCGAAGAACACGAACGCGAACAGCGCCGCGATCACGATCGCGCGCAGGATGTCTCCGCGGTCGACGTGCACCTCCGCGACGCGGCTCCGGGCGGCCGACCGGTGCCGTGACCGCCCTTCGTTCACGGAGCTAGCGTCCCGCCCGGGCGGCTGTGGCAAAGCTCCGGCGCCCGAGCAGAAGCAGAGCGGCGATCGCGAGCACGAACGGCGTCATCGCCCGGTACTGCGCCAGTGGCTGGCTCTGGTTGGGCCAGAGAGAGAACGCCTGGAGACACGACTCGACGACCCCGATCAGGAGCGCCGCAGCCAGCGTGATCCACAGCGACTCGAGACGTCCGATGAGCGCGGCGGCCAGTGCCGAGATGACGATGAACGTCAGCGTGGCCGCCTCGAGCGTGTGGTTGAGACCGGCGAGGAGCAGCCCCGACGCCCCGCACACGAACCCGGAGACGAGCCACGCGGAGGCCTCGACGACCCGCACGGGGACTCCGAGCGTCGCGGTGATCTCGCGATCGTTCGCGACCGCACGGTACGCCGTTCCGAGCTTCGTGTAGCGGAGGAACACCGACGTTACTGCCGTCACTCCGAAGGCGAAGATGAGCGCGATGATTACCGTCCAGCTGACGCGGATGTCGCCGATCTGGTAGCCGAAGTTGTGCCAGTTGTCGCTCGGCAGCGGCACCGGAGTCACCTCGTTCACCGGCCAGACCCAGCTCATGATCGCGAGGAGCATGAGCGTCAGCCCGAGCGTTGCTGCCGATTTCACAAGCGGATCACGGGCGGCGAAGATCGGTCCGAAAACGAGGCCGTAGGCGAAGGTGACGGCGCCACCCACGAGCACGCAGGCGAGATACGCGAACCAGTTCGGGCTCCACGACGTCCGAAACATCAGCTCATAGGCGATGAAGACGCCCAGAGCTCCGACCGCGCCGTAGGCGAAGTTGAGCACGCCCGTCGTCCGGTAGAGAACGACGATGCCGACTCCTGAGACGCCGTACACCGCCCCGACGGCGAGGCCGACGGGAACGAACTGCACGACATCGTGGAGAGTTGGCAGCACGGTGGAGCTAGGGGCGTCTTCGATTGCTGTCTAGTCGTCTGCCTCTCTTCCTAACGCTTCCACGCGGGGGGTGGCCAGGACGCCCCGCTGTTCAGCTTGAGCTTCTTCTCGGCTGCACGTGCCGCCTTCAGCTCCGGCGTCACAGGTGCGATCGCGAAGCAGCCTTCGAGCTGAACCATCTTTCCGTTCTTGCCAGTCGTCGTGATGTCCCAGTTGTTCGGCAGGTGGCCCTTCAGGTTGCCGCTGTAGAACGGCTTGCAGAGGAGGTCGCTCTTCCAGTTCTTGATCCTCAGGAACGCGGCGTTCACGCCCTTGGCCGTGAGCTGCCTCGGCTTGAGGCTCAGCAGCACCTCCACCGCGACGCGTGCATCGAGGAAGCCGAACTCGCCGAACGACGAAAGCCCCCACTTCTTCACGTAGTTCTTCCCGACGGCGCGGTACAGCGCGGCGTCCGGGCCCTTGCCGGTGAAGGGGAGGAGCTCCGTGTTGATGCCGAACTTCCCGTCCCAGAACTTCCCGGCTCGCGCAGCGAAGCGGGTGTCGTAGGCGGGCGTCGACCCAGCCCACAACACGTCGTCTGCGATCCCCTGCTGCTCTGCTGCTTTGATGACCGTGAGCACCTGATCGGTGGTGAAGTCGAGGATGACCCCGCCGCCCTTGCCTGCCAGCTGCACGTACTTCAGCGCATATGACGCCTGCGCCGGGTACGGGTCGTGGACGTCGACCGCCTTGAGACCCTTCGACTTCGCGAACTCGACGGCCGGCTTGTTCCACGTGCCCTGCGCGTCGACGCCGGTCGGAGAGACCGCGATGATCGACTTGGCGCCCTTGCGGACTAGGTACTGCGCGGCTCCGAGCGTGCTGTACGCCGGGCCCATGTTGATCGGGATGTGGTTCCGAGTCCCGCCGTAGCAGAGATCGTGCACGCCGTCACCGATGACGTAGAACTTCTTCTGTGCGTAGTACTGCGCGTTGACGGCGCAATCCATGACGTCGATGGTCCCGACGATGGCGACGACGTGCTCCTCCTCGATCAGCTTCTTGGCGAACGCCGCCACGAGCTGGGGATCGATCGGGTCGACATGGACGATGTAGTTGATCGGACGGCCGTGGATGCCGCCGTTGTCGTTCACGCAGTTGAAGTAGCCGCGAACGTTGTCGGTGATCTCGTCCCAGTTGACCCCCGTTGCGACCGTGACGATCGCGCCGATGTTGATCGGTTTGCCGGTCGCCTTCTTGCCGGTGCCGAGACCGCAGACGCTCTTCTTCGGCGACGCCTTCCCCGAACCGACCGGAGCTGCGGACGTGCGCGAGCTCGCGCCGACGGCTATTGCCGCCATCACGAGCGCTGCACCGAGGAGCGCGAGCGGAATGGCCGCCTTCCGAACCTTCATTGTTGCTCCTTTCGTCGAGCGTTACGGACGATCCGGCCCGGCAGACGCTCAGCCATGACCGGCCGATTGTTGACGATCGTGTGAATCTTTCTTCATTGCGACCGCCCGTGCAAGGACTACGGCGCGAAGTCGAGCGTCGGTTCGACGAGGACGTCGAGCACGAGCGGCTCGGACCGTTCCGCGAGCGTCGGCACGACGTCGTCCATCACCGAGAGCAGTTCGTCGTGCGTCGTGATGCGCTCGGCGCGACAGCCGAAGCCGCGTGCGATCGTCGCCAGTTCGATCTCCGCGAACGCCGGCCAGGGACCTGTAGTGCCATGACCCCGCTCGACGAGGCGGTCCATGACGGCGTAACGCTCGTTCGCGAGCACGACGAAGAGCGCGCCGATCCCGTAGTGCGCGGCGCTCCAGACGACGGGGACGCCATAGACGGCCGACCCATCCCCGACCACCGCCACGACCGGTCGGTCCGGCAAAGCCATGCGCACGCCGGCGGCGGCCGGCATGGCGAAGCCGAGGCCGCCCTGGGCGGCGCTGAGGTAGCCGAGCGGCTCGCGTGCCGGCAAGCGTGCGTGGATGTCGGGGCGGTCGACCGGGGCCTCCTCCACGACGACGGCGTTTCGCGGCAGTCGCTCGGCCAGCGCCGCGAGCACGTGGCTCGCCGTCAGGCGCTCACCGGCAGGCGGCGGCGCGGGGGGCGGCGTTGGACGGAACTGCTCAGGCGGCTCGGCGTCGCGCTTCGGAACCCGGCCGGCCAGCTCTCGGCAGACGACGGCAGGCGGGCCGAAGACGGCGAGGTCGGCCGGGCTGCGGTGCACCTCGTCCTCGTGATCTCCGATCACGGCAATCCGCGTTCCCGGGGACGTAAAGCGGCCCGGAACGTACGGCGCCTGGCGGAAGGCGGGGGCGCCGACGACGAGGATCGTGTCATAGGGCGCCAGCCGGTCGCGAAGCCGCCCGCGCTCGGCCGGTAGGACGCCGCCGAACAGCCGGTGATCCTGCGGGAAGCCGGCGCGGCCGCCGAAGGACTCCTGGAAGACCGGCGACACGAGCCGCTCCGCCAGCTCGACGAGGGCCGCCCCCGTCGCTTCGTCGTCCGCGCCCGCGCCGACGACGAGGGCCGGGGAGGTCGCCTCCGCGAGGAACGTCACGAGCGCGTCGACCACCTCGGGAGCCGCGGAGGAGCTGCGCAGGACGGGCCCGACCGCAGCCGCCGGCTCCCGCTCCTCGTCTGCCGGCTGCTCCCAGTCGTCCATGGGCACGATCACGAGCGCCGGCCCGCGCCTTGCCTCCGCCGAGTGGAACGCCCGCTCGATGGCGGCTGGTACGTCTTGCGCCAGCGCGGGCTGGTCGACGCTGACGGGGTACTCGCCGGCGAGGCCCGCAAGCCGCCCGGCGAGGAACGGCTCGTGCGCGAGGTGGCGGCGGTCCTGCTGGCCGACTACCACGACGAGCGGCGCACGGTTCACCCGTGCGGTCGCGAGCGCGCTGACGGCCGTGCCGAGCCCCGCAGTCGTGTGCAGGAGGACGAGCGCGGGGCGACGACTTCCGATCGCCAGTCCGCTGGCGAGGCCGACGACTGCGGTCTCGTGCAGGCCGAGCACGAAGCGGATGTCGTCCGGCAGTCCGGCGAGGAACGGGACCTCGGTCGATCCCGGGTTCGCGAACATCGTCGTCAGCCCGCGGCGGCGGAAGACGTCGAACGTCGCGTCGCGAACTGTTGTCAAGCGCCCCAGACTTCGTCGGCCACTTCGACGACGAGGCGGAGCTTCGCCGCCTGCTGCTCGACGCTGAGCTCGTTGCCTTCGAAGGTCGATGCGAAGCCGCACTGCGGCGACAGGCAGAGCTGATCGACGTCGACGTACGTGGCCGCTTCCTCGATCCGCCGCTTGAGCTCGTCCTTCGACTCGAGCTCCCCTCGCTTCGTGGTCACGAGCCCGAGCACGGCCACCTTCCCCTTCGGCATGAGCCGCAGCGGCTCGAAGCCGCCCGAGCGCTCGTCGTCCCACTCGAGGAAGTAGCCGTCGACCTCGAGCTCGTTGAAGAGCGCCTCGGCGACGAAGTCGTAGCTGCCCGAGGCGACCCACGACGAGCGGAAGTTTCCGCGGCAGAGGTGCGTCGTCACCGCCATCCCGGCGGGCCGGTCGGCGAGCGCCTCGTTCATATGGCGGATGTACTCCTCGTGCTGGTGGGCAGGGTCACCGCCGATCGACGCGACGTACGCGCGCTGGTTGGCGTCGTTCATGTACGCGAGACTCGTGTCGTCGAGCTGGAGGTACGTGCAGCCGAGCTCACCCAGCCTACGCACCTCCTCTCGGTAGGCGGCCGTCAGGTCGGCCCAGAAGGCCCCGAGCTCCGGGTACACCCGCGGATCGATCGAGGCCCGCCCGCCGCGGTAGTGGACCATGCTGGGCGAGGGGATCGTGAGCTTCGGCGTGGCGCCGTTCACAGCCTCCTGCAGAAACGTGAAGTCGTCCCCGAAGATCGTGTCCGGGAGAGACAGCTTGTCCTCGACGTGCATGCCCGAGAACACCGCCTCGAGATCGCCCTGGTCGCTGTGGAACTCGATCGTGAGCCGCTCTTCAGGGTGCCGAACGACGCCGCCCAGCTGGTAGATGAAGTCCATGTGCCACGACGCGCGGCGGAACTCGCCGTCGGTGGCGAGGCTCAAACCGACGTCCTTCTGCATCTTCACGGCATCGCGCACCGCCTCGTCCTCGGTCGCCCGCAGCGCGTCGTCGTCGATCCGTCCGGCTGCGTGATCCTCACGGGCCTGCAACAGCGCCGGTGGGCGGAGCAGGCTGCCCACGTGGTCGGCGCGAAACGGCGGTGTCGTGCGGTGGGCCATGCGCAGCCGTGTATAGCACGGGCACGGATGAGTTCCCGCGACCGAGGTGAGATGATCGACCCGTGACAGACGCGGCCGACCTCGGAGTGCTGGAAGCATCCGAAGCTCTCCATGCGGGGACGCTCTCATCGCGCGAGCTCGCCGAGGCGTGCCTGACGCGGATCCGGGAGCGGGACGGCGTTCACAGCCACCACGGCGACCCCGACTCGATCAACGCGTGGGCGCGCATCTACGAGGAGGATGCGCTCGCGACGGCGGCGGCCGCGGACGAGCGGCTCGCCTCGGGTGAAGCGCCCATCCTCTGCGGCGTCCCAATCGGGCTCAAGGACCTCTACGCCGTCGCCGGCAAGCCGCTGACGGCGTCGAGCGGCGTGCTCGACGACGTTCCCGACCGCGACTGCGACGCGTGGGCGCGGCTCTCCGCCGAGGGGATGGTCTTGCTCGGCCACCTGCACACGCATGAGTTCGCCTGTGGCGGCACGACCGACCAAGTGGGGAATCCATGGGCACTCGAGCGCTCTGCGGGCGGCTCGAGCGGAGGGTCCGCGGCCGCGCTCGCCTCCGGCCAGGTCGCGGCCGCCACGGGCACCGACACCGCCGGCTCCCTCCGCATCCCGTCGGCGGAGTGCGGGACGTCGACGATCAAGCCGACACGTGGGCTCGTCTCGCTGCGCGGCATCGTCCCGCTCTCGCCCACGTTCGACCATGCCGGGCCGATGACCCGCACCGTGCGCGACTGCGAGCCGCTGCTGGCAGCGCTTGCCCGTGTCGACCCACCGGCCGAGCGCGGTTCACTGCGCCGCTATGCCGTTTCCCCGCGCATCGCGGATCTCGACCCGGACGTCGCAGATGGGTTCGAGCGCGCCCTCGCGGCGCTTCCCGGCGAGCGCGTCGAGCCGCCTCCTCCCCAGGCGCAGCTGGAAGTCGTCGGCGAGTTCTTCGACCTCGTGCTCACGGAGATGCTCCCCTACCACCGGCGTTTCGCGGATCGCTGGAGCGAGTACCGCTTCTCGAATCGCGCCCGGCTCGAGCACGCCGAGCAGCGGGCGATGACGGCGGAGGAGTACGTCGGGAGCCAGAACGGGCGCGCCGAGGACACGGCCGCCTGGATCGACTGGCTCGAGGAGCACCGGATCGACGCCGTCGTCGAGCCGACCATCCCGATCGTGGCGCCTCTCCGCGGCCGTGGTTACGACGAGCCGTTCGGCGATCTCGACGACCTCTCGCTGACGCACTACTGGGACTGGACGGGGTTCCCCGTCGTTTCGCTCCCGACGGGCGTGGGCAGACGGAGCGGCCTGCCGACGAGCGTGTCGTTGATCGGCCGCCCGGGGGCGGAGTGGGATCTCCTCTCGTGGGGGGCGGCGCTGCAAGACGAACTGGGTACGGTTTCGCCGTGATCGACGTCGCGGCCATCGAGGCGATCGACGTCCACGTCCACACCGAGCTGTCGCGGGCCGGCCACGACCCTATGCCTCCCGAGCTCCGCGAGGCGGCGCGGAAGTATTTCCGGAGCAACCAGGCGCTACCGACCGTGGACGATGTCGCCGCGTACTACCGCGAACGCAACATGCTCGCGGTCGTCTTCACAGTCGACTGGGAGTCGCGCAGCGGCATCCCACCGATCCCGAACGAGGAGATCGCGGAGGCCGCGGCCGCGAATGCCGACGTCCTGATCCCCTTCGCGAGCGTCGACCCGGCGCGCCCCGACGCCGTCGAGCGAGCCCGCGCGCTGATCGCAGACCACGACGTCAAAGGCTTCAAGTTCCACCCCAACCTCCAGGAGTTCTTCCCGAACGACCGCGCCGCGTACCCGCTCTACGAGGCGATCGCGGAGGCGGGGCTGCCGGCGCTCTTTCACACGGGGCACAGCGGCATCGGCACCGGCCTTCCCGGCGGCGGGGGCTTCCGCCTCAAGTATTCGAACCCGATGTGCCTCGACGATGTCGCGGGGGACATCCCGGAGCTCCAGATCATCCTGGCGCATCCCTCGTTCCCATGGCAGGACGAGGCGATCTCCGTCTGTCTGCACAAGGACAACGTCTGGATCGATCTCTCGGGCTGGTCGCCGAAGTACTTCCCGCCGCAGCTCGTTCAGTACGCCAACACCCAGCTCCGGACGAAGGTGCTCTTCGGCTCCGACTTCCCGCTGATCACGCCCGACCGCTGGCTCGCCGACTTCGAGCAGGCCGGGTTCAAGGACGACGTGCGGCCGCTCGTGTTGAAGGAGAACGCCGCGCGGCTGCTTGGTCTCGGCCAGGAAGGGGGCAATGAGTGAACCGGTTCGAGCAGGCCGTCTACGACTGCATGAACCCGACGGCAGAGTTGCTGGAGAAGACGACCAACCCGCTGCACCGCGCGATGCTCCTGAACTTCTGGCGCCACGTGCACCTCGAGGGGGCAGGCGACTACGAGCGGATCACGGCGCCCGACATGATGGTCGACGAGCCCGTCTACCGCGTGACGTGGGGCGCGAACCCGGCCGTCATCACGGGCAAGCAGGGCGTGATCGATTTCTATAACAGCGTCGGCGAGGCCGTGCTCTGGAACTCCGACGACCTGCTCGCAGTCGGCGACTGGGGCATCGCGGACGAGCTCACGTTCCACCAGCTCGCCGGCGGCGCCGATCTCCAGGCGGTCGGCTACGAGGTGGAGGATCCCGCGGCCGTCTACCACCTCTGGAGCCGGCAGGCGTTCATCTGGCCATACGACAGCCAGGCCCGCTTGATCGGCGAGAACCTCTACGAGGACAAGACGAGCCTCGAGCTGGAAGAGGTGAGCGCCGACGAGGCGATCACCCCGGCGCGGGTGCGAGAGATCCACCGGGAGCAGCTCGCGAAGCTCGAGGCCGAGCGCGGCGAGAGCTTCTGGGTGTTCGGCGCCGGTAGCTAGTCGGCGAGGAACGCTTCCAGTCGCGCGCCCTCTTCCGCGACGTCGCCCTTCGCCGCGCGTGAGAGCGGCGTGAACGGCTTCGTGACGACGCGGCCGTCCTCGACAACCCACGTGCCGGCGACGAGCCCGTCGACGAGGAACGTCTGGGCGACGTCGCCGTTTTGGCCGATGACCGTCTTGCGGTACTGCTCCGGGAGCACGCGCGTCCGGTCGGCGAACGCGAGCAGGAGGTTGTCCCACTTCGGCAGGAAGCGAACGGCCGCCGGCGCCTCGGGATCCGGGAGGGGAGCGCGTGGGACGTCGAGGAGCTCGCGGCCCTGCTCGTCGCGGAAGCGCCGCAGCGGCTCCAACCGGTCGAGCGCCCTCTGCACCTCCGGCATGCGCATCATCACCCACTGCCTGACGTCCTGACGCGACGCCGGCCCGAAGGCGGCGAGGTAGCGGCGGAACATCTCCGCGCGCGCCTCGGTGGGGTCGTGTTCCTCCGGCTCCTCGAGCGCGACGTACCGACCGCCCGGACGGGCGCGCCAGAGCGCCGTCTCGTGGTGGTGGACGACGTGAGCGCGCACCCGGGCCGCGCTCCAGGCGCGACGTGCGTCGATCCCGGTCAGGCCGTGCTCTCCCTCGAGGAACGCGAGACCCTCCGTCGTCGTCACGGGGCCGTCGGCGGCCAGCGAACGCACCAGCGGCGCGAGCCGTTTCGCGAGCTCCGACTGCCACGGGTAGTTCGTTTCGGTCTGCGCGGCGCGAATCAGCGCGTAGTCCCGCCGGGTGACGAGGTGCAGCGTCTGTCGCATGGCGGTCGCCTTGATGACGGCGCCCGACCTCAGCTGGCGCTCCAGCGCCTCCCGCCGGAAGCTCGTGGTGCGCGTCCAGATGCCGACATAGGGTGCCGGCGGCCACTGGGCCTGCACTCCCACCAGGCGCTCGATGACCGCCGCCGGCGACAGCCGCTTGCGCTCGAGCAGCAGCTGGCGGGCGAGGGTCGCGCGGTTGAGCTCGCGGAGCGTGAGGACGCGCTCGGCCACGAGCCTACGCTACACACTGCTCGGATACGGTCCGCGTGTGCCCGAAGAGGAATTGGAGCCCGAGCTCGATGCCGAGCACCAGGTAACGCCGCTCGAGCTGTTCTTCGACCTCGTGTTCGTGTTCGCGCTGACGGAGGTCACGACCATGCTCGCAACCGACCCGACATGGGCCGGCGTGCTGCGCGGGATGCTCGTGCTCGCCGCGCTCTGGTGGGCCTGGGCGGTGTACGCGTGGTTGACGAGCGCGTCCGACGTCGACGAGGGCGTCGACCGGCTGGCGATGCTCGCGTCGACGGCGGCCATGCTGATCGTCGCCCTGTCGGTGCCTGGGGCCTTCGGTGACGATGCCGTGCTGTTCGGCGTCGCGTACTTCGTCGTCCGCGCCCTGCACCTCGTGCTGTCGGCCGTCGTCAGCCGCGAGGATCCCACCCGGATCCCTGCGTTGCTCCGGTTCGCCCCGACAGCGCTTCTCGGCGCCACGTTGCTGATCGTCGCCGGCTTTCTCGACGGAAACGAGCGCATTGCGCTGTGGGTCGTCGCCCTGACGATCGACTACCTCGGCCCGGTCATCATCGGCGTCGGCGAGTACGGGTGGGCCGTCGCGCCGGAGCACTTCGCCGAAAGGCACGGCCTGATCATCCTCATCGCGCTCGGCGAATCGATCATCGCCATCGGCATCGGCGCCGGGTTCGACGTGGACGCGGGGGTGATCGTGGCCGCGGTGCTCGGCATCGTCGTCGTCTCGGCGCTCTGGTGGCTCTACTTCGACGTGGCGGCGATCTTCGCGCGGACGCGGCTCATGCAGGCGAGGGGGACCGTCCTTCACTGGCTCGCGCTACACGCGTACAGCTATCTCCACTTGCCGATGATGGCCGGCATCGTGCTCTTCGCTCTCGGCCTGAAGACGACGCTCGGCGACGTCGGCGCGACGCTCGACACGGTGCCTGCTGTCGCACTGTGCGGCGGTGCGGCGCTCTATCTGCTCGGACACGTCGCGTTCCTCTTGCGAGTGACCAGGAGAGTTTTCCGGCGGCGGACGATCGGCGGCGTCGCGCTGCTCGCCCTCATCCCCGCTGCGCTCACGATCCCGGCGCTCGCCGCGCTCGCGCTCGTGAGCGCCGTGTGCTCGTTCGTCGTCGCCTACGAGGTGCTGCGCCATCGCGAGCACCGGCTCCAGGTCCGGCACCCGGAACTCGCATCGTGAGCACCGTTGAAACATTGCGCGGCCCGGTCGACGTCACTGAGCTCGGCCGGACGCTCATGCACGACAACCCGCGCCGGTTCTCGAGCGCTAGGTGGCGCGGCGCCGTCAGCCCTTGCAGAAGACCTCTTGGGCATCGGCGAGTAGTCGTGGCCCGCTGATCTTCCGGTCGATGTTGACCATGACCACTGCGACGCGTCGACCGTTCGGAGTCGACAAGGCGACGGTGCGATAGCCCGGGAAGTCCCCGTCGTGGCCGAAGGCCCTGCCGCAGGGCGTGTGAAAGACGGCAAGGCCGAGCGCGTAGTCGTGACCGGCGACAGGCGTCTTCATGGTTGCCAGCACAGCCGGCTGCAGCAGACGACCGCCGAGCAGCGCAGCGTAGAACGCGGCGACGTCCCCCGCACTGGAGACAATCTGGCCCGCTCCCCACCCTGAGGGGCTGAGGAGAGTGCTGACGTCGACGAGCGTCCCCGGAGGGCGCGGGATCGGCGGACGGCTGACGACGTAGCCGTGAGCGAATCGCCCTCCGATCGCGGTTCGTGTCGGAAACGAAGTCGAGCGCAACGAGAGCCGTCCAAAGAGCCGCTGCCCGAGCTGCCGTGCGAGCGAACGGCCGGTGACCGCCTCCACCACGAGCCCGAGCAGGACGTAGTTCGTGTTGGAATAGGCCCAGCTCGATCCGGGCTTGAACAGCGGCGGGTGTGCCGTCGCGACGCCGACGAGCTCGCGTGGCGTCCAGACGCGCCCGGGCCTGGCGAAGCGCGCGGCTTGCCACTCCTCGTCGCTGTCGTAGTCGAAGAGCCCGCTCGTATGATTGAGCAGTTGGCGCATCGTGATCCCTGCGCCGTTCGGGACAAAGCCCGGCAACCTGCGTTCCACGGTGTCGTCGAGCCCGAGCCTTCCCTCTTCCACGAGTTGTAGGACTAGGGTCGCGACAAACGTCTTCGTGACGCTCGCGATGCGATAGCGGTCGACGATGCGAAGGCGTAATCTCGGCGTGACTCGCGCGAGGCCGGCGACTGCTCCCTTCGTTCCGCCCCTCGTGCGCACGAGGGCGATCGCGCCTGGCGCCCCATCGGCGACCAGCCTACGGACGGTGTCCTCCGTGCCCGTTCCGGACGCGAGGGTTGTGGCCTCAGTGGCTCGCGCTGATCCGACAGCGACGGCCGCCGCAACACAGGCCAGGCCGATTTGCAGACGGCGGTGCAGGGCGCACTCCCTCCGGTTCTGACCAGTTCCATTCTACGCCCGCTCCGACGCCGCGAAGACAGGCCAAGGTTGTCGAACAACTTCGCGCCGTCAGCGATGGTCGCGGCGCGGAACCTCAGACGGCGCGGAGGTGTATCTGCTGCATCCGACCGAGGAGGCGCGCATGCGCAAGCCACTGATCATCCTCGCCGCAGCCCTGGCGCTGGTGGGCGCGAGCACGGCGCTCGCCGGAGGCTGGGCGACCGTCAAGCTGAGCTCGTCGCCGAAGGACGTGTCTGCCGGCGAGCCGTGGGTCGTGAACATCAGGGTGCTCCAGCACGGCCTCGCGAGTCAGCCGCTGTGCTGCCTGAAGCCGACGATCACGATCCGCAAGATCGCGGCTGCCCGCTCGGCGAGCTCGAGCTCCAAAGTGTCAAAGACCTTCCGGGCGAAGTGGATGAGCAACCTCGGCGTCTACCGTGCCCGCGTCGTGTTCCCGAGCGCAGGCACGTGGCGCTACGAGGTCTGGGACGGCTTCGTCCAGTACGGCGGCGCGAGGACGCACACGTTCGCGCCGGTGAAGATCGCGCGGTCGAGTACCTAGGCTCACGAACGGAGTGAGGGGGGCCGCGCGAGCGGCCCCCTCACGTACGCTCGTGGGAGCGCAATGCAGACGAGCAAGCTGCTCCATCGATCCGCGGTCCGCATCGCCCTCGGCGTGGCAGTGGTCTTGTCGGTGCCGTTGATGGCGATGCAGTTCACCGACGAGGTGGTCTGGACCGTCGGGGACTTCGTCGTCGTCGGCGTCCTGCTGGCGGTCATCGGCATCGCACTCGAGCTGACACTGAAGGGAGCGGGAAGCCTCGCCACCGCTGTCGGCGTCGCGGCCCTCGGGGTCATGTCGGGCCTGTGGGGAATGGCCGGTGACGCGCCCGGGCTCGTCCTCCTGGGGCTCCTGCTCATCGCGAGCGCGTGTGCGCTCGCGGCGAGGGCCCGGCGCGGCCGATCCGCATTACGTGCTGGGCGCACTCCGCCATCGGGGTAGCCCCGCCCAGGCGAGTCTCCCGCCGGAAGTCGGCTCCAGCCCGAGACAGAGGAATACCCGCGGCCGAGTGACCCGATCCACGATCTGCTCGAGGGATGGTGGCAAGGCGCGCGAGCGGTAGCGCCTCAACTGCTTCGTCAGGGAAGCGAGATCGACCTCGCGCGCGAGCTCGGTTCGTTCGACGATGAACGCCGTGAAGCTCGCGGTGGGAAGTGAGACACCGACGACCTCCGCCGACGTCTCGAGGAACGTGCGGAGGGCGAGCTCGAGGGCCAGTCGGCGCGGAACGAGATCCGCCGCGGGGCGGGCGACGCGACCAACGGGGTAGGGGCAGACAGCGCCGGCCGGGCAGATCGTGTACCAGATGCCGTTGTCGGCGGAGAGGTAGCGAATCTCGAGCAGGTCCGGCGCCAGGAGCGCAAATGACTCGACCACGCCGGTCGAGCTCGCCTCCGTGACTGCCAACCCACGGCTCGGCAGCGCTCGGTAGCGAGCATCGAGCTGGGCCCGAATCGTCTCTGCGCGTACGAGCGACCTGGGCTCGAGAGCTAAGGCTTCGCCTCGGGCGGGCACAGCAACGGCCAGACACATCAAGACGACGGCGCCGAGAGACCCCGTCGGACGTAGCAATCGACCTGTCGCCTCCACACGACGATCGTGCGGCAGACGGCCGGCGCCGTCTGCGGCAGAAGTACCTAATTGCGCGGTACGCGACTACCTATGTTCCAGAAGACCGAGGCGGTCGGCGGCGGCGATTGCCTCACCTCGCGAACGAGCCCCGAGCTTACGGAGGATCGAGGAAACGTGGTGATCCACCGTTCGGCGAGACAGGACGAGCCGCTCTGCGATGTCGGCGTTACGGAGCCCTTCGGCGAGGAGGTCCAGAACCTCCGCCTCGCGGACGGTGAGGCCCGCCGGACTCGCCTGCGTCGTGTGTCGCGGCCCCTGGGGAAGCCCACGGGCACCCCGTGCGCGCAACCTGCGCGCGACGATTCGCGCAGCCGCTCGTGCTCCGAGGCGGTTGAGCTCGTCCAGGGCCTTGCGCTGAGCGACCTCGTCGCCCTCGGCGAGGGCGAGAGCGGCTTCGTACGGGCAGCCGGCCTCCCCCCATTGCTCTGCGGCGCTAGCCCAGTCTCCGCGGGCCTGCGCTGCGAACGGGCCGCGTGCGTAGTCGGGAAGCTCCACGTCGATTCCGGCGACCCCGCGCCAGTAGCCGAGCTCCGAGACGGGCCACGATGCACGACGCTCGAGGGCTACCACGAATACGCGTTCGGTGGCCTCTCCGATCGTTTCAGTCTTTCCGAGGAGCCAGGCCGTCTCTGCCTTCGCGGCGGCCAGCTGCGACGTCCACCACAGCGAGTCGGCGCCCCTCTCCACGAGCTGCTCAGTCTCCGCGAGCGGCTCCTCCGCGCCGGCGTCGCCGCGACGGGCTCGGAGCAGGCCGAGAGTCATGTTGGCTTGGGCCAGCATCGCCTTGCAGCTGTGGGCCATCGCGACCCCAAGCGTCGAAGAGGCGGCATCCCAGTCGCCCTCCTCGAACTCGAGCCAGGCACGCATCGCCAGCAGGAACTGGCCCCAGATCTTGAGATCGCGTTCCTCGCAGTACGCGAGCGCGGGCTCGACGTAGCTCCGCATGCGCACGAGTGACCGCGCGCGCGAGGCAGCGATCCCTGCGAGCACATATGCCCGTCCGACCTGATTCTCGAGACCATCGCGCTGGGCGACATCGAGCGCGTCGTCGATCCGTGCCCACCCGTCCTGGGAGCCGTCCATCACCATTGCAGTGCCGAGTGTCGCCAGGGCCGCGATCCGCGGCTCGACGCTCTCGATCTCGTCGGCGAGCTCGAGCGCGCGCGTAATCCAGTCGCGTGTCTCGTCCGAGCTCTCGTCGAGGTTCGTCAGCGACGCGAGCACGTTGTACGTCATTGCGAGCTCGTATCCCGGTTCCACCCCCTCGAGCACCGAGACCGCCTCCTGTGCACTGCGCGCAGCGGCTCCGATGTCGCCCCAGACGAGCGACGCGGTTGCCCGCCACCGCAGCATCGCGCCGAGCTGAAGCTCAGCGCCAGGCCCGCGCAGCCGATCGACGGCGTTCGAAATCGAGCCCAATGCCTCTTCCTCCTGGTTCGTGAGGAAGCACTCGTACGAGTGCGCTCCGAGCAGGGTCACTCTCGGGCCGGGGTCCAGCCCGTCGCCGAAGCGAAGCGCCCGGCCGTACTGTGCGGCTGCTTCCCAGTGCGCTCCGAACGACGCCGCGCGACCGGCGGCAGCCGGTGCATAGCGGAGGACGGCCTCTGCGTCGCGTGCGCCTTCGGCATGGTGAGCCAGGCGCACGAGATCGGGCGGCGCTGATGATTCCTCGAGGCTGGAGAGGATCTTCCGGTGGAGCTCGAGCGCTCTTCCGGGCGGAACTGCCGCCTCGACGGCACGCCGGGCGAGCTCGTGCCGGAACGAGACCGTCCCGCCCTCCATCACGAGCAATCCGGCATCGAGGCACGCGTCTAGGTCCTCGAGGGATGCGTGTGCTTCGATCAGCGGCACCTCGGTTCGTGGCTGAGCCAGCGCGACGAGCTCGAGCAGCCCTCGCGCCGACTCGCCGGCGCGGGCGACCCTGGACAGTACGGCGTCCCGAACGGTGGACGGCACGTCGCCGTTGTCGCTGGCGAGAATCTCGCTGACGAAGAAGGGGTTGCCGTCAGACATCTCGTAGACGGCCTCCCCGTCACGGTCGGCCAGGGCTGCAAGCTGATCGACCGCGCTTCGTGAGAGCGGTGAGAGCGAGATGCGAAGCACGCCGTGCGCGTTCGCCAGCTCACCCAGAACCGTCCTCAGTGGATGAAGGCGGTCGAGCTCGTCGTCGCGATACGTTGCGAGCACGAGAGCGGGTACCTGATCGATTCGTCGTCCGAGCAGGCGAAGAACGTCGAGCGTCGCCTCGTCCGCCCAGTGCACGTCCTCGACGACGAGGAGCGTCGTGGTCGCCGACAGTTCCTCGAGCAGCTCCATGGCGACCTGATGCGGAGTCGCGCCATCCTCGACGAGTCGCCCGAGATCGCCTGTTGCGGACCGGGCTATGTCGACCATCGGCCCGAGCGGTCTCGGCGTGAAGAGCGAGTCGCACGTCCCCAACAGGACCCGGGAATCGCCGGCGTGCTCGCCGCTGAAGTGCTTCACGAGCGCTGTCTTGCCGATCCCCGCCTCACCGCGAACGAGGGCGAGCCGCCCCTCGCGCGCGCTCACGACGCTGGCGAGCCCATGCTCGAGCTTCTCGAGCGCCTCATCGCGCTCTAGAAGCGTCCGAGTTGCGGGGCCGGGCTCGGCGACGTTCGTCACGTGTACATCGTCGCCTACAACGGGTCTTGCTTCAAGAGTCACGTCGCCGACATGCGCGGCCGCGGCTTACCGCGGCTCTCGGAGAGCGCCTCCCGGCCGAAAGTCGTGAGACTTTCGGCCGCCGGATGGAGCTAGGCGGATTCGAACCGCCGACCTCCTGGGTGCGATCCAGGCGCTCTCCCAGCTGAGCTATAGCCCCGGGAAGGGCACATTCTAGCCCCTGGCAGCGGGTCCTCCGCGCTTCTGGTCGAGCCTGCCCGCGCGGATGGTCGCGGCCATGTCCTTCGACTCCTCGCGGTAGATCGTGCCGTCCTCGAACTCGATCACCGGGTAGTACTTCTGGCCCGAGAGCGCAACGATCTGGTCGCGTTTCCATCGCGCCCAGGGATAGGTCACGAGCTCGTACTCGATCCCTTCGTCGTCGAGCGCCCGCTGGACACGCGAGCACGTGTCGAATGGGACCCACGTGAACCGGCACCGATGGAGCTTGAGCGCCACAGACCGCTTACGATAGAGGCAATGACCGAGACGTACACGAGCGGGGCGTGGATGGTGAAGGCGGGCGAGGAGGATGCGTTCGTCGAGGCGTGGACGGAG
Organism: Actinomycetota bacterium; assembly: GCA_046729255.1. Lineage (GTDB taxonomy): Bacteria > Actinomycetota > Thermoleophilia > Gaiellales > Gaiellaceae > PALSA-612. The sequence goes on from JBKPGF010000074.1 coordinate 35,013, forward strand.
TTCGTGAGCTGGGCCGGTGAGCTGCCCGGGTCGGGGACGTTCCGGCTTGCACGCGAGCTTGGGCAGCCGAGCCACTTCCTGAGCTTCGGGTTGTGGGAGAGCGCCGACGCGCAGCGCGCGTGGAGGGACCACGCCGAGTTCGAGGAACGCCTGGGACGTGTCCGGGCTCATTGCGACGACATGAGCGCGTCCGCCTACGAGCTCGTCACCACCGTCGAATAGCGGAACGGGTCCTCACCCTCCGCGAGCTGAACCGAGCGTTGCTCGCGCGGCAGCTGCTGCTGAAACGGGCCAGGCTGCCCGCCACGCGCGCGATCGAGAGGGTCGGCGCGCTCCAGGCCCAGTGGTCGCCCGCACCGTACATCGCGCTCTGGACGCGGCTCGAGGGCTTCCGGATCTCCCAGCTCGAGCGGGCCCTCGCCGCGAAGCGGGTCGTCAAGGCGACGCTCATGCGCTCGACGCTCCATCTCGTGTCGAGCGCCGACTATCCGCTGTACGCGGCGGCGCTCGTCGAGGCGCGTCGCACAAGGGTGGAGCGGATGTTCCCCGTGAACATCGACGACATCGCCGAGAGGCTGCGAGCGGCGACGGCCGAGCCGCCGCGCACCTGGGACGAGTGGCGACAGCTGATGATCGGCCTCGCAGGACGGCGGCTGAAGCCCGGCGAGATCTGGCCGCTCTGGACGACTTCCTTCATGCACGCGCGACTCGTCCACCTGCCGCCGTCGGGGACGTACAACTTCCGCCGCGGCGCGCATTTCATTGCCTACGAGGACTGGGTCGGCGACACACCAGAGATTCCGGACGCGCCGATGCGGCATCTCCTGCGACGCTACCTCGCGGCGTTCGGGCCGGCGACGGTGGACGACATGGCGTCGTGGATCGGCGTGCGTACGCCGGCCATCCGCGAGGTGCTCGACAGCGCACCGAGGATCTTTCGCGACGAGGCTGGTCGCCTGCTCTACGACCTCCCCCGTGCGCCGCTTCCGGGAGAGGACACGCACGCGCCCGTGCGTCTGCTCGCGAAGTGGGACTCGCCGCTGCTCGCGTACTGGCCCCCGGAACGGGCGCGGATCCTCCCGGAGCGCTATCGCAGGCGCGTCATCGCGCCGAACGGCGACGTCGCGCAGACGATCCTCGTCGACGGCTTCGTCGCAGGCACCTGGAAGGTCGAGAAGAAACGTCTGCGCGTCGAGCCGTTCGAACGGCTGCCGCGCGGTGTCGCCGACGAGCTCGCGGCCGAGGAGGAGCGGCTGCTCCTGTTTCTCCCGTGAGCGACCGCGTCCTCACCCAGCGGGAGCTGAACCGAGCGCTGCTCGCCCGCCAGCTCCTCCTCCGGCGCACGAACCTCTCGATCCCGCACGCCCTCGACCGCATCGGCGGGATCCAGAACCAGTACGCGCCGAACGCGTACGTCCGGCTCTGGTCGTGCCTCGAAGGCTTCCGGCGCGAGCAGCTGACGCGCGCGCTCGAGCGGCGCACGGTCGTTCAGGGAACGTTGATGCGCACGACTATCCATCTGGTCTCGGCGCGTGAGTACTGGCTGTACGCGGCAGGTCTGCGACAGTCCGCCCGCGACTGGCAGCTCCGCGTGGACCGGCAGACTGCGCCTGCCATGCGCCGGCGGGCGAAAGCGCTGCGACGGGCCCTGGCCGATGGCGCGAAGCCGGCGAGAGAGCTCGGCGGCCTCCTCAGTCCTCACGTCCCTCTGTGGGAGAACCTCGTGCGGCTCCCGCCGTCCGGGACGTGGGACAGGCGTCGCGCCGATCTGTATGCGCTCGCCGACCGCTGGCTGGGACCGTGTGACGTGACCGAGCACGACGGTCTCGAGCACCTGATCCGTCGCTACGTCGGCTCCTTCGGGCCGGCCTCGCTCGAGGACGTCTCGTCGTGGGCCGGTGTGCCCGCGAAGTACCTCGAAGGGCCGGCGGCAGGCCTCCGGCTGCGCAGCTTCCGAGACGACCGGGGCGGCGAGCTGCTCGATCTCCCCCGCGCCCCACTGCCGCCCGCGGACACGCCCGCACCGGTCCGCTTCCTCCCCTGGTGGGACGCAGTGCTCCTCGTGCACGCTCGCCGGACGGGCCCCATGCCCGAGGAGTACCGGCCGATCGTCTTCTCGACGAAGAATCCGCCGTCGGTGCCGACGTTCCTCGTCGACGGGTGCGTGGCCGGGGCGTGGCGCCATGACGACGGGAAGATCGAGCTCGAGCCCTACGAGAAGCTGTCGCGTTCAGCCGAGCGCGAGCTGCGCGCCGAAGGAAGGCGTCTGGCCGTGTTCATGAGCGACGGCGGATGAGGGTGACGCCGTCGCGGAACGGGAGCAGTACGACCACGACGCGCCCGTCACTTCGGACGTGTTCGTTGAAGCGGACGATCGCGTCCGTCCGCGACTCGGGGTTGTCGTCCAGGACACGACCGCCGGACAACGTGTTGTCGGCAGCGATGAGGCCGTGTTCTGAGAGGCGCGGCAACACGGCCTCGTAGTAGTCGATGTAGCCGCCCTTGTCGGCGTCGATGAAGACGAAGTCGAAGTCACCCTCCAGCCGAGCGATGGTCTCGAGCGCAGGACCGTGGTGGACGGTGATCCGGTCGGCGTACTCGCTGCGGTCGATGTACCCCTGCGCGAACGCTGCGCGATCCTCGTCGACCTCGCACGTGTCCAACCTCCCGCCCGGCGCGAGACCGGCAGCCATCGACACCGCCGCGTAGCCCGCGAACGTGCCGATCTCGAGCACGCGCTCCGCGCGGAGACACCAGACGAGAAACTCGAGGAACCTGCCCTGGAGCGGCCCCGCGATCATCTGCGGGAGCTCGAGTGTCGCGTACGTCTCGTCGTAGAGCTCCTGGAGCAACGGCCCTGGAGCCGTCGTGTGCTCTTCGGCGTACCGCTCGATGTCCTCCGGAACGATCAAGCCAGCGCCTCCTTGGCCTCCCGCAGCCGCTCGACGTGCCCGCCTGGGCTCTCCAGACCGGCGCCCGTCGTCACGAGCGACAGATGCGTCGCGCCGAGGCTACGCCATTCGTCGGCCGTCTGCCGCCAGTCGTCCGGATTCCCCTCGGCCACATTGATCCGTTGCTCGATGCCGAACGACGACCAGTCGCGCCCCGCCTCCTCCAGCCACTCGCGCATGCCCTCGAGCGTCGCCGGCCAGCCGCCTTCGAGCGGCCGCTGCGGGAAGTAGCCGTCGGCGAGGCGCGCCGTCCGTCGTAGCGCGCGCTCGGCCGAGCCCCCGATCCAGATCGGGATCGGCCGCTGCACGGGCAGCGGGTTGAGCCCGGCCGCCGTCACCGTGTGCCAGCGGCCCTCGAAGTCGATCAGCTGCTCCGTCCAGAGCCGCCGCATGAGCTCGATCTGCTCCTCGAAGCGCCGGCCCCGGTTCGTGAAGTCCTCACCGAGCGCCTCGTACTCGACGGGGTTCCAGCCGATGCCGAGGCCGAGTCGGAAGCGGCCGCCGGTGAGGATGTCGATCTCCGCCGCCTGCTTGGCGAGGAGAGCCGTCTGCCGCTGCGGCGCGATGACCACGCCGGTGACGAGCTCGAGCTCGGGCGCGACGGCGGCAATGTAGCCGAAGAGCACGAGGATCTCGTGGAACATGTGCTCTGCTCGGTACGGGCCGACGAGGCCAGGATGCCGGGCATCGTCCGCCCCCAGCACGTGGTCATAGGCCATGAGATGGTCGAACCCGAGCTCCTGCACGGCCTGCGCGTACTCGCGTGCGCCGGCCGGGTCGGCTCCGATCTCCGTCTGCGGGAAGACGGCGCCGAGCTTCACGCCGTCAGCGCTCGAGGGGGTGGGGCGACGGTTCGCTCGGCCGTCGCTCGGGCGAGCGAAAAGCAAGCCACGCCAGTACGCAGGGAGCACTCGTACCCGCCGCGGGCGGAGCGTACGGGTGCGACTGAGGACGCCGCGTGGCGACGCTTTGCAGCCGCCCGAGGCCGGTCATGTGGACCGTCGTTCCACCCTGGAACCGCCGACGATCGCGTCGCGCCCGTCGGAGAAGCGCACCCACGCCTTCCCTTTGCCGTCGTAATCGGGCGACCAGACGATGAGCGTCGCGTCCTCGCCGCCGACACGGCACGGGTCGGTGCCCTCCGGCTCCGCCCCGCGCCAGACGCGCACGAATGGGTTCGACTCCCACTCGTCGCCGATCGTCGTCTCTTCTGTGTGCCCGGGGTAGACCCCGAGCTCCTGCGGGAGCGTCATGAGCACATCCATCACCGACCGCTTCACGGTCTCGAAGTCGCCGCCGCCGACGGAGCTCTTGAAGAGCGTGTCGCCGGTGAAGACCGCCTCGCCGTTGGCGACGAACGCGACGCCGTCAGGTGAGTGCCCCGGCGTGGGCAGCGCGTCGATCTTCAGGCCACCCGTCTCCACGGCACCGGTGACAACCGGACACGAGAAGCGTTCGACGAGCTCGTCGTGGCCGGCGACGTGGTCCTCGTGGCCGTGCGTCGTCAGCAGGTGGGTAACGGTGAGCCCGTGCTCGTCGACGGCAGCGACCAGTGGCTCGAGAGGTGCGCCCGAGTCGACGAACACGGCCGTCCCGCCGGGCTCGTCGTAGGCGAGGTACGCCTTCGAGAGCCAGCCCGGATCCATGCTGCCGACGACGTGCACGACCCTAGCCTAGTAAGCGTCAGCGGGGCCGCGCGGTGGCGGCCCCCCTGACGACGGGACTAGCCGACTCTGAACGATCCCTTGAGCTTGGGGTTCGCGTCGGAGAAGAAGCGGTACGTCCCCTTCCGCAGGGCTACCGTCCACGTGGCCTTGCCGGCCTTCTTGAGATTCGTCTTCCGGTCCACACCCGGGCCCTTCAGGTGGAAGTTCTGCTTCGCCGACCGGTCGACGATGGCGAATGTGTCGGTGCCTGTTTCGAGGGTCTTGACCGGCTGCTTGTCGAGCTTGAGCGAGATCGTCGTCCCGCCGACTACACCCTTGAGGATGACGCCAGTCGCGATCGTCCCAGGGACGAGCTGCGTCATGTCCGGCAGCCGCTGGATGACGCCGAACTCCCTCGCGTAGCGCGCGAGCTGGAGCAGCTTGCCACGGTCGAGGATCGGGCTCCATACCGGCAGGCGGACGTCACGGGTCGCCGCCGGCAGCAGCGCCCTGATCTCGTCCGGGTGACCCTGCGCGTATACGAGCGACTCGTTGAGCGCCAGCCGGAAATTCCGGTAGACGGCGGGGTTCGCCGACGCCCACTCCTTGCGGGCCGCATACATGCCGTTGGGCAGGAAGGGCATGACGACGGGCCCCGGCGCCATCACGACCCGCGCGCCATCGATCGAGATCGCCTGTGTCCGGAACGGCTCGGGTGTCCAGATGGCGTCCACCTGTCCGTTGGCGAGCGCCGAACGCATGGCGGGGAACGGGACCGCGAGGAGCTTGACGTCGCCCTGGCTCATGTTGAGCTTCTTGAACGCCGCCCTGATCACGACCTCCCCGACGCCCTTCAGCGCGTTGACGGCGATCGTCTTGCCGGCGAGATCCTGGGGCGTCCGGATCGCACTCGACCCCTTCACGAGGATGTCCTGCCAGTTGTCGGCGATGTTCGTCCCCTCGACCTCACTGGCCGCGGCAGTGACGATGTTTATGTCGGCCGTGTCGGCGATGAAGGCCGGCACCCAGCCGATGTAGCCGATGTCGCCGTTGTCGTTCGACAGGGCGAGCACGATGTCGTTCCCGCTCTGCAGGACCGTCTTCTTGATCTCGATGCCGTGCTTCTCGAAGATCCCCTTGCTGATCCCGAGATCGAGCGGCAGGCCGTTCGAGATCGGCAGTGTGTTGACGTTGACCGTCGCGAGCGCACGGTCCGACGCGCCGGCCGACGCCCCGACGAGCACGGTCAGCGCGGCGAGGATGCTGCAGAGCACCGTCAGCGTGAGCGTCGTCACTCGGCGGCGAGGCTTGTGAATGCGCATCTACGTCCTCCTTGCGTCAGGTCGCCAGAGGGGCCGGCGTGCCGGCCCCTCTGAGGACGAAGTGGTCAGTCGTCGACCCTGAACGACCCCTTGAGCTTTGGGTTCGCGTCGGAGAAGTAGCGATACGTGCCCTTCCGCAGGACAACCGTCCATGTGGCCTTCCCGGCCCGCTTGAGGGTCGTCTTGCGGTCCACTCCCGGGCCCTTGAGGTGGAAGTTCTGCTTCGACGACCTGTCGACGATTGCGAAGGTGTCCGCACCCGGCGTGAGCGTCCTCACCGCCTGCTTGTCGAGCTTGAGCGAAATCGTCGTCCGACCGACCTCGCCCTTGACGATGACGCCACTCGAGATGTTCCCCGGCACGAGCTTCGTCATGTCGGGCAGCCTCTGGATCGCCCCGAACTCCCTCGCGAGCATCGCGAGCTGGAGCAGCTTCTTCCTGTCGAGCACCGGGCTCCACACGGGCAGGCGGATGTCCCGGATCGCAGCAGGCAGCAGCGCGCGGATCTCGTTGGGATTCGCCTGTGAGTAGAGGAGCGACTCGTTGATCGCAAGTCGGAATTGCCGCGCGAGCGCGGGATTCTCCCTTGCCCAGGACGAGCGTGCGACGTAGACGCCGTTGGGCAGGAACTGCATGATCGCCGGCCCCGGGGCGAGGACGATGCGTGCGCCGTCCTGGTTCAAGGCCTGCGACATGAACGGCTCCGGCGTGTGGATGGCGTCGACCTGCCCGTTCGCTAGCGCGGTGCGCATGGCCGGGAAGGGAATCGGCGTCAGCCTCACGGACTGTGGATCGACTCCGAGCTTCTTCAGCGCGCCCCTGATCACGACCTCGGACACGCCCTTGAGAGCGTTGACGGCGATCGTCTTGCCCGCGAGGTCCTGAGGTGTGCGGATCGCGCTCGATCCCTTGACGAGGACGTTCTGCCAGTTGTCGGCGACGCTCGTCCCCTCCACCTCGCTGGCAGCCGCGGTCACGATGTCGATGCCCGACGTATTCGCGATGAACGCCGGCGTCCACCCGATATAGCCGATATCGCCGTTGTTGTTGGAGAGGGCGAGGACGATGTCGTTGCCGCTCTGGAGCACGACCTTCTTGATCTCGATGCCGCGTTTCTCGAAGAAGCCCTTCTGGATTCCGAGATCGAGCGGAAAGCCGTTCGCAATCGGCAGCGTGTTGACGGTGACGGTGGCCAACGCTCGCTCCGAGGCTCCGGACGAAGGCCCGACGAGCACGGTGAGCGCGGCCAGGATGCTGGCGAGCAGAGAGAGGGTCAGCGCCGTCGCCCGCCGGCGGGTGCTGCGGTGCATGTCAACCTCCTTGTTGACGAAATGTTTGACGATTATCTACCTGCGGACCGCCGATTGCCACCCGCCCTCACCGGGCGGTCGGCTCGACGAGGTCGGGCAAGGGCTCGTCCTCGTCGGCCCGCTCGCGCTTGATCAGCCGGTAGACGTGCGTGCGCAGGTGCGCGAACTCCGGGAGCTCCTTCGTCTCGATCTGGTCGCGCTTCGGCCCGAGCTCGACCGGGATGATCTCCTTGACCTGGGTCGGGGCATGCGTGAGGACGACGATGCGGTCGGCGAGGTACACGGACTCGTCGATGTCGTGCGTCACGAAGAGAATCGTCACGCCGTAGTCGTCGCGCACCTTGAGGACGAGGTCCTCGAGGTCGTCGCGCGTTTGGGCGTCGACGGAGGCGAATGGCTCGTCCATGAGCAGGATCGAGGGCTGGTACGCGAGCGCGCGGGCGATCGCCACGCGCTGCTGCATCCCACCCGACAGCTGCCACGGATAGTGGTCCATGAACTTCGCGAGACCCATCTCGTCGAGCGCGTCCTCGACGAGACGCGATCGCGCGTCTCTCTTCACCGCCGCCTTGTGCCGAAGCGGGAGCATGACGTTGTCGCGGACGGACATCCACGGGAACAGCGAGCGGCTGTACTCCTGGAACACGAGCGCCATCTCCTCGGGCGGCTCGGTGACGACCTTGCCCCGGAGGACGACCTCGCCCGTGCTAGGCGCCAGCAGCCCCGCGATGCACTTGAGCAATGTCGTCTTCCCGCAGCCCGACGGCCCGACGACGCAGACGAACTCGCCGTCGGTGACCGCGAACGAGACGTCGCCGATGGCGTGCGTCGCCTTCTCGCCAGCGCCGTATGTCTTACCGAGTCCCTTGATCTCCAGCATCGAGCGTCCTTCGAGCTACTTCGGCGTGGCGGCGCGCCAGCCCCTGTGCCAGGCGAGCGCGCGGCGCTCGAACAGGCCGAAGAGGAGGTTGAGAGCGTAGCCCAGCACGCCGATCAAGACGATCGCCGCCCACATCGGCGCGAGCTGGAAGGTGTTCTTCGAGATGAGGAGGACGTAGCCGACGCCGCTCGTGCTCGACCAATACTCCGTGAGCACCATGATGATCACCGCGAGTGAGAGGCTCGTGCGCATGCCGGCGAAGATCTGCGGCATCGCGGCCGGCAGGATGATGCGGCGAACGGACTCGCGCCAGGGAACGCCGTACGAGCGCGCCGTCTCGACGAGCGTGGGCTCGATGCCGCGTACGCCGTCGATGGTGTTCAGCAGCACCGGGAACAGGCAGACGAAGGCGATGAACGACACCTTCTGCGTGTTGCCGATCGAGTGCAGCAGGACGATCGAGATCGGGATGAGCGCCGGCGGCGGCATGGCCCGCCAGTACTCGATGTGCGGCATCGCCCAGAGGCGAGCCCAGCGCGAGAGGCCGATCGGGATGCCGAGTGCCACTCCGACGACGACGGCGATCCCGAAGCCGAGCAGGATGCGTTCGAGGCTCGGCACGACGTGCGTCTCGAACTGGGAGAAGAGCCACAGCTCCTGGAACTGCACGAGGATCGTCGACAGCCGCGGGAACTTCGGGTCGTTCGCAGTTGCCGTCCACAGCTGCCAGGCGGCGAGGATTGCGATCGGGACGGCGATCTCGGCGGAGATCGCGAGCGTCCGGTACGTGCGCTGACTCACGGCCTGAGCTCCCGCTGAGACGGATGCCACCGCAGCGCCCGGCGCTCGAAGCCGACCATCGCGTAGTGGATCGCCACGCCGAGGAAGCCGGTGGCGAGCGCGAGGGCATAGACCTGGTTGGTCAGGCCGTAGGACTCGGCGAAGTTCAACATCTGGCCGAGCCCGGGCGTGCCCATGAAGAGCTCCGCCGTGAACGCGAGGATCAGCGCGACAGTCGAAGAGATCCTGAGCCCGGTGATGATGTACGGGAGTGCGCTTGGCAGCGTGATCTTGTAGAGGCGCGCGTGTCTCGGGACGCCGAAGGAGCGAGCCGTGTCGACGGCAATCGGATCGACGTCGTGGACGCCGTACATCGTCTGCACGAGCAGCGGCCAGAAGGCGCCGAACGTCGCGAGGAAGATCTCGCTCTGCAGCGTCGTCCCGAGCGTGAGGAAGAGCAGGGGAATCAACGCGGCGGAGGGGATCGGCCGCAGAAACTCGATCGGCACGCGGAAGGCGCGGGCGGCGAACTCACTCGAGCCGAGCACGATCCCGAGCGGCACCGCCAGCAACGTCGCCAGGCCGAGGCCAATCGCCCAGCCGCGCACGGTCTGGAAGAAAGCGACCCAGAAGTCGCTCGTCTTCAGCATCGTCCACAGCTCGCCGAAGCTCGCCGTCATCGACGGCAGGTCCCGCTCGTCGATCAGCCCACCGCGGGAGACGAGCTCCCAGACGACGAGTGCCACGACGATCGACAGGACGGGGATCAGCAGCTCGGCGGCCCGCCTCGTTCGATCGCGCGCCTTCGTTGCCGGTGCCGCGACGACTGGCTCAGCGGCCGCCGCGATGTCCCCGGTAGCCGACATGCCCGATGTATATACCGGATGCGGCCTGGACTCCCGACGTCTCTCGAACTGACCGGAGGCCGAGCCGCCGCCCTCTACGAGGGAGGGCGGCGGCGTGCGGCCATCGAACGGCGAGTGGAGCCGATCAGGGCGTCTCGCCCGCGCCGAGGAAGCCGAGCAGCGCGGCGACAGCCACGAGCGCGGCGACGGCGCTCACCACGATGAGCAGGGCGTAGAGGCTCACGGATCGAGCTCGAGCACGACGTCGTGCTCCCGCAAGCAGGCGACGAGCTAGGCCTGCGTCACGGTACGCACTCGCGAAGCAGCGTTTCATCGAGCTTCACTCCTTTCTCGCTTCAGAACCTGTGCCGTGGGCGCCGCGGTCAACGCCGCGACGCAAGCTCTACGGGCGCGGCCGGCTTAGCCGGGGCGTTCTGAGAGAGAAAGGCAGGGGTCGGGCCGCACGAGGATCGGTCCAGGCCGGATCAATCGGCCTCTCCTCGGGGCTAAGAAGAGAAATGCGCTGAAGAGCGCCGCAAGGAGTGCGGCTCCGGCTGCGCCGGCGACTGAGGCGGCTGTCGCGGGCTGGTCGCCGGGAGGTGGAGCGAACGGCGCAACGGGCGCCGCTGACGAAGCGTTGTGTGACGTCGTGGGCTGTGGCGCGCTGAACGCGTCGTTCCACACAACCGCAGGCGGCGGAAGGCTGTTGCGCGTCAACGACGGTCGTTGAACCGCCGCCTCCGGCACAGTCACTTTCGAGCCGACCACGCTCTCGGAAGCATTGGCTCGGGCCTTCAATCGCGCGGGCGCCGCAAACTGCGTCTGCGAGCCCTTCGGAGCTCGGGAGACGAGTGCCTGCGCACTCTCAGACTGCGGGCGTAAGGGCGCCGGCTCAGCTGCTTCGGAGCGGGAAGCCTCCGCGCTCTGGGCAGCAGAAGCGACTGGATTTGCGATGTTTGTAACGCCACTTGCAGCCTTCCCGACCGACGACGAATCCACGACCCTGCCGGCGTCTCCAGCAACGCCGTCCACCGTGCCCGACAGCTGTTCGACGATGTTTTCGACGGTTCCCTTGGGATCGGCGACTGCCTCGTCGACCGCTCCCTTGGCATCGGACACCACTGCCTCGGTATCGACGGGCTCAACGGCCTCGTCTACCGCCTCGGTAACCTCGTCCACGGCCTGTGTCGCCTCTTCGACGACGTCTCCCAGGCCGGCGTCTTCCGGGTTGGGCAGCGCAGTGTCGGCGACGGCGGGAACGTCATCAACGACGTCTCCGATGCCACTGGCCTGGGCAACCTCGACTCCGCAGAGGAGGAACAGAATCGCCGCAAAGGTGGCAGTACCGCCCTTGAACGACACGTCCCGTACATACCCCAGGGGGGCGGGTTTCACACTCCCTCGAACGAGGGATCCGCCCTGTCAGCCGACTCGCGCGACCGCGCGGTCGTAACGAGGGCAGCGGGGGGTCGCGAGAGCACGATCGCGAGCGCGACGAACAGCATCCAGATCGTGGCCGCCAACAGCACGTGCACGAGCACGAGCCCCCACGGCAGCGCGTTGCGGTATTGCAACTCGCCGACGACTGCCTGCGCGATAAGCGCAGCGAGGAACGCTCCCCAGACGAGGAGCACGCCGGGCGAATCACGCCGGTAGCGCGCGAGGAACACGCCGAGGAGGAGCGCGCAGATCCCGAAGACCGCCGCCACGCGCACGTGCCAGTACACCGTGTCGGTGATGCCGAGCCCGAGCCGCTGGACGTTGTCGTCTGCTCCCGGATGAGGGCCTGACGCCGTCGCGACGGCGCCCGTGACGACGAGCGCTGCGCAGAGAGGCAGCCCGATCCAGACCACCGCCCGGCGCAGCCAAACGGGGCCGACGGGATCACCGAGGCCGCCCTCGAGACTCCAGGCCTCGAGCGCGACAACGGTGGCGAGCGCGACGACGATGAGCGCGAGGAGGAAGTGGGCCATGACGGCGAGCGGATGGAGGTCGAGGATCACCGTCACACCGCCCAGCGGAATCTGCGCCACGCCTCCGACGAACGCGCCCAGCGCGGCGAGCCGGGCGAACCTCGGCAGCTCGGACGTCCTGCGCGCAGCCAGCCACGTCACGAGCGCACAGAGGATCCCGATCGCGGCCACGACGCGGTTCCCGAACTCCACGAAGGCGTGGAACCCCTGCTGCGGATACGGCGTGTCGCCGCAACGCGGCCAGTTCTCGCAGCCGAGGCCGGAGCCGGTGAGCCGGACGAACGCGCCCGACGTGACGACGACGAACATCGCAGCCAGCGTGAGGGACGAGAGCCAGCGGAACCTGCGCGCCGAGACCTCGCCGTGGCGCCACGAGCGAAGAGTTGCCAGCACGCCTCTAGCCTAGACTCCGCATCCAATGGCCGCCCAGCGCCTGCCGCTGTGGGTCTGGATTCTCCCGCTCGCCTCGGCAGTGGCAGCCGTCCTCGCGTGGACGGTGTGGTGCAACACCGAGCGGGGCACGTGGCTGGGGGGCGTGCTCATCCTCCTCTCGGGCGTGCTCGTCCTCGCGCTGGCCCACGAGTCGATTCCCCCTCAGCGCGGTTTCGGGCGCTGGCTCCGGCGATGGGCGTTGGCGCTCGTGGCGGGTGTAGCGGCAACGGGCCTCGTCTTCGTCGTCGCCGGGGTCGGCTACTTGCTGCGGTGCCCGCCCTTCTGAGGCTGTTCGTGGTCGCGGGCGCGGCGCTGACGCTCGCCGGCGTCGCGCAAGCTGCAACCGTCGCCGTGATCGTCGTCCCGCGCTTCCCGATCGAGATGTACGCAGGACAGGGGGCCGTGGGGCTCATGCCGCCCGGCGACGGGACGACCGTCAGCCGAGAGGGCGCACTCGCCGCGCTCGTGCGTGGACGAACGGAGACGTCGCTGCTCGGAGGCGTCCCCGGCGGAGATCCGGAGATCGAGCTCGCGAAGGAGCCGCGGGAGGTCACGATCTACGTGTCGCTGCCCCCTCCGGGCTCGCACCCCAACGACACGCGCTACCCGCTTGCCATCGTCGGCGGCGGCTACCGGGGCATTCTCGAGTCGCCGTCCACGCGCATCCCCGGGCTCGTCTCGATCGCGGACATCGCGCCGACGGCAATCGCCATTGCCCGAGAGGAGGAGCCGCGCATCGGCTCGACGCCGGGCGGGCCCGCCGACCTTCGCGGGCTCGACCGGGACCTCCGACGGCAGACCCGCGCTCGCGACCCTGCGGTCGCGGTGCTCGCGCTCTCGGCGATGGCGTTCGGAGGGCTGGCGCTCCTCCTCCGCTCGGGCATGCTGGGCGGCGCCGGCTTGCTCGCAGCGCCACTGTCACTCGCGGTTGCCATCGCTCTGTCCGGGATGGACATCACCAAGCCCGCGGTGCTGCTCCCGTTGCTCGCACTCGCTGTCGTCGTCTTGAGTGCTGCGGGCGGCCTGCTCCGGCGCAAGGCGCTGGCAGTCGCCTTCACGAGCCTTATCGCGGCGTACCTCGCCGTGCTCGTCGCCGAGCCGACCTGGCCTGCGCTGGCGGCCATCGGCCCCACGCCCGGCGAAGGCGGCCGCTTTTACGGCTCGACGAACCTCACGACGTCGATCGTCGTCACCGTGACCCTGTTCTCCGGCGCCGCCTTCGGCCTGCGCGGGCTCGTCCCGCTCGCGGCGCTGTCGCTCGTCACCGTCGGGTGGAGCAAGGCAGGCGCCGACGGCGGCGGGCTCGTCGTCGTCGGCGCCGGCTGTGCGGTACTCGGATCGCGGCTCGCCACCGGTCGGCTGACGGGCCGCGCGATTGCGCTCGCCGCGGGCGTTGCCGTCGGGCTGGGCCTGGCGCTCGTCGGGCTCGATGCCGCCACCGGTGGATCGAGCCACGTAACGCGCCGGGTGGGCGAAGGGCCCGGTGCGCTGCTCGACGAGGTCGGCAGCCGGCTGCACATCTCCGTCGAGCGGCTCACGTCGTCATGGCATGCCGCGCTCGTCTTCGCCGTGTCGATCGCAGCGCTCGTGATCCTCGCCACGCGACGGCCGAGATTCCCGGCCGGGGACGCGTTGCTCGTCGCAATCGCCGTGTCGCTCCTCGTCAACGACACGCCGCAGCACGTTGCCTCCGCGGGCGCCATCTCGTACGGTGTGCTCTGGGCGTACGAGCGGTTAGACTCGCCAGCGATGCGCCGCGTCCCCGTCGCCCTCGCCGTTATCGCGCTCGCGGCCGGTGTTGCGGGTTGCGGCTACGAGGGACAGACGACCGCATCTCCGGAGACCGTCCAAGGCACCACGGAGGCGACCGAGACGGAGACGACCGAGACGGAGACCACCGAGACCGAGACGACGGAAACGGAGACGACCGAGACGGAAACGACGGAGACGGAGACGACGGAGACAGAGACCACGGAGACGACCGGGGGTCTCGAAGGCGATCCGGTCGCGGGGAAGGAGATCTTCACGACGAACTGCGGCGGCTGCCACACGCTGTCGGACGCAGGCACGTCCGGCACGGTCGGTCCCAACCTCGACGACGCCCAGCCCGACCAGGCGCTCGTCGTCGAACGCGTCACGAACGGCCAGGGCGCGATGCCCCCGTTCAAGGGGACGCTGAGCGATCAGCAGATCGCGGACGTCGCCGCGTACGTCTCCTCCGCAGCGGGCAGCTGAGAACTCCCTTCGGGATGACGGTTCGTCGCCGGCGTGGGCTGGGCGGCGCGAGGCAAGGACGCAGGGAGCCCGCGTACCGCAGCAGGCGAAGCGTACGTGGGCGACCGAGGACACAGCCTCGCGTCGCTCCAGCACGTCTCCGGCGACACAACCCTTCATCGTGAAGGGAGTTCCCAAGCTCCCGCCGGGCTTTCCGTCGCGCGTCGAGGCGTTCGCGTGCGACCTCGACCGCACGCTGATCGCCAAGGACGTGGAGCTGCGGCCGCGGACGCGCGCCGCCATCGGCGCCGCCCGGGGCGCAGACGTGCCCGTGATCATCGCCACCGGCAGGATGTTCCGCTCAGTGCGCCCGTACGCGCTCGAGGCGGAGCTCACGGAGCCGGTCGTCTGCTACCAGGGAGCGCTCGTGGCGGAGCCGGTGAGCGGAGAGTGGCTCCGACACGTCCCCATGCCGCTGGCGGAGGCGTACGAGGTCATAGACGCTACGGCCCACCTCGGTCACACGGTCCTCTGCTATGTCGACGACGAGCTCTACGTCGCCCGCGAGACACCGGCCTCAGACGCGTACGCGCGCTTCCAGAATCTCCCGGTGCACGTCGTCGGCGACCTGGCGAGTTGGCTCGAGCGCCAGCCGACCAAGCTCGTCACGGTCGGCGAACCCGAGGAGATGGACGCGCTCGAGGTGGTCATGAAGGACCGCTTCGGCAGCCGCCTCTACATCGCGAAGTCGCTCCCGTACTTCCTCGAGTTCGCGGCGCCGTCGGTGACGAAGGCCGCCGGGGTCGAGTTCGTCGCGGAGCGGCTCGGCTTCGCGCGCGAGGCGACGGTTGCATTCGGCGACGGGGAGAACGACGTCGAGCTGCTCGAGTGGGCGGGCTACGCCGTCGCCGTCGCAAATGCCCACGAGCGGGTGCTCGCGATCGCGGACTACGTCTGCTCTTCCGTCGACGAGGAGGGCGTCGCGCTGGTGATCGAGGCAGTCGTAGACTCAATGCGATGATCGATCTCCGGGCAGGCCGCGTCGACCCCGACACGTTTCGCGCTGCTCTGGCTCGCCGCGACGCCGGCGAGCTCTTCGACGACCTCCTCGCCGCGGACGCTCGCTGGCGTGACGCGAGCACGCGCCGCGACCAGGTGCGAGCCAGCCAGAAGAGCCTCGGGAAGCCGTCGACCGACGAGCAGATCGAGGAGGCGCGTCGCCTGAAAGCCGAGCTCCAGCAACTCGACGCAGAGCTGGCAGCAGCCGAGCGTGAACGCCAAGAGCTCTGGGATCGCATCCCGAACGTGCCCGACGAGTCGGTGCCCGAGGGCGGAGAGGAAGATGCCGCCGAGGTGAAACGCGTCGGCGAGCCGCCGGCACTCGACGAGCCGCGTGAGCACACCGAGGTCGGCCGCTTCGAGATGGAGCGCGCGGGGCGGGTGTCGGGCTCGCGCTTCGGCTTCTGGGTCGGCGACACGGCGCTGCTCGCGCTCGCGCTGTACCAACTCGCGCTCAACCGGTTGACCGGGAAGGGTTTCGTCCCCGTGCTGCCGCCCGTCCTAGTGCGCGAGGCGGCGCTCTACGGAACTGGGTGGCTCCCGTCGCCCGACCCGAACTCCTACCGCCTCGACGGCGAGGCTCTGTACCTCGCCGGCACCGCCGAGATCCCGCTTTCCGGGCTGCACGCCGACGAGATCCTCGACGCAGACGCCCTTCCGCTCCGCTACGTCGGCTTCTCGCCGTGCTTTCGCTCGGAGGCGGGAGCGGCCGGCAAGGACACGCGAGGGATGTTCCGCGTGCACCAGTTCAACAAGGTCGAGCAGTTCGTGTTCACGCGGCCGGAAGACTCGTGGGCCGAGCACGAGTACCTCCTGGCCAATACCGAGGAGATCGTCGCCGAGCTCGAGCTCCCGTACCGCGTCGTCGTGCTGGCGACGGGAGACATGTCCAAGGCGTCCGCGAAGACGTACGACATCGAGATCTGGTTCCCGTCACAGGACCGCTACCGGGAGACGGCGTCCGTCTCCAACACGACCGACTACCAGGCACGGAGGCTCGACGCCCGCTTCCGGGCGGAGGGCGGGCCGGAGCCGGTGCACACGCTCAACGGCACGGCCGCAGTCGACCGCATGGCGCTCGCGGTCCTCGAGAACTTCCAGGGCGAGGTGCCCGGCGCGCTTCAGGCGTTCGGCGCGCCCTCGCGGATCTCGTAGACGCGCATCCTCGTTCCTCGAAGCTCTAGCTCCCCGGCGCCGGCGAGTGCGACGTCGCCTACCTCACTTGTACCGAGCAGGCCTCGGGTCACTTCAGATACCAAGGTCTGCCCACTGCCTGCGGCATGGCACATTCGAGAGCAGAAGTACACCGGGCGCCCGATCGGACCATAGGCCGTCGTGACGAGCTCGCCGGAATGAACACCCATCCGCATGCCCAGTTGCACGTCGCCCGGCCAGCTGTGGGCGGAAATCCTTCGCCGGAGTTCCACCGCAGCTTGCACGGCGGCCCGAGGCGACCGGAAGATTGCCACTGTCGAGTCGACGAATGAGACCGCGCTATAGCCCTCGTACTCCCGGAGAACGTCTTGGGTCAGCTGGTGGCACTCGGCGATGAGTGCGCGGAACGTCTCCGGAGCGAGCGACTCCATGAACGCCGTCATCTGCTCGACATCAGTCTGGAGGACGGTCGCCGTCTCCGTTCCCGCCCCAGCGCCTTCCGGCGTGTCGAGCGGGGGAAAGTCGGAGGTCAGGCCGTCGATCACGAGTTCGAAAATCTGCTCAGGCCAGACGAGTCCCTTCAGACGATGGGCGCCGAGGTCGCGCATGTGGAGACCAGGGAAGTCGTCATCCGCAACGATTCCCGCTGTCGAGCGCGACAACAGCACTTGTCCTCCGTGACCGGCGGCGCAGATCCGTGCGGCCCGCGTAAGCGCAAGTCCGGCATAGCCCTCCTCCCACACTTGAGGCTCCGCCGTGTGGAGACCCATCCGCAGCCGCACCTCCACTTCGCCGGGCCAGTCATGCGCCGCATGCGACCGCTGTGCCGCCGCCGCGGCCAGCACCGCGTCGCGCGCCGTGTCGAAGGCAGCGAACAGAGAGTCGCCCTGCGTGTCCACCTCAACACCGCCGTGCTCTTCGAGCGCAGCGCGAAGCAGGTGGCGACTGTCAGCGAGCACACCGGCGTAGCGCTCAGCAAGCCTGCGCGTGAGGTCCGTCGACGACTCGACGTCGGTGAAGAGGAACGTAACGGTTCCCTGCGGCAGCTCTCGCACGCCGCCGATCGTTGCACGCCGCGGAGTACGCTGTTCTACGGGCGGGGTGCCGGAGCGGTCGAACGGGACGGTCTTGAAAATCGTTGGCCCGGCAACGGGTCCGTGGGTTCGAATCCCACCCCCGCCGCTGTAACCATGAGCGTCCAACGGTGCAGCAGCCTGTCATCTACCTGATCACCGGCCCGATGGCGGCTGGGAAGTCGACTGTTGCGCGCCTGCTTGCGTCTCGCTTCGAGCGTGGCGTGCATCTCGAAGGCGACGTGTTCCGCCGAAGCATCGTCACTGGGCGCGCGGAGATGACCCCTGAACCGTCGCAAGAGGCAGTCGAGCAGTTGCGCTTGCGCTACAGACTCGCCGCGGCGGCCGCCGACACGTACTTCCAGGCGGGCTTTAGCGTCGCTCTGGAGGATGTCGTCGCGGGGCCGCTGCTCGACGACTGCCGCGCGATGGTCCGCGGCCAGCCCTGCCACGTCATCGTGCTGCTGCCGTCCATCGAGGCGGTTGCTGCTCGCGAAGCCGGGCGAGACGCCGAGGGTTACAGCCGCTGGACGATCGAGCAGCTCTACGAGGGCTTCGTCGACACGACTTCGCGCATCGGCATCTGGCTCGACACGACGGATCTCACTCCCGAGGAGACCGTCGAGGAGATCCTCGCGCAGACGACCGCGAGCCCTCGCCGGTGATCATCGCCTCCCCTTAGGCTCGCGGCGTGGATGACGTCGCCGCGACTCCGTCTCAAACGCTGCCGCGCGCCGTCTTGCTGTACGACGGCGGGTGAAGGCTCTGCCGCTGGGCGGCGAGGGTCGCCGTCAAGCTCGATCGCCGCGGTGATCTCGCCCTCGTTCCCCTCGAGGACGAGGAAGCCGACCGGCTGCTCGCATCGGTTTCTGCGGACGAAAGAAGCAGATGCTGGTGGTTCGTGGGTCGCGACGGCACTCCCGTCCCTGGCGACGGCGGCGGCGGCCTTGCCCTCCTCGTGTATCTCCCCTCGACGCGGTTCATCGGCCAGGTGCTCCGCGCCGTGCACGCCTCGCCCCTACTGGACGCTGTGGACAGGCTCTTCGCTCGCCATCGCGGACGCCTCGGCAAGTTCGTGCCGGAAGGACCGGCGCCACACCGGATCCCGTAGAAGGCTCGCCAGAATCTCAGCCCGTGGACAAGAGCGGCACGGCGCCCAGCGCTTGTCTGCCACTCCGCGTCGGCTCGAGGCCGAGGGCCATGAAGAGCCTCGGGCGTGTGATGTCGTCGACGATCTCGCGTAGCGAAGCGGCCGGCACGCGGGCGGGGCTGCCGCTCAGAGCGCGCTCCAACGCAACGAGATCAGCTTCTTGAGCAAGCTCGTCGCGCTCAACGATGAAGAAGACGTAGTCGCTGGTCGGGAGTGAAACGGACACAAGCGTCGCCGACGTCTCGCGGAAGGTCCGGACCGCGAGCTCGAGGGCCTCACGGCGGGGCGCGAAGGCAGTCGCCGGCCGTGCGGAACGCGGCCCGGGATAGGGACACGTGGCGCGAAGCGGGCAGATCCCGTAGTGGATCCCGTTGTCGGCGGGCACGACTCGGAGCCCGAGGAAGTCAGCGGTCAGGAGGAGGTAGTACTCGATGACGTTCGTCGGGGACGCCTCGGTGACGCTGAGCTTCGGGCCGCGAACGTAGCGAGCGGAGACCTCGGCTTTGATGCTCCGCGCCCTCGACAGCGCGACCGGGTCCAGCGAAGTCGATCCGGCCAGAGCTGCGGCTGCCGTCGTAGCGGTCACCGCGGCCAGGACGAGTGCGACCACAGCTCTCCTCATGACGCGGACAGTGCGCTCCGCGGGCCCGAACCGCATCCAGGAAAGCCCTACAGTTCGACGAGCGGTCGCGTTCGGGCGATCAGACGTTCGTTACCGACCTGATCGGCCGCCTCGATCTCGACTCTGACGCTGTGCTCGGCTGCTCGCGGGTGGACGCCGAGCACGACCGATGTCGTGCCGGAGCCGGCGATGCCGTACTTCGCCGCCAGCAGGAGGCTGCTCCGTCCAGTGACGAGGTACGAGACCGGACCGCCGGAGGCGTCACGAGCCTTGAACGAGATGCGAACGACGTACGCGCCACCCGGCTGCCTCGGCTTGTCTATGGAGATGCCGCGCAGGGTCAGCAGCGGAGGGACGTCGTCGAAATCGACCACTCCGCGCCACACTTCGGAGGCAGCGCCGTTGTCGAGCAGCACTCGCGCATAGGTGCCCTTCCCACGCAACCTCTCGAAGTCGCCGGTGCCTTCGACGATCTGCCACGCGCCCTCCTCGTAGCCCCAGGACGGATCTCCGCCGAGGACCCACGTGCGAGCGATGACGCTGCCACCCCCGTCGTCGCACTCGTACCGGCGCAGCCCCGTGAGCAAGCCGTTGACCACGGCCTGCTCGACATCGCCGCCCGATCCGTGGTCGCACAGCGGCGGGAGCGCACTGAACGACCCTTCGTCGCGAAACCCGAACGCGAAGGTCCCCGTGTCGGTGGACGTCGTGCGCGAGCCGTCGAACTCGAGCATGAACGCCGTCCGTCCAGGCCCCACGGACGCCGAAGCCGTGACTGCAGCCACGCCTGCGAGAGCGAGCGCAACGGCCGACCTCCATATGCAGCTACTCCGGCGCATCGTGTCCTTCCCTTGCTCGTTCCGTGACCGCAGAGTGCGGAGCCGTCCTGAAGTCGAGCCA
>JBKPGF010000075.1:0-4682 GCA_046729255.1 Actinomycetota bacterium
GCGCCGAGACGCTCGGCGTGGCGCTCCAACTCATCAACATCGTGCGCGACGTGGCCGGGGACTGGGTGCTCGGGCGGGTGTACCTGCCGCAGGACGAGCTGGCTCGATTCGGCGTGTCGGAAGAGGACATCGCGGCGGGCCACTGCACCGACGAGTGGCGCGCGCTGATGGCACACCAGGCGGCGCGGGCGCGGGCGCACCTGGCGGAGGGCCGTACGCTGCTGCCGCGCCTCGATCGCCGCAGCCGGGCGTGCGTCGCGACGTTCGCGAACCTCTACGCGGCGACGCTCGACCGGATCGAGGCGCGTGGCTTCGACGTGTTCGAGGGGCCTGCGCAGCTGTCCACGCTGACGAAGCTGCGAATCGTCGGAGCCGGCCTCGCGGGATGAGCGGCGACTCCACGACCTCCTTCCCCCGGGGCCTTCGGCCCTCGACCCCCTGTTATGAGGGTAACCGCGAAGTTCGGACTCATGGGCGACGGGATCGTGTCAACTCTGTGCCAATGCGACCGGCGGGCTCGGCATGAAGGTCGCCGTCGTCGGCGGCGGACTCGCGGGCCTTTCCGCCGCACTCGAGCTCGCCGACGGAGGCCACGCCGTCACGCTCCACGAGGCCCGGCCGACCCTCGGGGGAGCGGTGCAGACGCTGCCGGCGCGCGACGGCGATCCCGAACCGCCGCCCGACAACGGACAGCACATCGCTCTCGGCTGCTTCACGGAATACGTGCGCTTCCTCGAACGCATCGGCGAGGGCCGGTCGTACCGGCGGCTCTCGCTCGACCTGCCGGTCATAGGCGAGGACGGCCGGACGGCGACGATCGGCCGCTCGCCGGTGACCTTCCTGCGCTACGGCCACCTCTCCGTCGCCGACCGGCTGCGCGTCGCGCGCGCGTTGCGCCGCCTCCCGGAGCGGGGATCGTCGACGCAAACGCTCGGCGCGCTGCTCCGCGGGCTCGGCTGTTCCGACGATTCGATCGAGCGCTTCTGGGACGTCTTCGTCCGCCCGGCGCTCAATCTCGCCACCGACGAGGTGAGCGCCGAGTGGGGCGTGTTCACCGTGCGGACGGCGCTGCTCGCCGACCGCCCGGCGAGCGACCTCGTGCTTCCCGCCAGGCCGCTCGGGTGGATGCACGGCGAGGCCGCGGGCAGGGCCCTCGAGGCCGCGGGAGCGACCGTCCGGACGGGCGAGCGCGTCGCGTCGCTCGACGACCTCGACGCGGACGCGATCGTCGTCGCGACTCCGCCCGCGGAGGCGGCACGGCTGCTTGCCGAGCCGGATCCCGGCCTGGAGGACTCGCCGATCGTGAGCGTTCATCTCCTGTTCGACCGGCAGCTGCTCCGCCACCCGCTGGCGGCGCTGCTCGGCACCGATGCGCACTGGATCTTCGACCGCGGCGCACTCACGAGGCAGGATCCGGGCGGGGGACGTCAGTATTTGACGGTGGTGTCGAGCGGTGTTCCCGAGCTGATGGAGATCCGCGGCCGCGAGCTCGTCGAGCGGGTGGCAGGCCAGGTCCGCGAGCGCCTGGGCGCCGCCGAGCTCGTCTGGTCGCGCGTCAGCCGCGAGCCGGAGGCGACGGTGGCGTTGCGGCCGGGGGTCGTCCGGCCGCCGACCGAGACAGATCGTCCGGACGTCGTTCGCGCCGGCGCCTGGACGGCCACCGGCTGGCCGGCGACGATGGAGGGGGCCGTGCGCAGCGGGATCGCCGCCGCCCAGGCACTGAGCCGCTCGCCGGCGGAGGTGCGGGCGTGACGGTCGTCACCGAGCTGACGGCGCTCGATCGTGCCATCGACGCCGGCGCGAGGAGGCTCTTCGAACTCCAGGACGCCGACGGCTGGTGGGTCGGCGAGCTGGAGTCGAACGCGACGATGATCGCCGAGCATCTCTTCTGGCTGCACGCACTCGGGCTGCGCGACCGTGCGACCGACCGCAAGCTCGCGAACGAGCTGCTCGCCCGCCGCCGCGACGACGGTACCTGGTCGAAGTGGTGGGAGGGGCCGGCCGACCTCTCGACGACCGTCGAGTCCTACGTCGCGCTGAAGATGGCCGGGGTCGACGCCGGCGACGAGACCCGCATGTACCTCGAGCGGGAAGGTGGCGTCGCGAACGCCAGGGTCTTCACGAAGTGCTTCCTCGCGTTCCTCGACGCGTGGCCGTGGCAGGACATCCCCACCGTCCCCGTCGAGCTGATCCTCCTGCCTCCGTCGGCGCCGCTCTCCGTCTACAACTTCGCCTGCTGGGCGCGGCAGACGGTCGTCCCGCTCTCGGTCGTCCAGGCGCTCCGGCCCGTGCGGCCGTCCGGGATCGACGCGTCGGAGATCGGCGCCAGGCATGGGGAGTCAGACCCGCCGAGGGCGCAGTCGGCGCTCCGGCGCAGGGCGGTGGCCGCCGCCGAGCAGTGGGTGCGAGACCGGCAGGAGGCCGACGGCAGCTGGGGCGGCATCCAGCCGCCGTGGGTGTGGTCCATCCTCATGCTCGCTGCGTTGGGGAGGGACTTCGACGACCCGTGCCTTCGCCGCGCCGTCGAGGGCTGGGGCGGCTTTTTGGTCGAGGAGGGAGATCGAATGCGACCGGAAGCGTGCCAGTCCCCCGTCTGGGACACCGCGCTCGCAGTCCTCGCGCTGCGGGCGTGTGGCGTGCCCGCGGACGATCCGCGGCTCGTCCACGCGGGGGAGTGGCTGCTTGCTGAGGAGGTTACGGTCACCGGCGACTGGGCCGTACGCCGGCCCGAGCTCGCGCCGGGAGGCTGGGCCTTCGAGTTCGAAAATGACCTGTATCCGGACGTCGACGACGCGGCCGTCGTCTGCCTGGCGCTCCGCGAGCTCGGCATGGGCGAGGACGCCGTGCAGCGTGGCCTCGCCTGGATCGCCGGCATGCAGTCGGAGAACGGAGGCTGGGGTGCCTTCGACGCCGACAACACGAGCACGTGGCTCTACAAGCTCCCGTTTTGCGACTTCGGCGCCGTCATCGACCCGCCGTCGGAGGACGTGAGCGCGCACGCGCTCGAAGCGCTCGCCTATGATCAGGCCTACCAATGTGTTGTGCGCCGCGGCCTCCACTACCTCCTCGGCAGCCAGCAGCGCGACGGCTCCTGGTGGGGAAGGTGGGGCGTGAACCACCTGTACGGAACCGCCGCTGCGGTACCCGCGCTGGAGGCTTGCGGGATCGGGCGGGGCCACCCCGCCATGGAGCGCGCAGCTGCCTGGCTCGACTCGGTGCAGCAGCCGGACGGTGGCTTCGGGGAGGACATCCGCTCCTACCACGAGCCCGAATGGCGCGGACGAGGCGTCCCGACGGCTTCACAAACCGCCTGGGCGCTAGTAGCCTACGTCGCCGCAGGTAAGGCTTCAGGGAATCCGGCCCTGAGGGCGGCCGAGTATCTCTGCGCCACACAGCTCCCAAACGGCGACTGGGATGAGCGGCACTACACCGGGGCAGGCTTTCCGACTGATTTCATGATCCGCTACCACCTGTACCGGCTCCACTTCCCATTGCTGGCCCTCGGCCGATTCAGGCAGGCTGTCCGCTGATGCCGAAGTTCCCGCTTCGTTCGACGATCCAGATCGGCCGCTACGTTGCGCAGCAGCGGCGGAAGGGCGAGCTGTACCCGCTCGTGCTGATGCTCGAGCCAACGCTCGCGTGCAACATCGCCTGCATCGGCTGCGGGAAGATCCGCGAGTACGAGTCGAACAAGGCGAAGCTGTCCGTCGACGAATGCATCGACTCGGGGGTCCAGTGCCCCGCGCCCGTCGTCTCCATCTGCGGTGGTGAGCCGCTTGTCTTCAAGGGAGTCGAGGATGTCGTCGCGGGCTTCCTCGAGCTGGGGAAGACGATCGATCTGTGCACGAACGCGCTGCGCATGGAGGAGTTCCTCGACGTCTTCGAGCCCGACCATCGCCTGACGTTCGTCGTCCATCTCGACGGCATGCGCGAGATTCACGACTACATCTGCGACTACCCCGGCCTCTGGGACGTCGCCGTCGCCGCCATCCAGCGTGGCCGCGAGGCGGGCTTCCGCGTCACGACGAACACGACGATCTTCAAGGAGACGTCCGTCGACGACGTCATCGAGATGATGGCCTTCCTCACGCACGACGTCGGCATCGACGGCATGCTGATCGCCCCCGGCTACCAGTACTCGCAGATCGACCCCGCCTTGACGATGACGCGCGCCGAGCACGAGCTGAAGTTCCGCGCCGTCAGGGCAGCTGTGCGTGAACACGGCTATCGCTGGCTCGCGAGCCCGATCTACCAGGACTTCCTCACCGGCGAGCGCGAGCTCCCCTGCGCGCCGTGGGGCTCGATCACGCGGAACCCGTACGGCTGGAAGGGGCCGTGCTACCTGCTGACCGACGGCATCTTCCCGAGCTACGAGGCGCTGCTCGAGGGCATCGAGTGGGAGCACTACGGGCCGGGCAACGATCCGCGCTGCGAGCACTGCGGCATCCACTCCGGGTTCGAGCCGTCGGCGGCCTTTGTCGCGACGGATAGCCTCCGAGAGACCGTGCGGAGCATGGCGTGGACGCTCACGGGATAAGAGTGAGCCGCCCGGCAACACTCGTCGCGCTCGGAGCGGCTGCAAAGTCGGGGGGCGGGGGGGGGGCGCGGGGGGGGCCGACGCGGGCACACCCGCGGGGGCCGCCCCCCCCCCCGCCCCCCCCCGGGCCCCGGGGGGGGGGCCC
>JBKPGF010000076.1:0-21099 GCA_046729255.1 Actinomycetota bacterium
GCCGGCGCCGGCGCCGGCGCCGGCGCTGGTGCAACGCGTCGAGGGAGCAGCCTCAACGGATCGACGTATCCGTGCGGATCGGCAGTGAGCCGCACCCCGAGGTGGACGTACGGGGCATCGTGCTCGGGCGTGCCGCTCGGCCCGATCGCGCCCACAGGCGCCCCTTCACGCACGACGTCGCCCTTGCGGACAGCGATGCCACCGAGATGGACGAGCGTCACGGTGTAGCCGTCATCGGTCTCGATCGTCACGACCTTGCCGTTCGAGCCCACGGAACCCGCGAACGCCACGACTCCTCCGGCAGGTGCGCTCACCGGAGCGTCGGGCTCGTCGGCGACGTCGATGCCCCGATGCTGGCCGCCGGCGTACGGGTCGGCGCCGAGCTCGAACTCCTTGAGCACCTCTCCGGAAGCGGGCCAGGCCCACGCGTGTGCCGTGGACGGAAGCATGGACATGACAACGACGACGAAGACGACCACGATGCAGCGCATCGATCCTCCTTTGTTCGCTAACTGGACAACACAGGAACCGTAGCGTGAGGTGCGGACGTTGTCAATTCCGCATACGTCAGAGAGAGCGTCCGTACAGGCGGTTGCGCGAGATCGAGGTCAGGCGCGAGACGAGGTTGGCTGCGTCACGGCGCGTGAGGCCGGCCGCGACTAGCTCCGCCACGGCGGCGGCCGCTTCCTCGGTGCGCGCGGTGGACGTGCGATCCGTCTCGGCGGGCGCGATTACGAGCGTGATTTCTCCCTTTGGCGGCGTCGCGTACCGCGCCACCACGTCCGCAGGCAGGCCGCGCTCGACCTCCTCGAATGCCTTGGAGAGCTCTCGGCAGACGGCGATCTCCCGGTCCGGAAGCGCTTCTGCGAGCGACTCGAGCGTCGCCGGCAGGCGTTGCGGCGACTCGAAGGCGACAACCGCATGCGGCCAGCCCGCGACCTCCTCCCATAGCGACCGGAGCGCACGCGACCCGCGCGGCAGATACCCGAGAAACTGATACCGCTCGAAGGCGAACCCGCTGGCGACGAGAGCTGTCTCCACGGCGGAGGCGCCTGGGAGAACCGTCACCGGCACACCGGCTTCGATCGCCGCGGCCACGAGGCGATTCCCGGGGTCCGAGATGCCGGGCAGGCCGGCGTCGCTCACGAGCGCCATGCGCTCGCCGGCAACGAGTCGCGGCACGAGCTCGGCGGTGCGCCTGGCCTCGTTGTGCTCGTGATAGCTGAGCAGCCTCGCGGAGATGCCGTGGCGCGAGAGGAGCGTCCGTGTCCGGCGCGTGTCCTCACAGAGAACGACGTCGGCTTCCGAGAGCTCGTGAAGGACACGGAGCGTGACGTCCTCGAGGTTGCCGATCGGCGTCGCGCAGACCGCGAGCGGCACTAGGAGGGCCTGGTGGAACGGTGCTCGTCACCAGAGCGCTCCGGGCGTCGCGCAGCAAGGACGCAGCGAGCCCGCGTACTGACTGAAGTACGTGGGCGACCGAGGACACCGCTGCGCGGCGATCCGGTGTGCCCTGGCGGCATTGTCACTGTTTCGCCAGGCCCTCTTTACGCCCTAGTCCGCGTCGAGCGTCTCGAAGGCGATGAGGCCGGCACCCACCATGCCCGCCTCCTCGCCGAGCTCGGCCGGCACCACTCGGACGCTGTCGCGCCCCGGCGGCAATGCGTCTCGGCGCATCGTTTCCAGCGCGGACGGCAGCAAGAGATCGAGCGCCTCGCCGAAGCCACCGCCGACGACGACGAGCTCGGGATCGAAGATGTTGACGAGGCTTCCAATGCCCGCCCCCAGCCTCCGCCCAATCTCAGCAAGAGCACGAACGGCAGCCCTGTCGCCTCGACGGGCAGCGGCGACCAGCTCGCGCGAGCCCGCCTCCGTACCGAGGAGCTCTCGGGCAATGTCGTTGGCCGCGCTGCCGGAGACGAACTGCTCGAAGTGCCCGCGGCCCGTGCAGTAGCCGCGACACTCGGGTCCGTCGAACTCGAGGACCATGTGGCCCAGCTCGGCTGCAGCGCCCGTCGAGCCCCGGTAGAGACGCCCCCCGAGGATGAGCCCGCCACCGAGACCCGTGCCAAGAGTCAGCAGCACCATGTGCGACGTTCCTCGACCGGCACCGACCCTCCACTCCGCGACGGTGGCGGTGTTTGCGTCGTTGTCCACTGCAAAGGGCAGCCCGAGATATTCCTGACCGCGGTCGCGCAGCGGGACGCCCTCCAGCGGAATGTGCGTCGCGAAGACCGAGGTGCCGGTGCGCTGATCAACGGTCGACGGGATGCCGATGCCGACGGCAGCCACCGAGTCGTCTCTGAGCATGTCGACGACCTCCGCTACGCCGTGCAGAAACGCCTCCGTCGACTCGACGGGCGTGGGGCGGCGCTCGGTTCGCACGACGCTGCCGTCGCGCTCCAAGACGCCCGCAAGGATCTTCGTGCCGCCGACGTCGATGCCGATCGATCGCTGGGGTGACATAGCCGGCGGCTACCATAACGCGCCGCATGGCCCCCGAAGACAAGCCGTACCGCGTCTACCGCGGGGGACGCTCGGGGCTGAAGCTGCCCACGATCTCGCGGCCTCGCCGCGACAACGGCCGCGCTCAATTGTCACGGCCGAAGCGAACGGCCCCGCAACGGCCGCCGTGGCGGCGCGCGCTGCGCTGGGTCGGCATCGGCTTCTGTGTCTTTCTGCTGTGGGTCGCAGCGTGGAGTCTCGCCGGGTACTTCTCGTTCAGGGACGGCGTCAAGGACGCGAACAAGCGCCTGTCAGCCGCCGCGGAGA
This sequence comes from Actinomycetota bacterium, assembly GCA_046729255.1. Classification (GTDB taxonomy): domain Bacteria; phylum Actinomycetota; class Thermoleophilia; order Gaiellales; family Gaiellaceae; genus PALSA-612. The sequence continues at coordinate 2,773 of JBKPGF010000076.1, forward strand.
AGCAGCTTTCCGGCCAGGGCGGCCTCGTGCTCACGAAGCCGACGACGACGCTGCTGCTCGGGACCGATACGCGACCCGGAGTTGCGGGCCGCGGCCTGCGGCATTCGGACTCGATGATGCTCGTGCGCACGGACCCCGACCTGCACCGGATCTACTACCTGTCGATCCCGCGCGACCTGAGGGTGGACATCCCCGGCTACGGGACCGACCGCATCAACACGTCCTACCAGGTGGGCGGCGCGCCCCTCGCGATTCGAACCGTCAAGAGCTTCACCGGAGTGCCGGTCGACCACGTCGCGGTCGTGAACTTCCAGCGGTTCAAGGAGCTGATCGACTCGATCGGCGGCATCGACATCACCGTGCCGCGTCCCATCCAGTCGAACCGCTTCGAGTGTCCCTACGACGCCGCAGGGTGCGCCAGCTGGGACGGCTGGCGATTCGCGAAGGGCCGCCAGCACATGGACGGCCGGCGGGCGCTCGTCTACTCGCGCATCCGGGAGAACCGTCTCGACCCCTCCGAGAACGACATCACCCGTGGCGAGCGCCAGCAGCAGGTGACACAGGCGATCGCCGACAAGCTCGTCAGCGTCGGCACCTTCCTGCGAATGCCGTTCTCGGGATCCGATCTGCTGAAGCCGTTGGCGACCGATCTCTCGGCGAACCAGCTGCTCCAGCTCGGATGGGTGAAGTTCCGCGCCGGTACGACGATCCGCTGCCGCCTGGGCGGCGACCTCGCGAACATCGGCGGCGCCTCGGTCATCGTCCCGAGCGAGGAGAACCGCAACGTCATCTCGATGTTCCTCGACGAGTCGGCGCCGCAGCCGCCGCGCCCCGGCACGGGCACATTCGGCCCGGGCTGCGTCACCGGCAACCGCTCGCTCGGGTCTCGCTAGCCGCTAACTGCCGGCGGGCTCGGCCTTCTTCGTCTCTTTCTTCTCGGCCGGCTTGTCCGTTTTCGTCTTGTCGCCGTCGGTCGACTCACGCTTCCGCCTGCCCTTGCCGTAGTCGGTCGAGTAGAAACCCTTGCCCTTGAAGAAGATCGGGACGGGATGGAGCACCTTCTCCAGCGGGGCCGCGTCGCAGACCTCGCACCCGGCCGGCGGCGGGTCGTCCATGCGCTGGAACACCTCGAACAGGTGACCGTTCGGGCAGCGGTACTCGTAGATCGGCATCGGCGCAGGCTACCGGGATAGTCTGCTGTCGTGGCCGGGGCAGTCGCGCACGAGGGGGCGGCCGCCGCCGCACGCGAGACGTCCGCCGAGCGCCTCTTTGCGCCCGTCGTGGCGGCCTGCACTGCAGCAGTCGCAGCGTTTCTCGCGTTCCGGCTGACAGCCTGGCCGCCGCACGAGGACGAGACGCTGGCGCTGTTCGTCGGCCGCGACTCGCTCGACGGCATGCTCGGAACGGTCCTCAACCAGCGCGGCGGCGCTCCGCTCCACTTCTTGTTCGCCTGGATGGTCGCGCACGCGGGCGGCGGCCTCGGCACTTTGCGCGCCGTGTCTGCGCTGTTCGCGGTCGCGAGCGTGCCCCTCCTCGCGCTGCTCGCCGCGCGTCTCGCCGGACGCGGACCCGCGATCGTCGCCACGATCCTCGCCTCGGCGAGCTGGATGCTGCTCTTCCACGGCGTCTACGGGCGGATGTACAGCCTCTTCCTCTGCACGAGCCTCCTGTCGTTCCTCGCGTTGCTCTCGGCTACGGAGGCAGGTGGACGCGGCCGCTGGGCGGCGTGGGTCGTCGCGACGCTCCTCTGTGTCGCTGCACATCCCTATGGGGCACTCGTGCTCGCCTCGCAGGCCGCATACGTCGGGGTGACGCGGCTGCGGCTGCGCGAGGCGGCGGCGTCGTTCGGAGTCGTTCTCGTGCTGGGAATCCCGTTCTGGCGGACGGATCTCGTCCTCGCCGGACGCTTCGAGGTGGGGGTAGGCGGCGGCGGTGGACGCCTCGGCTCACCGCTCGACGTGCTCCGCTACCTCGCTGAGACGGCAGGCGACTTCGTCGCGGGCTACCGGCTCGCCGTGGCCGCGGTACTCGCGCTCGCGGCCTTCGGCGTGTACCGACTTTCGCGGACGCGGCCGAAAAGCGCGATCCTCGTCGGCGCCGTCGTCCTCACGCCGGCCGCGCTGCTCATGCTCGCCCGCTTCGGCTCGTCGGCGGCGCCGGAGTCGCGCCATCTCATCTTCGCCCTGCCGGTCTTCCTCGTCGCCCTGGCCGTAGGCATCCTCGAGGCCGCACGTCGCGCCGGCCGCTGGGGACTGCCTGCGGGTGCCGGTACGATCGTCGCCCTCGTCGGCCTGCAGGTCGCCTGGGGCTGGTCGCAGACGGGCGAGCTCTATCGCGGAGAGCCGGGACCGCGTGTCGCGGCGAGAGCGGGCGCGGCAGCTTGGCTCGCGGAGACGTCACGCGCGGACGACGTCCTGTTCGGCTATGACCCACTCTTCCTCGAGGCTTGGCGTGACGGCGGTGACGTTTCCCGTTCCGTCGTGCCGCGCGCCGACCCGCGGCTCGCGCTGCGCGCCCTCCAACGGGCGGAGCCGCTCGGCCGCGGGCTCTGGGTCTTCGACGCGAGCGACACGGGCGACCGCAGCCGGCGACTCGACGTGCCGAATCGCCGGCCCGTCCCGCGGGAGGCGTTCGAGTCGCGGACGTTCGGGCCGTTCCTGCTCGTGCGAACGGTCAGGCCGACCGCAGATGCCCGCTCCTACCTCGAGCTCGCACGGCGGGCGCAGCTCATCGGGAAGTCGCTCTCGATCGGCGACGCCGACACGAATCTCCTCACCGTCGTCGAGGCGAGCGGCCGGTTAGCGGCTCAGGAGCGGGAGCGCTCCGACGACGACTCGCGCTCGAGCGCCTCGCGGTAGCACGGCGCGTCCTCGAAGGCCGCGAGCCCTGTCGTCACCGTGCGCTCAGGCGGACGTCGGCGTCGTTCCGCCACGAGTGCGGCGAAGGCGCCGAGCACACCGCCGATGAGGAGGTCGCGCCGGCGCGTGCGTCGCGCGTCGTCATCCATGAGACGATTCTATGGAGTCTGGCTGAACGACGCCGTTTGCGGCGTGTTTCTACCCGAATCTTCTACCCCGAACAGCCTCTGCTCGAGCTCGCCCAGGTTGACTTTGCATCCGCTGCGTCGAAGAATGACCCGCGAAGGGAGGGATCCAATGAGGCGTAGAACTATCGCAGTGCTGCTCGCCGTGGTCTTCGCGCTCGTGGGTGTGGGTCAGGCTGCCGCCAACACGGGCTACGAAGGCCAGCCCGGCAACCAGGGCGGCGGCGGCCACCAGGGCTACGAGGGCCAGCCCGGCAACCAGAGTCACCACCACTAGGGGAGATACAAGGGTGGCGGCTTCAACGCCGCCCCCACCCCCGAACTGCGACGAGGCCAACGAGGAGCAGTGTGGTCTCGGCACGTCGTGTGCTTCCGGGGCGGGTAATACTCTGACGCCCGCCGGCGACTCGTGCGGTTGGCGAACGACAAGGAGGGACGATGCCGTTCTACCTAACGAGGTTCAGCTACACGCCGGAGACGTGGGCCAGTCTGATCGGCAACCCGGAGGACCGCCGCACGGCGGCTCAAGCGTACATCGAATCGGTCGGTGGGAAGCTCCACGGATTCTGGTACGCGTTCGGCGAACACGACGGCTACAACTTGTGGGAGGCCCCCGACAACGTGTCCATGGCCGCAGTCGCGCTCGCGATCAGTGGCGGCGGTGCTCTCAGCTCTCTCGAAACGACGGTTCTCCTGACCGTCGAAGAGACGATGGACGCACTGCGCAAAGCGCAGGACGTTGGCTACCGCTCGCCCGGCGCGTAGCAGAGCATTGGAGACCGTCGTGCTCTGCCCGGAGTGCATCGAGCGCGAGGTCAGCGAGCCGTAAGGGGCGCTGTCACGCCTCCGCGTCGCGGGTGTCGTGCAGGTCGGCTTGGAGCGCCTTGCGCAGGTCGTGAGTCCTCAGGCTGCTTGCGCCAGCCCCCAACTCCCCGCGTCCAGTCGTCAATCACCAGCAGCAGGTCGCCTTTCTGCTCGCGGAGTCACGGGCTGCGACGTGCCCGCGGCCTCAAAGGCCTTGCGTAGCGATCTGAGCCAACCTCATCTGATCTGAGGGAGTCCGAAACCGCTTAGCCGTGCCCATTCCCACTCCCTCCGACGCGGCCCCGGGACATGAGACGATTGTACGAATGCTTCTGTGTGCCGTCGGCGACCTCCTGCTCGATGTTGTCGTGCGCCTCGAAGGGCCGCCCGCATCGGACGACGACACGCCCGCGACCGCGCACGTGACCGCCGGAGGCCAGGCGGCGAACGTCACCGCCTGGGCAGCAGCGCTCGGCGCCGATGCAAGGCTGATCACCAAGCGTGGCGACGGCGGAGCGGCTAGGTTGGCGGAGGCCGAGGTGAACGCACGGGGGGTCGAGCTCATGGGCCCGATCACGCCGGCGCAGGGCGGGGTCGTTGTCTCCATCGTCGACGACTCGGGAACACGCTCGATGCTCACGGACCGTGGCCCGAGCCGGCAGCTCCGTGCGGACGAGATCGACGTCGACTGGCTGCGTGGCTGTGACGTCCTGCACGTCTCCGGATATGCGCTGCTGCACGGCTCCATCGCGGAAGCGGGCGCCCGCGCGGCCGGCGCGGCGCGGGCCCAGGGCTCACGGATCAGCGTCGACCTCGCCTCCGCGCGCGGCATCGCCGATTTTGGCGCGCAGAAGCTCCTCGCCCGAGTCGAGCTCCTCGACCCGGACGTCGTCTTTGCCGGCGAACGCGAGCTCGAGGCCCTCGGATCTGAGCCCTCGACCGGGACCCTCGTCGTGAAGCACGCCGCCCGTGGTGTCACGGTCGTCGCGGACGGCACGCGCCAGGAGCATGCGGCGCTGCCGGCCGACGTCGTCGATCCGACCGGCGCCGGCGACGCGCTCGCAGCAGGCTTCCTCGTCGGCGGCATCGAGCTGGCATTGGAAGCTGCGGCGCGCTGCGTCGCCCAGGCTGGAGCGATGCCGTGACACCCGACCTCGTCGTCTGCTCGGCGGAGGTCGCCGATGCGCTGGCGGACGGGCAACCCGTGGTCGCAATGGAGACGACGATCGTCGCGCATGGCTTTCCCGCCGGTGAGGGTCTCGCTGTCGGGCGGGAGTGCGAGCAGCGCGTGCGGGAAGGCGGCGCGGTGCCGGCGACCGTCGCCGTCGTGGACGGCGCCCTGCGGGTCGGTCTCGGCGACGAGCAGTTGGAGCGGATCGCAGCCGCGGGAGCAGAAGCACGAAAGGTGAGCCCGCGTGATCTCGCGGCCTGCGTCGTAGACAGAGCGCTTGGGGCGACCACGGTGGGCGCTACGCTCGCCGCTTGTCGGCTGACCGGGGTCGGCTTCGTCGCGACCGGCGGCATCGGCGGTGTTCATCGGGGCTATGGCAGCCGGCCGGACATCTCCGCCGACCTTCCCGAGCTCGCCCGCACGCGCGCGGTAGTCGTCTGCTCGGGCGTGAAGTCGCTGCTCGACGTCCCCGCGACCCTCGAGGCGCTGGAAACGCTGGGCGTACCGGTTGTCGGATTCACGACAGACACGGTGCCGCTCTTCTATACCACCGAGGGCGGGCCGCCGGCTCCCGCCCGCGTCGACGCCGCGGCCGCTGTCGCCGAGTTCGCGCAGGCGCACTGGGCGCTCGGACGGGAGACGGGCGTCGTCGTTGCTCGCCCGCCCGACCCAGAAGTCGACGTCACGGCGCTGATCGAGGACGCGTTGACGAACGCCGCCGCAGGAGGCATCGAGGGGCAGGCGGTCACGCCGTACGTCCTCTCGTATCTCCACGCGCAGAGCGACGGCAAGACGCTCGAGGTGAACCGGCGTCTGGCGGCAGACAACGCGTCCCTGGCCGCCGAGATCGCCGCGGTGTACCCTCGGGAACGATGATCCGGCGAGCCGCAGGCGTCGGTTCTTGCGCGGCATTGCTGATAGCGGGGGCTGCGGTCGCCGCAAGCCTGCCCGGGATCCCGAAGGCCTTCCAGCCGTACAAGTCATGGCACAAGGTGAACGCGAAGCCCATCCCCGACACACCGACGACGGCACACCCCGCCGGCATCAAGAACGTGTACGCGAGCAAGAAGAAGCGGGGAGCGCGCTACCCCTACGGCACGCTCATCGTCAAGGAAGGGCTCACAACGGCCGGCGGCAAGCGTTTCGTCAGTCTCATTGCGACGATGCGCAAGATCCGCGGCGTGGACCCCCGACACGGCGATTGGCAGTTCAGGGAGTGGACGCGTTCGAGCCCCACAGCCCGCTTCGCACTCATCGCGAAGGACGCCACCTGCTGGGGTTGCCACTCCCTCGCGAAGAAGAACGACTGGGTCTACACGAAGCGGTAGAGCTCTAGCTCTCGATTCCCGCGAGGTAGTCGTCGACAGCGATGAGCTCGTGGGTCTCGAGCTTCGAGCTGCCACGTGCGCCGAGGCGAACCGAAACGCGTGCGACGGTCGTTGCATCCGGCGCCTCGACGATGTTCACGAAGTCGTAGGGCCCGAGGCAGGCCCACTGGTGGATCACCTTCGCGCCGAGCTCCTCGACGTCCTTGTTGACCTCCTTCAGGCGCTCGGGGTTCGCATTCAGCGTCTGCACGCCCCTGGCCGTCAGACGGGAGAGCATGAGATACGTCGGCATCAGGCCTCCTTGTCGGCTTTCCGCTTCGACTCTACTTCGGCTCGCGCCGCCTGGTCGGCGTAGAGATGGGCGGCGCCGAGGAAGAGGAGCGGCGTCAGCACGAGCGTCGCGAGGTAGAGCGCGATCTGGATCGCCTCGCCACTCGCGCCGTGGATGACGAACGCCATCACCTGCCCGGTGAGGAACACGAGCAGCCCGAGCGTGCCGAGCGTGCCGAGGGCATGGACGAAGTCCACCCGACCCAGCTGCCAGCCGCGGCGAAGCGCGTCGCCCACGCTGAGCTGCTCCGCGACGGCCGCGGGCACCGCCAGCCCGAAGAGCGCGAACCAGGCAATGCCCGGCACGAGGAAGAGAAGGAAGAGGAACGGCGCGGGCAGGTAGACGAGGATGCCCGCCATCATCGCGGCGCTGATCGTGGGCCACGAGGGCCGAACACCTGCGACCATGGCCGAGGCGGCCACGTACGACGCCGTGAACACGACCACCGCGCCGCCTGCGCTCACGGCTACCGCCGGGACTCTGCCGAGCTGGGAGGCCACGATGGCGAGGACCGCTGGCCCGACCCCGAGGGCGAGCGAGGCCCAGAAGTGGCTCCCGTAGAAACGGATCGTGTCGGCCACGAGCTGCCCGATCGACCGCTCCGCCAGATCGATGACCGGAGTCTCCACCTTGCTCGTCACGTCGCCGAACGCTACCCGCCGGTAGAGTGCGCCGCCGTGGGACGTGGATCGAGACCTAGCGTGCGCTGGAAGGCGGACCGCCAGCGGAAGAAGAAGGCCCGCCGGGCGAAGAAGGCCGCGGACACCGGCACCGCCCGCAAGTCCTCTCGCTAGCTCCTACACGAGCCGCTTCTCGAGGTACGCGGCGAGTCGCGTGAGCGGGAACGAGATGCAGAAGAACACCACCATCACGGCGGCGTAGATCTCGAACGCGTGAATCCGGCCGTCGCCGATCGGCGGCGGCGCGGCGAGCCGCTCGACCTGACGCTCACCCGTTTCCAGCAACTCGGGCGCGCCGATCACCTGCGCGATGGTCGTGTTCTGGATGATGTTCACGAGCAGGCTGACGAGCGGCGGCAGGAGGCGGCGGAACGCCTGCGGGAGGACCACGAACGCGTGGCGTCCCGCCCAGCCGAAGCCGAGCGCTGCCGCCGCCTCGTGCTGCTCGCGGGGGATCGACTGCACGGCGCCACGCGTGGCTTCGGCCACCTGCGCGCTCCCCCAGAGGATCAAGCCGATCGTCGCCGCCACCCAGGCCGAGAACTGACCGTCGAACGAGACTCCGAGCACCGTGAAGCGCACGCCCAGCGCGGGGAGTGCGAAGAAGATGATGAAGATCGTGATGAGGATCGGCAGCCCGCGCCAGACTTCGATGTACAGGCGGATCAGCCACTGGATCGGGCGAAACTGGATCGTGATCATCGTGCCGAGGATGACGCCGATGATCGTGCTGCCGGCAAGCGCGATCGCGGACACCTTCAGAGTCAGCACGAACCCTTCTTGGAGCATGTAGCGGGCGGTGGGCTCGACCCACTCGGGCATCTAGCGAGCCTCCTCGGGGAGTGCAAGGTGCCGCTCGAGCAGCCGGATCGATGCCGACAGCGTCCAGACGATGATCAGGTACGAGACGCCGAGCACCGTGAACGTCTCGATCGTCTGGAGCGTCAACGCCTGGATGTCGAGCGCCGTCTTCGTTAGCTCCGGATACGCGATGACGTACAGCAGCGAGGTGTTCTTCACGACGCTGATGTACGTGTTGATCGAGGGCGCGAGGGCCATCCTCCCGCCGATGGGCAGCGTGATGTTGAAGAACGTCGCCAGCCGGCTGAAGCCGAGGGCGAGACCTGCCTCGTGGAACCGCGCGGGCACGGCCTCGAACCCGGCGCGGAAGTTCTCAGTGTTGAACGCCCCGCCCCAAATCATGACGGCGAGCCACGCCACCGTGAACGCGTCGAGCCGGAGCCCGACCTGTGGCAGCCCGAAGTAGAGGAAGAAGATCTGGACGAGGATCGGGGTGTTGCGGATGATCTCGACGTAGACGACCGCGAGCTGGCTGACGATGGGCAGGCGGGCGGCGCGCGCGGCGCCGAGCGTGAGGCCGATGACGAACGCCCCCGCAATGGCGATCGCGGACACCTGGAGCGTCCGCTTGAGCGCCCAGGCGAGTTCCTCCCAGTTGTCGCCGAGATACGACCAGTCGAAGCTGACGGCGAGGGTGGTCACGGCAGGCTAGGAGCGGCCGCTCACGCGGCCGCTCCTAGTGTCGTCGTGCCCTACGGGCACACCGTCGTCGGATCGACGGCGGTGTAGCCGAAGTTCTGCTTCGGCCTGAGAATGCTGTCCGTGAACGCGGGGACCAGCCGCGCCGGGACGTTGTTCCTGAGGATCTGGATGAAGATGTCCTTCTGTTTCATAACGTTCAGCCGCGAGTCCACCCACCGCTTGAGCGCGGTGTTTCCCTGCTTGATGCCGATCCCGTACGGCCCCGGTAGGAACGTGTCTGGGGCGAGCTTCAGCGACGAGTCGGTTGTCGCGATACCGAGCACTGCCGTGTCGTCCCACATGACGGCGTCGGCGCGACCGCCGCGCAACGCCAGCACCGCGTTCGCGAAGCTGTCGAACACGAGCGGCGTTGTCTGTTTGAAGCAGTTCTGCATCCACTTGTGGTAGACCGAGGCGCTCGTCGTCGCGATCGTCCGGCCGTTGATGTCGCTGAGCCTCTGCACGGGGCCGTTGTTCGGCACCAGCAGCTTGCCTGCGGCCTTGAAATACGCCCGTGAGAAGTCGATCCGCGTGTCACGGTCCTGGTTGTACGTGAACGTCGAGATCACGAGGTCGACGCGGTCCGTCGTCAGGAGCGGCTCACGCGCCGGCGTCGGCGCGCAGACGTAGCTGACGCGGCTCGCCTTGCCGAACGCGTAGCGTGCGAACCACTTGGCGATCTCCACGTCGAAGCCGGCGTTCTGGCCCTTGACGTTGATGTAGCCGAACGGCGGCACGTCACACTTGACGCCGATGATCCACCGTCCCCGCTGCTTGATGTTCGCCGGCAGCGGCGGAAGCTTCTTCGGCTTCGCCTGCGTTGCGGCCGATGGACTGCCGGCCGTCTGGGGAGAAGCACCGACCCACGCGGCCAGTCCTGCCGCAACGAGGGCGAGCGCAGTTGTTACTAGCACCATTCGCTTCACTCAACTCCTCCTTCCCTTTCGACTTCTGCTTCTTCCATGGTCAGGTCGTCCAGCGAGTGCGCGAGTTGGAGGGAACGACGCAGGAAGCGGCGCGTGCGCTCCTCTTGCGGCCGGTCGAGCACGTCGCTGGGCTTGCCCTGCTCGACGATCCGTCCTTCGTCGATGAAGATCAGCTCGTCGCCCACGTCCCGGGCGAAGTGCATCTCGTGGGTCACGACGAGCATCGTCATTCCTGACCTTGCCAGGTCTCGCATCACGACGAGCACCTCCCCCACGAGCTCCGGGTCGAGCGCGGACGTGACCTCGTCGAAGAGCATCACGTGCGGCTCCATCATCAGCGCCCGGGCGATCGCGACTCGCTGCTGCTGGCCGCCTGAGAGCTGATGGGGGTATTGCCGTGCCTTCTCCTCGAGGCCGACCCGGCCCAGCAGCTCGATCCCCCGCTCCTCCGCCTCCGCCCGCTTGAGGTGCAGGATCCGCCGGGGGGCGAGCGTGAGGTTGTCGATCACCTTCAGGTGCGGGAAGAGATTGAACTGCTGGAAGACGATGCCGATGTGGCGCCGCACCCCCGAGAGGTCCGCACCCTTTCGTGTGATCTCCTCGCCCTCGAAGAAGATTCGGCCGCCCGAGACGGGCTCGAGGAGATTGACGCAGCGGAGCATCGTGCTCTTGCCGCTGCCGCTGGGGCCGATGATGACCAGCACCTCGCCGGCGCGCACCTCCAGGTCGATGCCGTCGAGCACGAGGTGGTCGCCGAAGCTCTTACGAACCCCCTCGAGCTGCACGACTGGCTCCGAGCCGTTCGAGGAGGTCAGCGTCGCGACCTCGTCGTCCCCCATGGGCGGAGAGTCAACGGGACGGCGAAGCGGAAGTCAAGAAGTCGTGAACACGTGGCCGCGCTGATCTGCCCAGCGGCGCGCGAAGGCAATGCGCTCGGGGACCGTGGGGTGCGAGAACAGCGCGTAGTAGAGCGCCCGCGGTGGGTCGAGATCGGAGAGGTTCGCGAGCGCAAGCGTCCGGAACGTCTCCTCGAAGACGCCCGCGTCGCCGGTGAGGTCGAGCGCGAAGCGGTCTGCAACACGCTCCCAGCGACGAGAGAGGACAGCCCCAAGCGGTAACGCCACGAGCTGCAGCGCCCCCGCCACGAGCAGGATCAGCGGGATCTCAGCCGGCTCGGGCGTGCCAACCACGAGCCAGAGGAAGACGACGAAGGCGGCGGTCGAGGCCATACCGAGAAGCGTCCCTTTCAGGACATGGCGCGCCCTCCGGTGGCCGAGCTCGTGCGCGACGACGAGCTTCGTCTCTGCCGGCAAAGACTTGCCGATCAGGGTGTCGAAGAGGACCACGCGGCGCGTCTTGCCCACGCCCGACACATACGCGTTGACCTTCGTCGTCCGCCGGCTGGCGTCGGCCACGAGGACGTCGCGGACAGGAGCGCCGGCCCGGTCCGCGAGCTCGCGCAGCTCACGCGCAAGCGTCTGGTCGTCGAGCGGCCGAAAGCGGCTGAAGATCGGCTCGATCACGACCGGCGCGACAAAGGACACGAACAACACGAGGAGCGCACCCGCGCCTGCAGCGACAGGAGCCCACCACCCGGGGAGCCATCGTCCGAGGGCGACCAGTCCGACCAGCAGCGGGACGGTCAGAACGAGCGAGACCGTGAGCGCCTTCAATCGATCGCTAAGCCACGCTCGCGAGGACTGCGTCGAGAATCCCCAAAGGCGTTCCCGGCGATGTCCGAAGACGTATCCGATGGGCAGTCTCGCGACCCAGGGCAGAACGACGGCGACCGTCGTGATGAGAGTCGCGGCTAGCCACCACGGAAGGCCGGCGAACTCGGGGCCGACCGCGACGAGGAGCGCGAGGACGCCAAGACCGATGGCGGCGTTCGCCGGCCAGGCGACATAGCCGGGCCGGTGATAGCGCCTCGCCTTCTCGACCTGTTCGTGCCCGAAGAGCTCGACTGCGAGGGCGCTCACGCGGCCATGGTCGCCGGGGCCTTCTCGAAGACGAGCTCGCCCTCCTCGGCGTCGACATGCACCGTGTCACCGTCGGCGAACTGCGCCTCGAGCAGCGCCTTCGCGAGCGGGTTCTCGATCAGGCGCTGGACCGCCCGCTTGAGCGGCCGAGCGCCGTACGTCGGGTCCCAGCCTGCCTCGAGGACGACCTCCTTGGCCGCGTCGGTGAGCTCGATCGACAGCCCCCGCTCGGCGAGGCGCTCCCGCAGCCGCGCCAGCTGCAGCTCGACGATGTCCGCCAGCTGCTCGCGCGAGAGCGGCTGGAACTCGACCACCTCGTCGATACGGTTCAGGAACTCGGGCCGGAAATGGTCACCCAGCGCGTCGGCGGAGCGGACGTTCGAGGTCATGATGATGACGGTGTGCCGGAAGTCGACCGTGCGGCCGTGGCCGTCGGTCAGCCTTCCGTCGTCGAGGATCTGCAGGAGGATGTCGAACACCTCGGCGTGTGCCTTCTCGATCTCGTCGAGCAAGACGACGGAGTACGGACGGCGCCGGACGGCCTCAGTGAGCTGCCCGCCTTCCTCGTAGCCGATGTAACCGGGTGGAGCGCCGACGAGACGCGAGACGGTGTGCCGCTCCTGATACTCGGACATGTCGAGCCGGACCATCGCCCGGTCGTCGTCGAACATGAACTCGGCGAGCGCGCGGGCGAGCTCGGTCTTCCCAACACCGGTCGGGCCGAGGAAGATGAAGGAGCCGATCGGGCGGTTCGGGTCCTGCAGGCCTGAGCGGGCACGGCGTAGCGCGTTCGACACGGCCTCGACCGCCTCGTCCTGGCCGACGACGCGCTCGTGGAGACGCTCCTCCATATGGATGAGCTTCTCCGTCTCGCCTTCCATGAGTCTCGTAACGGGGATGCCGGTCCAGCGGCTGACGACCAGTGCGACGTCGTCCTCGTCGACCTCCTCCTTCACCATCGGCTCGTCCCCGGCGGCCTCCCGCTGCTCGAGCTCCGCCTCGAGCGCGGGCAGCTCGCCGTAGCGGATCTCCGCGACGCGCTGAAGGTTCCCTTCGCGCTCGGCGCGCTCGGCCTCCATGCGCAGCTCGTCGATGCGCCGCGTGACGTCCTTGACGCGCTCGAGCGCTTCCTTCTCCTTCGCCCAGCGAGCGGCGAGCTCGTCTCTCGCCGCCTTCGCGTCGGCGAGCTCACGCTCCAGCGGCTCGCGCACGTCTTTCGACTCCTTCGCCATCGCCGCCAGCTCGATCTCGAGCTGCCGCACGCGCCGCTCGGCCTCGTCGAGCTCGAGGGGCGAGGAGTCGATCTCCCTGCGCACGCGGGATGCCGCCTCGTCGATGAGGTCGATCGCCTTGTCGGGGAGGAAGCGGCCCGAGATGTAGCGGTCGGAGAGCACCGCCGCCGCCACGAGCGAGGCGTCGCGGATGCGCACGCCGTGGTGGGCCTCATAGCGTTCCTTGAGCCCGCGGAGGATGGCGATCGTGTCCGCGGTCGACGGCTCGCCAACGAACACCGGCTGGAAGCGCCGCTCGAGCGCCGCGTCCTTCTCGATGTGCTCGCGGTACTCGTCGAGGGTCGTGGCGCCGATCGCGCGCAGCTCGCCGCGGGCGAGCATCGGCTTCAGCATGTTCGCGGCGTCGACCGCGCCCTCGGCGGCGCCTGCGCCGACGATCGTGTGCAGCTCGTCGATGAAGACGATCAGCTCGCCCTCGGCGGCGGCGATCTCCTGGAGCACGGCCTTCAACCGCTCCTCGAACTCGCCGCGGTACTTCGCGCCGGCAAGCATGGCGCCGATGTCGAGCGCCCACACGCGCTTGCCCTTCAGGCCCTCGGGCACGTCGCCGGCGACGATGCGCTGCGCGAGACCCTCGACGATGGCGGTCTTGCCGACACCGGGGTCGCCGATAAGCACGGGGTTGTTCTTCGTGCGGCGTGAGAGCACCTGGATCACGCGGCGGATCTCCTCGTCACGGCCGATGACGGGATCGAGCTTGCCGCTTTCCGCGAGCGCCGTGAGATCGCGGCCGAACTTCTCGAGCGCCTGGTACGAGCCTTCCGGATCCTGGGAGGTGACGCGCTGCGCGCCGCGGACCTCCTTGATCCGCGCGAGCAGCTCGTCGCGCGGCGTCACGTCGAGGGCGAGCAGCAGGTGCTCGACGGACACGTACTCGTCATCGAGCTTCGTCGCCTCCTCGAGCGCCTGGTCGAGCACCCGCGAGAGGTCGGTGGACATGCGCGGTTGCTGCGCGGCGCCCTCGACGGCGGGCTTCTGCGCGAGCCGCGCCTCAGCCTCCGAGCGCAGCGACTGGGCCGAGGGGACAAGGGAGCGCGGCAGCTCCTGGTCGAGTAGCGCCAGCAGGAGATGCTCGGGATACACCTCGGGGTTGCCGCGTCGCCGCGCGTCCTCGACAGCCGCGGCCACCGCTTCCTGCGACTTGATTGTCAGGCGATTGAAGTCCACTACGCTCCTCGCTTCCTCGGCAGCCGGTACTCCCGCTGCGCATCCGCGTAGAGAACGACGTCGCGGCGGTACTGGCGATGGACGGACTCAACGGCTTCGGCCATCTCTCGCTGGAGTCTCTCGAGCCGCTTGCGGAGCGCCCCGAGCTCGTCCTCGAGCGCGATGACGCGCCGCACGCCGGCGAGGTTGAGCCCCAGCTCGGTCGTGAGCCGCTGGATCTCGCGCAGCCGCTCGAGGTCGTGGTCGGAGTAGAGCCGGGTGCCACCGGGCGTCCGTCCGGGACGGACGAGCCCCTTCGACTCGTAGATGCGGAGCGTTTGCGGGTGCATGCCGACGAGGTCGGCGGCGACGGAGATCATGTACCGCGGTCTCTGGTCGGTCACGAGAAGGCTTTCTCTCTCGGGTTCTCGCGCGACGCATCGCGCAGCTGCTCGACGGCCTCGCGCTCTTCCTTCGACAGCTTCGACGGCACGGTCACGCGCACGCGCGCGATCAGGTCGCCGCGGCCCGACCCTTTGAGCTTCGGCATGCCGCGTCCCTTGATCCGCAGCAGCTTTCCGTCTTGTGTTCCGGACGGCACTTTGAGCGACACGCGGCCGTCGGGCGTCGGGACCTCGATGGTGGCGCCAAGCGCGGCCTCGGGGTACGTAACCGGCACCTCCAGCTCGAGGTCCGCGTCGCCGCGGCGGCGGTAGAGCTTCGACGGGGCGACCTTCGTCACGACGTAGAGGTCGCCGGCGGGTGCTCCGCCGTAGCCGGCCTCGCCCTTTCCGCGCAGGCGAATGCGCGTGCCGTCCTTCACGCCGGCGGGAATCTTGACCTTGAAACGGCGCGTGCGGCGCTCGCGGCCCGTGCCGCGGCACGTCGGGCAGGGGTCCTCGATGACCGTGCCGTTGCCGCGGCAGCGCGGGCACGGCTGCGAGAGCGCGAAGAGCCCCTGCGCCTCGGAGACGACGCCCCGGCCGCCGCACTGGGGGCACATCTTCGGCGCGGTGCCCGGCTTGGCGCCCGAGCCCTTGCACGTCGAGCAAGCGGACTCGAGGCTGACGGGAATCGTCGTCTCCAGGCCGCGCAGCGCGTCCTCGAACGAGAGGTTGAGCTCGACCTCGACGTCCTGGCCGCGCCGGCCGCGCGACGCCTGCCCGCGCATGCCGCCGGCGCCGCGGCCACCGAAGAGGCCTCCGAGCAGGTCCCCGAGGTCGCCGAAGTCGCCGAAGTCGAACGTGAACGAGCCGCCCGGCCCGTATTGCGGCCGGCCGCTCGGCGATCCCCAGGAGTCGTACTGCTCCCGCTTCTCCGCGTCGGAGAGGACGTCGTACGCGGCCTGCACCTCCTTGAAGCGCTCCTCGGCGTCCTTGTCGCCCTGGTTCTTGTCCGGGTGGTACTGCCCCGCGAGCTTGCGATAGGCCTTCTTGATCTCGTCTTGCGAGGCGCCCTTGGGGACGCCGAGCACCTCGTAGAGGCTCTTAGTCGTCTGCGTCGCCACGGTTCCCGTTTCCCGAGCTCACGACGACGCGTGCCGGACGAAGCACGCGGTCGCCCAGGCGATAGCCCTTTTGGATCACCTGGACGATCGCGCCTTCCTCCGCGTCGGACGGCTGGGTCAAGAGCGCCTCGTGCTCGTGCGGGTCGAACTTCCCGTCCGTCTTCACGGGCGTGAGCCCTTCCTTCTTGAGCACGTGCGAGAGCTCGCGGTGGACGAGCCGCACGCCCTCCTCGAGCTTCGCCTCTTCGTGCTGCTGCGCGGCTTCCAGAGCTCTTTCCAGATCATCGAGTACCGGCAGCAGCTCCTTCACGAGCTGTTCGGAGGCGCGCGCCACGAGCGCTTCGTGGTCTCGCGCCGCCCGCTTGCGGTAGTTGTCGAAGTCGGCGGCGACGCGCTGGAGATCAGCGATCGCGCTGTCCCGGGCGGCCTCGAGCTCCTTCACCTGCTGCTCGAGGTCCGCCTTCGTCGATGGCTTCGTCACTTCGCTTCCTCGTCGACGACCTCGTAGTCGGCGTCCTCGACGACCTCTTCGTCGCCGGCGGCTGCCCCATCGCCGTCCGAAGGCGGCGCCTGCTCGGCACTCGTCTTCGCGTAGACGGCCTCGGCCAGCTGGTGCGAGGCCTCGACGAGCGCATCCGTCTTGGCCCTCACGTCGGCGAGATCGGAGCCCTTGAGCGCCTCGTTCAGCTCCATGATCCGGCCCTCGATCGTCGCTGCGACCGACTCGTCGAGCGCTTCGCGATTCTCTTTCAGCGCCTTCTCGGTCTGGTAGACGAGGTTCTCCGCCATGTTCTTCGCGTCGGCGACCTCGCGCATCGAGTGAGCCTCCGATGCGTGCGCCTCGGCCTCCTTCATCATCCGCTCGATCTCTTCCGGCTTGAGACCGGAGCCGCCCTCGATGCGGATCTGCTGCTCGTTGCCCGTGCCGAGATCCTTCGCCGACACGTGGAGGATGCCGTTGGCGTCGATGTCGAACGTGACCTCGATCTGCGGCATGCCGCGTGGCGCCGGCGGGATGCCGACGAGCTGGAACTTGCCCAGCGTCTTGTTGTACGTCGCCATCTCGGACTCGCCCTGCAGCACGTGGATCTCCACCGACGGCTGGTTGTCCTCGGCGGTCGAGAACACCTCCGACTTGCGGTTCGGGATCGTCGTGTTGCGCTCGATGAGGCTCGTGGAGACGCCGCCCTTCGTCTCGATGCCCAGCGACAGCGGGGTCACGTCGAGCAGGAGGACGTCCTTCACCTCGCCGCGCATGACGCCGGCCTGGATGGCGGCGCCGACGGCGACGACCTCGTCCGGGTTGACGCCCTTGTGCGGCTCCTTGCCGAGCAGCTCGGTGACCTTCTCCTGCACGGCCGGCATGCGGGTCATGCCGCCGACGAGCACGACGTGATCGATGCCCGACGCATCGATGCCGGCGTCCGACAGCACCTGCTTCGTCGGGCCCACCGTCCGCTCGAGGAGGTCGGCCGTCAGCTCCAGGAGCTTTGCGCGCGTGAGCTGCATGTCGAGGTGCTTCGGGCCCTCGGCGATGAACGGGAGGTTGATCTGCGTCGTCATCGTCGACGAGAGCTCGATCTTCGCCTTCTCCGCGGCGTCGTAGAGCCGCTGGAGGGCGACCGGGTCTTGCGAGAGGTCTGCGCCGTGGTCCTTCTTGAACTCCGCGACGAGCCAGTCGACGACGGCCTTGTCGAAGTTGTCGCCGCCCAGGTGGTTGTCACCCGATGTCGCCTTGACGTGGAACGTCCCGTCGCCGAGCTCGAGCACCGACACGTCGAACGTGCCGCCGCCGAGGTCGAAGACGAGGATCGTCTGGTCGGCCTCCTTGTCGAGGCCGTAGGCGAGCGACGCCGCGGTCGGCTCGTTGATGATGCGGAGCACGTTCAGGCCGGCGATCTTGCCGGCGTCCTTCGTCGCCTCACGCTGGGCGTTGTTGAAGTACGCGGGGACGGTGATGACGGCGTCCGTGACCTCATCGCCGAGATAGGCCTCTGCGTCCGCCTTCAGCTTCTGGAGGATCATCGCGGAAATCTCCGGCGGCGCGTACTCCTTGCCGCCCGCCTTCACCCGCACGTCCTCGTTCGGGCCCTTCGTGACCTCGTAGGGGACGATCGTCATCTCCTCCGAGACCTCGTCGAACTTCCGTCCCATGAAGCGCTTGATCGAAAAGATCGTGTTCTCGGGGTTCGTCACCTGCTGCCGCTTCGCGGGGGCCCCGACGAGCCGCTGGTCGTCCCTCGTGAATGCGACGACGGACGGCGTCGTCCGGCCGCCCTCCGTATTCGGGATGACCGCCGGCTCGCCGCCCTCGATCGCGGCCATGCACGAGTTCGTCGTCCCGAGGTCGATGCCGATCACTTTGCCCATGTGCTGTCTCCTTTGTGTTTTAGTCTGCTTAGAAGAAAATCTAAGCCCCAGCGTAGCAACTTTCACGCGTTAGTGTCCAGCATCCATGGCCGATCCGCGGCTTGCCAGCTACGCGTCCCTGCTCGTCGATCGGTGCGTCGACGTCCAGGCCGGCTGGCAAGTGCTGATCCGTGCGACGCCCGCCGCGAGGCCGCTCGTGGACGAGGTG
>JBKPGF010000077.1:0-16678 GCA_046729255.1 Actinomycetota bacterium
TCCAGCGGGCGATCCCGTAGAAGTACGAGGCTCGGTAGAGCGTGACGAGCACCGTTTCTGAGACATAGCGGCCGGCCCAGCGCCAGAACGGATCGGCCTCCATGATCGTCTCGCGGAAGTACGCGCGCGTGACCACCCGCCAACTGAGGAGCGCCCAGACGACGAAGACGCCGTCCCAGACGAAGCCGAGGCCGGAGAAGTACGCGCCGGCGTCGACGTAGCGGCCCGTCTGGCCCGCGTACGCCCACGCGCCCACCGCGAACAGGTGGTCGGTAAACGGGAAGAAGAGCATCGTGCCGACCGTGTCGCCCATGTCGGTGAGCGCGTGAGCCCACTGGCCGATGACGAAGCTGTAGGCGACGACCTTGTTACGGAAGATCGCGTAGAGCAGCAGCCCGACGAGGACGCCGAAGGTCAGCGAGTGGGTGAAGCCGACGCCCGGCCAGCCACGGTGGAACTGCGCGGGGTTGTCGGCCTTCAGCTCGACGTCCGCCAGCCCGACGCCGTAGACGAACCACTTCGAGAGCACGTCGGGGGAGTACGAGCCGATGAGCAGCGGCAGGAACGCCACCCGCTTGCCCATGTGCTTCTGGATGACGTAGGGCTCGAGGTCGTGCGCCGCCCAGCTCATCGACGAAGATGGCGGACCACGGCAGGGAGCGCGACAACGCAGACCAGCAGATAGCCGGCCGCGACGAACCAGGAGAAGAGGAACTCGACGGCCGTGACGCCGATTGCGACGTAGACGATGCCGGCTACGAGGTATAGCGCAAGCTCACGCCAGCCCTCCGCCAGCGCCTCTCGGGGACGCCCCTCCATCGCGGGGATATTCCCAGAAGGCACCGCGCGACGGGCGTCCTCTGCGTCCCCCGTCCCGTGGGTCAGGGGCGCTGTCAGCTCACGGTCGACCAGCGCTAGCGCCAGGGAGGGCGAAGACCATGTGCACCTCCGTTCCCCCCTCCGGTTGCGAGACGATGGTGTACTCGCTCGCGAGCTCCCCGATGAGCTTGAGGCCGAAGCCCCCGTTCTCGCTCGTGCGCCTGTCTTCGCCTGGGAGGAACCCGCGTCCGCCATCTCGCACGACGACCGCGAAGGTCGCGCCATCGCGTTCCGCAGAGACGCAGATGCGGCCGATGGCGGGCTTGTACGCGTGCCGAATCGCATTCGCCATCGCTTCGTTCACCGCGAGGGCGATATCGTCGACGGCGAACCCATCGGCACCGGCGTACGCCGCCGCATCGGCAACAGCCCGCCTGGCGAGGCTGAGGTTCTCAGGCTCGGAGTCGATGGCGAACTGGAGGCATGCAGTCGTCACAGGCATCCCCTCCGTTGGGACCCCAAAGTTTGGGCATCCCTCCTTTGGGACCCCAGGTTCGCTATGTACGCCACATTTCGCGGTCGTAAACCTCGCGAGAGGGGGTCCAGTCGTCCATGGGCTCCCTGAGGAGGGCGCTAGCCCTTTAGCGGATTGAAGTTTGCGTGCGCGATGAGCCGCCAGCCCCTCGCCGTCTTCTGGAAGACGCTGAGACGCGGCGCCGGGCCAGGCGTGTACGGCTTGCCGCTGACGACCCCTTCAACCGTCGCGTGGTAGCGGGCGACGAGCGTCGAGCCGGCTCGCGTCGCCGTGAGATTCGTGATCCTGAACTTCCGAATGGTCGCCAGGTTCTCGAGATATTCCGTCTTGCCGGCGCCGCTTCCGTCCGCCCGCTCGACCTGAAAAGCAGGCGAGAGGAATGCCTTGAGCCCGGCGACATCCCGATCCTGAACCAACTCGAAGAACTGGACGACGAGCGGCCTCGCAGTCGCTGCAGGCGTTGCGGACGATCGCGCGCTGGAAGCAGGTGCCCAAGCGATGGCGAAGATCGCGAAGAGCGTTGCGATTCGCGGGTGGCGCATGGCGGCTCCTCCCTCGTGTCAGGTGACGATCCGGTACACCTGGAAGCACTCCGCGAACTCGTGGTTGACGTTCACGCCGTGCATCCGGGCGAGGTTCCGGATGTACTCGGGGTCAGCGTAGCGCCGGTGCTGCTGCGACGCGTATTTCGACAGGGCAGCGATCTTCTGCTCGATATGCGACTCGTCGAGGGCGACGTACGCCTGGTACGCGAAGTCGAAGTTGTTCCAGGGGATCTCGTAGCCGAGGATCGTCGTGCGCTTGAAGGCGCGGAGCCCTTCGGCGGCGATCACCTGGTGGTCCTGGTGAACGTCGTGCAGCGAGGG
Organism: Actinomycetota bacterium; assembly: GCA_046729255.1. Taxonomy (GTDB): domain Bacteria; phylum Actinomycetota; class Thermoleophilia; order Gaiellales; family Gaiellaceae; genus PALSA-612. Next base: position 2,221 of record JBKPGF010000077.1, read on the forward strand.
TTGGAACACGAGGTCGGGGCTCCACTCCTCCCAGAGGCCGATCAGGAGCTCGAGAATGTCCTGGCGATGGACGGGGAACGTCCGGACCTCGAAGTCGTGAACGTCGAGATTGCCGTCGGCAATGCCGAGCTCGGCGGTCGCCTCGCGCACCTCGCGTGCGAGGGTGTCCGGCGCGAAGCCTTCCGGGAGTGACTTCGTGGCGATCGAGAAGGCGACGTAGCGCACCTCGACACCCTTGTCGACGAGCCGCGCCATCGTCCCGCCGCACCCGAACTCGCCGTCGTCGGTGTGCGGTGCCAGGACAAGCGCGCGCTTGGCTGCACTGAGCATGGCGCGATTCTCTCATCCACAAAAGGACAGGGGACAGTCACACTGACTGTCCCCTGTCTGAAAAGCGCTCGTTACGCTCCGCCTTTCCCATGACGCACGAGTGGCTCGCCGAGTTCGCAGCGCTGGTGGGAGCCGCGGGCTCCGCGCTCGTGCTCCTCGGGACGCCACGACGCGTGCTGCTCGTGGCCGCCTTCGCGCTGCTCGTCGTCGCCGAGGCCGGGCTCGCGGTCGCGCTGCTGCCCGGCGACGACCTGGAGCGGCTGCTGTCGTCGGCCGGAGTGGCCGCGCTGGTCGGCTGCGGGCTCTTCGCCGTCGCCGGTACCTGGGCGTTCGTGCGCTGGCCGGCGACCGTTCCAGTCGCCCTGCTGCTGGCCGCGCCGTTTCGTATCCCGGTCGAGCTCGGGAGCCAGGACGCGTTCCTGCTGCTCCCGCTGTACGTCGTGCTCGCTGCCGCGTCGCTCGCGCTCATCTACCGGGCGATCCGGGGCGAGGAGCTTGCCGCGATCCCGCTCTGGCTCGCCGCCCCGGCGGCGGCATTCGTCGGCTGGGCGTCGCTCTCGATGCTCTGGGCGCTCGATCCCGAGCAGGGCGCGATCCTGCTGCTCTTCTTCCTCTTCCCCTTCGCTGCCCTGCTGGCCGTCGTCGCGCGATCGCCGTTCGCGTCGTGGCTGCCGCGAGCGCTTGCCGGCAGCCTCATCGGCCTCGCGACCGTCTTCGCCGTCATCGGCCTCTACCAGGCCTGGACGCACACGCTCGTGTTCGCCCAGGACCTCCGCGTCGCGAACGCGTACACGACGTACTTCCGCGTCACGTCGCTCTTCAAGGATCCGAGCATCTACGGACGGCAGCTCGTGCTCGCGCTGTCGCTTCTCGTCGTGGTGCTCTGGATCGGGCGCGTACGCCCGCGGCTGGCGGTCCCGCTCGCAGCAGTGCTCTTCGCCGGCCTCTACTTTTCCTACTCGCAGTCGAGCCTCGTCGTGCTCTTCGCGACAGTGCTCGTCGCGAGCATGCTCCTCGCGGACACGCGGAGCCGCAACGCGGTCGCAGCCGTCGCGGTTGCCGTCGCGCTCGCCGCCGGGGCGCTCGCCGTCGCCTCGGCACTGGATGACGGCCTGTCGCGTGCCACTGCCGGCCGCTCGCGCCTCCTCTCGGTGACGACGACCGTCATCGCGAACCACCCCGTCGCGGGAGTCGGGATCGGCAGCCAGCCGGTCGCGAGCACGCGAGAGGTCGGCACGCGAAAGCGGGCGGTGAAGAACGCATCGCATACAACCCCGCTGACGGTGCTGGCCGAGCTAGGAGCCGTGGGCTTCGTCCTCTACCTCGCCTTTCTCGCCGGGGCGGCGAAGGTGCTCTGGGAGGCGTTCCGGCGCCATCGAGACTTCGGGCTCGGGCTGACGATCTGCTACCTCGTGCTCTTCCTCCACTCGCTCTTCTACTCCGGGTTCTTCGAGGAGCCGGTGATGTGGGGCATACTCGGCGCTGCCTCGCTCGTCGTCGCGACGGCGCCGGCGGCGCTCGGAGCGAGGGCGGCCGAGCGCGAGAAGCCTGCCTCCGCCGCACCCGACACGTCGCTGCTCGGGCGCGTCGAGGCCCGCTGGCATGCATAGAACGCTCGCGCTTTGCACAGTCCTCGCGGCGGCCTCACTCGCGGTCGCGACGCCCGCGGACCGGTCCGCCGCCGCGACACGTACGACGCCGGTTCCGGTGCTCATGTACCACGCAATCGGCAATCCGCCTAAAGGCGCGTCGTATCCAGGCCTCTACGTGTCGAGGGCCGAGTTTGCCGCCGAGATGCGTGCGCTCGCGCGACGCGGCTTTCATGCGGTGACGCTGAGCCGCGTGTACGAGCACTGGCTACACGGCGCCCGGCTACCGCGCCACCCCATCGTAGTCACCTTCGACGACGGCTATCGCAGTGTGTACGAGGGCGCTTTCCCTGTTCTTCGACGCCGGAGGTGGCCGGGTGTACTCAACCTCGAGGTGCGCTTCATGAACAAGCCGTGGGGACTCGCACGTACTCGGATCATCCTCCTGCTGCGCGCGCACTGGGAGCTCGCATCACACACCATCAATCATCGCGACCTGCCGTCGCTCAGCCCAGCTGAACTGGAGCACGAGGTGCTCGACTCGCGCTTCCAGCTTCAGCGCACGTTCGGCGTCCCTGTACGCTTTTTCTGTTACCCCGCGGGTCGCTACGACTCAACCGTGATCGGGGCCGTGAAGGCAGCGGGTTACGTGGGAGCCACCTCGACACGCTCCGGGCTTGCACGGCCGTCTGAGCTGTACACGCTCGCCCGCATACGAGTGGAGCGCGGGGATAGTGCCTCGAAGCTCGTGGCCACGCTGGCCTCACTCGGAGCCTGACCGCCGGCATCGTCGAGCGCGGCTGGCACACTTTGCCCTGCCCAGCCGATGCGAAGACGATTCCTGCTCGCCGGCGGCACTGCCGTCGTAGTTGTTGTTGCGGGTGCGGCCGGTTTATGGCTGCTCACGCTCAGACCGTCGCAGCCGTCGGGCGCGATCGATACCGATCTCGAGGGCGTCACGACGCTACGGCCCGCAAAGCCGGTGCCTGCGCCGTCCGAGCCACCGGCCCCGCCCACGGTGAAAAGCGAAGGGCCGTGCTGGGAGGAGTTCGGAGGCAATCCACAGCGTACGCTGTCGCGCGTTCGCATCCGGCTCGGCAAGCCGACGCGGGCACTCTGGGCCCGCGCACTGGGCGGCTACATCGAGTACCCGCCCAGCTACTGCGACGGCCGTCTCTACGTCAACACCTTCCGCGGACGCACCGCCGCCCTCGACGCACGCACGGGCAAGCTCATCTGGTCGCGGAACGACAGTGGAGCGAAACACTCCACGCCAGCGATTGCTGGCCCTCGACTCATTGTCTCGTCGAAGAACGGCACGGTGACGGGGCTGGCACGGGCAACGGGCCAGAAGCTGTGGCAGTTGCGCACGCCGGCGAAAATCGAATCGTCCCCCGTCGCTATTGGGAACACGGTGTATTTCGGGGCGACCGACGGGCGCCTCTTTGCACTCAACGCCAGCACTGGCGCGGTGCGCTGGGCGTACGACACGGGAGGTCGCATCAACGCCAGCCCATCGATTTGGGGCAACCGCATCTGCATCTCGACGTACGCTGGGTCGATCTTCTGCCTAGACCGCCGCGACGGCGAGAAACTATGGAGCCGCTACTTCAACAGGGACTTCTTCCGTAACGACAGCTTCTACGCGAGCCCGTCGACGGATGGTCGCCGCATCTTCCTCGTCTCGCGCTCCGGAACCGTCTATGCAGTCAACGCTCGTAACGGGGATCGACTCTGGACAGGACACGTCGGCCCACCCGGCTACACCACGGCGGCCGTTGCAGCGGGCCGGGTGTTCGTCGGCGGGTTCGACGGTGCGCTGCGCGCCTACAGTGCCGCCACCGGACAGGAGCTGTGGCGCCGCTACGTGCCGGGCCGCATTCTCGGCGCAGCCGTCATCGTCGGGGATCTCGTGTTCTTTTCCACCCTCGAGACGCGGACGTACGCCGCGCGCGTCACGGACGGCAAGATCGTCTGGCAGATCGGGATGGGGAAGTACTCGCCCGGCATTGCCACAAACGACCACTACTACTTCTCCCTGAACGGCATTCTCGCCGCGTTTCGCGCCGAGAACAGCCCGCCTGAGCCGAAGATCACGGTCGATAGTGACGGTGGCGCCAGAGCGGGGAAGCGCGGACGGCCCAAGCAGCGGCGTTCCAAGCCCTGACCCTCGCGGCATAGGAGGCTCGCCGTAGCCGTCCCGTGAGGGTCGGTCGCGCGCTCGTGGGATATCCCAGCTTTGCGAGGGCGTCTCCGGCGACCTCTTCGAACGCCCGCACGTCATCGGCTCCCATGTCGGAGCGCCAGTCGCGCAGACCGGGCGTCGGCGCGCGCTTGAGGCTCTGCTGATGCGGCTGGTTCGTGACGTCGACGCTGCCCGCGTAGTGGAGCATCCGCGCGTCGTACGGGAGGCCGACGTGATCGCAGATCGCTCTCAACGTGTCCTCCGGCTCGGCCACGAGCCGCTCGTACCGGACTTCGAGCATTCGCGGCCCCACGCGCTTGCCGAGCTTGTGCGCCGCGACCACTTCCGCGCGCCACTGGCAGGCGAACCCAGCGACATTGCGAGGGTGGGCCCATGAGCGTGTCACGATCCCCTCCGGCATCTGGAGAAACGAGAGCGCGCAGTCGCGGCCGTCGCGGATGAGATGGACATAGAGCGCTGTCGGGAAGAGCCGGTCGAGCAGCGGCAGGCGCTGCATATACATCGGGGTCTTGTCGCCCCACCGCTCCTTGCCTCGCGTTTCGGCGTAGGTCTCGTAGACGGCGCCGATCGCCTCACCCGGAGACTGGCCGGGCCGGAGCTTCGGCCGCACGGTCTCGACGTCCACGCCCCACTCGCGGAGGGTCGGCAGCCGCCGGAGGTCGTCGACGAAGGACTGGACGTCGATCGGGCCGCGGTGGCGATCGGCGAGCTGCGGGATGAAGTAGGACTCGTCCGGAACGGCCAGCTGTGGATGGCGGTCGAGCATCACGCGCAGCAACGTCGTGCCCGACCGGCGGACGCCGAGCACGAAGACCGGCGGGCTCACGGCTGCCGGTGGACGGCGACGAGCGTGCGGGCCGGGTGGCCGGCGGCCTCGGCGACGAGCACGTACCGACCCGGCGTTGCAGGCGCCCGCAGGCGAATCGTGCGTCGAGCGATGCCCCGGTCGACGACGCTCGAGCCGCGCCGCAGGATCCAGCGGACGCGCGACGCGTCCGTGTCGACCCGTAGCCGCAGCCGCTCGCCCGGAGCCGCAGCAACCATCCCATCCTCGAGGTGGATGTACCGCAAGGTCACAACGGCAGCAGCCATGCGCTTGGAGACATTGCCCGCCAGGTCTCGTGCCTGCACCGCCAGCCGGTACATCCCGGGACGAAGCGTCCCGCCGTTCGCGGATCCACCGAGCCACTGCAGCACGCCGCCGGGCCGTTGCGAGCGACTGACCACCCGCACCCGGCCGTTGACGAGCAGCAGGCCGCGTACGCGCTCGTTCGCCCGGTAGCGAATGCGGACGATGTCACCGCGACCGTCGCCGTCGGGCGACAGCGTGCGCGGCTTCACGGAGACCACGCGGACTACCGGTGCGGTCATGTCCACACGGATGGGATTCGGGAGGACGATCGTGCGATCGGCTCTGCCCAGATCGACTTTGGGACGGTAGCGTCCCTCCACCACGAGCTGCCCGTCGTCGTCGCGGCCGTTCCAGAAGAACTCGTGCAGCCCACGGGCGAGGCGCTCCCCGGCGACGAGTGTCCGCACCTCGTGGCCCTCGTCGTCGAGCAGGGACAGCTTCAACCGGTCGGCGCGCAGTAACCGGAACGCGATGCTCGCCCGGCGCTGCGGGCAGCGGCAGACGGGGGAGAAGACCTTGTCCACGTCCGTGCCGGTGACCGGCGACCTCTCGACCTTCAGTCGCTCGGCCACCCCGAACGCAACCGCCGAGCCGACGAGCAGCACGAGAGCGACGAAGAGCGGAACGTGGCGCCGCACGGAGCGACGAGTCTAGTCGGAACGGTCATCGTGGCCCGGCGATGCGGTCCGCTTCCGTATTCGCCGCCCTCGGTGTTGCTGCCCTGCTGGCGGCGCCCTCTTCCGGGCAGAAGCGGCCGGGCGCCGACCGATCTCGTCGGCGAGATGGGGATCCGGATCGTCGGCGGGCGGCAGACGACCGCGAGGGCTGGTCGGTGTCAGGCCCGGGTGACGTCAACGGCGACGGACGAGACGACGTCCTCATCGGGTCGACGGCAGCCGATGCCAACCGGCGGGAGGACTCGGGCTCGGCCTACGTCGTGTTCGGCCGAGGCCCCGGCGTCATCGATCTCGCCTCGCTCCGCAACCGTGGTTTCCGGATCGACGGCGCGGTCCGGTTCGACTACAGCGCAAGCTCCGTGGCCGGGCCGGGAGACCTCAACGGCGACGGCCTCGCCGACGTCGTGATCAGCGCGGAGCAGGCCGATTACAAGGGGCGCGAATCTGGCTCGGCCTACGTCGTCTTCGGCAAGCGCACGACGGCGAGCAGCGACCTCGCGAACCTCGGCACGGGCGGGTTACGGCTCGACGGCGCCGCTCCCGAGGATCTCACGAGCTGGTCCGTCTCCGGCCTCGGCGACATGAACGGCGACGGCCAGCCGGATCTTCTCGTCGGAGCACAGGCCGCGAGCGCATCCGGACGTGAGCACGCGGGCGCCGCCTACGTCGCGTTCCTGCCCGACATCACCGTCCCGCGCCTCAAGGCCAGTCTGCGTACGCCACAGCCCGGCCTCAGGAGGGCAGCCTCCCGTCACGGCATCCTGCAACGAGGCGTGCACGCTCACCGCGTCAGGGACGGTGGCCGGTATCGCCTTGCCTCGCGTGTCGGCGCAGTTGCGGTCAGCGGGTCGGCGCACGCTGAGGCTGACTCTGCCGACGGCGGCACGGGCGCGCCTGACTATTCTGCTCGGCACCGGCAAGCACTCGTCGGCGATGGTCACCGTGCGCGCCGTCGATACCGCGGGGAACGCGGCCGCGCGGCGCAGCGTCGTGAAGGTCAGTCGCTAGCCGGGCCTGGGCTGACCGGCAGCCGGCCGTTGCGGCCACGCTGGTAGCGGACCCACGTGTGCCGGCCGAGCAAGACAAGGAGCGCCGTCACGCCGGCGCCAAGCGCGACGACGATGATGATGCTGGCGCCTGGCACGTCCACGAGCTTGAGACCCGCGAGCCCGAGCACCGCGGCCAGGAGCAGTCGAAGCGGCTGGTCCGGGACATGCAACGTCAGATGGCCGCCGATGAGCACCCCGGGGATCGAGCCGAGAAGCAACCAGCCGACGATCGACATGTCGACGTTGCCCGCCACCCAGTGCCCGATGCCGGCGACGTAGAGCAGCGCCGCCGCGTGGAAGATGTCCGTGCCGACGACCTTGTGCGCGCGCAGCGGAAAGAGCACGAGCAGCGTCAGGCCGAAGAACACGCCGCTACCGACGGAGGTCAGGCCGACGATGAAGCCGCCGAAGAAGCCGATCAGCACGGCGGCGAGCTTGTCGCGTGAAGTCAGGGGGAGGTTGTCGTCCTCGATCTCCTTGCCGCGGATGAGGCTCTTCGCGATCAGCCCCGCACAGCCGAAGAGCAGCGCCGCACCGAGCACCTGCCCCATCACCGACTCGATGTCGTCGCCGTAGTGGTCCTGGAGCCAATCGGCGAGCCACACGCCGACGAGCGACATAGGCGCCGATCCGAGCAGCATCCACCCCGCGAGTTGCGCGCGGACGTTGCCCATGCGGCGGTGCTGCACCGCGCCGACCGTCTTGAAGATCGCGCCGTGCGCGATGTCGGAGGCGATGGCGACCGTCGGGTTGACTCCGAAGAGGATCACGAGCACCGGCGTCATCAGCGACCCGCCGCCCATGCCCGTCATTCCGACGAGCATGCCGATGAGCAGTCCCGTGAGGGTGAACTGCCAGGTCAACGGCGGTCAGCCGCGGTACGCGTCGATCAGTACCCGGGCGACTTCGGGCCGCGTGAACTCGACCGGGGGCACGTCACCCTCGCCGAGCATCTCCCGGACCTTGGTGCCTGACAGGAAGACCCGATCCTCGGGCCCGTGGGGGCACGACTTCGTGCTCGCCATCGACCCGCAGACGTTGCACCAGAACGTGTGCTCGAAGAACATCGGCTCGATGTCGAGCTCGTGCGGCGCAAAGTCGTCGAAGATGAGCTGGGCGTCGTACGTGCCGTAGTAGTCGCCGACTCCCGCGTGATCGCGGCCGACGATGAAGTGCGAGCAGCCGTAGTTCTTGCGGCAGATGGCGTGCCAGATTGCCTCGCGTGGCCCGGCATACCGCATGGCGGCGGGGAACGCGGAAAGCACCACGCGGTCTTCCGGGTAGTAGCCGGTGAGCAGCGCGCGGTAGCAGGCCATCCGTACGTCCGCAGGCACGTCGTCGGACTTCGTGTCGCCGACAAGCGGGTGGACGAGGAGGCCGTCGACGGTCTCCAGCGCGACCTTCGTTAGGTACTCGTGGGCGCGGTGGATGGGGTTCCGCGTCTGAAAGCCGACGACGCGCCGCCAGCCGCGCTCGGCGAACGCCGCGCGTGTCTCGGCGGGATCGAGCGCCAGCTCCGGATACGGAGGCGGCACGCGCTCGAAGACCGTCACGCGGCCACCGACGTAAAGGGGCTTCTGCTCGTAGAGGCGCGCGACGCCGGGATGCTCCCGGTCCGTCGTGCGGAAGCACTGCTCGGCCTCGCGGTCCCTGTCGTACTCGAAGACCTCCTGCACCTCGAGCGTGGCGAGGAGGCGGCCGCCCTCGTCAGCGAGCGCGACAACGTCTCCATTCGGCGCCTCGTCCACCGCGAGGCAAACCGGCAGCGCCCAGGGCAGCCCGGAGGCGAGCCGCATGCTGCCCACCACCGCCTCGTAGTCCTCGCGGGCCATGAAGCCCTCGAGCGGCGAGAGCGCACCGGAGGCGAGCATGTCGAGGTCGGACACCTCGCGTGACGTGAGCGTCAGCAGCTCGAGAGCGTCGACGCCCGCCGGACGGTCGCCGGTACGGTCGACGAGCGTCCCTCCGTGCGGAAGGATGAGGTGGTCGACCGTGACCGCACTCACGACCTCACCGCCGACGGCACGAGCCCGAGCTCCTCGAGCTTCGCGACCACGAGCTGCGCCGACTCCTCGGGTGAGTGCGCCTCCGTGTCGATCACGAGCTCGGGGTCGGACGGCGCCTCGTACGGGTCGTCGACGCCCGTGAAGCCCTTGATCTCGCCGGCGAACGCCTTCTCGTAGAGGCCCTTCACGTCGCGCTTCGCGCACTCCTGCACCGAGGCGGCGACGTGTACTTCCACGAACGCGCCCCACTCCTCGACCAGCGAACGGGCCTTGCGCCGCGTCTCCTCGTAGGGCGAGATCGCGGCTGCGATCACCGCCCCGCCCTGGCGCGTGAGCCGGGACGCGACCCAGCCGATGCGCTCGATGTTCGCGTCGCGGTCCTCCTTCGAGAAACCGAGGCCTTTCGAGAGGTGCGTGCGGACCGTGTCGCCGTCGAGGTACTCGACGACGAGGCCGCGGCTGTCGAGCTCGGGCCCCACGAGGTGCGCGATCGTCGTCTTGCCGGCGCCCGAGAGCCCGGTGAACCACAGCGTGAAGCCGCCGTCACGCTTGTGTGCGGACTCCGGATGCTGGTGCGCTTATATCAACCCGGGGGAACCCATGGTTCCCCCGTGGGCCCCCTCCTTAGGAGTCTCGTTCTCCGGCAGCTCGTTCTGGTGCTCGGTCATGCGTCCTTTCCTGTATCGAGATGGATCCCGCACTCCAGCTTGTCGGACCCCGCCCAGCGTCCTGCGCGCTCTTCCTCGTCAGGCGCGGTCGGCCGCGTGCACGGAATGCAGCCGATGGAACGGTACCCCGAATCGTGGAGCGGGTTGTAGGGGATGTCGTTGTCGGCGATGAACCCCCAGACGCGCTCTTCGTCCCAGCCGGCCAGCGGATGGAGCTTCCACACGCGGTAGCGGTCGGACCAGACCATCTGTGGGGTGTCCACGCGGCTCGGCGACTGGTCGCGCCGGATGCCGGAGATCCACGCGTCGTAGGGCTGAAGCGCGCGGATCAGCGGCTCGACCTTGCGCACGTGACAGCAGCGGTCGGGGTCGCGCTCCCAGAGGTTCGGGCCCTCCTGCCTGTGCTGCTCGGCGATGGTCGGGATCTGCGGCACGATCAGCTCGAGGCCGTAGCGCTCGACCAGCCGCTCGCGCGTCTCGTAGCTCTCGCGGAAGAACAGGTGCGTATCGAGCTCGACCACGTCGATCTTCACGCCGAGCTCGGCGACCATGTGCACGAGCACGGACGACTGCTTCTGCCACGAGCACGTGAGGCACAGCCGCTCGCCGAACTGCTCGTATGCGGCGAGGATCAGCTCCTCGGCGGAGAGCTCCTCGACACCCGGGATCGGCAGCTCTCTAGGCGGGCTGAGAGCTTCCAAGGAGTACCTCCTTCAGGGTGTCGGCGCGGAGACCGCGGCGCAGCGTCTCGAGCGCGATCACCTCGTCGGGCGGGATGTTGCCGAGGTTGACCTCGGCACCGAACTGCCTGACGAACCACGCCTGCGCCACTTTCGTCGGCGCCTCGAAGATCAGGTCGGAGACGGCGACGTCGTGGACGATCTCGTCGACGAGGCCTGTGCGCATCTCCCCGCTGGGCCGGTAGATGCCGGCGGTGCCGCCCTCCCTGCCCTCGGTGATCACCTTCCAGGCGCCGGCGCCGAGCTCCTCCTTGATCCACTCCACCCACTGGTAGGGCGCGTACACGACCTCGGCGTCCTTCGAGCCGACTTCGGACAGCACCGTGAAGTCGCGTGCGAGATCCCCGATCAGCTCGAGCTTCCGCTCGCGTGGCATGTCGACGACGCCGTCGGAGATCTCCACGTGCGTGAAGCCGTGCTTCGTGAGCCACGAGCGGTATTCGTCGAGCTTGCCGCGTGCGAAGACGACCTCGAAGAACGTCCCGCCGCAGACGACGGGCTTTCCGGCTTCGCGGTAGAGCTCGAGCTTGCGCGCGAGGTTGGGCGTCACGACGCCCGTGCCCCAGCCGAGCTTCACGATGTCGATGTACGGCCCCGCCGTCTCGAGCAGGTCCTCGACCGCACGCGGGCCGAGCCCCTTGTCGATGACGTGGGTGAGGCCGCCGTTGCGCGGAGGCAGCCCCAGGTCAAGGTCAAATTCGTTCATAGAGCTCCTCCAGTTTCTTCGTCGCCTGCTCTTGGACGTCGTGGAACAGCGAGTTGCCGTGCGAGTCGATGCCGACCCACAGGGGCCCGAAGTCCTTGACCCGGAACTTCCAGAGGCACTCGGGCATGAGCTCCTCCCAGGCCACCTCCTCGATCTCCTCGATCTGCGTCGTCTCCAGGGCGGCCGCGCCGCCGACGATCGCGAAGTAGACCATCCCGTAGCGGCGCATCGGCTCGATCGCCTCGTCGGGGAGGCCGCCTTTGCCGCAGATCGCGCGGACGCCGTGGTCGCGCCCGAGCGGCTCCGTGAAGCGGACCATGCGCGCCGACGTCGTCGTGCCCACGCACATCGGCTCGTATTGACCTGGGCCGAGCCTGCGGACGTTCGGCGCAGTGTGAAGGAGGAAGGCGCCGTTCAGGTCCCAGGGCGGCTCGACTCCCTGGTCGAAGATGCGGACCTGCGTGCGGTCCCGGATGCCGATGATGTGGCCGTCGACGGTAACGAGATCGCCCGCGCGGAGCTTGCGGATCTCGTCCTCGGTCGTCGGGAACGTCAGTCTGTGCTCGGCCATCACGCGTCCCTCTCGTACTCGACGACGCCTTCACCGGAGATGTGCGCGCTCGCTCTGCGGGCGGCCCAGCACTGGTAGTTGACGGCGACGGGGTTGAGCGTCATGTGCGTGTCGGCGTGCTCGACGTGGACGTGGAGCACCGTCACGTCGCCGCCGAGGCCCATGGGGCCGATGCCCGTCTCGTTGAGCAGCTCCGTCAGCTCGCGCTCGAGCTCAGCCACCTGGGGATCCTCGTTCGCCGAGCCGACCGGCCGGGCTATCGCCTCCTTCGCCAGATGCATCGCGTAGTCGGCGGAGCCGCCGATACCGACGCCGACGATTCCCGGCGGACACGGCTTGCCACCCGCCCCGACGATCGACTCGAGGACGAACTTCTTCACGCCGGCGACGCCGTCGGCGGGGACGCACATCTTCAGGAAGCTCATGTTCTCCGAGCCGGAGCCCTTCGGCACGCACTTCACGTCGAGCCCGTCCCAGTCGGCGACGAAGTCCCAGTGGACGATCGGCACGCGGTGTCCGACGTTGGCACCGGTGTTCTCGCGCGTCAGCGTGTGCACGGTGTTCGAGCGCAGCGGGTGCTCGACAGTCGCACGCTCGGTGCCGTCGCGAAGCGCCCCGTAGATGCGTGCGGGATGGAGCGGGAAGCCTTCGCCCACGCGGCAGTAGTAGACGGCGATGCCGGTGTCCTGACAGACGAGGTTCGCCTGCTCCTCGGCGACCTGGACGTTCTTGAGGATCGTGTCGAGCACACGCTTTCCGGTCGGATGCGTCTCGCGGCCGGCGGCCTCGGCAAGTGCGTCACGAAGATCCTGGGGGATGTCCTTCAACGCCCAGACGTAGAGGTGCGCGGCTGCGTCCTCGACGACCATCTGCAGGTCGGTCGCGATCACGTCGTCGCCCTCTCCGCGGCAGCCCGTCCGGCGCGGCGGCCGAACACGCAGCACTCGAGCAGGGAGTTCCCCATCATCCGGTTCCGGCCGTGCGTGCCGCCGGCGATCTCGCCGCACGCGAACAGACCCTGCACCGTCGTCTCGCCGTGCTCGTCGATGACGAGGCCGCCGTTCTGGTAATGGAGCACGGGATAGGTGAGGATCGGCTCCGAGAGCGGGTCGATGCCCGCGCCCCGGTAGCGCCGCAACATGTACGGGAGCGAGATGTCCGCGTCAGCCTCCGGGATGCGAGTCGTGTCGAGGTAGACGGCCGGATGCCCGTCCGGCGACTCGACACCGTTGCCCTTCGCCACCTCGTCGAAGATCGCCTGCGAGACGACGTCGCGCGGCCCGAGCGAGTCCGTGAACTCCTCGCGGTCGGCGTTGAGCAGGACAGCGCCGTACGACCGCGTCGTCTCGGGAATCGAGTAACCCTGCAACGTGACAGGCCAGGCGCCGCCGTTCGGGTGGTACTGGAGGGCGTCGAGGTCACGCACCTCGGCGCCGTGAGCCACCGCCATCTCGGTGACCTCGCCCGTCGCACCCGGATGGTTCGTCGTGAGCTCGTCGCGTTCCGTCGCCTCCCGGTAGCAGCGTCCGCCCGCCGCGAGCACCACGGTGCCTGCCTCGAGCTCGTGGTCGCCGCAGCGAGCGCGCCAACCTGACGAAGTCGCCTCGAGGTCGCGCAGCGGCGACTTCGGGAAGGCATCCGCGCTCGAGCCGTCTACCACCCGGCGCAGGCACTTCGTGATCGCGTGGCCGGTGCGATCCCCGACCTGGAGCAGCCGCTTCCGCGTCGCGCCGCCGCAGCGCGCAAGCCGGTACCCCCCGTTGTCCCGCGTGAACTCGACGCCCTGTTCTTCGAGCCAGTGGATCGCGCTCGGCGCCTCGGACGTGAGTAGCTCGACGAGGCGCAGGTCGGCGGTCTCGTGTGAGCTTGCCCAGACGTCGGCCGCGTGCTGCTCGGGGGAGTCGTCGTCGCCGAACGCCGCCTGGATGCCGCCCTGCGCCTTCGCCGAGTTGCACGACTGCAGCGCGTCCTTCGTGACGAGCGCGACGCGCGCTCCCGCGGCCTCGGCACTCACGGCGGCTGCGAGCCCGGAGGCGCCGGAGCCGACGACGAGCACGTCGTATGCGTGCGCAGCCGTCACGACCGCAGGGAGTCTAGCTAATTCCTGGAATTAGTGACGCTTATCGGCCAGGGAGTAGCAGGCCCCTCCGCTCGGGAGAGGCCCGGCTACCGAAGTGCGCTTTAAGACTCTGGCGTGTCGTCGCGGGAAGCGGGCGGCGGCGGGGGCGGTGTCTCGGACGACGACGTCGTCGTCGTCCCTCCACCGGCGCCGGCGCCGGCCCCGCCACCCCCGAGCTTCTGGAGGTCGGAAAAGCTCTCGCCCGTCGCCTGCATGTTGAGCCAGGCGCCGATGCAGATGAGGATGGCGAGGATGAGACCGACCCACGCGGCCCACGTGCGGAACTCGCTGTCAGCGAAGAACTTGATGACCGTAAACAGCAGGAGCAGCACGGCGAGGAAGGCGGTGACCATCGCCGGCCCGACGCCGACCTCGAGGTTGATGTTCGCGAGCCGAATCGCCTGCCAGATGATGAGCGCGATCGCGAGGAGCCCAGCGATCCACCCGACCCCGTGCCACATGCTCACGCCGGCGTCGCCGAACGGTCCGAGTTCGACTTCCTGCCAGTTGAAGAAAGAGATGATCAGGAAGACGATGGCGCCGCCGAGCACGAGTTTTGCGCCGTGTGAGAGCTCCGCAAGCTTGTCCATTAAGGCTCGTCCTTTCTCGTTCGAACTCCGGGTGCCTGATTTAACCGCAGTTTCGGCGGAGTTACAAACACCCCT
>JBKPGF010000078.1:0-49712 GCA_046729255.1 Actinomycetota bacterium
GTCGCCAGCGGGTTCCCGGACAACGTGCCTGCCTGGTAGACGTCGCCCACCGGCGCGAGTTGCTCCATCAGCTCGGAGGGGCCGCCGAACGCACCGAGCGGAAGACCGCCGCCGACGATCTTCCCGAGCACCGTAAGGTCCGGCGTGATACCGAACAGCTCCTGGGCGCCGCCGCGTGCGACGCGAAAGCCCGTAATCACCTCGTCGAAGACCAGAAGCGCGCCGGCGTCGTCGCATCGTGTTCGCAGCGCGTCGAGGAAGCCGGGCTCGGGCGGGACGACGCCCATGTTCCCGGCCACCGGCTCGACGATCACGCAAGCAAGGGTCCCGCCGTAGCGCGCGAACGCCTCATCCACCGCACCGGCGTCGTTGAAGGGACAGACGATCGTGTCCGCCGCCGCGGTCGCGGGAACGCCCGGCGTGGAGGGGATGCCGAGGGTGGCGACGCCGGATCCTGCGGCCGCCAGCAGCGCGTCGGCGTGGCCGTGGTAGCAGCCGGAGAACTTCAGCACCCGGTCGTGGCCCGTCGCGCCGCGTGCAAGCCGGATCGCGCTCATAGCCGCCTCGGTCCCCGACGAGACGAGCCGCACCTGCTCGATCGACGGCACGGCTGCCGCGATCTCGGCTGCCAGCTCAACCTCGGCTTCCGTCGGTGCGCCGAACGTCGTTCCCTTTGCGGCCGCGTCCATGACCGCAGCGACGGTGTCCTCGTCGGCGTGGCCGAAGATGAGCGGCCCCCACGACATGACCCAGTCGATGTAGCGCGTCCCGTCGACGTCCTCGATGAATGCGCCCTCACCGCGCTCCATGAACACGGGCTCGTCGAGACCCACGGCACGCATGGCGCGGATCGGCGAATTGACGCCGCCGGGGATGACCGCCGTCGCCCGCCGCCAGAGCTCCGACTGCGTCCTCACAGCCACGCCGCCGCCTCCTTCGCCCAATAGGAGATGACGATGTCGGCCCCGGCGCGGCGCACGGCTGTCAGGCCCTCGAGCGCGGCACGTTGCTCATCGAGATGGCCGGCGGCGGCGGCTGCCTTCATCATCGCGTACTCGCCGGAGACGCTGTACGCCGCAAGCGGGGCGTCGAAACGGTCGCGGACGGCACGGATGACGTCGAGGTAGGGCAGCGCCGGCTTCACCATGAGCATGTCGGCGCCCTCGGCGAGATCGAGCTCGCACTCACGCAGCGCCTCGCGGACGTTCGCGGGATCCATCTGGTACGAGGCCCGATCGCCGAACGCCGGCGTGGAGTCTGCGGCCTCACGGAAAGGGCCGTAAAAGGCCGAGGCGTACTTCGCCGAGTAGGCGACGATCGCCGTCTGGCCGAAGTCGGCGTCGTCGAGCGCCTCGCGGATCGCGCCGACGCGGCCATCCATCATGTCGCTAGGGCAGACGGCGTCGGCGCCCGCGTCGGCATGGCTGACCGCGACGCGCGCCAGAAGGTCGAGCGTCGCATCGTTGGCGATCTCCCCGTCCTCGACAACGCCGCAATGGCCGTGGGTCGTGTACGCGCAGAGACAGACGTCAGTGAGCAAGAGGAGCTCCGGAAAGCGTGGCCTCAGCGCCCGCAGCGCCGCTTGCACGGCGCCGTCCTCCGCCCACGCACCGGACGCCTCGTCGTCCTTCTCCTCGGGAATACCGAACAGCAGCAGCGCTGGGATCCCCAGGCCGACGAGTTCCTCCACCTCGCGGAGAAGACCTTCGACCGTGTGGCGCCCGAGCGCAGGCAACTGCTCGTTCACGAGCGGCTCGGGGGCCACGAACACGGGCTGGACGAGGTCGTCCACGCTCAGACGTATTTCGCGCACGAGCTGGCGCAGCGCCGGCGAGCGGCGAAGCCGCCGGAGACGGGTGGCCGGGAAGCTCACGGTGGAAAGAGTACGCGGCCGCGGCTGCTACGTTGCGTTCGATGGCCTCGCCACGCGCCTACTCGGGGCCGCTGAGCGAGCGCGCCGCAAGACGCCGCCGCAGCCGCACAACGAGACGGTGGACGATCGTCGCGCTGCTCGTCGGCACGGCGCTCGTCGTGACGATTCTCCTCGCAGCCTTCAGCTCACCCTCGCCGGTGCAGGCCTGCGTGTCGAGCGACCCGGCGCTGCTCGAGACCGGCCGCCCGCTGCCGCACGTCATCGCGTTCCAGGGCGACGTACGCATTCAGCTGCCGATCTCGTGCGGGTCCGTGACAGCGCTCGGCTATCACGGCTCCAGTGGCAATGCGCTGCCGCTCGAGCCAGTCGGCCGCCAGGCGAACGAGGGGATCTTCTCCCGCATCGTCCACCGGCTGACGGGTGACGAGACCAGCCGGATTACGTACTACGAGCTCAGCGGAGGCACGGGTCCGCGCACGGGTGCGCTAGATGTCGGCGCACCGGCCGGCACCGCCGTCTACGCGCCGGTGGACGGCACCGTCGTCAGCATCCGAGACGTCGTCATGGACGGCAAGCGGCGCGGCCATCGCATCGACGTCGTGCCGAACGACGCGCCCTCAGTCGTCGTGTCGATTCGCCGGCTGCGCGCCGACCCCGCGCTCACGGTCGGCTCGCCGGTCACGTCCGGGACGTCGAAGATCGGCATCGTGCTCGACCTCTCGAAGGCCGAGGAGCAGGCGCTGGCCGACGTCACGAACGACCCCGGCAACCACGTGACGATCGAAGTCCGGCCGGCCGCGAACCTCGGTCCATGAGATGAGTGAACGAAAATTGACCGGCAAGCCGTGGCACCGCCGGTTGGCGCATCTGACGCGTCGCCTAAGTCCACGCTCGCCCTTGCCCGTACCCTGCGGGTACGCGCTGCGGACGATCGCGGCCTCATGCTCGGTCAGGCTGCACCCCCGGCGGCACCACACTTTCCGCTCAATCATCCAGTGAGAATCGTCTTCGTCGCCGACGTCTTCGGCCCGCCGGGTCGGGAGGCCGTCGAGTCGCGGCTACCAGGCCTGCGCGAAGAGCTGGGAGCGGCGCTGGCCGTCGTGAACGGCGAGAACGTCGCCGACGGGAGAGGCATCACGCCTCGGCTCGCCGATCGCCTGCTCGCCTCGGGCGCGGACGTCGTGACCCTCGGCAACCACACATGGGCGCGTGACGGCATGGGGCCGTATCTCGACGCCTCGGATCGGGTGGTCCGGCCCGCGAATCTCGCGAGCTCGGCCCCCGGCCGCGCGCTGGCCGTCGTCGAGGCGGCGGACGGCACGCAGGTGGCCGTCTGCAACGTCCTGGGACAGCTGTTCCTCGACGTCCCGGTGGGTCCGTTCGAGGTGCTCGACCGCCTGGTCGAGGAGGCGCGCAGTCGCGCCCCTGTCGTGCTCGTCGACTTTCACGCGGAGGCGACGAGCGAGAAGATGGCGGTCGCGCGCTGGCTGGATGGCCGTGTGACCGCCGTCATCGGCACGCACACGCACGTGCAGACGGCGGATGCACGCGTTCAGCCCGGGGGTACCGCGGCCATCTCCGATGCGGGGATGACGGGCCCGCACGACTCCGTGATCGGGGTCGAGGCCGACCTCGCCATTCAGCGCATGCGCACCGGAATTCCCGTGCGCTTCAAGCCCGCCAAGGGCGGCGTCCGGCTGGAGGGCGTTGTCCTCGATTGCGACCCGGCGACGGGTCTTGCGACCACCATCGAGCCGCTGCGCGTCGAGCTCTAGGAGGGACAGGCCCTCCTCTACACCTTCGGTACAGGCTCGAGCTTGTAGCCGACGCCGTAGCGCGTCTGGATGAAGGTGTGACGCGAGGCGCGGCTATCGACCTTCTCCCGAAGGCGACGCACGAAGACATCGACTGTGCGGTCGCGATGCGACTGCCGACGTCCCCACAGACGCTGCAGCAGCTCGTCCCGCGTAACGACGCGGCCGCGCTCGAGCGCGAGCGCGTACAGGAGCCGGAACTCGGTTGGCGTCAGCACCGCGCTCTCACCGTCCACAAAGGCTTGCACCTCGCCCGGGTCGATGCGGAGCTCCTCGATCTCGATCGGCTCACCGCGCACGATCTCCTGCGGACGGGTGCCGCGACGCGCCTGCGCATGGACGCGGGCGACGAGCTCCTTCATGGAGAACGGTTTGACGAGATAGTCATCCGCGCCGATCTCGAGCGCGTGCACGCGGTCGTGCTCGGCTCCGCGTGCGCTGACGACAACGATCGGCGTCCCGATGCCCTCCGCGCGGGCCGTCTCCAGTACGTCCCAGCCATCCCGCCGGGGAAGCATGAGGTCGAGCACGCATACGTCGGGGATCTCGTACCTCAGCCTGGCGAGCCCTTGCTCGCCGCTCGAGACAGCCGACGCGTCGAAACCCGCCGCCTCCAGATGCTGCACCATGCCGTCGGCAATGATGTCGTCGTCCTCGACGATCAGGACCTTCGCCATGCGCTCCTACGATAGTCGCGTGGGCTGCAGCGATTTGGTGAACAGCCGGTGAACAGGCGGTGAAAGCCTGGCGTCGCCGGCGCCCCGACACGCCCGAAGACCTTGGACGGCTGCGGCTCGAGGCCGACCGGTCGCGCGTGCTCGTCGAGGAGAGCCGGGAGATCGTCGTCGTCCTGGATGCCGACCGACGGGTGCTCGGCGCAAGCCGGCGTGCCCGCGAGTCACTGGAAGGGCTCGTCGAGGGAGCGCTCTTCCCAGAAGGGCTCAAGGAAGCCGGTGGCCGTGTCCCACTCGAGGTCGACTACGTGATCGACGGACGTCGGGAAACGCTGCTCTACCTGAGCACGCCAGGTGACCTCGCTGCCTATCAGGAGCTGCGGGCCGGGTTCACGGCGGCTGTGTCACATGAGCTGCGCACGCCGCTGGCGCGCCTCCTGGCACTGCTGGAGACGGCGCTGCTCCCGGGATCCGACCGTGACGAGCTGATCGAGCAGGCACGCGGAGAGGTCGATCGCATCGGAGAGCTCATCGACGACGTCCTCTTCCTCAGCGAGCTGGAGAGTGGCCGCGCGGTCGTCGCGCTCGGCTCGATCCGGGCGTCGCCGGTCGTCGAGCAGGCAGTCGCCAACGTCGCCGATTCGGCCGAGCGCGCCGGAGTGCGGCTCGTCGTCGACTGCCCGGCGTCCGTCGAGGTGCCGCTGCGGCAGCGGATGCTGCAGACCGTCGTCGAGAATCTCCTCGCAAATGCTGTCCGCTATGCCGGCGAGGGGGCGACGTGCACGCTGCGTTGTGCCGACGAGGACGGCCGGGCGCTGCTCACCGTCGCCGACGACGGGGTCGGTGTGCCCGAGGCTGACCTGCCGCGACTGTTCGAGCGCTTCTACCGCGGTGACCGCGGCCGGTCGTCGCGTGGCACAGGCCTCGGCCTCGCCATCGTGAAGCATGTCGTCGCTGCCGCGGGAGGCACGGTGGAGGCCAGCCACACTCCCGGCGGAGGGCTGACGGTCGCCTGCACGCTGCCCATGCCCGGCTGACCTCTGATATACGGCCCCGGGCAATGCGTATTCGCCTGACACCGCAGCGCCGGGAGTTCTTCGAGCTCCTCGCCTCCGCCTCGAGCAACTCGGTCGACATCGCTCGGCTGCTCGTCGAGCTGCTCGACCGCTTCCCCGCCGACGGCGCCGAGCTCGTGACCCAGATCAAGGAGCACGAGCACAAGGGCGACGAGGTGACGCGCGAGGTGATCGGCCTGCTCAACCGCACGTTCGTCACGCCCTTCGACCGCGACGACATCTACCGCCTCGCCCAGGCACTCGACGACATCTGCGACTTCGTGGACGACGCGGCCGATTACGTCGGCTCGTTCGGGGTGTCCGAGGTGCCCCAGCACGCGCGCGAGCAGGCAAACGTCATCCTCCAAGCGACGGTCAAGCTCGACGAGGCCGTGCGACGACTCGACGGGTTCAAGGACTCCACAACGCAGCTCGAGGAGCTTCAGGAGCTCGAGGACACGGGCGACCGCCTCGTTCGGGATGCCGTCGGTGAGCTCTTCCGGTCGCAGAACAACGTCGTCGCGATCATCCTGTGGAAGGACATTCACGAGCGGCTCGAGGACGCAATCGACGCGTGCGAGAACGCCGCCGACGTCCTCGAGGCGATTCTCGTCAAGAACCGGTAGATCGTGGGCGTCGACCTCCTGTTGGTCGTCGTCATCGTGGCGGCGCTGTTCTTCGACTTCACAAACGGCTTTCACGACACGGCAAACGCCATCGCCACGTCGGTGTCGACAGGAGCGCTGACGCCGAGACAGGCCGTCATGCTGGCGGCGGTCGCCAATCTCGTGGGCGCGTTCGTGACGACCGCCGTCGCCAAGACAGTCGGTCAGGGAATCATCGATACGGGCCTGGCGACCGAGCAGACGCTCCTGGCGGCACTGATCGGCGCGATCACGTGGAACCTCTTCACGTGGCGGCTGGGGCTGCCCTCGAGCTCGTCGCACGCGCTGTTCGGGGGTCTCATCGGCGCTGCACTCGTTCAGTCGGGTATCGACGGTGTCGAGTGGAGCGGCATCGTGGACAAGATCGTCATCCCGGGCGTGCTCTCCCCGATCATCGGGTTCGCGGGAGCGTTCGTGCTGCTGCTGGTGATCTACTGGGCGTTCTTCCGGGTTACGCCGACGACGGGAACTCGCGTCTTTCGTGTCGGGCAGCTTTTCTCCAGCACGTGGTTCGCGTTCACACACGGCGCCAACGACGCGCAGAAGACGATGGGCGTCATCGCGCTCGCACTCTTCCTGAACGGCTCGATCGACGAGTTCTACATCCCGACCTGGGTGAAGTTCGCCGCCGGCTTCGCCATCGCGGCAGGAACGTATGTCGGGGGCTGGAGGATCGTCCGTACCCTCGGACAAAGAGTGTTCAACATGGATCCGCCAAGCGGCTTCGCCGCTCAGACGGCTGCCGGCACGACGCTGTACTTCGCCTCGATCGCGGGCTTCCCGGTCTCGACCACGCAGTGCATCTCCGGCGCTGTCATGGGCGCAGGTGCAACGAAGCGGTTCTCGGCCGTCCGCTGGGGCGTCGCGGGCGACATTGTCATGGCCTGGGTGCTGACGATTCCCGCCGCAGCGCTCGTCGCCGCCGCGCTCTTCTGGCCGATCGAGTGGCTGTCCTGAGCGTTCACAAGATCGTCACCAGCCCGTAACCAGCCCGATCCCCAAATGACGCATCGCCGTCGAGAGACTGGGCGGCGTGCGTAGCGCACTCGTCATTGGCCTGCTCGCAGCGGCGCTCGCCGCCGGCTGCGGCGGTGGCGGCGGTGGTCAGACGATCCTCGCCGACGGCTCGAGCACGGTGGGCCCGTTCACGACCCGCGCGGCGGAGAACTTCAAGCAGCAGAACCCGGAGGTCGACGTCACCGTGGGCATCTCGGGCACGGGCGGCGGCTTCGAGCGCTTTTGCCAGGGCGAGACCGACCTCTCCGACGCCTCTCGGCCGATCGACGAGGAAGACGAGAACGAGGCGCCGGCATGCGCGGACGCCGGGATCGAGTACGTCGAGCTGCCGGTCGCGAACGATGCGCTGACGGTCGTCGTCAACCCCGAGAACGACTGGGCGACATGCCTGACCGTGGAGCAGCTGAAAGCGATCTGGCAGCCTGGCTCGACGATCAAGAACTGGCAGGACGTCGACCCGAGCTTCCCCGACGAGCCGCTGCGCCTCTACGGGCCGGGCACCGACTCGGGCACGTTCGACTACTTCACCGCTGAGATCGTCGGCGAGGAGGGCGAAAGCCGGGCGGACTACCAGGCCTCGGAGGACGACAACGTCACCCTCGAAGGCGTCTCCGGCGACAGAGGAGGACTCGGATACTTCGGCTTCTCTTACTTCGAGGAGAACCAGGACAAGGTGAAGGCTGTAGAAGTCGACAACGGCAACGGGTGCGTGGCGCCGTCCGTCGAGACTGCGCAGGGCGGCACGTATGCGCCACTCTCACGCCCGCTGTTCGTATACGCGAAGACGAGCTCGCTCGAACGCGACGAGGTCGCCGAGTTCCTCACATACATGATCGATAACGGCGCCGAGATTGCCGAGCAGGCCCGATTCGTGCCGCTCACGTCCGCGCAGCTCGCCGACGCCAAGGCCAAGCTCGACGCCGCGCTCGGCACCTAATGGCCGCCGCTCAGGAGACTGCGGCGCCGATCACGCTTCGCCCGGCGCGCAGACGCTACAGCGAGGATGTCGTGCGCATCGTCCTGCTCACTTCGGCGTTCGTCTCCGTGGTCACGACGTTCGCGATCATCTTCTCGCTGATCAGGCCGGCGATCGAGTTCTTCTTCGAGATCTCGCCGTGGGACTTCTTCACGGGCACCACGTGGACGCCGCTCTTCCTGGAAGGCGAGTTCGGCGTCATCCCGCTACTCATGGGCACGCTCGTCATCACGTTCTGGGCGTGCCTGGTCGCCATCCCCTGCGGCCTCGGCACAGCGATCTATCTCAGCGAGTACGCGAACCCCCGGGTGCGCGCCGTTCTCAAGCCCGCACTCGAGGTGCTGGCTGGCATTCCGACGGTCGTCTACGGCTACTTCGCGCTGACGTTCTTCACGCCGTTCCTGCGGGACGTCGGCGTGCAGGTGGAGATCTTCAACGCGCTGTCTGCCGGGCTCGTCATGGGCGTCCTGCTCATACCACTCGTCGCGTCGCTGTCCGAGGACGCGATGTTCGCCGTTCCTCAGGATCTCCGTGACGGCGGCTACGCGCTGGGAGCGACGCGACGGCACGTCGCGACGCGCATTGTCGTACCCGCCGCGATCTCGGGCATCGTCGCCAGCTTCGTGCTCGCCATTTCGCGTGGCATCGGCGAGACGATGATCGTGCTCATCGCGGCCGGCCAGTTCGCCCAGATCTCGACGGATCCCCGCGTGTCGATGGAGACGATGACCGCCTTCATCGGGGCGACGGCCCAGGGCGACGTGCCGACGGGGTCGATCGAGTACAAGACGATCTTCGCTGTCGGCCTGACGTTGTTCGCCATTACGCTCGTGATGAACATCCTCTCCATCAGGCTCGTGCGGCGGTTCCGGGAGGTGTACGAATGAGCACCGCCTCGACGCCGATCGAACGCTCACGGTTCGACATCCGCGGGGCCATCTTCTACGTCCTGCTCCTTCTCTCGATGGGCCTCGCACTGCTGACACTCGGGGTGCTCGTCGGCGACGTGCTCAAGGACGGCGCCGGCTGGGTCACGACGACGCTCCTCTTCGATCCACCCTCGGTCGACCCGAACATCGCAGGCGCCCGGCCGGCGATTCTCGCCACGATCTACCTGGGCATTCTCGTGCTGCTCTTCACGGTGCCTCTCGGCGTGGCGACCGCGCTCTACCTCGAGGAATACGCCGACAAGGAGCGCTGGTACAACCGTTTCCTCGAGATAAACATCCAGAACCTCGCCGGCGTGCCGTCGATCGTCTACGGCATTCTCGGCCTCGCGTTCATCGTCCGCGGCATCGGACTAGGGAGGGTATTGCTGGCGGGCGCGATCATTCTCACGCTGCTCACGCTGCCGACGGTGATCATCGCCTCCCGCGAAGCGATCCGCGCCGTGCCCGACTCTATCCGTCAGGGCGCTTACGCACTGGGCGCGACTCAGTGGCAGGTCGTTCGCCGCCAGGTGATTCCAGCTGCCATTCCGGGTATCGCCACCGGCTCGATTCTCGCGCTCTCGCGGGCTATCGGCGAAACGGCACCGCTCTTGATGATCGGAGCGCTCACGTACGTGTCGTTCGATCCGACGATCCTCGGCGCCTTCACGGCGCTGCCGGTGCAGATCTACAACTGGATCCGTCAGCCGCAGGCCGAGTTTCGGCTCCTAGCAGCTGGGGCGATCATCGTCCTGCTCGTGATTATGCTCGTGCTGAACTCGATTGCCATCATCGTCCGTAACCGCTACCAGAAGAGGTGGTGACGATCTCCAACCCGATCCACTTGGCCGAGCCGGCGGTCGAGCAGCCCCCCTCGAGCCGCCGCGGGGCGATCTTCCAGGTACGTGATCTCGAGGTCTCGTACAGCGGCAAGCCGGCGGTTCGAGGAATCTCCATGGACATCGCTCCGAACGAGGTGACGGCGATGATCGGCCCCTCCGGCTGCGGCAAGAGCACGTTCATCCGTTGCTTCAACCGCATGAACGACCTGATCCCGGGTGCGCAGGTGAAGGGCGGGCTCCTGTACCACGGCCTCGATCTCTACGGGCCGAAAGTCGACCCGGTCGAGGTGCGCAAGCGCATCGGCATGGTCTTCCAGAAGCCGAACCCGTTCCCCAAGTCGATCTACGACAACGTCGCCTTCGGGCCGCGGGTCCTCGGCCGCAAGCACGATCTCAACGGCCGTGTCGAGCGGGCGCTACAGCAAGCCGCGCTCTGGGACGAGGTCAAGCACCGGCTGAAGGCAAGCGCGCTGAGCCTCTCCGGAGGGCAGCAGCAGCGCCTGTGCATCGCCCGCTGCCTCGCCGTCGAGCCCGACGTCATCCTCATGGACGAGCCCGCATCTGCCCTCGACCCCATCGCGACGACCCGCATCGAGGACCTCATGCAGGACCTCAAGCAGAGCTACGCGATCGTCATCGTCACGCACAACATGCAGCAGGCGGCGCGCGTTGCCGACATGACGGCGTTCTTCTCGGTCGACGTGGCAGAAGAGGGCGAGCGCACCGGCATCCTCGTCGAGTTCGACCGCACCGACAAGATCTTCACGCAACCCTCCGATCAGCGCACCGAGGACTACGTGACGGGACGCTTCGGCTGATGGTCGCGCCGCGAGCATCCTTCCAGGAGGAGCTGGACTCTCTCGAAGCTACCCTGCAGGAGGAGTCCGAGCTCGTGCTGCGCTCGCTGCGCGGCGCGATGACCGCCCTGAGGGAACAGGACGCGGAGCTCGCCGACGAGGTGATTGCGTTCGACGACGAGGTGGACGCGAGGTACCTCGCGCTCGAGCAGGGAATCGAGTCGCTGCTCGCGCGGCAGACGCCGGTCGCCGTCGACCTCCGTCTCGTGCTGGCGATCCTCCACATCAACCTCCATCTCGAGCGGATGGCCGATCTGTGCGTCACGATCTCGAAGCTCACGAAGCTCGCCCGCGGGTTCGAAGGCGACCCGCAGGTGCTCGAGAGCTTCGAGGAGATGGGCCTGCGGGCCGAGGAGATGGTCGGCGTCGCGATGCGGGCGCTCGCGGAACGCGACCTGGCGGCGGCCGAGTCGCTGCTCGAGCTCGACGAGCTGATCGACCGCGCCAACCGGCGGCTAGTGCGGCACGTGCTCGAAGTCGGCGGTGACGAGCCGAAGCGCGAGTGGGGGCTGCGCATGATCGTCATCTCGCGCTGTCTCGAGCGCTTCGGCGACCACACCGTGGACATCGGCGAGCAGGTCGCCTATCTCGTCACCGGCGAGCTGCGCGAGTTCTCGGACGCATCACACGCCGAGGACTGAACGGCGCACTTCACCGGACCGTCACCAGAAGGACACCGGCCGGACGACCACACCAACGTGCCAAGCCTGGAGACTCGCTGACGAAACAGCCCCTCTCGAAAGCGAGGCACATACATGCGATTCAGGCGTTCAGCAGGATTGCTGGCGACGGTCTTCGCCGGCACCGCAGTCGCCGCAGGAACGGTCGGTGCTAGCGGCAGCGCCTTCAGCGGCTCGATCACGGCCGATGGCTCGAGCACGCTCGGCCCCTACGTGACGGCAGCCGCCGAAGGGTTCCAGAAGAAGAACCCGAAGGCCCGCGTGACAGTCGGCATCTCGGGGACCGGCGGCGGCTTCACCAGATTCTGCAAGGGCGAGACGGACATCTCGAATGCGTCGCGCAAGATCAACCAGACCTCCGCCAGCGAGGCCCCGGCTTGTCGCGCCGCCGGCATTGGCTACATCGCCTTCGCGGTCGCGAACGACGGTATCTCCATCGCCGTCAACCAGCAGAACACGTGGGCCTCGTGCCTGACGATGGCCGAGCTGAAGAAGATCTGGGAGCCCGGCTCGAAGGTGAACAACTGGAACGACATCCGGTCGAGCTTCCCGAACCAGAGCCTGCGGCTGTTCGGACCGGGCACCGACTCGGGCACGTTCGACTTCTTCACCGAGCACGTCAACGGGCGAGCCCGCGCGAGCCGGACCGACTACCAAGCCTCCGAGGACGATAACGTGCTCGTGCAGGGCGTCGCGGGCGAACGGGGCGGCATGGGCTACTTCGGCCTGTCATACGCCATCGCGAACCGGGACAAGCTCAACATCGTCAGCGTGGACAAGGGCAACGGCTGTGTCCAGCCGAACAACCAGACGGTGCAGAACCGCACGTACCCGATCTCGCGTGGCCTCTTCATGTACGTGAAGAAGGCGTCGTTCAAGCGGCCCGTGGTGCAAGGCTTCGTCGACTACATCCTCAAGAACGAGAAGACGATCGCCGTCAAGGCGAAGTTCGTTCCGCTGACGCCGGCTCAGCTCAAGAACGCGAAGCGACAGTTCAAGTACGCCGTGCTGAACGCAAAGAAGACCTAGCGCATCACCCTCCCACCGAAGACGAGGGCGGCGAGAGCCGCCCTCGCTCGTTCTCGGCGAGGACGGCGAACACGACGAACGGGAAGAACCAGGCGACGTAGAGATAGAACCAGTGCGTGAGCACGATCTCGAAGCCGATGAGCAGCGCAGCCGTCAGCGCCGCCAGCTGCAGCGGCGACTTGCGGCGGGGGTAGAACGCGAGCGCGGCTGCCCCGGCTAGCAGCAGCACCTGGAGCACGCGCTGCAGTACGTGGAGATCAGGGAGGCCGGCGTGATACTGCCGCCAATCCCAGAGCGAGAATGGCGACTCGCGGTCGAACTGGTTGACGATCGTACGGTCCCAGAACGTCGACACTGCCTCGAGCGGGTCGGGCTCGAGCAGCAGCACCCAGAAGGCGGCCAGCGTCGCGGCGACGAAGGCGGCGGCGAAGTACGCCGTCGGCCGCAGCCGGCGCTCTGGGTACGTCGCCCAGAGCGGCGCCACGACGAGCGGCGCGAACTTCGTCCACGACGCGAGCGCCGCGAAGGCGCCACGCCCCCACGGTGAAGCCGCCAGCCAGAAGCCGAAGATGAGGAGCGCCGGCTGGATGGCGTCGTTCGAGCCCGTGCTCGCGACGTACTGCGTGAAGGGAAATGCCGCCCACGCGAACGCGAGGGTCGCCGCCAGACGCCGGTCGCCGTAGCGCAGGCCGACGAGCACGAGCCCGAGCAGGCATGCGAGGTCGAAGACGATGGCCGTGAATTGCGCAGCGTGCAGGGGGTCGTCTCCCCCGTCCCAGCCGAACATCGCGTAGCCGGGGAGGTACGCCTCGTAGGCGACGGGCCCATACGTGTCTCCGTGCTCGTTCTGCTTCTCACAGCGCCCGTTGTCCTGCACGTGCAGCACGACGCGGCCCTCCCGATCCTCCGGGCCGCAACGCCGCCCCGAGCCCTGGGGAAAGTGCCCG
Source organism: Actinomycetota bacterium (assembly GCA_046729255.1). Taxonomy (GTDB): domain Bacteria; phylum Actinomycetota; class Thermoleophilia; order Gaiellales; family Gaiellaceae; genus PALSA-612. The sequence goes on from JBKPGF010000078.1 coordinate 13,359, forward strand.
TAGGGCGCCTGACCGTTCGCGATCCGGTGGGCGCCGATCACGCCCGAGTAGCCGACGTCGATGACCATCGAGTCGCTGAGATCAAGCCCGATCCGGAAGCCGGAGAGGAAGATCGTCGCCGCGACGAGGAGCCACACCGGCCAGAAGGGGCGTGACGCGGCCGGAGCACGGTTTCGTAGCCCGATCCAGAGCATCCGTCCGAGCAGGTAGAGCAGGACTGGGTACACGAGCGGCACGCTCGTGAAGATCCGGCCGTCGTTGAAGAACCAGAACGACACGGTGAGCGACACGAGCACGAGCAGGTCGAGGTTGCGTGCCGATCGCAGGCGTCGCAGGTCGGCCAGGCCGAGCACGAATACCGCGCAGAACCCGAGCCACACCGGGAGGCTGTTGAGGCGCTTGCCGCCGAACACGTGCCCCCCGCCGCGCGCCAGCGGCCACGCGACCTGTGGGCCTGTCCACGCCGTCTCGACGAGGCCCGACGCGTCGTTCACGCGCCCGAACGCAATCTGTCCGGCAGGCCCCGCCCAGACCTTCACCGTCCAGTCCCCATAGCGTGGGTCGTACTTTGCGTCGGTGACGAGTTCCTCCTCGGGGTAGCGTCCGACCCAGCCGTGGACGCCGTCGTCGGCGAGGAGGATGTCGACGGCCCGCTCCTCCGTGAGGCGAGGCGGCGGCAGCGGCGTTGTCTGGCCCCGCGCATCGGGTGTGGCGGCAACCAACGCGAGGAGGACGAGGACGCCGAGGCAGGCGCGTCTCAACGACGCCGGAACGACCAGAGCTTGTTGCCGACGAAGTTCACGGGCGTGACGACGATGATCGCGACCGCCTGCGCCGCCACCTCGTCCATCCCGAGAGCGACGAGCGTGCGGAGAACGATGAGGTTCGCCGCCAGCGCACACCAGGCGACGATGAAGAAGCGAAGGCCCTGGTAGTAGAAGTGGCCGCGCTGGCCACGGAACGTCCACGACCGGTTCCAGAGGTAGTTGTTCAGGACCGCGACGCAAAAGGAGAAGACCGCCGCCGGCATGTAGTGGACGTCGAGGCCGCGCACCAGCAACGCAAAGACCGTGAGGTTGACGACGTAGCCGGTCGCACCGACGAGGCAGAACTTCAGGAGCTGGACCCAGTTGTGCGGACGGCGCAGCGCCTGCCCCGCGCGCGTGCCGAGCCCCGTCTTTTCCTCTACCACCCTGGCCACCGCGGCAGCGTACCGGCGTGCCCTACCGGACCTCGAAGGCTCCGTCGCCCGCCGGTGCCTCCCACTCCACGTCGACCGATTCAACTCGAGCACCTGCGGGCCCGTGCTCGCACCAGCGCAGCATCGACCCGATGCGTTCCTGCTCTCCCTCGAAGACGGCCTCGAGCGTGCCGTCAGGAAGGTTCCGTACCCAACCGACCAGGCCCAGCGAGCGCGCCCGGGCCGCTGCCTCGACTCGGAAGAACACGCCCTGGACGCGGCCGCGCACGATCACATGGGCGCGAGCCATTCCCACCTCGACAGTCAAGCAAGCGCTGGGGCGGGATCACCCCCGCCCCAGCCAACCGAGCTATGTCGCACGCTAGTTGTTCGACGCGCCGTGCTCGTCGAGCTGGCCCCGAATGACGCCCGGGCCACACACGTCTGTGTGCACGTTGACGTAGTAGTTCTGCGGATTGGCGCGGATCGCGGCGAGCAAGGCCGGGTTCGTGAAGGTGCCTGCCCCGATCACACCGTTCTCGGCGCCCGGCGTGAGCGTGAGAGGCTGGACGACCCCTCCCGGCACACCGAACACTCCAAGGTGTATGTGCGCCGCAACGATGTCGCCCGGCAGGTTGTTGGCCACTAACGTCCACTCGACCGCGCCGGCCGCTGTGTCGACGACCATGGCCTGGAAGTGACCGCGGGACGCGTTGGTCGCCGGCGCGCAGAGAGGAACCTCATCCTCTGCGGTGAGTACGGCGTTGAAGCTCGTCGCGGGCGGCTGGCCGCCCGTTGCAACCGAGACCCCGAAGCTCGCCGCAAGCACCGCAGCAGCGAGCACGAGGGAAACAACGAACATTCGACTCATGTGCACCTCCCCTTTCTCCCTCGCAAATTCACGTTTCCCGGGGGGAGCGGGCGGCTAAACCTCTCAATTCCCTTCGAGTCGCGCGATTACGGCCAGCCCGAACTCCGCGGCCCGCGCGCCGTCGATCACGCGGTGATCGAACGTCACGGCGATCGTCCCCATGCGGCGCACGACGACGTCGCCGTCGCGAACAGCGGGTCGCTCCGCGACGCGGCCGATGGAGAGGATTGCGACTTCGGGGTGGTTGACGATCGGCGTCGTGAACAGCCCTCCGAGCTTGCCGGCGCTCGTGACGGTGAAGGTGGAGCCGCGTAGCTCCTCCGGTGTGAGCGCGCCGGCACGACAGCGCTCCGCCAAGGCGGTCAACTCGGCGTGGATCTCGTCGATCGTCTTCGAGTCGCATTCCTTGACCACCGGCACGATCAGGCCTTGCGGCGTCTGCACGGCGACGCCGATGTCGTAGCGGTCGAGATACACGATGTCGTCGCGTTCGAGGCGGGCGTTGAGCTCCGGGAAGCGCTGCAGCTCTTCCGCGCACGCCTTCACGACAGTCGCCACGAGCCTGTCAAGCTCCACCTCGCCGAAGTCGCACTCCTCGACCCAGGTCACCGGCGGCACCTCGCGATGAGCCCGCGCCATATGCTCGGCGATGACGCGACGAACTCCGCGCAGCGGCTCCCTCCTTCCTTCGTCGCGCGACGGCCCACCGGCGGCGGCACGAACGTCCTCCTCGGTGATCCGCCCCTGCGGGCCGGTTCCGGCCACGCCCTCCAGGTCGACTCCGAGGTCCTGTGCGATCTTCCGCACGAGCGGCGTCGCGCGCGCTCGCCCCGCGTCCGGCTTCGCAACTGCCGGCGCTTGACCACTGCGCGCGGCTACTTCCACTGGCTGCGCCGGGCGCTCACCGTCACCACCGATCGAGACGAGCACCGTGCCCACGGGGACGACCTCGCCTTCACCGACATGGATGCGCGAGACGACACCTGCAGCCGGCGACGGGATCTCGACGGTGGCCTTGTCGGTCTGGATCTCGACGAGCGGATCGTCCTCGCCGATCTCCTGGCCCTCCGCGACGAGCCAGCGGGCCACCTCGCCCTCGGTGAGCCCTTCGCCGAGGTCGGGCAGCTTGAAGTCGTAGGCCATCGTCAGATCATCCCTCGAACCGGATGGCATCGTGCGCCAACATCGCGTGGACACCCTGGGTGCGGTTGACGAGCTGTGTGACCCGCAGGTCGACGACCACACTCGCCAGGGCAAGCGCATCTCGCCGCTCCAGACCGTGCTCCCGCACCATCAGCTCGAGCATCGCTTCTGTCGCCGCCGCCGCCGCCTCGTCGAGGTCCTCGTCGAAGCCGAAGGTGATCCAGGCGGAGGGTGTCCAGGCGATCGGGGCGCCGAGCTCGAGGTCGTCGCGGACCGCGAGCGTGAGCTCGGCACGTTCCACGGGGCACTCGATGGCGAGCTGACATACCTCGCCGTCACCCTGGCGGGCGTGTCCGTCCCCGGCGGAGAAGCGGCCGCCGTCCACCGGAATGGGCAAGTACAGCGTCGTGCCGGCGACAAGCTCCTTGCAGTCGATGTTGCCGCCCCATGCTCGCGGCGGCTGCGTGGAGTGGATGCCAGGCTCGGGCGGCGGCATCCCGAGCACGCCGAGAAACGGCTGCAGCGCGACCTCGCGACCGCGCAGATCCCGACCGGTGGCCCGATCTGGATCGAGCGTCCACCGCAGCGTCCACCCATCGAGGTCGCTGACCCCGAGCCGGTCGTTGAGTGCGGTCTGCCAGCCACCCGCCTCGGTAACTCCCCATGGACCGACGCGCACCGAATCGATCCGAACCTCGAGCGTCTCCCCGGCCGCTGCGCCGCGGACCCCCACTGGGCCGATCATCGCGTGGCCCCGGTCGAGCTCCGGATCGCGCGGCTCGAAGCGTTCGTTGGAGAGGGTCCACCAGCCTGCATTGAGGCAGGAGAACGCGATCGTGTCCCCGGAGTCGATCGTCAGCACCGGCTCGAGATCGCATGAGAAGTGCCCGTGCAGCGTGCGCCGCTCGAGAGGGATCTCGTGAAGCACTGTCAGCGCGCTCCCAGGCGCACTAGAACTCGAGCAGCCGGCGGACGGCGTCGAGCACGCGGGCGACGGAGGGCATGTACATGTCCTCCAGCTGCCAGTACGGGTACGGCACGTCGTAACCGGTCACTCTCAGCACGGGCCCGCGGAGATCGAGGATTGCCTTCTCGGCGAGCACCGCGGCCACCTCAGCGGCGAAGCCGCACACACGCGGCGCCTCCTGGACGACGACAACCCGGCCCGTCTTCGCGGCAGACGCGAGCAGCGCAGCCTCGTCGAGCGGCTTGAGCGTCCGCAGGTCGAGCACCTCAACCGATGCCTCCGTGGCGATCTCGTCCGCTGCCCGCTCGGCGAGCGGAACCATCGAGCCGTAGGCGACGACCGTCACGTCGTCCCCCTCCCGCGCGACGCGAGCCTTCCCCAGAGGAACGACGTGCTCGCCGTCCGGGACGTCGCCGCGGATCGTCCGGTAATGGAGCTTCGGCTCGAGCACGACAACCGGGTCGGCGTCGCGGATCGCGGACGCGAGCAGGCCCTTCGCGTCGGCAGGAGTCGACGGGATCGCGACCTTCACGCCCGGGGTATGAACGTAGTACGTCTCGGGCGAGTCGTCGTGCAGCTCGGGCGCGCGGACGCCTCCGCCGTACGGCATGCGCACGGTGATCGGGAACTCCATCGTGCCCCGCGTCCGCCAGCGGTACCGCCCGACGTGGTTGATCAGCTGGTCGAGCGCCGGGTAGCTGAATGCGTCGTACTGCATCTCGCAGACGGGCCGCCAGCCGGCCATCGCAAGGCCGATTGCCGTCCCCATGATCCCCGCCTCCGCGAGCGGCGTGTCGACGCAGCGATCGGCGCCGAAGCGGTCGCGAAGACCCGCCGTCGCACGGAAGACACCCCCTGCTCGCCCGACGTCCTCGCCCAGCACCATCACCGACTCGTCCCGCTCCAGCTCCACGTGGAAGCAGTCGTTGATCGCCTCGACGATCGAGAGCTCAGCCATCACGGAATCCCGGCGGCGGATCCACGTAGGCGTGTTCGAAGACCTCGGCAGGATCGGCGGGCGGCTCTGCCTCGGCCGCGGCGATGCCCTCCCGCATGACGTCGAGGGCGTCCTGTTTCACTTGCTCGACAAGCTCGTCGGTCAGTAACCCTCGCCTGCGCAGGTACCGCTCGTAGCGGCCGACGCACTCGTCCCGCTTCTCCTCCTCCACGCGGTCCGCGTCGACGTAGGCCGAAGGATCGTCGGCCGTCCCGTGGGGCGCGCACCGGTACGTGACCGCTTCGATGAGCGTCGGGCCTTCCCCGGCGCGAGCGCGGTCGACGGCCTCCACCGTCGCCTCGTAGACGGCGAGCACGTCTCCACCGTCGACACGCAGCCCCGGCATTCCGTAGCCGGCGGCCTTGTCGACAAGCGCCGCCGCGGCCGTCTGCGCCTCCAGCGGCGTCGAGATCGCCCACTGGTTGTTGTTGCAGAAGAGCACGAGGGGCGCGCGCATGACGGCCGCGATGTTCGCGCCCTCGTGGAAAGCGCCCTCTGACGTCGCGCCGTCGCCGAAGAAGACGAGCGTGCACGTGGGCTCGCCGCGAAGCCGCGTGCCCCACGCGAAGCCGGCTGCGTGCGGCACCTGGGTCGCGATCGGCACGCACAACGACGCGACGCCGTACTCGCGCGGGCTCCACCAGCCCGTGGGATGGCCGCGCCACCAGGAGAGGACCGTCGACGGCGGCATTCCACGAAGCAGCCCGATGGCGGACTCGCGGTAGCTCGGAAAGATCCAGTCCTCGCGGTCCAACGCGTACACCGCGCCGACCTGCATCGCTTCGTGGCCCCAGTACATCGCGTACGTCCCGATGCGGCCCTGCCGGTGATAGACGACAGAGCGCTCGTCGTACGTGCGGAGGAGGACGAGCTGACGGTGGAGCTCGAGCAGGTGAGCGTCCTCGAGCCCTGACACGGTGCCGTCGGGAATGGTGTCGCCGTCTCCGATCACACGCCGAAGACCCGACTCGGCCGGTAGCACCTGGGCCATTGCGGGGCGACTCTAGCCGACGCCGTTGCGCAGGGAGCGCGCGAGGACGACCGCGACCGCGACGATCGCGGCCACGGCAGCGATGCCGGCGACCCCGAGCGCTGCTCCCCCACGCAGGGGCTCGTACACGGCAGCGAGCAGCAAGGCGCCGCTGAGGATCGCGCCGAAAACAACGGCTGCCACGGCGAGCGCTCGTCGCCCGGTTGCGGCGCGGCCGATGCGGACGGCGGCGCCGGGCTCGAGCGCCCAGAACGCGAGCTCCGCAGTCGCCACGAGCCCACCCGCGAAGAGGGGCGCAGCTGGATCGAGACCCTTCCCAGCGAGCGAGATGCCGTAGCCGGCGCCGAGCAGCGCGAGACCGAGGGTCGCGAGCGTTCCCCGCCGGAGGACGAGACCGCCGAGCAGCACGGCCAGACCGGCGGCGACGGCAACGCCCGTCGGCCCGGGCAGGTCGCCTGCGGACAGTCGCACGGCAAGCGCGAAGAGCGCCGCGCAGGCGAGCGATCCTATGCCCGCGGCTACGCGCGCATCGCCCTGGCGAATCGCCTGAATGCCGACACCTCCTCCAGCACTGGCTCGAGCGGATCACCGAAGCGCCACTGGACAACCGGGACGCCGAGCCTCCGAAAGCGACTGCGCACCGCGGCCCGCCGCAGCTTCCAGAGGCGGAACGCAAGCTGTGCCTGATCGCCCTCGCCCACCCGTAGGAACGGCTCGGGCGCAATCTCGACAGCTGCCACGTCGGCGCCGCGGCCGCGGACGTCGACGAGGGCGCTCACCATGCGCTCGTCGAGCAGTGGTGTGAGGCCCAGGACGAGCGCTTTCGGCGGTAGGACGTGCGTGGGGATGACGCGGATGTCACGCCACACATACGAGAGCACGACCTCGGTGTCGAGCAGCGCCTCGACGATGCGATACAGCTGTACGGTGCCCAGCGACGGCTCGAGCCAGTTCATCGAGCCCCCGTAGCTCAGCAGTCCCACCTGATCCCGCCGGCGCAGGTACGCGCCGGCGAGCGCCGCCGTCGCCCGCACGCCCTGGTCGAGCGTGCCGGCTTCGCCCAGCCGTGCCTCGGCGAAGGAGTCGAGCAGCAGCACCGCTGCGGAGTTCCGATCTGGATGCTGCTCGTTCACGACGAGCGCGCCGCGCCGCGCCGTCGCCTTCCAGTTCACACGCCGCACGCGGTCGCCAGGCTGGTACAGGCGAAGATCGGCGAACTCGATCCCTTCACCCTTCTGCCTGGCGACGAGGTTGCCGACGTAGAGCTGCGTCTCGTGTGGCCGCACGATCTCGCGCAGGCGCTCTTCCTTCGGATAGACGCGCAACAGCTGCCCCGCGGGCAGCTCACGTTCGAACACGAACAGACCCAGCCTGTCGAAGATGGCCAGCCCGACCCGGCCGAGCCTGTAGACACCCCAACGCGGGAAGCGCAGCCTCGCCTCGAGCTCGCGTCGCTCGCCGCTCCGGAGGCTGAGCCCAAACGACGTGTCGCCCACCGGCTCAGCGTCGCGTGGGACAGCGAGCGAGAGCTCGAGACGCTCGATCCTCGTCGCAGCCTCGAGCGCGATGGAGACGGACACCTCGTCGCCCTCGAGCACCCGGACGGCACCGGCGCTGATATCGACGTCGAGCGTGGGCTCGGTGCCCGTCACGAGCCCGAACGCGAGCACGAGCACGAAGGGCGTCGCGAGGACCACGAGCTCCGCGCGGCCAGAGGCGATGCCGGCGAAGAGCCCAAGTGCGGCCAGCGACGAGTATCCCGCGAGCTTCGCTGTCGCGGCGCGGGTCAAGCGGATCGAACTGCGTCCTCGGCCTTCGGCGTCGGAACCGCGTCCAGGCACTCCTGCACGACGTCCTCGGCGCGAATGCGCTGCACCCACAGCTCGGGATTGAGCGTCAGCCGGTGGGCGAGAGCGGGCACGGCGACGTTCTTCACGTCCTCGGGCGTGACGAAGTCGCGACCGCGGAGCGCGGCCAGGCCGCGGGAGAGCTTCAGCAACGCGAGCGATCCTCGGGGACTCGACCCGACCTGCACCCGTGGGCTCTGCCGTGTCGCCGAGACCACGTCGACCATGTAGAGCCCGATGCTCTCAGCGACGTGCACCTCCTCGATCGCGCGTTGAAGCTCGAGCACCGTCGCGCAGTCGACGACGGGCGTGAGCTCGACCTCGTCCACGCGTCGTTCTCGGCGGCGCTCGAGCATCTCCCACTCGTCGTCACGTGCCAGGTAGCCGACGCCAATCCGCAGCAGGAAGCGGTCGAGCTGTGCCTCGGGCAGCGGGTATGTCCCCTCGTACTCGATCGGGTTCTGCGTGGCAAGCACCAGGAACGGGCGCTCCAGCGGGCGCGTCTCCCCTTCGAGCGTGACTTGGCGCTCCTGCATGGCCTCGAGCAGGGCAGCCTGCGTCTTCGGCGGGGCGCGATTGATCTCGTCCCCGAGGAGAAGGTTCGCGAAGACCGGGCCGGGCCTGAAGTCGAACTCGGACGTCCGCTGGTTGTAGATGGACGACCCGGTCACGTCGGAAGGCATGAGATCCGGCGTGAACTGGATGCGCGAGAAGCGAAGATCGGTAACGGCGGCGAACGACCGGGCGAGGAGCGTCTTCGCAAGGCCAGGGAAGTCCTCGATGAGCACGTGGCCGTCGGCGAGCACGCCGAGCAGGACGAGCTCGAGCGCCTCTCGCTTACCGACCACGGCCTGCTCGACCGCGTCGAGGATGCGGTCACAGTGACCCTGGACGTCGGAGACGGCGATCACGCTGGAAGGATCCTCTCAAGCTCGGTGACGATCTCGTCGAGCGATTGCGTGTCGATGCCGGTCTTCGCGCCACGTTCGGGACGCGGCCGTTCGGGGCGAACGAGCTCCCAGGTCGCAGCGGAGAGCCGTTCGCGGGCCCGCTCCGGCTCGCGTTCGAGCTCGATGCCCGATTGCGCGGCGAGGCCGGCGGCGCTGATCTCACGGACCACCGGCCGCAGTCGGAAGTGGAGATCGAACGGGTCCGACTGAGCGAGCGCAACCTCGTCTTCCATCGCAGCGAGGGATTCGGGGTGCACGTACCTCCTCGGCGGGCGCAAGAGGACCGCGGGCACAGTCCCGCGGGGCTGGGGAAAAGCACCAGCGGCGATGCGCGCCGCAGCCAGCGCGATGAGTCCGCCCACGAACACGAGGTAGGCGTCGAGCACGTAGTCGGTGCGGTCGACACCGAGCACCACGACGAGCCCAGCGATCAGGCCTCCGAAGAGCGCGTACCCGACCGTCGAGACGACGACGCGCTTCATGTCGCCGCCGCCGTCCGGACCTCGGTGCGCACCGCCGTGAGCGCATCGATGGCCCGCCCTCGCATCCTTTCGTCGACGGCGTGCTCGGAGAACTTCGCCACCTCGAACAGCTCCGTGAGCGCCTCAACCGGCCCTTCTGCCTCCAGCTCTCGCGCGACCCGGTGCAGGTATTCGTACGGCGCCTCGGATGGCCGGCGCGGGAAGCCGTACAGGGTCAGCGCCTGCTCCATGCGCGCATAGGCAGCGATCACGGCCCGCCGGGGGTCTGGATCACGGCGCAGGTCGTCGATCGCCTCGTCGAGCGCCTTGCCGAGCTGCTCGAGCTGTTCAGGCGTACGAACGTCCCGGCGGCGCCGGCGGCGCCGTTCGATGAGAACGCCAGCCACGATCGCCGCCACGATCAGGACGGCGACGCCGATGGCGAGCGGCCAGATGAACTGCGGGTCCCGGGGATAGTCTGTCTGCCTAGCCTCTTGGGTGGGGAGCTGCTGCGGAAAGGCCGGCTCCAGGCCCTCGCTGCTCGCCGGCCGCCGCTTGTACTCGAGGATGTTGCGGGAAGCGATGGCGCAGAAGAGAACGATCCCCAGAAAGACGAGCAGCGAAGCGTACGGCGACCTCGCGCCGCGTCCACCGCGCTGTGTCCTAATGGCGTGAAGCCAGGCCGAAACCGCAACGATCAGCGCGAGCCCTACAAGCACGACGACGACCGTGAACACACTGTCGAAGAACGGGGTCCAGGCGATCCGCTCGCCTTCTCCGTCGCCTCCGAACGGCTGGTACGACCGCGCCGCCATCGCCACCAGCACGAGCGCCGGCAGCACGAGCGCGGCTATCCAGGCGCGGCGTGTCAGTCGGTGAACCGCCGAAGGACGATGCATGCGTTGTGGCCGCCGAACCCGAACGAGTTGTTGATGGCCACTTCGACGTCCGCAGCCCGTGACTGGTTGGGCACGTAGTCGAGGTCGCACTCGGGGTCGGCGACCTCGAGGTTGATGGTCGGCGGCAGCATTCCGTCCCGCAACGCGAGAATGCAGAAGATCGCCTCGAGCGCGCCGGCTGCTCCGAGGCAGTGCCCAGTCGCGCCCTTCGTCGAGGAAACGGGCGTCGCGTACGCCTTCTCCTCGCCGAGCGAAAGCTTCAGCATCGACGTCTCCGACGCGTCCCCGAGCGGCGTCGCGGTCGCGTGCGCGTTGATGTAGTCGATGTCGCTCGCCTCGATGCCCGCGTCTGCGAGCGCCATTTTCAGCGCCCGCCCCGGCCCATGGGGATCGGGCTCCGTGATGTGGTTGGCGTCGGAGGAGACGCCGTAGCCGATGACCTCCGCGTAGATCTTGGCTCCGCGAGCCTTCGCGTGTTCGAGCTCCTCGAGCACGAGCACTGCCCCCGCCTCGCCCATGACGAAGCCGTCCCGCTCCGCGTCGAAGGGACGGCTGGCGTGCTCGGGATCGTCGTTTCGCTTCGACAGCGCCCGCATGGCGGAGAAACCGGCGATGCCGACCTCGGCGATCGGCGCCTCCGTCCCGCCGCACAACATCGCGTCCGCGCGGCCGAGCCGGATCGCGTCGAGCGAGTCGCCGATCGACATGTTGGAGGCCGCGCACGCCGTGCACTGCGACGACAGCGGCCCTTGCGTGCCCAGCTCGATCGACAGCCAGCCCGCCCCGAGGTTGGGGATGATCGACGGAATCGAGAACGGGCCCACGCGGTCCGGCCCGCGGTCGCGCAGGACGTCGTAGCAGTCCTGGAAGGACTGGAGGCCGCCGATGCCGGTCGCCACCGCGGCGCCGATTCGAGGAGCCTCGGCGGCGATTTCGAGACCCGAGTCGGCCTCGGCCTGGCGCGCGGCGGCGAGGACGAGGTGCGTGAAGCGATCCATGCGCCGGGCCGTCTTGCGGTCGATCCAATCCTCGGGGTCGAAATCCTTCACCTCGCAGGCGAAGTGCACCGGGTACTCGGTGGGGTCGAAGTGCGTGATCGGCCCGGCGCCGGACTTCCCCGCCAGGACGTTCGCCCACGAGGTCTCGACGTCGTTGCCGAGCGGCGAGACAGCGCCGAGGCCGGTTACGACCGCCCTGCGATGTCCGTTCTCGAGGCTCATCCGCTCACATCCCCAGCCCACCGTCGACGAGCAGTACCTCGCCCGTCACGAACGACGCGGAGTCGGAGCTGAGAAAGCGCACGGCCGCAGCGACATCCTCCGGCGTCCCCATCCGCTCGAGCGGCGTGTTCTGGAGGATCGCCTGCTGTGCCTGCTCGGGCAACACGTCAGTGAGGGCCGTCGTGATGTAGCCGGGTGCTACCGCGTTCGCACGAACGTTGCGTGACGCGAGCTCGCGCGCAAGTGCCTTGGTGAAGCCGATGATCCCAGCCTTCGAGGCGGCGTAGTTCGTCTGGCCGGGATTGCCGTGCACGCCCACGACGCTCGTGAGGTTCACAATCGAGCCGGACTTGCGCTTCATCATCCCCCGCGCGACTGCACGGCAGGTGTGGAAGACGCCGCCGAGATTCGTGTCTAGCACCACACGCCAGTCCTCGTCGGACATTCTCGCGATCAGCCCGTCTCTCGTGAGCCCGGCGTTGTTCACGAGCACGTCGACGTCGCCGGCCTCCTCGACGAGGCGCGCTGCCTCCTCAGGGCTCGCCACGTCGGCCTGGACGGCCCGACCTTCGATCTGCGAAGCCACGTCCTCTGCCTCCTCACGGCCGGAGCGATAGCCGACGACCACCTGCGCGCCCGCCTCGGCAAGCTCCACAGCGATCGCGCGGCCAATGCCCCGGGAGGCGCCGGTCACGAGCGCAAGCTTGCCGTCGAGCCTGGCGAATCCGTCGCCGTCAGGCATCGTCACGCAGCTCCGAGCGCCTCTTCCACGCGCTCGAGCGCCGCGAGACTGTTGACGGGAATAGCCTTCACACCCTTGTCGATCCGCTTGACGAGGCCGGAGAGGACGTTCCCCGGGCCCACCTCGACGAAGGTTCGAGTCCCGTCCTTGATCAGCCCAGAAGCCGCCTGAGTGAACCGCACTGGAGCGGTGAGCTGGTCGACGAGCAGCGGGGCGATCCGCGGAGCAGACTCGAGTCGCGCCGTGACCGTCGACATGAACGGCGCCACCGGCTCGCCGAAGCGAACCTTGTCGACGGCTGGCCTGAGGCGCTCGGCCGCGCGGGCGACGAGCGGTGAGTGGAACGCTCCGGAGACGCGCAGCTTCACCGTACGTCGCGCACCGGCCTCTTCGGCCTGCGCGCAGCACTCGTCGACGGCATCGCTCTCCCCCGACACCACGAGCTGGCCGGGACAGTTGTAGTTCGCCGGCCACACCCCGCGGATGCGCCGACAGATCCGCTCCACAACGTCGTCGTCGAGACCAAGGATGGCGGCCATCCGCCCGGGGTGCTTACGCGCTGCCTCGGCCATCGCCAGCCCACGCTCGCGGACGAGGCGAATCGTTTCCTCGACGCCGATCGACGAAGCGGCTGCCAGCGCCGCAAACTCGCCGACCGAGTGTCCGACGACGTAGTCCGGCTTGATTCCGCGCGCCTCGAGGGCGGCGAGGACGGCGAGACTCGTGGCGACGAGCGCCGGCTGCTGCACCTCCGTCTCGACGAGTTCGTCGAGGTCGGCGTCGAAGCACAGCCGCGTGAGGTCGAGCCCCGATGCCGAGCTCCCTACCTCGAACACGCGCATGGCCTCGGGTACCGCCTCGGCGATGTCGCGGCCCATCCCCTGCTCGAGCGAGCCCTGGCCGGGGAAGCAAAAGGCGACCTTGGCCTTCGTTCTCGTCATGCGGCGACCCCGTTCATGGATGTCCATTCCATCACGCCGGACCCCCATGTGAGACCGGCACCCATCCCCGTCATCAACACGATGCTGCCCTTGCTGAGCCTCCCCTCCTGGTCGGCATCGGCGAGCGCGAGCGGAATCGAGCCGGAGGACGTGTTGCCGTAGCGATCGACGTTGACGACAACCTTCTCCTTGGGAATGCCGAGCTTCTGGGCCGCATGGTCGATGATCCTGATGTTCGCCTGGTGAGGGACGTACACGTCGATGTCGTCGATCGTCAGGCCGACTTCGTCGAGCAGCTCCTCTGCCGACGACACGAGCACGCGGGTCGCGAACTTAAACACCTCTCGGCCGTTCATGCGCGCGAAGTGCTCCCCGGCGGCAATGGTCTCGTTCGAGGCGGGCTTGCGAGAGCCGCCGGCCGCAACATACAGCTCCATCCCGCCGGAGCCGTCCGCACCGAGCTCGAAACCGAGAAAGCCACCGCGGTCGACGCGCTCGAGCACGACGGCGCCGGCGCCGTCTCCGAACAAGACACACGTGGAGCGGTCTGTCCAGTCGACGATCTTCGAGAGCAGGTCGGCGCCGATGACGAGGGCGCGGCGGCCGACTCCCGCTGCCAGCATCGAGTAGGCCTGCGCAAGGGCGTACACGAATCCCGTGCAGCCCGCGGAAAGGTCGTACGCGCCCGCCTTCGTTGCTCCGAGCTGGTCGGCTACGAGCGCCGCCGTGGCCGGAAACGCCATGTCCGGTGTCACCGTGGCAACGATGAGAAGGTCGAGATCTTCAGCGCGCACACCTGCGCGATCGAGCGCCTCCCGCGCGGCAGGCAGACAGAAGTCGGATAGCGCCTCGCTGGGCTCGGCCACCCGTCGCTCCCGGATTCCCGTGCGGGCGACGATCCACTCGTCGGACGTGTCGACCATCCGGGCGAGCTCCTCGTTCGTGAGGACGCGCTCGGGAACGGCCGTGCCGAGTCCGGTGATCGAGACGCGATTGCCGTTCGCCGAGCCGATCATTCCGTCGCGAACATCAGGGTGCCGCGAAGAGCCAGCTCGTCGCCGACGCGTGCCTCCCCCGCTGCTTTCCCGACTCGCGTGCGACCAGCGATGATCTCGCAGGACAGGGTCAGCTCGTCCCCCGGCGAGACAATGCGCTTGAAGCGGACCTTGTCGATGCCTGCGAAGAGTGCGAGCTTGCCGCGATTCTCCGGCACTACGAGCACCGCGATGCCGCACGCCTGCGCCAGCGCCTCGACCATGATCACCCCAGGGACGATCGGCCTGCCGGGGAAGTGGCCCTCGAGAAACCACTCGTCATCGCGCACGAACTTCCTGCCTACGGCACGAACGCCCGGCTCCAGCTCGAGGACCTCGTCGACGAAGAGAAAGGGATCACGGTGCGGCAAGATCGTCTCGATGACGTCGCGTCCAAACGGTGCGCGAACGACGTCTGCCACCCGATCGGTTGCGGAGGGCACGATCGCCAAAGTCTACTCGGCGACCCGCCGGAAAAAGGCTCCGCTGAAGCTAGCTCGTGACCGTGATTGGCACTTTCTGGGTGACTGTGCCGACTTCGGTCGACGCCGTCACCCAGACGGCGTATGAGCCGGGCTCGATCGTCGTGCCCGGTGTGAGCTGACCGTTCCAGACGGCCGCATGCGAGCCGGGCTCGAGCCAACCCGCCTGCACGAGCGCCAGTGGGTACGCCCCCGTTCTCGTCTCGATCGCGACTATGCCGGGCTGTCGGAGCTCGAACGAGATCGTGATCGTGTCGGCGACGCCGTCGCCGTTCGGCGAGAAGACCGCGGGATCTGCCCGTGCCCACGCAAGCGCGCGCAACACGATGACCTCGTCGACGAGCCTTGCCGTTCTCCCGCTGTCGCCACGCGCGGTCAGGACGAGCCGGTAGCGGCCGTCCGCCAGCGCATCCGGAGCGAAGCCGAGCGTTTGCGGACCCGCCCGCTGGCGGCTGTCGATCGCCAGAGAGACGACGACGAGCCCCTTCTCGTCCGTCAGTGCGGCGCTCACCGAGGCGGGCTCGTTCAGCGTGTAGTCCACCGTCAGCGTGTCGGCATACCCGTCGCCGTCAGGAGACACGACGCGGGGAAGTGCAAGCAGATCGCCGGCCACGGGTCGCTTCACGACCGGAGGCGGCGCGATCGGCGGCAGGTCACCGATCGTCCCCAGAGCCGGCCGAGCACCCTCCGCCTCGATCGTCCAGCGGTAGCGCTCGGAGCCGGCGCCGGCCGAGTCCCAGAACCACGAGACCCTGTCCCCGGTGCCCGTCTTCTGCGCCACCTGCTCACCGTTCGGCTTCGTCACGGTCACCGTCCAGGGCAAGGGTGCGGACAGACGTGCGGTAAAGCGCATGAAGCTCCCGAGCTTCCCGATCAGCCGCGGCTCGTAGAGCTTGGGCAGGCCGGTCGTCAGCGCGACCTCCCGCAACTGGCCGAGACGTGCGTACAAGGCGTTCCCCGGGCAGGCGGTGAAGCCCGCGTCGCGGTGACCCGAGATTGCCCGAAGGTAGGCGCCGACGCCGGGTCTGAGCTTCGCGTTGCCGCCCGACGTGATCATCGCGGAGGACGCGGGATCGACATGGCCGACGTCGAGGCGCCACGCGAGCAGCTTCCCGAGCGCGTCCTCCGCCTCGCGGGTCGGCCGCTTCGCCGAGTAGGTCCCGATGAGGGCGATGCCGGAGGAGCCCGTGTTGAACCCCTCGGCGTGCGCGCCGATCACGTTGCGCGTGATCCCACCGCGGCGGCCTTCGAAGACCTGGCCGTAGCGGTCGACAAGGAAGTTGTAGCCGATGTCGTCCCAGCCGTTTCCCTTCACGTGGTACAGCTCGATCCCTCGGACGATCGCCGCGGACTCCTCCGGGCCGTAGGAGCTCGCCCCTGCCGTGTGGTGGACGATGGCGAAGCGGAGGACCGGCGCGTAGCGGGGCGCCGCGCGCACGATCTTCTCGTTCGCGTTCCAACCGCTGCGGGGGATGATCTGCGGCGACCCGGCCCTGGAGGTCGTTCGCAGGGGCACCCGGGCGGCGGCGCTGCGTACGAACCATGCTTTGACCCGCGTCACCTGACCCGTCGTGCGCACCTCCAGTCGAGTCGAGCCCGGCGCCCACCAGGGGCTGCCGACCTTCCAGCCCGATCGGGAGCGCTCGCCGGAACCGCGGTCGGGGCGGTCTTCTGCCTCCGGAGCGGCCGTCCGCCACGGGCTCCAGCTCCCGGCAGGTGTGCGAGTGCGTAGCTCGACCTTGCCGCTGCCGCGCCAGTGCACGCCGACGAGGTCGAACGGGCGAACGCTCGCGGACGCAGGCGCGCGTAGCGCGCCCAGGGGCAGGTCGCGGCTCCAGATCGAGGCATCGGCAGCATGCGCGGCCGCCGGGGCCGCGAGCAGAAACGCCGCTGCAATCAGAAAGGCTCTCATCACTCGAACTGTCGGCCCTCTCCTCGTTCGCCTTGAAGCCGGAAGCCCCTGCGATGGTAGGTTGTGAAGCGTCGTGATGCCTGCCGTTTTGCGGGGATTTTTCACCTCGCTGGCGCTGTTCGCCGCCCTCGTGTTCGCGGAGGTCGCGGGAGCCGCCACACCGCGGGTGCTCGCCGTTCATCTCGACAACGACATCAACCCGGTCACAGCCGCGTACGTCGAGGACCAGATCGACCGCGCGAACGACGACAAGTACAACGCCGTCGTCATCGTCCTCGACACGCCGGGTGGCCTGTCCGAGTCGATGCGGGACATCGTCAAGAAGGAACTGGCGTCGAAGATCCCCGTCGTCGTGTACGTCGCGCCGGACGGCGCGAGGGCCGCCTCGGCCGGTGTGTGGATCGGTGAGGCCGCGGACGTCCTCGCCATGGCGCCGCAGACGAACATCGGCTCGTCGACGCCGATCTCGATCGGCGGTGAGGACATCCAGAAGGACCTGCGGCGCAAGGTGATCAACGACGCCGCTGCGCAGCTACGTGCTCTCTCCAAGGAGCACGGACGGAACGCGAAGTGGGCGGACGCCGCGGTGCGCCTCGGCTCCAACCTCAGCGCGCGGGAAGCCCTCGAGCAGGACGTCATCGACGTCATCGCCCCCACGCTGCCGGCACTGCTCGACAAGATCGACGGCACGAAGACCGTGCCCCGCGGGCTCGTGCTCGACACCGCCGGCGCGGAGGTAACGGACGTCGAGATGTCGCTGTGGAAGCGCATCCTCGACACGCTCATCGACCCCAACATCATCGCGCTCATGCTCTCGCTCGGTGTGCTCGGGATCGTTGTCGAGCTCTACAACCCAGGACTCATCTTTCCGGCGACGCTAGGCGGCATCTGCCTCATCATCGGCTTCTACGGGCTCCAGGTGCTGCCCGTCAACTGGGCCGGCGTGCTGCTGATGCTGCTGGCGGCAGGCTTCTGGGGGGCCGAGCCCTTCGTCATGAGTCACGGCGCCCTAGCGCTGGCCGGCGCCGTCTCGTTCGTGTTCGGAGCGCTGCTCCTATTCGACCCCGCAGGCGCGGGATACCAGGTGTCGCTACCGGTGGCGATCGCGATCGCGGGGTCGATCGCGCTCTTTATGGCCTTCGCCGTCGCAAAGGTGGTGCAGGTGCGGCGGCAACCGGTCGCCGTCGGCACGTCGAACCTCGTCGGGACGCCTGGCGTCGTGCGTCGCGGCGGGCTCGTGGCGGTGAAGGGCGAACTGTGGCAAGCGCAGTCGGCGGATGGCGAGCCGCTCGCGACCGGCGACGCGGTCGTAGTCGAGGGTGTCGAAGGGCTGCGGCTCGTCGTGCGCCACGCCGGCATGCCTGAGACCACATAGGATCGTGAGTCGATGGTTGCTGCCCTGATCGTCGTCGCCATCCTTGCGGTCCTCGCGATCCTCGTGCTCAGCGCCGCGATCAAGGTGTTGCGAGAGTACGAGCGCGGGGTCATCTTCCGGCTTGGCCGCCTTCTCGGCGCGCCGAAGGGGCCGGGCCTGATCTTTCTCATCCCCATCGTCGACCGGATGGTGAAGGTCGACCTGCGGACGATCACGCTGATGATCCCGCCGCAGGAAGTGATCACGAAGGACAACGTGCCCGCGCGCGTGAATGCGGTCTGCTACTTCCGCGTCGTCGATGCCTCGGCGTCAGTCGTACAAGTCGAGAACTTCATGGTCGCCACGTCGCAGGTCGCACAGACGACGCTGCGTTCAGTGCTCGGCCAGCACGTCCTCGACGAGCTCTTGTCGGAGCGCGAGAAGATCAACTCGATCCTCCAGGAGATCATCGACGAGACAACCGCCCCCTGGGGCATCAAGGTCTCGATCGTCGAGGTCAAGGACGTCGAGATTCCGGCCGACATGCAGCGGGCGATGGCGCGGCAGGCGGAGGCCGAGCGCGAGCGGCGCGCAAAGATCATCAACGCGGAGGGTGAGTTCCAGGCCGCCGAGCGCCTCAAGGAGGCGGCGCTCGTGATGGGTGAGGCACCAATCGCACTGCAGCTGCGCTACCTCCAGACGCTGCTCGAGGTCGGCTCGGCGAACAACTCGACGATCGTCTTCCCGGCGCCCATCGACCTGCTCAAGCCGTTCCTCGAGAAGGCCGACAAGAGCTGACGGCCTCACCGGCGGAACTGCGCCGCGATCCGCTGTCAGGCCGCGTCGTGATCGTGGCTCCTGGGCGGGCGAACCGGCCAGGCGCCTTCCCGCAGCTGGAGCCGTCGCCGGATCCGCGCGAGCTCGACGACTGTCCCTTCTGCGCCGGCCGTGAGGACCGCACGCCGCCGGAGACGCTCCGGCTGCCGCCGGACGGCGTATGGCAAGTGCGGGTCGTACCGAATCTCTACCCCGCGTTCGAGCGACAGGAGGTCGTCGTCCATGCGCCGCAGCACGCCCGCTCGATCGCCGAGCTCTCTGACGCCGCGCTCGGCCTCGTTGCGGACGCGTGGCGGTTGCGCTCGGCGGCGGCGGCGGCCGAAGGCTTCCCCTACGTTCACGCGATCGTGAACGAGGGGCGGATCGCCGGCTCGAGCCTCCCGCACACCCACTCGCAGCTCGTCTGGCTGCGCGAACCGCCGCCGGCGGTCGCCAGGGAAGGCGAGATGGAGAAAATCACGGACGGCGAGGTCGTCCTCGAGGGGGACGGCGTCCTCGCGCTCTGTCCGGACGTCTCCGCAGTCCCCTACGAAGCCCGAATTGCGCCCGCGGAGCGTGAGGCGAACGCGTTCTCGAGCCCGCTGCTCACGCCGGCGCTCCAGCTCGCTGCCGAGGTGCTACGCCGGCTACGCGCGGTCGAGCCGGGCGCGCCGGCGAACCTCTGGCTCCACGACGGGCCCTGGTGGCACATCCACCTCCTTCCGCGCCTTACCGTCGCCGCCGGCATCGAGCTCGGCGCAGGCATCCACCTGAACCCGTTGCCGCCGGCCGAGGCCGCGGCGCGGTTGCGCAGCTAGCCCTCGGTCTCCGACGCCGCAGGCTCGGGCTCGGCGTCTTCGTCGACGTCGCTGTTCCCGTTCTCGGACTCGACCACCGGCGCCAGGCTCGACACGCGCTCGGCCTTCCGTAGACGCATGACGATGACGCCCTGCGTCGCCCGGCCGGCGCGGCGGATGCCATCAGTCGGCATGCGGATCACCTGGCCACCCGTCGAGATGAGCATCACCTGGTAGCCCTCGCGGACGAGCTGAGCGCCGGCCAGCTGGCCCTTTGCCTCGGTCAGCTTCACCGTCTGCACGCCGAGGCCGCCGCGGCCCTTGCGCGGGTACTCCGACGTCCGTGTCCGCTTGCCGTAGCCGTTCTCTGTCACGACCAGGAGGTCGGCGTCCTCATGCGCGATCATCGCCGCGATCACCTCGTCCCCGGCGCGGAGCTTCATGCCGATCACGCCTCCCGTTGCCCGCCCCATCGGGCGCGCTGCGTCGTTCGGGAAGCGAATGGCCTGACCCTTGCGCGAGACGAGCAAGATGTCGTCCTCGCCGTGCGTGAGGAAGGCGTCGACGAGCTCATCGCCCTCACGGAGGTTGACAGCAATGATCCCCTCGGACTTCAGCGGCGTGTTGTACTGGCCGAACTCGGTCTTCTTGACGATGCCCTTCCTCGTCGCAAGCACGAGGTACTTCGCCTCCGAGAAGTCGCGGGTGCGAATCACAGCTCGCACCTGCTCGTCCTGACGGAACGGTAGGAGGTTGACGATCGCGCGTCCCTTCGACTGTCGGGTGCCGAGCGGCAGCTCGTGCACCTTGAGGCGGTAGACCTTGCCGCGGGTCGTGAAGAAGAGGATGTAGTCGTGCGTCGACGCGACGAAGAGGTGCTCGATGTAGTCCTCTTCCTTGAGGTCCATGCCCATCACGCCCTTGCCGCCGCGGCGCTGCTCGCGATACGTCGTCACGGGCAGCCGCTTGATGTAGCCCGAGCGGGTGATCGCGATGACCATGTCCTCTTCCGCAATCAAGTCCTCCAACTCGAGCTCGCCCTCCGCGGCCACGATCTCCGTCCGGCGCTCGTCGCCCTTCCCGTAGACCTCCTTGAGCTCGAGCAGCTCCTCACGCACGATGCCCATGACCCGGGCTTCGTCGCCGAGGATCGCCCGTAGCTCGGCAATGCGCTCGGTGAGGTCCTTGTGCTCCTCCTCGACCCGGCGCTGCTCGAGCGCCGTGAGCGCGCGAAGCCGCAGCTCGAGGATGGCCTGGGCCTGCACCTCGGTGAGCTCGAACTCGCGCATGAGGCCCTCGCGCGCTGCCTCCGTGTCCTCGGCTGCGCGGATGAGCGCGATGACCGCGTCGAGGTTCGCGAGGGCGATGAGATAGCCCTCGAGGACGTGCGCCCGGGCTTCTGCCTTCCGGAGCTCGTACTTCGAGCGGCGCACGACGACGTCGCGCTGGAAGTCGAGGTAGTGGCGGCAGAGCTCGAGCAGCGACAGCGTGCGGGGCACGCCGTCGACGAGCGCCACGGCGTTGTAGCCGAACGTCGTCTGGAGCTGCGTGTGCTTGTAGAGCTTGTTGAGGACGACCTGGGGGATCGCGTCGCGCTTCAGCTCGATCTGCATGCGCATCCCTGACTTGTCGGACAGGTCCCGAATGCGCGAGACCTCCGAGAGCGTGCCGGACTTGACGAGCTCGGCGATCTTCGCGATCACGCCCTCGTCGCCGCCCTTCTTGACCGTGTACGGCAGCTCGCTGACGACGATCGCCGATTTGCCCCCGCGCAGCTCCTCCGCGTGCGCACGCGCACGCACGACGATGCGTCCGCGCCCCGAGCGGTAGGCCTCGCGAATCCCCTCCCTGCCGAGCACGATGGCGCCGGTGGGGAAGTCCGGACCCTTGATGCTCTTCGCCAGCCGCTCGACGTCGACGTCGGGATCGTCGATCATCGCCACGAGCCCGTCGATCACCTCGCCGAGGTTGTGCGGCGGGATGTTCGTTGCCATACCTACGGCGATCCCCGCCGAGCCGTTGACGAGCAGGTTCGGGAATCGCGACGGGAGCACCTGGGGCTCCTTTCGCGACTCGTCGTAGTTCGGGACGAAGTCGACCGTGTCCGCGTCGATGTCCCGTAGCAGCTCGGTCGCCATCCGCCCGAGGCGGCACTCCGTGTAGCGCTGCGCGGCCGCGGGGTAGCCGTCGATGTTCCCGAAGTTCCCCTGGCCGTCGACGAGCGGGTACCGGAGCGAGAACGGCTGCGCGAGGCGGACGAGCGTGTCGTAGATCGCCTCCCCGCCGTGCGGGTGGAAGTTGCCCATCACCTCACCGACGACGCGGGCGCACTTCACGCGCGGCCGGCCGGGCTGCAAGCCCAGCTCGCTCATCGCGAAGAGGATCCGGCGGTGGACGGGCTTCAGGCCGTCGCGGACATCGGGCAGCGCCCGCGCGACGATCGTGCTCATCGCGTAGTCGAGGAAGCTCGAGCGCATCTCCTGCTCGAGCTCGCGTGCCTCGATGCGGCCCGGGTTCAGCGGCTCGACGTTGGACATCTCAGACACCGAGGATCTCCAAAGCCCAACCCCTGGCGCGACACCGCGATCTCGCAGCCGAAGGCCGGCTTCGCCGGCCCAGAGGCTCAGCACACGGCGGCAGGACCGATCCGGCAAAGGAGGGGGTCTGCGGGGGAACCATGGGTTCTCCCGCGCCCTTAGACATCCAGGAACTTCACGTTCTTCGCGTTCTGCTCGATGAACTCGCGGCGAGGCTCGACCTGGTCGCCCATGAGCATCGAGAACAGCGTGTCCGCAGCAGCTGCGTCCTCGACCTCCACCCGGATCAGCATCCGGCGGGCCGGGTCCATGGTCGTCGCCGCAAGCTCCTCGGCGTCCATCTCTCCGAGACCCTTGAAGCGGCTGAGTTGGATCCCGTCCTTCGCCAGGTCGAGCGCGCGAGTGCGGAGCGCCTCGAACGTCTCGGCCTTCGCCTGCTTCTTGCCGAGGCTGAGAGCGAAGGGCGGCGCCCCGACGATGTCGACGAGCTTTGCGTAGCTTCGCCGCAGGTTCTCGTAGATCGGCGAGGCGAGCAGATCGTCGGGCACCTCTACGTGCCGTGCCGCACCTGTCTCCCGCTCGACGACCTTCACGCGGGCAGTCCCGTTCGCCGAGCCCACGACCGAGAGCTCGTACCCGTTCGGGTCGAGATCCTCGAGCGCGGCCTTGATCTGCTTCGCGGCGGCGGCGTCCGTCTCGACGAGCCGGTGCGTGACGACGAACTCGCCGGCCGCCCCGAAGTCCGCGCGGAGGCGCGCCGACCACCCTTCGAACTCGTTCAGGGCGCGAGTGAACCGTCCGTACCTGGCCTCCGTGAGCTTCTGCGCCTTGCCGCCCCTCGGCGTCGCGTCGATGTCCTTCACGCGCTCGCGAACGAGCAGCTCCTCGAACTGCGACTCCTTCTCGACGTACAGCTCCTGGTTGCCGACCTTCACGCGGTAGAGCGGCGGCACGGCGATGAACACGTGCCCGCGCTCGACGAGCTCGGGCATATGTCGGTAGAGGAACGTGAGGATGAGCGTACGGATGTGGGCGCCGTCGACGTCGGCGTCCGTCATGACGATTACGCGGTGGTAGCGGAGCTTCGCGATGTCGAACTCGTCGCCGATGCCCGTCCCGATCGCCGTGATCATGGCCTGGATCTCGAGGTTCGAGAGCACCTTGTTGATGCGGTTCTTCTCGGCGTTGATGACCTTCCCGCGCAGCGGCAGGATCGCCTGGTTGAGGCGGTTGCGAGCGTCGACCGCAGAGCCGCCGGCGGAGTTGCCCTCGACGAGGAACAGCTCTGCCGCCTCCGGGTCGGTGATCTCGCAGTCGGCAAGCTTTCCGGGCAGCGAGCCGGCGTCGAGCGCAGACTTCCGGCGCGTCAGCTCGCGCGCCTTCCTCGCCGCCTGCCGGGCGCGAGCCGCGTCGATCGCCTTCTGGATGATCTTCCGAGCGTCGGTCGGGTTCTCCTCGAGGAACTCCGCGAGCTTCTGATTCACGGTCTCGCGGACGAAGCCCTCCACCCATGGGTTACCCAGCTTCGTCTTCGTCTGGCCCTCGAACTGCGGCTCGCGCAGCTTCACCGAGATGACGGCTGCGAGGCCCTCGCGGACGTCTTCGCCCTCGAGGTTGTCCTCCTTCTCCTTGAGCAGGCCCATGTTGCGAGCGACCTTGTTCACGGTGGTCGTCAGCGCTGCCCGGAAGCCGGACAGGTGCGCGCCGCCCTCGTGGGTGTTGATGTTGTTCGCGAACGAGAAGACCGACTCGACGTACGAGCCGTTCCACTGCATCGCCACCTCGACGGAGCCGTCGTCGCCGTCGCGCTCGAAGTAGACGACGTGCTTGTGCGCGGGGTCCTTCGCGCGGTTCACGTGCGCGACGAAGTCCTTGATGCCGCCTGGGTAATGGAACTCCTCGCGTTCCTCGCCCTCGCGCTCGTCCACGAGCACGATCCGCAGCCCCTTCGTGAGGAACGCGGTCTCCCGGAGGCGCTGCTGGAGGATCTCGTACGAGAAGTCCATCTCCTCGAAGATCTCGGCGTCGGGGAGGAAGCTGATCGTCGTGCCCGTTTCCTTCGTCGGCCCGATCGCCGTCAGCTCGACCGTCGGCTCGCCACGCTCGAACTCCTGGCGCCAGAACTTTCCGTCGCGCTTCACCTCGGCCACGAGGCGCTCGGAGAGCGCGTTCACGACGGAGACGCCCACCCCGTGAAGCCCGCCGGACACTTTGTAGCCGTCGCCGCCGAACTTTCCGCCCGCGTGGAGCTTTGTCAGCACGACCGTCACCGCAGGCAGGCCTTGCTCCTTGATCATGTCCACCGGGATGCCGGCGCCGTTGTCGATGACGGTGACCGAGTTGTCGGGGTGGAGAATCACCTCGATGCGGTCGCAGCGGCCCGCCAGTGCCTCGTCGACGGCGTTGTCGACCACCTCGTAGACGAGGTGATGGAGCCCTCGAGACCCGGTCGAGCCGACGTACATGCCGGGGCGCAGGCGTACCGGCTCGAGGCCTTCGAGGACCGTGATGTCTTTTGCGGTATAGGCTGCTTCTGCCATTAAAAAAAGCCCTGCAAATCCCACATTTTCGGGCCGGTCCCAGTGTATCAGAAACGGCGGTCGGAGCGTGCGCTTGCGAGGCTCATCGCGGCGGCTCTCGCGACCCGTTCTCGGAGCTCTTCGTCGCCGATCGACGCTGCCAGCTCGTGGGCTTCCGCGAGGGTCTCGGGAGATGGTTTCACGGGGTCCGGCCGGTCGCGAGCGGCCTCCGGAACGCTGGGCTCGGGCAGGTGCCCGGGGGCAAAGCGCAACCCGTTCGGCGCGTCTCCGGCGAGATCTCCGCGCAGCTGCTCGAGGACGACGGGCGCGAGCTGCGCCAGTTCGAACGCCCAGGCGGACGAGCTGGTATTCACGTGGAGCACGCCGTCCCTCGAGATCCTCGCCGGCCAGGCGTTCCGGGCAACCTCCTCGCCCACCGCGGCCGGCCAGGCCGCGACGATCGCCGGCATCGATCCGGTCGCGCCGAACCTGCGCAGCTCCTGCTCGAGGCTGTCACCGAGGCGTTCCATCAGGCAATCTGCACGCGGCCGGGGCTCACCTCGAGGAACTGATCGGGATCGCCCGGGAGCGCACCCCTGGCCGCGGTCGTGACGAGTACCTGAGCAGAAGTGCGAATTCGCTCGACGAGCGCCGCACGCCGGTCCCCGTCGAGCTCCGACAGGACGTCGTCCAGCAGAAGCAGCGGGGTCGCGCCGGTCCGCTCGCTGAGTAGCTCCGCTTCCGCAAGCAGCAGCGAAAGGACGGCTACGCGCTGCTCGCCCTGCGATCCGTGCGAGCGAAGCTCGCGCTCGCCGGCCCTGATCCGGATCTCGTCGTGGTGCGGACCGATACCCGTGAGACCGCGCTCGAGATCGGTCGAAAACCGCGCCGCGAGCTCCTCCAGCGAGACGGGCGAAGGGTCGTATGCGAGCCCTGCCCCGTCCAGGCCGAGGTCGGCCGCGCAGGCCGAGAACGGTTCCGCGAGAGCCGCAGCCGCGGTCGCCCTCGCCTCCGACAACGCGTGCCCTGCCTCGACGACGCGGTCGTTCCACGGCTCGACCGTCTCGGCAGCAGAGAGCCCGGCTCGAACACGACGGAGGGCGGCATTCCGTTGATCAACGGCGGCGGAGTACTCGGCCGCAAGCCGGGCGCGAGCAGGGAAAAGCCGCTCGATCACACGGTCGACGTATCCGCGCCGAACGGCAGGGCCTGCCTTCACGACCGCCAGACGGTCCGGCGTGAACACGAGCGTCGCCGCGGCAGAACGGACGCGCTCGAGCGAGTCGGCCGCGACACCATCGACCTTCGCGTGCTTTCCCTCCCCGACTCGAAAGCCGACCTCCACGGTCAGCTGCCT
The DNA here is from genome assembly GCA_046729255.1 of Actinomycetota bacterium. GTDB lineage: Bacteria > Actinomycetota > Thermoleophilia > Gaiellales > Gaiellaceae > PALSA-612. The sequence goes on from JBKPGF010000078.1 coordinate 39,376, forward strand.
GCCCTGGGCGTGGCCTGTCGCTCGGACATCAAAGCCGTCGGCGCCGAAGCGGACGAGGTTCACGTCCTGGCGCGTCCGCGGCGAGAACCCTTGCGTGGCGACGTGCAGCGACTCGAGGAGGTTCGTCTTACCGGCGCCGTTCGGGCCGGCGGCGAGCACGAGGCCGGGCTCCAGGCCGAGGTCGAGCGTGGCGTACGAGCGGAAGTCGCGGAGTCTGAGGTGCGAGACGATCAGTCCGGCAGCCGGATGGGCATGATGAGGTAGCGGAAGCCTTCATCGGGCCCCTGCACGAGCCCCGGCCGCAGTGGGTTGATGAGGCGCAGCTTGAGCTCGTCGCCCTCGACCGACTCGATCCCGTCCTGGAGGTACGCCGCGTTGAAGCCGATCTCGAGTGGCTCTCCGGTGTAGCCGGCGGGCATCGATTCCCGTGCCTCGCCGATGTCGGGCGTCTGCACCGAGATCGTCAGCTCGCCCTCTGCGAGCCGCAGCCGCAGCGGCGAGGAGCGATGGGCCATGACAGCCATGCGACGCACGACGTCGAGCAGCTCGGTGCGCGCGAGTGTGAGATCGACCGTGAACTCCCCCTGCTCGGGAATGAGCTTCGTGTGATCCGGGAACTGGCCGTCGATCTTCCTCGTCGTCAGCCACACGCCGTCTGCGCCGAAGGCCACGTGGTTGTCGAGCACTGCGAGCTCGACCTGACCGCCGCCACTCGCAATGCGGCGAAGCTCGTCGAGCGCACGGGCCGGCACGATCGCCTCGAGCTCGGGAACGTTGCCTTCGATCTCCGTCTCCTTGGCAGAGAGCCGGTACGAGTCAGTGGCCACCATGACAAGCCGGCCCGGCCCGAGCTGGACGAAGATGCCGGTCAGCACCGGCCGCGACTCGTCGCGACCTGCCGCCCTGCCCACACAGGCAATCGCCTCGAGCAGCGGCTCCGTATCGAGCGTGGACGCGGGGACACCCTCGATCTCAGGCAGCCGCGGGAAGTCCTCTACGGCATACGTACGAAGCCGGTATGTCGCCGAGCCACTCGTAACGAGCAGAGTGTTCTCTTCCGCCTGATACTCGATCTCGACCTCGTCGGCAGGCAGTTGGCGAACGATGTCCGAGAGCAGACGACCGGGTACGACCACGGCACCCTCACCGTCGACATCCGCATCGAGGCCGGTACGTATAGAGAGTTCCATGTCCGTTGCCGAGAGCTCGAGCTTCCCGGCCGTGGCCTGCATGAGTACGCCCGCGAAGATCTGCACGGTCGGCCGCATCGACAGGCCGCGGCTAGTGATTGCAAGTTCCTCCGCGAGCTTGCCACGCGAACAGGTGACTTTCATGCTCGTATCGACAACGATGTCTGTAGTCATACAAGAACCTCGTAGTAGTCGTAAGGCGTGTGGATCAGGGGATGAACCGGCGAAACCCCTGCACGCACGGTGGTCTCAGCTGTGAACCTCCGTGTGGACAGGGAGGCGGGAATCCACAATGGTGAGCAGGTCACGGCAGATCGGTGTGGGTTCATTGGACTTGCTTCACACGAGCGGTGAGCTCTTGCACGAGGTTGTACACAGAGCGATCCTGCTTGATGAGGCCGGCGATCTTCGAGGTCGCGTGCATGACGGTCGTGTGGTCGCGGCCGCCAAAGGCGTTGCCGATCTTGGGCAGTGAGGAGTCCGTGAGCTCCCGGGAGAGGTACATCGCGACCTGGCGCGGGTAGACGATGTTCTGGGACTTCTTCTTCCCGCAGAGCTCGGTGATGCTGAGCGAGAAGCGCTGCGAGACAACCTCCTGGATCCGCTCGATCGAGACCTGGGCCACCTCGCCTTGCGGGAACACGTCCTTCAGGACGTCCTGAGCGAGCTCGACGGTCATCGCGCGCCCGGTGAGGGACGAGAACGCGACGACGCGAGTGAGTGCGCCTTCGAGCTCGCGGATGTTCGTCGAGATGCGGCTCGCGATAAACGTCAGCACCTGGGAGTCCGCGATGGTGATCGAATCGGTGTGCACCTTCTTGCGGAGGATGGCGATGCGGGTCTCGAGGTCGGGCGGCTGGATGTCGGTGATGAGGCCCCACTCGAACCGCGACCGCAGCCGAGCCTCGAGCGTCGCGATCTCGCGCGGTGGGCGGTCCGACGAGATGACGATCTGGCTTCCCGTCTCGTAGAGACTGTTGAACGTATGGAAGAACTCCTCCTGGATCCGCTCCTTGTGCTCGAAGAACTGGACGTCGTCGATCATGAGCACGTCGTAGTTGCGGTAGCGCTGCTTGAAGCCCTCGATGCGCCGGTCGCGGAGCGAGTTGATGAAGTCGTTCATGAACGTCTCGCTCGTGACGTAGCGGACGGACAGCCTTCGTGAGTGGTTGGTGATGTAGTGCGCGATCGCCTGGAGCAGATGCGTCTTGCCGAGCCCCGTGCCGCCGTAGATGAAGAGCGGGTTGTACGCGCGGGCCGGGGTCTCCGCTACCGCCAGTGCTGCAGCGTGCGCGAAGCGGTTCGACGAGCCGATGACGAACAGGTCGAATGTGTACTTCGGGTTGATACCGGCGCTCGGCTCGCGCTGAGGCTGCTCGGCGTCGGGGGCTGCCGACAGCGAGTCGTCGACAGCGAGCCGAACGACGACGCGGTCACCTCCGGATGCATCACGGACCTCCGCGCGAATGAGATCGAGGAAGTGGCCCTCGATCCACTCACGCGTGAAGTTGTTCGGCACGGCGAGCACGAGCGCGTCGCGCTCCTCGTCGGCGCGCACTTCCCCGAACCACGTGCGGTACGTCGCGTCGTTGAGAGCGCTCCGGAGCCGGCCGGAGACTTCGTTCCACAACGACCCAGAGGGCAGCGAGTTCGATTCCACGCTGGGGGCGCCCGACTCCTCGGCTCGACAACAGGGACGACCGAGCATAGCACTGCCCTCGCGGCGATGGAATCGCTGGAAAACCCACTGCAGGTCGTCGCAGAAGTGGCCTATTTGCAGGGATTTTTTGAGCAATCCAGGGCTTCTTCCACAGGTGTGGAAACTGTCGGTTGTCCGACTGGACAACGCATCTGGACATCGGTAGGTGCGGGGACTTTTGACACTGCGTGAGCGTCGGCGCGAGCTGTGGACAACTTCTTGCGAAGGAGGTTGTCTATACTCGCGGCCGCGGTCGACAGGCAGTCGCCCGCCCTTCCTGAACGATGAAACGCACCTATCAGCCCAACGTGCGCCGGCGGAAGCGGAAGCACGGCTTCCGCGCCCGGATGTCGACTCGCGCCGGCCGCGCGATCCTCAAGCGCCGCCGTGCCCGCGGCCGCAAGCGGCTCTCGGCGTAGGGTGCCCGAAGGGCCCCCCGGCTCGACCCCGACGCGTCTAGTCTGACGAGTCATGCAGCGCCGGCACCGGCTCAGCCGATCGCAGGACTTCGATGCCGTCTACCGGAAGGGCCGCTCCACGTCCACGCGCTACCTCGTCCTCTACTGGTTCCCCCGCGAGGAGGAGGATGACGATGCGAGGCTCGGCCTGGCCGTTCCGAAGAGCACCGGCAACGCCGTCCAGCGAAACCGGATCAAGCGCCGGCTCCGCGAGCTCTGGCGCGCACGGCTCGAGGACGTGCCGGCGGGATGTGACTACGTGCTCGTGGTGCGGCCCGGCCTCGTCGAGGCCGCGGACGCGCAGGGCGCGACCTGGCTCGGCGAGCGTCTGGACGAGCTGTTGAGCAAGGCGGCGGCGTGAAGGTCCTCAGCCTCGTGCTGCGTTCCATCGCACCCTCACCGGGCGTCGCCGGCGTGCCCACCTGCAAGTACCACCCGACTTGCTCGGAATACGCCGGGGCGGCGGTTCGCAAGCACGGCGTTCTCAAGGGGTCCGCGAAGGCGGTGTGGCGGCTCGCACGCTGCAATCCGTGGAGCCACGGGGGCGTGGACCACCCATGATCGCCGCTCGGCTTCGCCTCGCTCCCGTGGGGGAAACCATGTTGGCGCCTGCGGCGCCACTTCCTCGCCTCGCGCCAAGACGCGCGGCTGCGCCGCCGCCTTTGCCCTCGGCTTCGAAGTTTCCTCCACGAGCCCCCTTCTTCCAGAAGCCGACTTTGCCAGGGGAACCTCCCGGTTGGCGCCTTCGGCGCCTCTACATCGCCTCGCACCAACGTCGGCAGCTCCGCTGCCACCTTGGTGCTCGGCTTCGAAGTTCCCCTAGAACCCCTCCCCATGATCATGAGCCGGGGGTCGGCCCATGATCGTCGCCACGGTCGTCGCCGGCATCACGACCCCGATCGTCAACGTCTTTGCGGACATCATCGACTTCCTCGGTCCGCACGGCGCGATCGGGCTGCCGTGGGCGTGGGCGATCGTAGCCCTCACGGTGATCGTCCGCATGCTGCTGGTACAGCTGACGGTGAAGCAGATCCACTCGATGCAGAACCTCCAGCGCCATGCGCCGGAGATGAAGGAGATCCAGCGGAAGTTCAAGCACGACCGCCCGAAAATGAACGAGGAGTTGATGAAGTTCTACAAGGAGAACCGCATCAACCCGGCGGCTTCGTGCCTGCCGATCCTCTTCCAGATCCCGATCTTCATCTCGCTCTTCTTCCTGCTGAAGAACTTCACGACTTCGACCGACTACCAGCAGGGCGACAACCTCGAATGGCTCGGTCTCATCAACATCCTCGAGAAGGCGAACGTCGGGTGGGGCCCGCTGCTGCTCGTCATCTACATCGGCAGCCAGCTCGCGTCGACGTACTTCATGTCCGCCACCATGGAGCGAACGCAGCGCCTGATCTTCTTCGCGCTGCCCTTCCTCTTCATCCCGTTCATCGTCAACTTCAAGGCAGGGCTCGTCCTCTACTGGGCGACGACGAACCTCTGGACGGTGGGGCAGGGCGTCGTCACGAGGCGCCTGGTGCCGCGGACGAAGGTGACGCCGCAAAAGAAGACCTCCCGCACACCGCCGAAGGCCGAGACTGCCCGAGCCGCTGTTGCCGACGAGCCGCGGTCGGCCCCGGAGCCCGCCGCTGTGGCGCAGGCAACCCCCGGTGCGCCTCGACGCGTCAAGCGGAAGAAGAAGCGCGGCGGCAGGCGATGAGCACCGGCGCAGGCTTCGTCGAGATCGAGGCCGCCGGCGAGACGGTCGGGGAGGCGAAGTGGCAGGCGATGCGTGAGCTCGAGCGCCTCCACCCGGGCCTCGACCGGGACGCGGTGACGTTCGAGGTGCTTTCCGAGGGCGAGCGCGGACTGCTCGGCGTCGGCACGTCACCCGCGCGCGTGCTGGCACGCGCGGATGCCGCCGCCGTCCGTGAGCCCGCGCCGTCTACGGCGGCGTCGTCCGCCGCGAAGCTCGGCCGGGACCTCGTCGAACGCATCGCCTCTGCGCTGGGCATCTCCGCACGGGTGACGGTGACCGAAGACGACGACGCCGTCCGCGTATCGGCAGCTGCCAGCGACGTGGGCGTGCTCATCGGCCGGGACGGCCGCACGATCGACGCGATGCAGCACCTCGTCTCTTCGATCGCGTACCGGGCCCACGGAGACGACGGCAAGGCCATCGAGGTTGACGCCGGCGGCTATCGAGAGCGCCGCCGCGCGAGGCTCGAGACCACTGCCAGACAGGCGGCAGAGCGAGTGCGAACGAGCGGTGCTGAGGTTCGGCTCGAGCCGATGAGCTCCCTCGAGCGACGCATCGTGCACCTGGCGCTCGAGGGCGACGCCGACGTAGAGACGCGCAGCGAGGGCGAGGATCCCGAGCGGTTCGTGATCGTCGTGCCCACGGCCTCGGAGTGATCGATCCGCGCCTCGAGCGCTGGCTCGACGCGCTGCTCGAGACACCGGGAATGACGTCCATCGGCGACCGCGCCGAGGCAAGGCGCGTGCACGTCGACGACAGCCTCGACGCCCTGCCGGCGATTGCTCGTTTCGAAGGCTCGATCGTCGACGTGGGCTCGGGAGGCGGCTCGCCCGGCATTCCGCTCGCAGCCGCGCTTCCAGACCGTGAGGTGACGCTGCTCGAAGCGAACGGCCGCAAGGCGGCCTTCCTCGAGCGCGTGACTGCGGACTTCGAGAACGTCCGTGTACTCCGCGGTCGCGCTGAGGAACAGCTCACAGACACGTACGGCGTTGCCGTTGCGAAGGCGCTGGCGCCGCCTCCCGTCGCCGCCGAGTGGTGTCTCGCGCTCGTGCGCCCCGGTGGCGGCGCCGTGCTCTACGTCGGGCCTAGCGCGGACGCGGGGGCGTTGCGCGTAGTGGCACAGCGGCTGGGCGCCGGAATCCCGGAGACGGCGGGCGGGACGATCGTCATTCCCAAGCTGACGGCGACCCCGCCCGGTTTCCCCCGCCGCGCCGGAATCGCCCGCAAGCGCCCGCTCGCGTAGCGTCCGCACCGCTCGGGACAATGGGCACGTGCCCCGCACGGTCTTCGCGCTCGCGAACCAGAAGGGCGGCGTCGGCAAGACGACGACGGCCGTCAACCTCGCCGCCTGCCTGGCCGACGCCGGTGAGCCGGTGCTCGTCGTCGACCTCGATCCGCAGGCGAACGCGACATCAGGCCTCGGAGAGCGTGCGAATGGGACGTCGAGCTATGACCTCCTGGACGGCGCCCCGCTCGAGTCGCTGGCCAAACCGACGCGCTTCGGGAACCTCCATCTCGTTCCCTCGAAGCCGGAACTCGCCGGAGCCGCAGTCGAGCTCTCGTTGCGAGACGACGGCGAGCGGTTTCTCGCAGAGGCGCTCGACGGACGCACCTCCCGCTTCTCGTTCGTGTTCCTCGACTGCCCGCCGTCGCTCGGCCCGTTGACGGTGAACGCCCTGGCGGCCGCCGACGCGGTGCTCGTCCCCGTGCAGGCCGAGTACTACGCGCTCGAGGGTCTCACGCAGCTACTCGATTCCGTCGAGCTCGTCCGCCGGCGACTCAACCCACGGCTGGCGCTCGCGGGCGTGCTGCTGACGATGGTCGACCGCCGCACCCGCCTTTCGGCCGATGTCGAGGCCGACGTCCGCAGGCATCTCGGGAGCCTCGTGTTCAAGACGACGGTGCCGCGGTCGGTGCGGCTCGCGGAGGCGCCGAGCCACGGTCTGCCCGTGATCGCATACGACCGCCGTTCCGCGGGAGCGGAGGCGTACTGGAAGGTGGCGATGGAGCTTGCCGAGCGTTCCTGAAGCAGAACCCAGCCCGCGGCGCGGTCTCGGGAAAGGCCTCGACGTCCTCATCGGCGGAGCCGCGGAGCCGGACCTCGCTCATGTGCCGGTGGATGCGGTGCACCCGAATCCCAGGCAGCCACGACGGCGGATCGACGGCGAGGCGGTGTCGGGTCTGGCCGAGTCGATCCGACAACAGGGCGTCGTCCAGCCCGTCGTCGTCCGCCCCCGTTCCGCCGGCGGCTGGGAGCTGATCGCCGGAGAGCGGCGCTGGCGGGCGGCGCGCGAGGCGGGCCTGAAGACGGTGCCGGCGGTCGTCCGTCACGCCGACGACCGCGATTCGCTGCTGCTCGCCCTCGTGGAGAACGTCGCCCGCGAGCAGCTGTCGCCGGTCGAGGAGGCTCGGGCGTACTCGGTGCTGATGGACGAGTTCGTGCTCACCCTCGGGGAGGTCGCCGATCGCGTAGGTCGCTCGAAGCCCTCTGTTGCGAACCGCCTCCGGCTGCTCGACCTGCCGGACGACGTGCTCGGCATGGTGGAGCGCGGCGAGTTGACTGAGGGGCACGCGCGGGCAGTGTTGGCGGTGCCTGGTCAGGACGACCGCCGGGCGCTCGCGAGCCTCATCGTCCGCCGCGGGCTCTCCGTCCGCGCCGCGGAGCAGGCGGCGCGGTGGGCCGGTGCGAGGCAACGGCCACGCAAGCGCGGCGCACCCGTCGATCCCGCGCTCGCAGCGCGTGTGAACGCCGCCGTTGAGCTCCTCTTCGGCAAGCCCGCGAAGGTGAGTCGCGGCAAGGTCGAGATTGCCTTTGCCGACGAGCACGAGCTCGAGGAGCTGGCCGAAGTTCTCGAACGCATCGCCTGAAGCGCCCCTGGTGATGCCATCGAGGAATCGGCCACGGCTCACCCACGCTCGCGACAACGCTCGGCCGCAAGGCCGCCCTCCCGAGCGGAAAGCGAAGCGGGCGAGGGAGCATTGGGCGATCGTGGATTCGAACCACGGACCTCCGCCTTATCAGAGCGGCGCTCTAACCGACTGAGCTAATCGCCCGGCCCACCGATTCTAGCCGTCGGTGACCTTCGGTTTCTCGGTCCGCCTCGGCTACCATCGGACCGGACGATGACGGAGATGGTCATCTACGGGGTGAGCTTCGACCTCGTCGGCAAGCAGCCGATCGTCCTCCTGAAGACGACCGACGGGAATCGCTTCCTGCCCATCTGGATCGGCCAGTCGGAAGCGGCGGCCATCCTCATGAAGCTCCAGGGCCAGGCAACGCCGCGGCCGCTGACGCACGATCTGTTCACGAACGCGCTCGGTGAGCTCGATGCCGAGGTAGTCAAAGTCTGCGTCACCGAGCTCCGCGAGAGCACGTTCTACGCGACGATCACGATCCGGCAGAACGGCTCCGAGCTCGAGATCGACTCGCGGCCGTCCGACGCGATCGCGCTCGCCGTGAGGGCCGACGCACCCATCTTCGCCGACGACGGCGTCATCGAGGAGTCGGCCATCGAGTTCGAGGGTGACGACGTGAACGAGGACGACCTCGTCGACGAGTTCAAGAAGTTCCTCGACAAGGTGACGCCCGACGAGTTCGCTGCAGCCGAGGGCGACCCCGACTAGATCGAGGAGGGTCTGGCAAAACAGTGACTGTGCCGCCAGAACGCACCGGATCGCCGCGCTGCGGCGTCCTCGGTCGCCCACCTACTTGAGTCAGTACGCGGGCTCCCTGCGTCCTTGCAGCCCGACGCCCGGAGCGCCCCGGCGACGAGCACCGTTCCGCCAAACCTCCTAGTAGACGATCACGACCTCGCCGTAGGGCTCGCTTTCGAAGAGCCGGTCGGCGACGAAGTTCGGCACCCGGATGCAGCCGTGCGATGCGGGATACGGCGGCACGGACGGATTGCCGTGAATCGCGTAGCCGCCGTAGAAGTACATCGGCTTGTAGAGGACGCCGAGCGGGCTCGGGTCGTAGCCTGGCACCTTGCGGCTGATCGCAAACCGGCCGACGGGCGTGTAGTAGCCCGCGATGCCGGCGGTGGAGACGGGAGAGACGAGGGCGACGCGGCTGTCGCGCACGATCATGAGGATCTGCCGCTGCTTGTCGATCTCGATGTGGTCGGCGGGGCTCTTGTAGCGCGGAACGACCTCAGCGGGCTTTGCAAGCCGCGTCCAGAAGGCCGCGTCGGCGAGGCCGGTCCGCTCGAGACGCTGCGCCTTCTGGAACGCGTAGATCGCCTGCTGCGCATCGGAGTCGAGCACCGTGCGCGGAGACGGCGCGGCGTAGCCGAGCGCACGCAGCCGATCGAGCAGCGCCGCGACGAACGGGCCCTGGTAGCCGTAGCCGACGGTAGGGGCGCTCAGTGCGACGGGAATCTGCCGGCCCACGTAGGCGTAGCCTTTCGCCGGAAGAACGTCGACGGCGACGCTGAAAGGCGCGACGGAGGTAGTGCCGAGCTTGACGCGAGCGCGTCCTGCGAAGGACCCGCGGTACGACTCCTCGCCGTCTCGGACGACCCGCACGCGGACTGAGCCTGCCGTGTGGGGCACGAGGCGGGCGACCACTGACAGCGGCGCGCCGGCGACCCGTGAGCCGACGAGCCTGGCCTGGAGCGCGGGCACGATGCGGACCGTGACCGGCTTGGAGGAAATGCCGGCGGCGACGGTGTGGAAGGGCCCGGGCCGGCCGAGCGACACCTGGAAGCGGTACGAGCTGTCGCGGCGGATCGCCGTCGCGGCCACGAGTGTCCTGCCTCGCATGAGCGTCACCCGCGTGCCGGGCATGGACGGCGACACGCGTCCCGAGAAGTCGACGATGTGACCGAACGTCGTGGCGCCGGGAGCGCGGAGCGTGAGCGTTCCAGCGCTGTCGACGGCAGCGGCGGGCGCTGCCAAGGCAAGGAAGAGACTGACGGCGACGGCGGCGCGCACGCCGCGAGAGAATAGTCGGAAGTCAGGTCGTCACGGCCACGACGAGCGCGACCGCGTTGAACAGCGAATGCACCGCGATGCAGGGGTACGCGCTGGCGGTCCTCGCCCGGAGCCACGCGAGCCCGATCCCGAAGACCGTGAGGATGGCGAGTCCGTACACGAGTCCGTGCACGAGGCCGAACGTCACGCCGACGACGAGGATGGCTACGACCTGACCGAAGCGGGCGAGCAGGGAGTAGCCGGCGCCACGAAACATCAACTCCTCGACTATCGGGGTCACACCAGCAATGACGATGAAGTTGACGGCGTAG
>JBKPGF010000079.1:0-54663 GCA_046729255.1 Actinomycetota bacterium
GCGTCGAGCCCGTGCAGCGCCTCGAGCAGCAAGTGGACGCCCTTGTTGTAGAGGAGCTTCCCGAAGTAGAGGACGGTGGGCTTGTCGCCCTCGAGGAAGTGCTCGAGGCGCGCGCCGTTACCCTCGTCGGGCAGTCGCTCGTTCGCGTTGCCGGGGTTCAGTGGGTCGCGAAGGCACTCGTCCAGCAGTTCGCGCAGAGCCTCGTCGCGCGGCTGCGGGATGAACTCCTCGACATCGACCCCGGGCGGTACCTCGCGCACCTGCTCGAACAAGCCCACGACGTCCTCCAGCACCTCCCGGATGTGGTCGGAGCCGACGAAGACCGCGGCCGACGGCATCAGCGCCCTGTGTGCGGCTTCGGCGAGGTCGCTCCGCCCCCTGATCGAGTACTCGAGCTCGGAGCCGTGGGCCTTCACGGCGAAGCGCGCCCCGGTTGCAGCGCCGACCGCCCCGCCCGGCAGGACGTGGTTCGTAAAGACGAGATCGGCCGGGAGTTGCTCGCGAACGGCCACGGCATTCGCCGCCACGTAGCGGTCGAGCTCGGAGGGCGTCAGATCCTGGAGCAGGCGTGGCTCGAGCCCCTCGTAGGCATCGAGCACGAACACGGGCAGCAGGCCGCCGGGCAGCTCCGGGCGCACCACGTGCGCGCCGCCCAGGTCGAAGCGCTCAGGCTCCCGTTCCTGGCAGACGACGGTGACGTCGTGACCGGCGTGGCTCCACGCCCGCGCGATCGCCTGCGTGTAGACGTTCGAGCCGGTGCCCGAGAGGAGGTAGCCGTGCCAGAGGAGGATTCGCATCACTCGATCGAAGGAGCATTCTCACCCGCGCCAGTGAGCGTGCGTAGCCGCGGAAACGCCGACAGTTCTTCCAGCGGCGCGAAAAGGGAGTCGTCCGCCACCGCCGCAGGCACGGGCGGACGTCAAGACTCCTCGTCCGTGGGTCGCAGACGGGGAGCGCTCAGGCCGGCCGGAGGTCATGAAGCCTCCGGCCGAGCCCCCTTTGCTACCTGACGTCGCTGGGACGTCGCTGGCAAAGGAGGCAAGCGAGCGGCGCGCAGGACAGTATTCGGATACGGCCAAGCGCCGCGAGCGCAGGATCCTGCCGCCAGCGGCGTCAGGTGGACGGAGCCGGGCTCCGCCCGGCCGTAGTCCGCCGTCCAGCGGCGTCAGGCCAAATGGAAGTAGAGCGCGTGGAGTAGCTCGACGGCGGGGTTCGAGGTGTGCACCTGGACGTCGCCTGGGACATCGAGGAGCGCCTCGGAGTAGTTGAAGATGATCTTCACGTCCGCCTTCACGAGCTCATCGGTGGCTGCCTGTGCTGCGTCAGCGGGAACCGCGATCACGCCGACGACGATGCTCTTCTCCCGCACGACGCTGGCCAGCGTCGACGCGTCGAGCACGGTGGCCGTTCCGATGTCCCGCCCGACGAGGTCGGGATCCTTGTCGAACACGGCGGCGATGTTGATGCCGTGCTCGGCGAAGATGGGCGAGCTCGCGATCGCCTGGCCGAGCCGGCCGGCGCCGACGAGCGCGATGTTGTGCTGGCCCTGCGTGCGGAGGATCTTGCGGATCTCCGACAGCAGCCCGTCGACCGAGTAGCCGACGCCTCGCTTGCCGAACTTCCCGAACGCGGAGAGATCGCGGCGGATCTGAGTCGCGTTGATGTTCGTGTAGTCGGACATCTCCTGGGAGGAGATGCGCTCCTTGCCCATCTTCTTGGCCTGGCTCAGCACCTGCAGGTACCTGCTCAGCCGCGCCGCGACACCAACCGTCACGCGATCGGACACCTGCTCTCCTTGTACGGGGGTTTGTGACACCACGTTGGGCATTCTGCCACCAGGCACAGAGCCGTGCGGCAGTAGAAACGTCAGCGCCTCGTGCCTGACTTTGTGCGGGCGATCCGCCGCCGGAAGCCGTCTTCGTCGACGAAGTACACGAACGCCCGCTTCCCATCGATCTCCACCACGGGCAGCAACTCGCGGTACGAGGACTCGAGCTGCGGGTCGCCGGAGATGTCTACCTCTGCGAGATCGAAGTCGCCATCCCCAGCGAGCACGGCGAGCGTCTCCCGCGCCCGCTCGCAGAGATGGCAGCCCACCGCGTGGTAGAGGACGACCTGCGGCCTTACCGGGCGGTTAGGGATAGAGACCCCGCGTCGTCGTCGCCTCGGCGACACGCATGACGGCGAGCCCGTACGCGGCCATCCGCATGCTCGTCTTCTTCCGCGCGCGCATGTCCCAGGTCTCGTGGAAGGCCTTGCGGACGATGTCGTGGAGGTTCGAGTTCACCTCGTCCTCCTTCCAGAAGTACTCCTGCAGGCCCTGGACCCACTCGAAGTACGAGACCACGACGCCGCCGGCGTTCGCGAGGACGTCGGGAAGAACGAGCACGCCGCGGTCCTCGAGGATGTCGTCCGCTGCGGGCGTCGTCGGGCCGTTCGCGCCCTCGACGATGATCGACGCCCTGACCTTGTCGGCGTTCGCGCCCGTGATCACCTGCTCGAGCGCGCTCGGCGCGAGGATGTCGCAGTCGAGGAGGACGATCTCCTCGTTCGTCAGTCGCTCGGTTCCCTTGAGTCCGGTAAGCGAGCCGGTTTCTTCCTTGTACGCCATCGCGGCGGGGACGTCGATGCCGTCCGGGTTGTGCACGCCTCCGGAGGAGTCGGACATCGCGACGACCTTCGCGCCGTGCTGGTGGGCGAAGAGGGCGAAGTAGCTGCCGACGTTGCCGAAGCCCTGGACGGCGACGCGCATCCCGGCGAGCTGCTTGTCGAGCCGCTCGAGCGCTTCCAGCAGCGCGAACAACGCGCCGCGGGCGGTGGCTTCGAGACGCCCGAGCGAGCCCCCGATGGCCAGCGGCTTGCCGGTGACGACGCCGAGCACGGAGTGGCCCTTGTTCATCGAGTATGTGTCGAAGATCCACGCCATCTCGCGCGGGCTCGTCCCCACGTCCGGTGCCGGGATGTCCCTCTCCGGCCCGATCTCCGTGATGATCTCGGACGTGAAGCGGCGCGTCATCCGCTGGAGCTCGCCCTGGGACATGCGCTTCGGATCGCAGATGACGCCGCCCTTGGCGCCGCCGAACGGGATACCCATCAAGGCGCACTTCCAGGTCATCCACATCGCGAGCGACTTCACCTCGTCCAGCGTGACATCGGGGTGGTAGCGGATGCCGCCCTTCGACGGGCCGCGGGCGATGTTGTGCGTGACACGGTAGCCCTCGAACGTCGTGATCGAGCCGTCGTCCATGCGGGTCGGGATGGACACGGACACGGCCTTCTTGCACTTCGAGAGGACGCTGATGAGGTTCGGGTCGATGTCGAAGGTCTCACCGACCTGTCTGAGCTGCTGCTGAGCGAGCTCGAACGGATTCTCGTGGAGGTGGGAAGCTGGGGCGTCAACGGTAGACACGGCTGCTCCTTGCTCGGTTGCGATGGGCGTAGGCTATTCCACTGCGAAGCGGACGGTGCGCCGTGCGGGCTGGCCGCCGGCGGCCGGCCAGGCGAGGAGCCGGAGCTCGTAGCGGCCTGGGCTCAGACGCGAGCCGTCGGGTCCTCGGCCCGTGAGTCCGAATGCGTATTGCCCCGGCAGCACGTCGCGCAAACGGGCGAGCAGCCCGAGCGGCTCCCCGTCCTCGTCGTGGAGGAAGACATCGAGCCGGCGGACGGGCTGGACGGCGTCTCTCCCCTGCTCCCGTTCGATCGTCCCGAGGCGGATGGAGAGCACCGCGGGCGTGAGATCCGACGGCGAGAAGCTGCGCTCCGAAAGATCCACGTTGCCGATGAGGTCCCTCGGAGGCGCTGCGAGCAACACGGCCCACGGAACGGCGAGCGGCTCGCTGCCCCGCGGGGTAATCCCGATGACGCCGCTGACAACGTCCTCCTTCGCCGCCACGCCGACGCGGGCCGTCACGCGTAGGCGGGCGCTCTCCGCCGCACGGATCCGCAACCGCCTTGGCGAGAGACGCAGCGCGACGCCGTGCCCTCCCGCCCGGGCGCTCACGTCCACCAGCAACGGGCGGCTGGAAACGTTCTGCAGTGTCAGCGTGCGTCGTCCCTGCCATCCGTCGCCCGAGCCGCGGCCGAAGGACAGTGAGGCGCTGTCTGCTACGAGCTCGACCGCCGAGGCGCGCGCGGCGTCGACGACGCCTGTCCCCTGGGCAGGCAGCGGTGCACGGCGAAGCGGGCGGGCCGTTGCCGCGAGCGCGCTGCGCAAGCCGGCGGCGTCGAGTGACGGTCGTGCATGTGCGAGCCGAGCGGCGAGGCCGGCTGCAACGGCAGAGGAGACGCTCGTCCCGCTGATGCTGACGAAGCGCGAGAAGCCGTCGCTGTCTGCGCCTGGCAGGGCGACGGCGACAGCGACGCCGGGCGCCACGACATCCGGCTTCACCTGTGCTCCGAACGCATTGCCCCACGAGGAAAACGCCGCCGGCGTCGCCACACGGCGGCCACTCCCGTCACCGACAGCACCGAAAGAGAGCGACACGGCGCCGCCGTCGCGGACGCTCGCGCTGACACGTCTCCCGAGCGACGCGGGCGCGGACAGCACCGGCACGAGCAGCTTCGGATCGACGCCGAGGGCGCCCGGAGGCAGGCTTTCGCCCGCAAAGACGACGGCTGCGGCGCCGGCGTCCGCCGCCCGCAGGGCGGCTCGCCTCGGTGCCTGGCCGGCCGGGAGCAGCGCCACGCGCCCGGCGACGCGACTGCGGCCCTTCCGGTCGAACACGTCTGCCGGCTTGTCGACCGGCACGAGCTCGAGCGTCCCCCCCGCCTCCGGCACGGCTGTCGTCAGCAGCTCGAGTGACCGCTGCAGAAGGACGTCCAATCCGGCCCGGACCGAGACCTGGACGCTGGCGGCCGTGGGGCGGAGGTCAGCGGCACCGACCGTCAGCGCTTCCGGCGCACCGCCGGGCCCACCGATCGAGCCGAAGCCCGGTCCGCCCGGCCCGTCGTTGCCGGCCGGTACGACCACGAGCGAATCGAGCGCAACGGCACCGGCGACTGCCTTGGACAGCGGGCTGTCGGGAAACGCGGAGAAGGGCTCCGAGAGGGGGATCAGTGTGATCCGCGCGGCGTCGTGCGCGTCGCCGCTCTTGTCCGGGTCGACGGCACGCTCGATCCCGGCGATCACCTGGTCCGTCCGTCCGTAGATCGCCCAGTTGCCGGTCGCGTCGCGCTGCCAGCCGGCGACGCGAATCGGCAGGACGCTGACGTCCGGCGCGACTCCCGTCGGCATGCCGGGACGCCCCAGGCCGGCGACGATGCCGGCCATGGCCGTGCCGTGGGTCTCCAGGCGGTCGCCCCCCGGCTTCTGGTCGTAACGCGCGGCGGCGCCGCCGTCGATCACGTCGAACCCCGGCAGCACGCGTCCGTGGAGAAAGGGTGTAGCAGGGTCAACCGCCGTGTCGAGCACCGCCACCGTCACACCCGTCCCGCGGTACGCGGCCAAGCCGGCCGGCGCGGGCGATAGAAGCCCACCGGAGGTACGTCCCGTCTGTGCCGGAAAGGCCGCCCGTACCGGGTAGACGCCTGCCACCCGGGGCGACCGCTCCAGCAGGACGACGACGCTCGGATCGGCCACGGCGGAGAACCCGTTGACGACACGAGTGAACTGGAGGTCCGGCCTGGCCAGGATGCCCTGAGTCGCCAGCTCGGCGAGAAACTGCTGCTGGCCGGCGAGTGCCGTGGTCGTCCAGCGCCGCTGCTGTGCCTGCGTGACGACGCCGCCGGCCTCCCGGACACGATCGGCGAGGGAGGGCGCCTTCAGGAGGACGATGACGCGCTGCCCGAGAGCGACTTCCGGACGCGGCGCGCCGACGAGCCCGCGCCACGCGGAGGCGAGAGTCGTGGGCGTCGCCCGCCGAACCTCTTTGTCCCCGTCGGAAGCGAACGTGACGAGCGTCAGCGCCCCGGCCACACAGCCGAGGACGAACGCGGCGGCGGCCAGGCTACGCCACGGAAGCGTACGCATCGAGATCAAGGTAGTCGGGCGGCTGCAGCACCTCCACCCAGCGCGCAGCGGAGGCGATCATCGCAGCGTTGTCGGTACACAGGCCGAGCGGAGCCGCGTGGGCGTCGGCAAGTGCGCCGCGCAGCTTCTCGTTCGCGGCCACGCCTCCGACGATGGCGGTGCGCTCGAGGCCCGTTTGCCGGGCCGCCTGATGCACACGGCCTGCGAGCGCGTCGACGATCGCCCGCTGGTACGACGCGGCGAGGTCCGCTCGGCGCCGCTCGAGCTCGTCTGCCGGGATCGCCTTGACGGCATAGAGCAGGGCGGTCTTCACGCCCGAGAACGAGAAGTCGAGACCGTCCAGGCGCGCAACCGGGAAGGAGAAGGCGGACGGATCGCCGTCGCGAGCGATGCGTTCGAGCTCCGGGCCGCCGGGGTAGCCGAGACCGAGCAGCCGTGCACCTTTGTCGAACGCCTCCCCCGCCGCGTCGTCGAGCGTCTGGCCCAGCACGGCGTAACGATCGTGCGCCGACACCTCGAGCACCATCGTGTGCCCACCGGTGGCGAGGAGACATACGAACGGTGGCTCCACGGGGTCGGGCGCCAGGAACAGC
This sequence comes from Actinomycetota bacterium, assembly GCA_046729255.1. Taxonomy (GTDB): domain Bacteria; phylum Actinomycetota; class Thermoleophilia; order Gaiellales; family Gaiellaceae; genus PALSA-612. The sequence continues at coordinate 6,562 of JBKPGF010000079.1, forward strand.
GACGCGACGTGCCCGTGCAGGTGGTCGACCGGAGCGAGCGGCAGCGACCTGCCCCAGGCGAGTGCCTTCGCAGCCGAAAGGCCGACGAGCAGGGCGCCGACGAGACCAGGCCCGCGCGTGGCCGCCACCAGCTCGACGTCGTCCAGGCTCGCCTTCGCCTCGTCCAGCGCCGTCTCGATCACGGGTGACACGAGCTCGAGGTGGCGTCTCGCCGCCACCTCCGGCACCACGCCGCCGAACGGCGAGTGCAGCTCCGACTGCGAGGCGACGACATTCGCGAGGATCTCGCCGTCGCGCGTGACGAGGGCGGCGGCCGTCTCGTCGCACGAGGTCTCCAGCCCGAGGATCACGACCCGTCACCCACGATCGCGTCGCGCCACATGATCACGGCGTCCTCACGGTTGTCGGTGTAGTACCCGCGCCGGACACCCTGGCGGCGAAAGCCCATGGTTTCGTACAGCTGGAGCGCGGCGTCGTTCGACGCCCGCACCTCGAGAGTGAACCCGCGACGGCCTGCGTCCCGCGTCCGGCCGAACACCTCGTCGAGCAGCGCCCTGGCGATGCCTCGCCGCCGATAGCTCTCCGCGACGACGAGGTTCATCACGTGCCACGCATCGACGTACCGCGAGACGATCACGTACCCGACGAGGCGGCGGCCGGACTCTGCCTCCCATGCCCCGAGGCACACGGACGACGGCTTGGCGATCTCGCCCGCGAACATCGCCGGCGACCATGGTGCGGGCATCGACACGCGCTCGATCTCGCCTACCGCATCGAGGTCGCCGACGGAGAGCGGCCGGATCTCCAGGCCGTCCCTCACGCGGGCACCTTCGCATCCGGCGCCCTTACGTAGATCGGCTGTACGAGCTCGGCCGGACCGAAGTCGACCGCGAGCGCCGCGTGCAGGCGCGCGTGCGGAACGTGCGCCGGGCTCGAGTCCGGAGGAACAAGTGCTCCTCGCTCCTCGAGCGTGGCTCGGTAGCGGCGGGCCCCGTCGCCGAGGCACGTCACGTCGTCGACCTGGAGCTCGTCAGGCCGCACCGCGCGCGCCTCGCCCTTCACCTTCGTGAACACCTCACGCCGCCCCGCGTCGATGACAGGCAGCGCGCCGGGCGTGCCCGAGGCGAGCGCGTCGAGCGTCGACACACCTGCCACGCTGACGCCGCGGGCGAGCGCGAAGCCTCGAGCGAGGGCGAGCCCGAGCCTCGTGCCCGTGAAGCTGCCCGGCCCCGTCCCGACGACGAGCGCAGTGATGCCGGCGGGTGACCCGCCAACCTGGTCGAGCAGCTCGTCCGCGTCTGCGAGCAAGCGATACGGACGTGTCGTGCGCTCGGCAAGCGTCCGCCCGCCCTCGACGAGCGCGACCGTGGCGACATGGGTGGCGGTGTCGAACGCGAGAACCAGTGACACGCTTTCCTCAGACTAGATATCCACTTCGATCGCGCGCCGGTCCTCCCCTGCGTGCGCGATCCGCACTGTTGCGCGTGGCGGCGGCAGCCTCGCGGCCCCCGCCGCCGGCCATTCGACGAAGACCACGGCGTCCTCGAAGTACGGCTCCAGTCCCGCCCAGTCGGCGTCGGTCAGCTCTGTCAGCCGGTAGAGGTCGAGATGAGAGACGGCCACGCGTCCCTCGTACCGGTTGCCGATTGTGTACGTGGGACTCGTGACCGGCTGCGCGACGCCCAGCCCACGGCAGGCGCCGCGGATGAACGTCGTCTTGCCGGCCCCCAGCTCGCCCGTGACGAGCACGACGTCCCCCGGCTGAAGGCGGGCCGCCAGCCGAGCACCGGCCGCTTCCGTCTCAGACGAGGAGTTCGACGTGAAACGAGCGATTCGACAGCCTAGGCTTTCCTCCGCCGAAAGTTCGACGCGTAAGCGACCCGGACTTTCGGCGGCTTAGAAGAGGTCGAGCTGGACGGCCGGCTCGGGCGCAGCCGCCACGAGCGCCGGTTCCGGCTCGTCGTGCGCGATAACCGTCGACTCGGCGCCGAGCAGCGCAGGCAGCCGAGCAAAGTCCTCCTCGAGCACGGTCAGCATGCGCGGTGTGTAGAGCGCCGCTGCCGGGTGATAGAGCGGATAGAGCAGGAGCTGCCTGCCACCGAGGGTCACGGCCTGCTCCTGGCCGTGGACGCGGGTGATGCCGAGCTGCTTGCCGGAGAGCAGCTTCGTCGCGAAGTTGCCCAGCGTGGCGATCACGCGCGGCTCGATGAGCTCGATCTGCCGGAAGAGGTACGGCTCGCAGGCTTCGATCTCGTCCGGCACCGGGTCGCGGTTCCCCGGCGGGCGGCACTTGATGACGTTCGCGATGTAGACGTCGGCGCGCTCGAGCCCGATGCCGCCGAGCAGCTTGTCGAGCAGCTTCCCGGCTTGCCCCACGAAGGGGTAGCCCTGCTTGTCCTCGTGGAAGCCCGGCGCCTCGCCGACGAACATCAGGTCGGCATTCGGGTCGCCGACCCCGAAGACGACCTGGGTGCGCCCTTCGGCAAGGCGGCAGCGCGTGCAACCCGACGCCTTCTGCTGCAACTCGTCGAGCCTGGCGAGACGTTCCGCCGCATCCATCGACTCGAGTCTAGGGGCTCGCGCGGATGGACGAGAGGCGGCTACTCGAGGCAGGTCGCGACGGCACAGCGGCCTTCGGCCGCTTCCGCGTAGAAACGAGCGAGGTCCCGCAAGGACGACAGCAGCCATTCGCGGTCCTCGTCGTCCCAGCCGAACGGATAGATCTGGAGCTTCGTCATCCGCTGTGCATCGAATCGTTCTTCTGCGGCCTGCTCGACGGCGAGATCGGCGAGCGCAGCCGAAATATTCGCGACCAGCTCGGGCTCGACCAGCACGAATGTCGCGTGCATCGACATGCGCCCGGTATCGGCATGGATCCCGCGAGGCTGGACCCGGCCGCCGGCTCACCTCGAGATCGGGGTGCCTCCCAGATGCCCTGTGAGCCGGTCTCCGGACACGGTGACGGTTCCCCGAACGTCCCGGCGGCCCATGATCGTCACCGTTCCCCGGACTTCGACTAGAGGCCCTTGGCTCGTCGTCACCGCCTCCAGCCGGCCAGTGACCTCGACGCCTTTGATGTCGCTGAAGCGATTCAGAGAGAATGAATCGGCGTCCTTGCTCGAGAGCCGACCGGCGTGCAACCCCGGCAGGCCCGCACCGGGCCCTCGCCCGGACGTGTACCACGCCGCAGCTGCCGAGCGGAGGGTGGTCGCCACCGCATCCCGCGCACGCGGGGCCGAAGCCCGGCGCACGGTCGGGAGGGCAGCGAGCCGCCCGACGGGAGCAAGGACCGGGCGCACCCGGGCGCAACTCGACCGCGGCGTGGCACCGTCGAGCCAGGCGAGGACCGCCCGCTCGGCGCAGCGGCTGAAATCGGAGGCAAGGACGCCATGGCCCACACCCGACACAGCCACGACCCTTCCGTGGCGAAAGAGCCTTGCGATCGCTCGCGCCGACTCCGTCGGCGTGCGCATGTCGTAGGCACCTGTGAGCACGAGCACGGGGACATCGGGGAGCGGGCCTTCGGCTAGCGGTGCGCCCGGGCCCGAAGGCGGCCAGAAGCTGCAGTAACGCGCGATTCCCGTCTGGGCGGCCCAGGGCCCGAACGGGGCGATCGCACCCCGCGGTAAGTCGCCCACCGCCGCCTGGTAGGCGCGCTCCCGGTCGGCGAGCGGCGTCTCCGGGTGCCACGGGAAGCGCGCGTCAGCACACGTCGTCGTGATGTAGAGCGGGAGGCTGAAGGTCGGATCAGGAGCTGCCCGGCCGGCCGGCGTGCTGAGGCGGACGAGCAGCGCAGGCCTGCCGCGGCGAGCCTCGGCGAGAGCAGTCGGCACCTGAGCGCGCAGACCGGGGTTCGAATCCGCTGCGAGAGCGAGTGAAAGCAGTCCTTGCCCGTCCACGAACACGGATCCCTTCCGCAGTGGCCTCTTCTGCAGGTCGTTCGCGACTGCTGCGAGATCGGCGAGGAGATTCAGCGTCACGCCCTTGCAGTAGCCGCCCGCGCACAGGGAGCGGAAGGCGCGCGGCAACGAGCGAAGGATCGTCCTCCCGAACGGATCGGGCCCGTTTGGCGGTAATGGGGAGTCCAGGAGCAGCTGCGCCACGCCGCGCGGATGCGCGAGCGCATAAGCGAGCGCGAGCTTCGCCCCGTACGAGGCGCCCCAGAGGGCGATCTTCTCGACACCGAGCGCAGCCCTGACCGCGTCGATGTCTTCGGCGTGATCCTTCGTCGAATAGAACGAGACCGCCGTGCCGATCGTCTCGGCACACTTCGCCATGTCCTCGACGAAGTCGGTGCCCGTCTCGAGGCTCGGGCACCGCAAGGCTCCGGACTCCCCCGTTCCGCGCGGATCGAACGCGACGAGCGTGTAGCCGGGGAAGAGAGCGCGCAGCCGCGCCCCGTTTGCAGCGAGGTCGAAGACCCGAGTGCCAGCCTGGCCCGGACCGCCGGCGAGAACGAACACGACGCCACGTGGGCGGCCGTCGGCAGGCAGTTCCTCCACGTGAAGTGAGACCTTCCCCGCAACCACTCCATGGCGGTCGAGGGGCACGGAGACCGTCCCGCAGCGGACGCCAGAAGATTCGTCGCAGGGCACGAACTGCGATCCGGCGGCACCCGCAGGTCCGCCGGGAAGGACGAGGACAGCCAGCGTGATCGCACCGGCAAGCGGCGAACTCCAAAGTGCTCGGCGCGACAACCCGTCCCCCGGAGCGGCGGCCAAGGGCCTCGGCTAGGCCGTCAGTGGCCGCAGCCGCAGCTGCCGCCACAGCAGCCGCCGGCGCCGCCGCCGAAGCTCGGCTGAGGCGACTCGCCGATGGCGGCGAAGACGGACAACTGGCGGCGGACGTTGTCCGCACCGCAGTCGGGGCAGTCGGGCTCGTCGCCGTTCCGCACAAGCTCTTCGAAATGCGACTCGCACGCCATGCACACGTATTCGTAGATCGGCATTGCTTGGTCAGTTTAACCCGTAGGGATACAATCGCCGTGCCCGGTATCCGCTACGGAACTGGAGCAGGAATGTTCGACAGCGTCACCGTCATCGGCGCCGGCGGCAGAGCCGGCTCGGCGATCGCCGGTCGCCTGCGCGAGCGTGCCGTCGAACTCGTGGAGGAGGGCGGCGACCTCGTGCTCCTGTGCGTGCCGGACGCGGCGATCGCGGAAGTTGCCAGGTGGATCGAGCCCGGGCCCTGGGTCGCTCACGTGAGCGGGACGACGCCGCTCGCGGCCCTCGACCCGCACGAGCGCCGCTTCAGCGTCCATCCGCTCCAGACGCTCGTGAAAGGGCGCGGGCCCGAGCAGTTGGACGGCGCGTACGCCGCGGTCACGGCCGAGACTGCCGAGGCTCACGAGCGGGCGCGGTGGCTGGCGACGACCCTCGGCCTCGAGCCATTCCTGCTCGACGACGGCGCACGCACCCTCTACCACGCAGGCGCCGTCATCGCCTCGAACTACCTCGTGACGCTCTATCGCGCCGCCGCCGGCCTCTTCGAGGACGCCGGCGCGCCGCCGGAGGCGCTCGTTCCGCTGATGCGGCGCACCATCGAGAACGGCTTCGAGCTCACCGGGCCGATCGCGCGGGGCGACTGGGACACGGTCGCTGCGCACCTCGCGGCGCTGCACGAGCAGCGCCCTGAGCTGGAGCCTGTCTACCGCGTGCTGGCAGAGGCGACAGCGGCATGAACGTCGCACGCACGATCGAGGAAGCCCGCGCGTTCCTCTCGTCGACCGAGGGACGCGTGGGCCTCGTCCCCACGATGGGCGCCTTCCACGCCGGGCACCGCTCGCTCATCGCCGCCGCCCGCGCCGAGTGCGACGTCGTCGTCGTGAGCATCTTCGTGAACCCGGCGCAGTTCGGGGAGTCGACCGATCTCTCGGCGTACCCGCGGGACGAGGGGCAGGACCTCGCCGTGGCCGAGGAAGCAGGGGCCGACCTCGCCTTCTGTCCCGCCCTCAGGGAGATGTACCCGCCCGGTTTCCAGACGTGGGTCGACGTCTCCGAGCTCGGCTCGATCCTCGAGGGCGTCCATCGTCCCGGCCACTTCCGCGGCGTGGCGACGGTCTGCCTCAAGCTCTTCAACATCGTCCGGCCGAATGTCGTCTACTTCGGGCAGAAGGACGCCCAGCAGGTCGAGGTCATTCGCCGGCTGCTCGAGGACCTGAGCCTCGAGGTCGACCTCCGCGTCCTTCCCACCATTCGCGACGCCGACGGCCTCGCGCTGTCGTCGCGCAACCAGCTGCTCTCACCCGAGGAACGACAGCTCGCGCTGGCGCTGCCTCGCGCGCTGGCGACAAAGGATCCCGAGTCCGCCCGCGCCGAGCTCGACGGGCTCGAGGTCGACTACGTCGAGATCGCCCCGTTCGATCCCCCCGTCCTCGCCGCCGCCGTTCGCCTCGGCGCCATCCGTCTCATCGACAACATCCCACTGGAGGAGGCTCATGAGCACCAGGCCGCGTAAGCCCGCACCCGCCACTCCCGCCCCCGGCAAGCTGCCGCTGACCGAGCTGGCGGAGATGAAGCAGCGCCGGCAGAAGATCGTGATGGTGACCGCCTACGACGCGCCCAGCGGACGTCTCGCCGACGAGGCCGGCATGGACATCGTCCTCGTCGGGGACTCGGCGGCGATGACCGTGCTCGGCCACTCCTCGACCGTACCCGCGACGATGGACGAGATGATCGTGCTCGCGCGCGCGGTTACGCGAGGCGCCCGGAGGCCGCTCGTCGTCGCGGACATGCCGTTCGGCTCTTTCCAGGTGTCGGACGAGACAGCTGTCGAGAACGCCGTGCGCTTCGTGAAGGAAGCCGGCGCGGATGCGGTGAAGATCGAGGGCGCGGGACCGATGCTCTCGCGGGCGAGGGCGCTCGTCGGCGCGGGCATCCCGGTCATGGCTCACATCGGCCTGACGCCACAGTCGGCGACCATGCTCGGCGGCTTCAAGGCCCAGGGCCGTTCCGCCGAGCAGGCTCGGCAGCTGTTCGAGGACGCGCTCGCGCTTGAGGAGGCGGGTTGCTTCGCGCTCGTGCTCGAGTGCGTGCCGCCCCCGGTCGCGGCACGGATCACCGCCGCTCTGCGCATCCCCACGATCGGTATTGGTGCCGGCCTGGAGTGCGACGGCCAGGTGCTCGTCTGGCACGACCTGCTCGGCCTGTACGAGGGCCGCGCCCCGCGCTTCGTGAAGCGGTACGCCGATCTCGCGTCGGCCGCGCGCGAGGCGCTCGAGACGTACGCCGAGGACGTCCGCACCGGCGCCTTCCCGGAGGAGCAGCACACGTATTCCATCCCGGACGAGGAGCTCTCGCTCTTCGAGGAGGCCGTCTCGGTTCGCTAGTCCTTACGCCCAGATGGCGGCGGCGATGAGCAAGCCGAAGAGCGTCGCTGCGAACGCCGTTGCGCCGAGCGCCCGCGCAAGGCTCCACTCCTCGACCGTCCGCACGCCGACAATCGCGAGCGCGAGCGCCCAGAGCACGAAGATGGCGTCCACGAGGTTGAGGACGAAGCCGGCCGTGTCCTCGTCCGACCCCCCCGAGCGGAAGAGGTCACCGCCGAAGATCGCAATGCGCACCGGCCACACGACGAACAGCGCAAGCACGAACGGCGCCGTCGAGAGCCCCACGATCTGGCGCGCGGTCCGATAGCGCGAGGGCGAGCCGAGGCAGCGTAGGCCGAGCAGCAACGCCGCGCCGCCCAGCCAGTAGTTCTGGAGCGCGACGAGCACGCCGGCGAAGAACGCCTCCACGGCAACGAGCAGCCAGTCGAACTCGGGGTCGTCGAAGAGCTGCCCGGCGGTGGCGGTGGACAGAAACATCGCCGTACCGGCGAGGATCGTCAACGCCACCATAGGTTCGGACAGCGCCTCGGCCTGCTCGTCCGACCGGTCGCGGAGCTCCGTGAACACCTCCTCGGGCCGCACGAGGATCAGCGGCAGCCGCCGCCACCACCCGCGTTCGAGCCGCTTGACCTCCTCCGCCCGTGAAGTCGCGGACGTCACTCGATCAAGGTCGTCTGCTCGACGTTGATCATCCGCGCGTAGAGGATCTGCTCGTTGACCTCGAGGTTGTTGACGAGACTCAGGCAGCGGACGATCCCGGCGCCCACGAGCTCCTCGGCGATCTCGCCGTACTCGACCTCGAGGATGACGTTGTCGGCACGGCTGTCGTTGGACACGCTCGCCGGGTCCTGCCAGGTCCCGGCCGCGCTGAACTCCGTGGCGGCCTTCATGAAGTCGAGCGCGCCGGCCTTGAAGCGCGGGAGCGTGAAGGTGAGCAGCTCGCGCTGCGCGCGGTCGAGGCTCGTGCCGGTGGTCTCGTCCCCGAACAGCAGGCCGAACAGCGTGTCCTTAGCGAGCAGCAGCAGCTCTGCACCGGCCTCGGTTCGATGCTCGTCGCCGATGAGGTCCGTCCCCTTCACCGGCGCATCCTCGGCGAGGTAGCCGTCGCGGACGAGGCGGTCGCGATCGAATGCCTCGTACTGCTCGAGGAACCGCGCGAGCACCTCGGCGTCGAGCTTCATCTTGGTGAGCCGGGCGATGCGCTCGGCACGGTCTCTCGTCTTCGCCTCCTCCAACTGCTTCCGGTCGAGGTCCTGGAGGCTGTGCGCATCGAGCGCCAGCCGGACGATCTGGTCGATGAGCCACTCGCGATCCTTCGTTGCGAGAAAGCTCCGGAGCCGCTCCTCGAATTGCGGCGAGAGGTCTTTCGTGACCTCACGGATGATGGTCTCGATCGTCGGTGTCATGGCGCGTGCGATCGTAGCGCCTGACAGGATCCGCCCCGTGGAGACGGCGATCGTCGTTGCCTTCCCCGAGGCGTCCCCTGTAGTCGACGACTGGCGTGAGCAGACCTCCGACGATCGCACGTCGATCGGCATCCCGCCGCACGTGACGCTGCTCCATCCCTTTGTCGCCGCAGCGACGATCGACGAGGACATCCTCGCGCAACTGCGGAGCCTGTTCGCGGCTTCGGCGCCTTTCGACGTCGTCTTCCACAAGGCGAGGCGGTGGCCGGGGATGCTCTACCTCGCGCCGGACCCGCCCGAGCCGTTCGCCCGCCTGACCGAGGCGATCGTCGAGCGCTGGCCGGGCTACCCGCCGTACGAGGGCATCCACGACGAGGTGATCCCGCACCTCACCGTCGCGTACGGCGACGACGCGCTGCTGAGCGAGGTCGAGGCCGACGTCTCGGCGAAGCTGCCGGTCTCAGCGATCGTCTCGGAAGCGGTGCTCCTCGAAGAAGTCGAGCCCGACCGCCTCTGGCGAACGCGCGCCCGGTTCGGGTTCAGCGACGAGTGCGGGTGATCCGGAGGGAGCCCAGGATCGCGAGCGCTTCCGCGCGGCTTCCCCGCCCTCCGAGATAGACGTAGCCGTAAAGGCCCCGACCAGCCTCGCTGAAACGGAGAGGCCACCCCGCTCGCCGTAGCGGAGCACAGCATTCGATCGGTTGCGGCGCCCCGCGAAGCGCGAATCGATCGGGGCGCGAGGGGAGGCCGTCATCGCTCCGCACTCGCTCCTGCAGCATCACCATCGCGCCACGCCCGACCACCGTAAGCCGCTCAACCGGGTCGGTGCACGGTGTGAGCCGCCTGTCGATGACCCGCCAGCCCTCGGGCAACCTCGCCGTGATCCCCGCCCGCACGACGACCGAGGAGCTGCGTTGGGCCGGCTGGGCGGCAGCTACGGCCAGGAGACCGACAATCGCGAGCACGCCGATCGAGACGACTCTCACGTAGCTATCTACGGTCGCGGCACTGCCGGAGGTCCGCCGCGGCCTGAGCGCGGAGCACACCAGACAGGCGATCCGGCGAAGGTCGCCGACGTTGCTCTGCCCTCAGGCCGAGGCTGCTTCTCGTTGAGCTCTCCGAGTCGGACCTCGAGGACTTTCGCAAGCGATACCTCGACATGGCCCAAAAGGCGCGTGGCCGGTCGCGAGCGCTCGGCGGGTGGTGAACGCTAGGCGGCGGCAGCAGCGACTGAGGGCAGCAACTCGCGGAGGTAGGCGCCGGTGTACGACTCCTCGACGTCGGCCACCTGCTCCGGAGTCCCCGTCGCGATCACCTCGCCGCCGGCGTCGCCACCCTCGGGACCGAGGTCGACGAGCCAGTCGGCCTGCTTGATGACGTCGAGGTTGTGCTCGATGACGAGCACCGTGTTGCCGGCGTCGACGAGCCGCTGGAGCACGTCGAGGAGCTTCTCGATGTCGGCGAAGTGGAGGCCGGTTGTCGGCTCGTCGAGGATGTAGAGCGTCCGCCCCGTCGCGACCTTCGACAGCTCCTTCGCGAGCTTCACGCGCTGGGCCTCACCGCCGGAGAGCGTCGTTGCCGGTTGGCCGAGCTTGATGTAGTCGAGGCCCACGTCGTGCAGCGTCTGGAGCTTCCGCCGGATCTTCGGGATCTTCGCGAAGAACTCGAGCGCCTCCTCCACCGACATCTCGAGCACGTCGGCGATCGCCTTGCCCTTGAACCGGACTTCGAGTGTCTCGCGGTTGTAGCGCCGTCCGTGGCACGTCTCGCAAGGAACGTAGACGTCGGGCAGGAAGTGCATCTCGATCTTGATCTGGCCGTCGCCCTTGCACGTCTCGCAACGCCCCCCGCGGACGTTGAACGAGAAGCGGCCGGGCTTGTAGCCCCGCACCTTCGCCTCGGGCGTCAGCGAGTACAGCTCGCGGATAGGGGTGAAGAGGTCGGTGTACGTGGCCGGGTTCGACCTCGGCGTGCGCCCGATCGGCGACTGGTCGATGTCGATCACCTTGTCGAAGCACTCGATGCCTTCCACCGAGTCGTGGTCGCCGGGCTTCACGCGCATCCGGTTCAGGCGGTTGGCGAGCGCCTTGTAGACGATCTCGTTGACGAGCGTCGACTTGCCGGAGCCGGAGACGCCGGTGACCGCGACGAGCTTCGCGACCGGGAACTCGACGTCAACGTCCTTGAGGTTGTGCATGCGCGCGCCGCGGACGACGAACGTGCCGTTGTCGAGAGGCCGCCGCTCGGGCACGGCGATCTCGCGGACACCCGACAGGAACTGACCCGTCACGGATCCGGCCACCCGCTCGACCTTCTTCGCCGGCCCTTCCGCGACGACGTAGCCGCCGTGCTCCCCTGCGCCCGGCCCCATGTCCACGAGCCAGTCGGCCGCCCGCATCATCTGCTCGTCGTGCTCGACGACGAGCACGGTGTTGCCGAGGTCGCGCAGCCGCTCGAGCGTGCCGATGAGCCTGCCGTTGTCGCGCTGGTGCAGGCCGATCGACGGCTCGTCGAGGATGTAGAGCACGCCGACGAGCTGGGAGCCGATCTGCGTCGCGAGGCGCAGGCGCTGGGCCTCGCCTCCTGACAGCGTCGACGCCGCCCGGTCGAGCGTGAGGTAGCCGACGCCGACGTCCGCGAGGAACGTCAGCCGCTCACGAATCTCCTTGACGATGCGCGCGCCGATGAGCTGCTCAACCTCCGTGAGGTCGAGGTCGTCCAGAAACTCGAGCGCGGCGGACACCGACAGCTGCGTGAGCTCGTGAATGTTTCTCCCGCCCACGGTCACGGCCAGCACCTCTGGCTTCAGGCGCGCGCCACCGCATGCGGGACACGCCCGGAAGCTCATGTACTCCTCGATGCGCTCGCGGATCTGCGACGAGTCCGTCTCGCGGTAGCGCCGCTCGAGGCTCTTGACGATCCCTTCGAACGAGAGCATGTACGAGCGCTTGCGACCCATCCGGTTGCGGTACTGGACGTAGACGCGCTCGCCGCCTGTGCCGTCGAGGAAGAGGTCGCGCTGCTCCTGCGGCAGCTCCGCCCACGGCGTCTCGAGATCGACCTCCCAGCGGTCGGCGATCCCCTGGATCACCGACTCGTAGAAGTTCGAGTTCATGACCGACCAGGGGACGAGGGCGCCCTCGCCGATCGCGAGCGTGGGATCTGGGACGACGAGGTCGGGATCGACCTCGAGCTGCGCGCCGAGCCCGGTGCAGCGCGGACAGGCTCCGTGCGGTGAGTTGAACGAGAAGATGCGCGGCTCGAGCTCGGCGAGCGAGACGCCGTGCTCCGGGCACGCGAAGTTCTCGCTGAAGAGCATCGTCTCTTCACCGCGAGGACGGCCTTGATCGTCGTCGCCATCAGCACTGTCGAGGACGTCGATCGCGACCAGCCCGGCTGCGAGCCCGGCCGCCGTCTCGATCGACTGGGCGAGCCGCTGCCGGAGGTCCGGCTTCATCGACAGGCGGTCGACGACGACCTCGATCGTGTGCTTCCGCTTCTTGTCGAGGACGATGTCCTCCTCGAGCAGCCGCTGCTCCCCGTCCACCTTCACGCGCGTGAAGCCGTCGGCCCGGAGCTCCTCGAGCACGTCCTTGTACTCCCCCTTGCGGTCGCGCACGACGGGAGCGTTGACCGTGAACTTCGTCCCCTCGGGCAGCTGCAGCACCTGGTCGACGATCGACTCCTGCGACTGGCCGGCGATCGGGCGACCGCAGACGGGGCAGTGCGGACGGCCCACGCGGGCATACAGCAGTCGCAGGTAGTCGTAGATCTCCGTCACCGTCCCGACCGTCGACCGCGGGTTGCGCGACGTCGTCTTCTGGTCGATCGAGATGGCCGGCGAGAGCCCGTCGATCGAGTCCACGTCGGGCTTCTCCATCATCTGCAGGAACTGCCTCGCGTACGCCGAGAGCGACTCGACGTAGCGCCGCTGCCCCTCGGCGTAGATCGTGTCGAAGGCGAGGCTCGATTTGCCCGAGCCGGAGAGCCCGGTGATGGTTGTCAGCTTGTTCCGCGGCAGCCGGACGGTGACGTCCTTGAGGTTGTGCTCGCGGGCGCCGTGAACGACGAGCTCTTCCTGGGCCATAACCGATCCAGTCTATCGCCCGGGATCGGACGGGAACGTGTGTTCGCTTGGCGTGTTTCGAGGCCGGTTTCGACGGGAAGCAGCCGATCGTGCGGTATCTCCTCGTCGTCGTAGCGCTCGCATCGCTGCTGCTCGTTGCGGGATGTGGAGGAGACGGCGAAGAGACCACGACCACGACCACCGCCACGTCGGCAGAGACGTTCACGATCTCCGAGACAGACTTCGCGCTCTCGCCGTCCGCCGTCACCGTCGACGCACCGGGGACGTACACCTTCGAGGCGACGAACGACGGCGGCACCGACCATGCCCTCGAGATCGAAGGCAACGGTGTCGAGGAGGAGACGGACACCATCGCCCCCGGTGAGAGCGCCAGCGTCACCGTCGACCTCCAGTCAGGCACGTACGAGATGTACTGCCCGATCGACGGCCACCGCGATCAGGGCATGGAGGGTGAGATCACGGTGAGCTGACTCGGAGGGGCGCCGGGACCTGCGGGCCCGCGGCGCAAACCTCCTAGTTCGCCAGCCGTTCGACGAGGTCCCGGGCCTGGCGTGCGCACGGCACGTGCTCCACCTCGAGTGGCCCGGCATGGAGCGTGCCGTACCCCAGCAGCCGGCCCAGCACGGATTGCTCGAGCGTGATCGACCGCAGCCCCTTGAGGCGAACCGCTGACGCCCGCTTCCGGGTGACGCCCTGGACGAGAAACACCTTCTCGGTCGTGACGACGAAGCGCGTCCGGTCCCAGCGCCAGACGGCGGCGAACGCGCTCACTGCCCCGATGCCGATGACGAGCGGCGCGAGCACCGGCACCGGCCAGGGCATGGCGAGGAGAAAGAGCCCGGCGATCGTCAGCGCCGCCGACCACAGGAACGGCCGCATGAGCACGACGCCGTGACGGCGCACGTCGAAGAAGACCCGCTCGTCGGCAGGAGCGCGCATTGCAGACGAACCGTTCGCCGAGAGGCAATCGTCTCCTCCGCCTCCCCATGCGAGAGTGGCCGCATGGCGATCGACGTTCCCAACTCGCTCGGCTGGTGGCGCGGAATGCCGGGTGGGCCCGAATGGCTCGAACGCCTGCCGCGGCTCGCCGCCGAGTGCGCGCAGCAGTGGGCTCTCGAGCTGGAGGAGCCGTTCGAAGGCGGCAACGTCTCGCTCGTGCTGCCTGCGGGCGACGCCGTCCTCAAGCTCAACTTCCCGGATGCGGAGTCAGAGCACGAAGCCGACGCCCTCAGCCTCTGGGGCGGCCGCGGAGCCGTTCGCTTGCTCGCGCACGATCCCGAGCGACGGGCGCTGCTGGTCGAGCGCTGTCGCCCGGGAATGGCGCTCTGGGACGTCGAGGACGAGCGAGAAGCGACGATCATCGCGGCGGGCCTTCTACTTCGCATCTGGCGATCCCCGCCGCGGGATCATCCCTACCGGCTGCTGGCAGACGAAGCAGCGCGCTGGGCCGACGAGCTGCCCGGCCAGTGGGAGCGCCTGGACCGACCGTTCGACCGCGCGCTCCTCGACGAGGCGACCGCCGCGGCTCGCGAGCTGTCGGCTTCGCAGCGGGACCTCGTCGTGGTGCACCAGGATTTTCACGGGGGCAACGTCCTCAGCGCCGAGCGCGAGCCGTGGCTCGTGATCGACCCGAAGCCGCTCGTCGGCGATCCCGCCTTCGACGCAGCGTCGTTGCTGCGAGATCGGCGCGATGAGCTGGCCCGGGATCCAGCGCCGGAGCGGCGCATTCGTGCACGCCTCGACCAGCTCACGGCCGAGCTGGGCCTCGACCGCGACCGTCTACGCGGCTGGGGAGTCGTTCACGCCCTCGCGTGGGGCGTGTCGGAGCACAAGCTCGAGCCCGACATGGTCAGCTGCGCCGGTTGGCTTGCTCGGGCCTAGGCCTACGGGTACGGATCCGGCGGCGGCGGCGGCGGAACCGGGCTCGGCGGCGGCGGCGGTGAGCCGTCCGACGTCGTCAGGCTCGCCTTCACCTGCCCGCGGATCTCGCCGGCGGGGTTCTTCGGCGTGTGGATGTTCACGTAGGCCCTGCCCGCCCGAATCGTGTTCAGCTGCGCGTGCGTGATGGTGACCGCTCCCTTCTTGCCGTTCGGGCACGGACCGCAGAGCGGGACCATGACGTTCCCGGCCTTCCCTACCTTGCCGGTGTGGATGTGCGCCGCCACAGCTCGGCCGGTGAGCTTCGAGTACGTCAGACGCCAGTTGAGACGGGCGTTGTCGTTCGCCAGTTCGACCGCCGTTCCTGTGAAGGCGCCGGTCACACCCGGCCTCGCTCCCATCGGCTTCGGTACCTCTGAGCGTGCCTTGAGGTTTGCCACCAGCCGGAACGTGTCCTTCTGAGCCGAGCCAAGCGACACGGCGGCCACGATCAGGGCGATCGCGAAGACTGCAGAGACGAGAAGTGATCGACGCATCGAGTGTCCTTTCGTTCCGAGACTACTGGACCCCAATACGTGGAGGAGGGATAGCCGGATTGGCGCGCAGGTCGGCGGAAGCTCAGGCGTTCGCCTTGCGGCGTCGCCCGAAGACGATGCCGCCAATCGTGAAGCCGAGGCCGAACGTCCCGAGGGCGAAGGCGCCCACGGCGATGACCTTTCGCCAGCGGGACAGCCGCTGCCAGTGACCGAGAGCGGCCTCCTCCTCCATCGTCAGCGGCTCGCCGCGACGCTGCTTCCGCATGGCGCCACCGGCGCGCAGACCGAGGTAGAGATCATCGAAGAGCTCGGTCGACTCGGTCGTCTCGTCCGGCACGAGGCCAGTGTATAGCCTGCCTCGGCTGTGCCAGCTCGCCTGATTCACGTCTCCGACATCCACGTCGGAGCGCGCGAGCAGCCCCTCGTCGACAGCGCTCTGCGAGCCCTCGTCGCCCGCGGCGCGCCTGATCTCGTGGTGGCCACGGGGGATCTCACACACCGCGGCCGGCCCGACCAGCACGAGCGGGTGGCGACGCTGTTGCGAAGCCTGCCGGCGCCCGTGCTCGCAGTGCCGGGCAACCACGACATCCCCCTCTGGCCGCCCGGTCGCTTCACTCGGCCGTGGCGAGAGTTCGAGCGGCAGTGGGGGACGACGGAGCCCGTGCACTCGGCAGGCGGCCTCCATGTCGTCGGCGTCAACTCCGTCCGTCCCTGGCGGCATCAGTCGGGCGGTCTCCGTACCGGTGCCGTGGAGCGGGCCGAGCAGCACCTCGGCGCGGCCCCGACCGGTGCCCTACGGGTCATCTGCCTTCACCACCAGCTCGCGAACGCGCCCTGGCGCACGCGCAAGCGACCCCTCGCCCGCCGCGGCCGCGTGCTCGAGCAGCTGGCCGCAGCCGGCGCCGAGCTCGTCCTCTCCGGACACGTCCACCAGGCCGGGGTCGCAGAGCGCCGCGAGTTCGAGGTGCTGGCCGGCGAGCGCTCGATCGTCGTCGTGACGGCACCGGGCCTGGCGCGCCCTCGCCCTCATCGCCTGGGTGAGGCCCAAGGTGCCCACGTGATCACGGCCGACGAGGCGTCGATCACCGTCGACACGCACGTCCTGGACGGCGAGGCGTTCACCGCCGTCGCCGAGCGCCGTTTCCCGCGAGCTATGCGCTGACAGCGGCGCCGAAGCGCTTCTCTGCCCTGGCGCGAGCCTTCGCCGCCTCGACCTCCCGGTCGCGCGGCGGCGCCGACGTTACGAGGTCGTCGAGCAAGTGGAACGTCACGTGCGCGATCTCGTCGACCGCGCGCTCGAAGACGGCCGCATTCGCAGCAGATGGCTTGTTCATGCCGCTGACCTTGCGGACGTACTGGAGCGCCGACGCCCGCATCTCCTCCTCGGTAGCCGCTGGCTCGAAATTGTGGAGCGTCTTGATGTTCCGGCACATGGCAGGTCCTCCTAGCGTGGGGTCTGGGCGGGTGTCAAGAGCTCCCGGCGGAGCTCCTTGATCTCGTCTCGGAGCTTCGCGGCGTACTCGAAGCGCAGCTCTTCGGCGGCGAGGAACATCTCCTCCTCGAGCTCGATGACGAGCTTCTCGACCTCGTCTCGGCCCAGCTCCTCGACCTTGCGGCCGGCGCGGCGGCGCCGTCCGGGCACGGTCGGCGACTCGAGCGAGAGGAACTCGGCGATATCGGACACGCCCTTCACGATCGTCTCCGGCGTGATCTCGTGCTCCTCGTTGTACGCGAGCTGCTTCGCGCGGCGTCGGTTCGTCTCCTCGACTGCACCGGCGATCGCCTCGGTCACCTTGTCCGCGTAGAGGACGACCGTGCCATTGACGTTGCGCGCGGCGCGGCCGATCGTCTGCACAAGCGCGGTCTTGCCGCGCAGGAAGCCTTCCTTGTCGGCGTCGAGGATCGCGACGAGCGACACCTCCGGCAGGTCGAGCCCCTCGCGCAAGAGGTTCACGCCCACGAGCACGTCGTACTCGCCGAGCCGCAGCTGCCGGATGATGGAGATGCGCTCGAGCGTGTCGACCTCCGAGTGGAGGTAGCGCGCCCGCACGCCGGCCTCGAGCAGGTAGTCGGTGAGGTCCTCGGCCATCTTCTTCGTGAGCGTCGTCACGAGCACGCGCTCACCCGCCTCCTCACGCCGCCGGATCTCGTTCAGCAGATCGTCGATCTGGTTCTTCGTCGGTTTCACCTCGACGTCCGGGTCGACGATGAACGTCGGCCGGATCAGCTGCTCGGCCACAACCGCCGAGTGGCGAAGCTCGTACGGCCCCGGCGTCGCCGACACGAACACGAGCTGCGGCACCTTCGCGTCGAACTCGTCGAAGCGCAACGGCCGGTTGTCGATGGCGGACGGAAGACGGAAGCCGAAGTCGACGAGCGTCTGCTTGCGCGACCGGTCGCCCTCCGACATGCCGCCGATCTGCGGGATGGTCTGGTGCGACTCGTCGACGAAGCAGATGAAGTCGTCGGGGAAGTAGTCGATGAGCGTGAACGGATGCGTGCCCTCGGGGCGCCCCTCGAGGTGGCGCGAGTAGTTCTCGATGCCCGAGCAGAAGCCGAGCTCCTTCAGCATCTCGAGGTCGTACTCGGTGCGCTGGCGCAGCCTGTGCGCCTCGAGCATCTTCCCCTGCTGCTCGAACGTCGCCACCTGCTCCTCGAGCTCTGCGCGGATGTCGTCGACCGCCCGCTCGATCGAGGGCGTCGACGTCACGTACTCCGTCGCCGGCCAGATGACGAGGTTCTCGAGAGGCGCCATCACCTCCCCCGTGAGCGGATCGAAGTGGGTGATCGACTCCACCTCGTCGCCGAAGAACGAGATGCGGTACGCGGTCTCCGAGTTCGCGGGCTGCACCTCCATGACGTCGCCCTTCACGCGGAACCGGCCGCGGCCGAGCACCGAGTCGTTGCGCACGTACTGGCTCTCGATGAGCTTGCGGAGCGCCGCGTCGCGATCGTGCTCCTTCCCCTTCTCGAGGATCAGCACGCGCTCGCGCCACTCCTCCGGCGAGCCGATGCCGTAGATGCACGACACCGACGCGACGATGACGACGTCCCGCCGCGTCATGAGCGCGGACGTGGCCGCGAGCCGCAGCCGTGCGATGTCGTCGTTCTGCGACGAGTCCTTCTCGATGTAGAGGTCGGCCTGGGGCACGTACGCCTCGGGCTGGTAGTAGTCGTAGTACGAGACGAAGTACTCGACGGCGCTGTCGGGGAAGAACTCGCGGAACTCGTTGCAGAGCTGCGCGGCGAGCGTCTTGTTGTGCGCGATGATGAGGGCGGGCTTGCCGACCTGCTCGATCGTCCACGCCATGGTCGCGGTCTTGCCCGTCCCGGTGGCGCCCAGCAACGTCTGGTAGCGGTTTCCCGCCTGGATCGAGTCCGCGAGCTGCGCGATCGCCTCCGGCTGGTCGCCGGTCGGGCGGTACGCGTCTGATGTGCGCAACTGGGCCACGCTCGAAGCGTAGCCGTCTATGCCTCCAGTGCCGGCTCCGCCTCGGGTACCCGCAAATGCCGCAGGACGACGGCGACGAAGACGAGCGAGGCAGCCGTGAACCCGGCCGCGACGGTCCAGAAAACCGCCGACGTGCCGACGCGGTCGATCACCTGGCCGGCGAGGAGGAACCCGGCCGGTGCCGCCACCGTGTTGAGCGCGATGATCGCCGTCATCGCCTTGGGGCGGATCTCCGGCGTCATGCGTGACGTGAGCGTACCCATGACCGGCCCGTTGACGAGCGGCGTGAAGAACACCGCCGAGAACAAGGCCAGCGTGAAGACCCACGCCGGCAGGTCCATGCCGAGCACCCACAGGGGGAGCGTCACGCCGAGGATCGCCCCGGCGGCCATTCGCAGCGGCTGCGTCTTCGGAATGAGCATGACGGCGACGATCGTCCCGATCAGGGCGCCGGCACCGAGCGCGCTGTAGAACAGGCCCGCCACTCTCGGGCTGCCGAAGTCGAGGTAGGCGTGCGCCGGCAGAGCCGCGGAGAGCGCGGAGCTGAAGAAGCCGAAGACGACGATGACGACGACGAGCGCGCCCATGAAGGAGTCCCGCGCGACGAAGCGCAGGCCTTCGAGCAGCCCGCCCCCGGCGTCCTGCTCGATCGGCTTCGGCCTCGGGACGAAGAGGAGGACGAGCACGAACGCGACGAGGTACGTGGCGGCGTCGATGTAGAGAACGTTCGGCGCGCCGAAGAACGGAATGAGGATGCCGGCGAGCGCCGGCCCCACGAGGGCGGCGGCCGCGGTGCCGCCCTCGATGAGGCTGTTTGCCTGCGACATCGTCGTCACGTCCTCGCCGACGAGCTCGGGCAGGATCACGCGCTGAGAAGCCGCATACGGCGGCATGAACGCGCCCAGCGCGGCGACGAGCGCCAGCAGCAGGCCGAACGAGAGGGCTCCCGCCTCGTGCAAGAGTGGCAGCGCGATGATGAGCGGCGCGCGTGCGAAGTCGGCCACGAGCATCGTCGTGCGCGACCCGAAGCGCTGGACGAAGCTGCCGCTGGGAACGCCGAGGATCGCCATCGGCAGGATCTGGACTGCCAGGACGACGCTCATCTTCGCCGCCGAGCCCGTCGTCACGAGCACGAACCACGGCAAGGCCAGGTACGTCATTCGCGAGCCGAGCGTCGAGATCAGCTCGGCCAGGACGAGCGCACCGACCGCTGTTTTGTTCACGCGAGTGGCCTCCACGGCAGTAATATAAAACGTCTGTACGGTTTTGTAAAGTAGAAGTATGCCGAAGGTCTCGGAAGAGCACAAAGAACGCCGCCGAGAGCAGATCCTCGACGGCGCACGCCGCTGTTTTGCGCAGTACGGCTACGAGAACGCCACGGTCGCGCGGCTCGAGGAGGAGACCGGCCTCTCGCGCGGCGCGATCTTCAACTACTTCCCCAACAAGGCTGCGCTCTTCGTCGCGCTCGCCGTGGAGACGTCACGGCGCGTCACCGACATCTGGCTGAACGAGGGCTTCCGCGCCGTGCTCGATGCGATCGTCGCGGAGGATCCGGACTGGCTCGCCGTGCAGTTCGAGGCGACGCGTCGCATCCGCACCGATCCAGTCTTCCGAGAGCTCATCGAGGAGCGTGAGCGCGACTCCGAGGCGAACCGCTCGGAGCGGCTGGCGCGCCTGCGCGGGCAGGTGCGCGACGACGTCCCAGTGGAGACCGCTGCGATCTTCCTCGCGTTCGTGGCCAATGCTCTCGCCCTCCGGCAGGCGCTTGGAGAACCGGCGCCCGATCTCGACGTGATTGCGAAGCTCGTCGACGAAGGCGTCGGGCCGCGCTAGGACAGAATCGCGAGCGGAATCTCGCGGGCCGTCCTCGCCTGATACTTCGCGTAGCCGTCGTACGTCTCGATGATCCGCGGCCAGAGCCGCGCTCGTTCCTCCGCCGTAGCCCGCCGCGCACGCATCTGCCGTCGCTCGCGACCGATCGTCACCTCGCCCTCTCCCGCCGCGACGAGGTTCTCGAACCAGCCCGGGTTGTGCTGCCGCCCGCCGTACGACGCGACGAGCACGATCGCGCCGTCTTCCTCGAAGTACGTGAGCGGCGAGGTTCGTCGCCTGCCCGTCTTCCTGCCCGTCGTTGTCAGCAGCAACACGGGCATGCCGGCGAGGCGCCGTCCAACGCGGCCTCCGCTCGCCGAGTAGATCGCGCGGTGTACGGCCGAGAGCGTCTTGACTCTTACGGACATGCCTGCTTGCGGAGGGCCGCCTGCAGCCTCGCCGCTGCCTCACCCGGATCTCCATCGCCGATCGGCTGACCGTCCAGGGAGACGACGGGCATCAACTCCCGCACCGAAGACGACGTGAACGCCTCGCTCGCAGCGGCGAGCGAGGCGACCCCAAAGATCCCCTCGCGCACGTCGTAGCCGAGCGGAGGTGCCAGCTCGCGCATGACATCGCGCGTCACCCCGGCGAGGATCCCCAGCTCGAGCGACGGGGTGCAGAGCGTCTCGCCGTCCAGCCACCAGATGTTGGACGTCGTCGCCTCGAGGACGACCATGCCCTCGCCGACGAAGAGCGCGTCGTCCGCGCCACGTTCCTTCGCCGCGTCGACCGCCAACATGTTCAGCGCGTAGCTCGTCGACTTCACGCCGCCGATGAGGTCGGAGGGCCGGAACTCGACGGAGATCAGGCCGATGCCGCGGCGGCGAAGCTCATCGAGCTCTGGCGGCAGATCGGAGACGACGGCGAGCGCCTGCGCCGCGTCACCGCGGCCGGGTGTCGCGTACACCCTCAGCATCGCGTCGGGAGCGCTGACGACGACAGCGGCGACGAGCTCTTCGATCGTCGCCCGTGATGGTGGGGCGAAGCCGAGCCGTCCGCAGGAAGTCTCGAGCCGGTCGAGGTGGTCGTCCAGGCGGAAAGGCCTGCCGCTATAGATGCGCAGCGTCTCGAAGGCGCCCCGGCCGCGCATGAACGCCTCGTCGTCGACGTAGACGACAGGCTCGTCCGGGTCGACAAGCCCCCGGCCCGAAACGGCGAGCGCGAGGATCAGCTGCGCACCGCCTCGGGCAGGGGCGCGCCGATCGCGTCGAGCAACGGCCGCGCCTTCACCCACGACTCCTCGATCTCCTCCTCGGGATCGGAGTCCCAGACGATGCCGCCGCCGACCCACAAGTGGATGCGCTCTTCCGCGACCGCGAACGTGCGAATGGTCAGCGCCAGGTCGAGGTCGCCGTTCGGGTGAACAACGCCGAGAGCACCCATCGACGGTCCGCGGCCGACGGGCTCGAGCGCGGCGATGTGGTCGATCGCCGAGATCTTCGGCGCGCCCGTGACGGAGCCGCCCGGGAATGTCGCCTCCAGGAGCTGCGCGAACGAGACGCCCTTCCGCAGCGTGCCCTCCACGAGCGACACGAGGTGCTCGACCCCGGCCAGCGACTGCGCCGCCATGAGCTGCGGCCACATCACCGAGCCCGTCTCGCAGACGCGGGAGAGGTCGTTGCGCTCGAGGTCGACGATCATCACGTGCTCGGCTGCATCCTTGTCGGACTCGGTCAGGCCGGTCTCGCCCACGGGACGGGTGCCCTTGATCGGGCTCGTCCAGACCCGCCGTCGTCTGCGCGAGAGGAAGACCTCAGGCGAGGCCGACACGATGGCCCAGCCGTCGCCCATGAGCGGCCGCGGCTGGAGCGGTCGCAAGCGCGCGAGCCGCGCGGCGAGGCCTGCTGGATCGCCGCCGAACGGCGCGGAGAGATGCTGGACGAGGTTCACCTGGTAGACGTCGCCACGGGCGATCGCCTCGCGCACGGCCTCCACCGCCGCTGCGTGCTCGGCCGCCGACCACGTCTGCTCCCAGTCACCGACCGAGAACGTGCCGGCCTCAGGCAGCGGCTCGTCGCTCGGCCTAACTCGGACGGCGGCGGCCGGTAGCGGGCACGGCTCGGGCGGCACCGGCTCAGCGCTTCGGCGCAGCCTCTCGGACAGTCCATAGCCGAGAAAGACGTCGGCCACGACCTCGCCGGCATCGCCTCCGAAGAACCCGTGGTCTCGCAGACAAGCCTCGACCTCGCCGAGCGAGCCGACTTCCATCACAGGTGGTCGTCCCGGTGGGCGGGGTGCCCTGGGCTCGGCGAAAACCGAGCATGCCCAGGACGCAGGGAGCCCGCGTACCCGCAGCAGGCGGAGCGTACGTGGGCGACCGAGGACGCCGGCAGGCGATGGTTTGCAGCCGAGCAGAGGGTGCTCACGCTCGCCGGGGCGACCACCCTCTCTACGCTACCGCCTGCCCGGGTTGCGGCACCGCAGATCCCGCGCGGCGCACGACCACGAGGAACATCGCCGCCATGAGGATGCGCCCGACACCGAGCGCGAACAAGATCGTGCGAACGTCGAACGACTCGAGCAGCCGCCCGAGCGCGAGCACCGCAAACGGGCCTGAGATCGTGACGATGGTGATCATCGCTGTCATCACCTTCGCGCGAAGCTGGTTCGGAGCTCGCGTCGTGACCATGGCCATCAGCGGTGCTGAGGCGACTGCGCCGAGACCGGACGCGAACAGCACCCCCATTGCGCCGACGGACGGCAGGGCCAAGCCGAGCAGCATGAGTGGCATCGAGACCCAGACCACCCCGATCGTCGCCTGTGTCAGCGGGGACACGCGCCTCGCCAGCGGTATGGCGGCGAGCGAGCCGATGATCGACCCCGCGCCCCAGGCACCGAAGAGCAGCCCGGCGGTACGCGCACTTGCTCCGTAGTGGTCGTACGCGAGCACCGGCAGCGCGATGATGATCGACTGCGCGAACATGTGCAGGAAGACGATCGTGACCATCATCGGGCGCAGCAGCTCGTCCTTGAAGATGAAGCGGACGCCCGCCAGCAAGCCGCTCGCTTCCTCATGCTGCGGCAGCGGTGGACGCCTGGGCACGAAGACGAGCAGCAGCAGGAACGAGACGGCGAATGTGGCGGCGTCGACATAGAGCACATTCGCGGCGCCGATCGACGCGATCAGCACCCCGGCGACGATCGGTCCGAGAAGGATCGTCAGTCGCGAGCCGGTCTCGACGACGGCGTTCGCCTGCGTGAGGGTCTGCGGGTCTTCACCCACGAGCTCAGGCAGCACGAGACGCTGAGCCGAGAAGTACGGCGCGATGAAGACGCCGAGCGCAAAGACGAGCACGAGCAGGAGGCCGAACGACAGCATGTCCGCCGCATAGAGCAGCGGGATGGCCGCCATCAACGGCACCCGGGCGGCATCCGAGACGAGCATCGTCCGACGTGCCCCGAGCCGCGAGACGACGGTGCCGCTCGGAATCCCGAGGATGGCGATGGGCAGCAGCTCTGCGGCGAGCACGACTCCCATTCGCGTCGTCGACCCCGTCGTCGTTAGCACGAACCACGGCAAGGCGAGGAAGGTCATCTGCGAGCCGAGCGACGAGATGATCTCGGACGTGAGAACGGCGAAGATCGACCGCTGGAGTAACGGCGAGCGCTGTGTCACTGGCTCTCTTCAACGGCCGGCATCTGTCCGGGCATGACCCTACCGCCCTCGCCCTCTGCCTCGGCGAATGCATCGCCGACCTGCTCGGGCATCTCACGCAATGTGCGAACAGGTGAGAGGAAGACGGGGAGAAAGGCGAGCGACTGGCCCACCGCACCGACCCAGAGCGCCGTCTTGAGGTCGACGGCCGAGGCAAGTGCGCCACCCAGGAGCGTGCCCAATGGGATGACGCCCCAGACAATGAACCGCATGACCGAGTTCATCCTGCCCTGCAGCCGCTCGGGCGTGATCGCCTGGCGAAAGCTGCCCTGGGTGACGTTGTAGAGGACGACTCCGTACCCTGCGATGACGCCGAACGCGATGAGAAAGGGGACCGGGGAGCTCTCGGGCGCAAGCGGGACGAGCAGCGCGGCCATACCGGTCGCAGCGCCGCCGACGATGGCCGGGCCGACTCCGATCTTCGACGCGACGCGATTGGTCGTGAGCGCTCCCGCCAGGTACCCGACGTTGCCGATCGCGAAGACGACACCGATCGTGCCGGCGCTCAGGCCGAGCTCGCGGACGGCGTACACGAGGAAGATCGCGAACATCACGTTGCCGAAGAAGTTGAACGTTGCCGTGGAGGCCGCGATCCAGCGCAGGTACTTGTGGCCGAAGACGTAGCGCAATCCCTCCGAGAGCTCGGATCGCATGCCGTGGAGCGGCGACTTACCCGACTCGCGCTCCGGCACCTCCTCCCGCTTGCCGATGCCGAGGACGAACAGCCCGGAGGCGAGAAAGCTGAGCGCGTCGAGGACGATGGCCAGCGGCGCCTTCAGCGCCTGGATCAGAACGCCGGCCAGCGCCGGGCCCGCGAGCTGCGCTCCCGAACGGGAGATCTCGAGCTTCGAGTTCCCGTCCACGAGCTGGTCGCGCGCGATCAGCGACGGCAGATACGACATGTAGGCAACGTCGAAGAACACCGTCAACACGCCGAACGCGAAGCCGACGCCGTACAGCTGCCAGATGGTCAGCACATCGAGCCCGTACGCGATCGGGATCGTCGCGAGCAGGATGGCGCGACCGAAGTCTCCGACGATGAGGATCGGCCGCCGCGGCAGGCGGTCGACCCAGACTCCCGCGGGCAGGCTCACGAGGATGAACGGCGCGAACTCGATCACGCCGAGCAGCGCCACCTCGAAGGCACTGACGTTGAGGGTGATGATGGCGACCAGCGGCAGAGCCAGCCCCGTCACCTGCGAGCCGAGCTGGCTGATCGTCTCCGCCGACCAGAGCTTCAGGAAGTCGGGGTGCCGCCAGAGCCCGCCTCTTGGCCAGATGCGCATCCTCACGCCCCTGCCTCTGCCGCCGTCGATGCGACGTCATGGCGAAGGCGTTCTCGGAGGCCTGCGCTCATGAAGAGCAGCGCAGCGCAGGTCTGAACGAGAAGGATCACGAGCAGCGTCGCCGTCAGCCCGAACGCGTCGAGAGCAGGGCCAGTCCCCATGAGCACGACCGGACCGAGGAGCGACGTCATGGCGATGATGGCCGCCCACGCCTTCGGGCGCAGAGCAGCAGGCGTACGGAGGGTGAAGATCGTCCAGATCGGCGCGTTGATGAGGCCGTTCGCCAGGCCCGATGCGAACATCGCAGCGACGAGGGCTCCAGCCGGGACGTCTGCGAGGAAGCACCAGATCGGCAGGATCATCAAGACCTCGCCGACGCTGCCGAGGAGGAGGCCGTCGACCCGCCGGGCGACGCGGAAGATGACGACGCTGCCGAGAACGGCGCCCGCACCCCAGGCGCCCAGGAGCCAGCCGAGGAGCTCAGGTTGTTCTCCGAAGCGCGTGAGCACGAGGTACGGGACGGCGACGAAGAACGCGATCCACGCCGTGTCGCCCAGCACCACGGCAATCGACCACGGGCGGAGTAGCCGGTCGCCAAGGAGGAAGCGAATACCGGCGGAGACGCCGCGCGACTCCTCGGTGTCCGGCTTCGCCCCCTCGACCCGTATGAACACGGCGACGAGCAGGAATCCGATGGCAAACGTCGCCGCGTCGATGTAGAGGACAGCGGTCGCGCCGACGAGCCCGATGAGGGCGCCGGCCAGCACCGGCCCGAGCACGAGCGCGATGCGCATCGCAGCCTGGAGCAGGGCGTTTGCCTCGCCGAGCACGCCCTCGTCCTCGCCGACGATCTCGGGCAGCACGGCTGCCTTCGAGACGAACGACGGCGTGCCGAACGCGCCGATTAGGAAGACGAGCACGAGCAGGAGCGGGAACGAGAGTTCGCCGGCTGCGTACAGCAGGGGAATGGCCGCCACGAGCGGGGCTCGACAGGCGTCGCAAACGAGCATCGTCCGCCGCAGGCCGAGACGTCCGACGAGGCTGCCGGCGGCAAAGCCCACGATTCCGACGCCCGCCGCCTCGGCCGCGACGACGAACGCCATCTTCGTCGCCGAGCCGGTCGTCGTCAGCACGAACCACGGAAGGGCCACCCAGGTCATCTGCGAGCCCGCCGTCGAGATGACGTCGCGGGCGAGGAGCGCGAGCAGTGCCCGGTCCCTGAGCAGCGCCCTGCGGCTCATGCGCGCGTGATGCGGATATCGCCGGAGACGGACTTCGCCTGGAGCTCGACGAGCGGCCCCTCCTTGGACGAGGGCTCGTCCTTGACCTCGAGCTCGGAGGACGTCTTGCCGCTCGTCGACCGGGCGTTGACCCAGAGCTTCGAGCCGGTGCGCAGGCCCATCGTCAGGTCGCCGGACACGGATTGCATCGCGACCTGCCCCTTCGTCACGGAGCCGATCCGCACGTCGCCGGAGATCGTGTTCGCCTGGACCGAGCCTTCTGCTTCGCGCAGCTCGATGTCGCCCGAGACCGACCCCAGAACGGCCTCCCCGGCAACGCGGCCGATGCTCGCGTCACCGGAGACGGAGTTGACGCTAGCGTCGCCGCCGATGGCGCCGAGGGTGACGTCACCTGATACGCACTTGACCCGGACGTCACCCTCGACTTCTTCGAGCCGGACGTCGCCGGCTGCAGTCTTTATGTCGGCCCGGTCGAAGCGGCCCGTCGCATTCACGTCGGCTGCCTCGGACACCACTTCCACGAAGGAACCGGTGGGTACTCGGATGGAGGCGCGAATGGACGGGCCGCTACCGACCTGGATGCTGAGCCGCGGGCCCCGGCGGCCGCCGATGCGAAAGCCGTACTGGATGTCGACGAGGAGCTCAGGGCGGCTGCCGCCCGGGCGCAGCTCGACCACGGCTGCTTCGACCGCGGCCTCGGCGCCCGAGCGCAGGGCCTCGAGCTCGACGGTGGCCTCGGCGACCTCGGTCGCCTCGATCTCCACCGTCCCCGCCGGCGCCCGCACGACGAGCGCGATAGGCCCCTGGGCAGGAAAGACCTCTCGCCTCATCGACGCCACCCGCGGATGCCCCGCGGCTTGCGAACCCGGATGGCCGGGTCGTGCTTGGGCGGCCTGCGGTCGCCGATGAGCTTTACGTAGTCAGGGTATGTGTGCCTGAAATCCATCTCTCCTCCTTCGCTAGGCCTCTGCAAACCCGGACAGCCCGCTGCCGAAGCTCTTGTGAGCGGTGCGGTGGGCGGCGCGCTTCAGCTCGCGCACGAGCCACGTGTTGACGGACAGCCCGTCCTTCGTCGCTGCGATCTCGATCGCGACTTTCAGCGATTCCGGAAGCCGCAGCGTGATGCGGGCGGTCATGCCGTCGTCCGCCGCCGCAGGCTCTGCCGTCTCGCGCTCCTCGACGTAGACGATCGACGGCTCCTGGCCGGCCAGCCGGATCTCGACGTGGCCGGACGGAAGCTGGTCGGAGACTTCGAGCGTCGCCTCCGAGAGGAGGTCGAGCAGCCGGAGCCGCGCCGACCCCTTAATGGCCTCGCTCAGCCGCTCGGCGGCCTGAGCGACGTTCTCGTCGCCCAGAGAGCCTGCTGCCTGGAGGTCTGCGAGGAGCGCGTCGATGTGTGTCGACAGCTGCATGGTGATGTCATAATGACATCACTCTGGCTATTGTCAAGCATCACTTTCAATGTCATTCCGTAGTCGCCCGAAAACGGCTTGAACAAAGGCATCGAGCTCAGCGAGGGAGCCGTCGTTCACGAACGAGAAGTCGGCACGATCGATCTTCTCCGCATCCGGAATGAGCCGCGACGACCGCTCGGCGACGGAATCGCCACGCCGCGAGTGCCGCAGCTGCTCGGGCGCCGTGACCACCACGACGGCGTCGAAGAGCGCATCGGCCCCGGTCTCGTAGAGCAGCGGGATCTCGACGACGGCCACGGGCGCCTCCACCTTCTCGAGCCACGCCGCGTAGCGCTCCCGCACGAGCGGATGGAGCAGCTGCTCGAGCCAGGCGAGCTCGTCGGGGTCGGCGAACACGAGGTCGGCGATGCGATCCCGGTCAGTCGTGCCGAAGCGCTGCTCGACGGCGGCCTGGACCCGCCCGTCCTCGGCGTAGAGGTCGTGGACGACCTGATCGGAGGAGAGGACTGCTGCCCCGTGGCGCCGGAACGCCTCGAGCGCCTCGCTCTTGCCGGCGCCGATGCCGCCGGTGACGGCGACCCTAGTCGGCTTCCGGGACGTCGGTCGGCTCGGTCTCGACGGGAGGAGGCTCGTCGGCCTCGCGAGCCGGATGCGGATCCGGCTCGGCCTCGACCTCTGGATCCGCCTCTGCCTCGGAAACAGCCTCTGCCTCGGACTCAGCCTCGGCCTCGACCTCGTCCGACGCAGCATCCTCCTCGACGGCCTCCTCGACCTGCGCTGACGGCTCTTCGGAGAAGACCTCCTCCGAGAGGGCGAGAGGCGGCGCGTCCTCCGGGCGGGGCTGCCCGCCTTCGCTCTCGTCGACACGCTTCAGCGACAGCGACAGGCGCCGGCGCTCAGCGTCCATCTCGATGATCTTCACCTGCACCGCCTGGCCCTGGGCGACCACCTCGCGCGGGTTCTCGACGTGGTGCTGCGCAAGCTCGGAGATGTGTACAAGCCCCTCGACGCCGGGGAGGATCTCGACGAAGGCCCCGAACGTCACGACCTTCGTCACCTTCCCCTCGACGATGTCGTTCAACGAGTAGCTGTCGAGCACCTGCTGCCAGGGATCGCTTTGCGTCTGCTTCAGCCCGAGCGAGATGCGCTGGCGCTCGCGGTCGATGTCGAGCACCTTGACCCTGACCTCCTGGCCGATGTCGAGCACTTCGGACGGGTGGTTCACGTGGCCCCATGACAGCTCGGAGATGTGGATGAGCCCGTCCATGCCGTCGAGGTCGACGAATGCGCCGAAGTCGACGATGTTCGAGATCGTCCCGTCGACCACGTCGCCGGGGTTGAGGCGGTCGAGGATCGCCTGCCTCATCTCCTTGCGCTCGTCCTCGAGCACCGCTCGGCGGGAGAGCACGACGTTATTGCGAGAGCGGTTGAGCTCGATCACCTTGCAGCGGAGCTCCTGCGCGAGGAACTCGTCGAGATCCTGGACGCGGCGGATGTCCACGAGCGACGCCGGCAGGAAGCCGCGAACGCCGAGGTCGAGGATCAACCCGCCCTTCACGACCTCGATCACACGCCCGGTGATCGGTTCGCCGCTCTCCGCCTTGCGCTCGATCTCCTTCCATGCGAGCTCGAAACGAGCCCGCTTCTTGGAGAGGATCAGCCGTCCCTCGGAGTCCTCTTTCGTGAGCACCAGCGCGTCGATCTCGTCTCCGACGCCGACCTCGTCGTCGGGGTTCACCGAGCGCCGAATCGAAAGCTCGGCGACGGGAATGACGCCCTCGGACTTGTAGCCGATGTCGACGAGCACCTCGTCCTTGTCCACGCGCACGACCGTGCCGTGGACGACCTCGCCCTCCGTAATCTCCGGGAACGTGGCCTCGTAGTCAGGGACGAGCTCACCGTCCGGACCAGTGGTCCAGACCCCAGGCTCCTGTGTATCCGCTTCGGTGTCGATCGTGTCGTTGGCCATGCGAAAAGGGCCGGTCAGTATAGCGCTGGAGCCAAAGTAAGCACCCGACGCGGTCTCGGTCTTGTCACCTCGACCCACCTCTCCTAAACTCGCGGCCGTGAGGAGGGTCGCGCTGTTACTGGCTGTCGCAGCCGTGCTTGTGTCGGTAGGCGGGGCGGCGAACGCCGGGACGACGACCTCCTGGAGCCGGGTCACCGATCTCGGGGCGCGAAACATCGACCAGGTCGGACTCGCCCGTACGAACGACGGCGTGCTGCACGCCGTGTGGAGCCGCAGGGTCGGCACGGAGGAGATGGTCCGGCATGCCACGATCGCAAGAAACGGCGGCGTTGGCGCTCCGACGACCGCCGTCGGCGGCGTGCGCGGGCTCAGCGATCCGGACATCGTCCTCATGCCCGACGGCTCGCTGCGACTCTTTTACGGCGTGGTGATCCCCAGCCCGGGCGGTATCCGCATGTCCTCTGCAGGACCGAGCGGCACGGGCTGGACGGGCGGCGGAAAGTTTTCGAACGACAACACCGGCGGCGATCCAGGTGCCACGTCTGACAAGAGCGGCACGCCGATCGTCGCCTGGTCGTCCGGCATCAACTCGTACTACACGATCGGCACGAACCACGACGTTCACCTCGGGCCATCGCCGAAGTGCTGCTTCTACGACCTGGAGGCTGCTGTCGATGAGGCGAACGGCGAGGCATTCATCGCCTATCACTCCAACGTCACCGACGCGGCGGGGCTGTTCGTACGCCAGATCGCTCCGAGCCTCGGCGCACCCCAGCGCGCACCGAACCTCCTGTCGGGGAGGAACTACCTCCCGCCCGACCACCGCATGCCGCTCGTCGCTCGCCAGGGAGGCGGCATCTATTTCGCGTACTGCACCGGCTACCCCCGCTGTCTCCAGGTGCGCCTGTGGCGGGTCGGCGGCCGAGCCATCGTCGTTGCCACCGGCCGGGACATAGAGGACGTCAATCTCTCGCGGGGCTCCGGAGGCCGGCTTTGGGTCATGTGGCAGGACTCCGGTCGTCTCCGGGCCACTCGGACGAACAACGCAGCCACCAAGGCGGGAGCGATCGTCAACGTGCCGTCGCCTCCCGGGACGAGCTCGATGTGGGACGTCTTCGGCGAGGGCTCGCCAGGCCCGCTCGACTTGCTCGCGCACGTGAGCGCACGGGGAGGCCTGGCGACCTGGCACCACCAGGTGCTGCCGGGATTGACTCTGAAGTGCTCGGCGAAGCGAACGGGCGCCACGTGCCGGGTGACCGACGCCGGCGCACCGGTGGCCGGCGCCAAGGTGCGCGCGGGCGGCAAGAGCGCCAGCACCTCGGGCGGCGGCACGGCTTCGCTCAGGCTGTCGAGCGGCAGGTACGCCGTCACAGCGACGAAGGCCGGCTACTCGCCGGCCTCCGCACGCGTTCGCGTTCCGTAGTTTCGCGGAGCTAGGGTTTCGGCGTCGGCCTTCCCGTCAGCCGGAACCGGGCAACCTGCGGGTCGTGGTCGGACGCCTGGGGTTTGAACTCCGCGTTCACGTGCACCGAGTCGTACTCGAAGGGGAAGTGCGAGAAGAGGTTCTCGCTGACGACGATGTGGTCGAGCGTCTGCGAGTTGCCGTCGAAGACGTAGGAGTACCGCTCGCCCGGCGGCAGCGACTCGATGAGCGTGTGCAGGTCTCCCCCACCCTCGAGCACCGTCAGCGGCGGCGAGAACTCGAAGTCGTTGAGGTCTCCCAGCACGATGACGTTCGCATTCGGATCGATGTCGAGGATCTCGTCGACGAAGTCCTTGACGACGGCGGCCTCGGCCGTCCGCTGCTCCTCGGTGACGAGAACGGGCGGCTGGAAGCGGCCGAACAGCGGCTGGTCGCCGCTCTTCGACTTCCAGTGGTTCGCGATGACGAACAGCTTCTTCCCCTTCGCCCGGAACTCGCCGACGAGCGGCTTCCGCACACCCTCCGGCGTCGACCAGGCCGGATTGTTCGGTGCCACACGACCCGGGCTCGACGAGAGCCGAGGGCCCGAGGGATGGTCGATCACCGTCGTCGCAGTGGTCGGTCCGCCCCCCGGGCGGTCGATGAACTCCACATCCCGGTCGGTGCGGAACAGGAAGCCGACCCGGATGTTGCCGCCCGGGACGCCGCCGTCCGCGTTGTTCACCGGGTCGATCTGGCGGTACTGGTATTCGGGACCGCCGGCTGCCTGGATCGCCGCGATGAGCATGCTCCACGTCGTGGAGGCGTCAGTGACCCCGTTGTCGACGGTGCCGTTGTTGTCCTGCACCTCCTCGATGCTCAGGATGTCGGGTGCCCGGAGGTTGTCGACCACGATGTCGGCGAGCTCTGCAAACTTCGCCCGGGAATCTCCGGGATTGAGGTTCTCGACGTTGAACGTCGCGACCGCGATCTCCTGGTCTGCCGGGAGCTCGGTAGCCTCACGCGCGAGGCCACTCGACACGCCGGTCAGAGCAGCCGTCGTGAGGAGCTTGAAGTTGCCGAAGCTGTAGTCGAGTACGCCGACGATGGCCGCGGTGAAGTGGTCGCCCGTGTTGACGTCCGGCGTGTCCGCGAGCACGTCGTCGAGAATCAATCGCTCCGGGTTGAAGTCATTCGCGCGGATGACGATGCCGCCGCGGGGCGTGCGAATGCCGGCGTTGGCGCCGTTGTCGGGCAGAACGCTGATCTCCCCGAACGAGTTCGTCGGCCCACTGGCGACGGCGTTGTTGATCTGGAGCCGCATACCTTCGAGGCTCTCGTAGAAGTCGATGCCGTCGGTGGCCGGGTCGAACACGCCGCCCGTCTCGACGTCCCCACCCGCGTCGTCCTCGATCACCATGTTGGGCGGGATCCGGCCCCCAGCGCCGATGATCTGCGGAGCCGGCAGCGGGTTGCCCGACGCGAGCACCGTAACCGACGGCGAGGTGAGCTCCGTCGTCGTGAGGTTGGGCTGCGTCGAGCCGCCCGGCCGAAACTCAGTCACGAGGGCCATCACGCGCGCCGTTGCACCCACAGCGACGGTCGGCACGCTGCCCGTGAACACGAAGATTCCCTCGGACGTCGCAGCGTCGGCATCGGGGCTTGGGTCCTGCATGTAGAAGCCGTTCGTCGCCAGGGCCGTCGCAACACCCTCCGTGACAGCGGCGCGCCCGGCGTACGGCGAGACGTGCGAAGCGCCTTGGATGTCGTGGATCTCGAGGCTCGCCGCGACGCGCACCGTGAGCGTGCAGCTGCCGGTCTGCGGTGTCGCGTCGTCGTTGGTCGCCGTCAGCAGCACCACGTAGTTGCCTGCGGGAACGGAGGCGCTCACGTTGACGTTCGCCGTTGCCACGCCGCCGGTGGCGACGGCGGGTACGAGGTCGCTCAGAGTGATGGAGCCTGGAGTGGGTGACGGCGTGACACTCGTGATCGCGATGTCGATGACGCGACCATCGGGGTCTGTCGCGGACACGGCCCTCATGGCCGCTGTCCCTTCCGGCGTCGTCAGCGGCCCGCCGCACGAGGCGGTGACGGCGGCGTTCCCGAGTGAGTGGGAGCCGAGCCCACTGAAGGTGTCGATCGCGAAGCCGTTCCACTCGACTGCCGGGAAAAAGTCGTCGCTCGGATTCGTATCGCCGGCCTCGATCGAGCCCTTGCGCCGCAGGGTGTTGTCCTGCGTGCTCTCGAAGCCGGAGCCCCACTCCGTGCCCGGATCGAAGCCGACCTCGCCGATGACGTCGACGATCGGCCCGCCGGCGCCGCCTTTCCTGAGTACGACTGCGTCGTCGCCGTTGAACCAGCCGGAGCCGTTGGTCTGATCTGCCTGGGCGATGATCGCAGGTCCAGCGGACGCTTGAGCGAGGACGTAGACATCTCCGCTCGCGAGGGCAGTCCCGGTGAGTGCGATGTTCAGCGGATTGACCGAAGAACCGTTGAAATACATCTGGACGGTGTAGCCCCCTGAGGCGAGATTCACCGTCACGCCGGTGCCGTTGTAGATCTCGAGCGCCTTGTTGTTGCTCGAGCCCTCGATGTACTCCGAGAAGAAGACGTCCGTCGGGGTGCCACGTGCTACTCCGGCGCCACCGAACAGCGTTACGACAAGCGCAATCGTCAGTAGACCTGCACGCCCTCGCTTCATCAGACCCCTCCTGGCTCGCGGCTCAATCCACGGCGTGTCACTAGCCCAAAACGGACCGGCTCAAACGCGCTAGAACCTCACCATGCAGCTGACGCTCGTCCGAAACGCGACGCTCATCCTCGAGCTCGGCGGCAAGCGGCTGCTCGTCGATCCGGCGCTGGATGACGCCGGGGTGCGGCCGCCGATCGAGGGCACGCGGAATCCCGTCCGCAACCCCACCGTCGGCCTGCCGATGGCCGCCGAGGAGGTCGTGAGCGGCCTCGACGCGGTGCTCGTCACGCACCGGCACCGCGATCACCTCGACGGGCGCGCCGAGGGGCTGTTGCCCCGCGACGTGCCGGTCTTCTGCCAGCCCCCGGACGCGGACGGGCTACGCGAGCTCGGCCTCGACGCCGTGCCCATCGACCACGCGCGCGACTGGGAGGAGCTCCGCATTGTTCGCGTCCCCGGCCGGCACGGCACCGGTGCGATCGCGGACGCGCTCGCGCCGGTCAGCGGCTTCGTGCTCGACGACGTCTACGTCGCCGGTGACACCGTGTGGTACGAGGGGGTCGAGGAGACGATCGAGCGCCACCGGCCGCGAGTCGCCATCGTCAACGCGGGCGGCGCGGAGTTCCTCGAGGGCGGGCTCATCGTCATGGGAATCGACGACGTGCGGGAGGTCGCCGCGCGCGTGGAGATCGTCGTCTGCGTACACATGGAGGCGATCAACCACTGCCACCTGACCCGCGCCGAGCTTCGCGTGGCCGTTCCTTCGGCGCTTGTGCCCGAGGACGGTGAGACCCTGGACCTCTAGGAGCTCTAGTCCTTCGCCTCCGACCAGTTCTCGCCGACGCCGACGTCGACAGCGAGCGGCGGATCGAGCTCGTAGGCGCCGCACATCTCCTCCTTCACCATCTCCCGCACGGCGCGCACCTCTGCTTCCGGGGCCTCGAGCAGCAGCTCGTCGTGCACCTGGAGCACGAGCCGCGCCGACCGGCCCTCGTCGCGGAGACGGCGGTCGATCGCGAGCATCGCCACCTTGATGATGTCGGCGTTCGAGCCCTGCATCACGAAGTTGACGGCGAGGCGCTCTCCGAGCGCTCGCGTCTGGCGGCTCGACGTGCGGATCTCGGGCACCGGGCGGCGGCGGCCGAGCAGGCTCGTCACGTAGCCGTCGCGCGTCGCCTGCTCGATCGTCCGGGCGATGAAGTCCTGGACGTGCGGGAAACGCGCGAGGTACGTGTCGATGTACGTCTGCGCCTCGTCCCGGGGGATCTGGAGGTTCTGCGAGAGGCCGTGGGCCGAGATGCCGTAGACGATCCCGAAGTTGATCATCTTCGCGATCGCGCGCTCGTCCTTCGTCAGCTTCGACCGCTCGGTGCCGAGCACCTCCGCTGCGGTGGCCGCGTGGATGTCCTCACCCTCCGCGAACGCGGCACGCAGCTTCGGCTCGCCGGAGACGTGGGCGAGGATCCGTAGCTCGATCTGCGAGTAGTCGGCGGAGACCAGCTGGCTTCCGTCCTGGGCGACGAACGCCGACCGGATCTCGCGTCCCAGCTCGGTGCGGATCGGAATCGCCTGCAGGTTCGGATTCGACGTCGAGAGCCGACCCGTCGCCGCCACGGCCTGGTTGACCGTCGTGTGCAGCCGGCCGTCCTCGCCGATCATCTCGGGCAGCGGTCCGAGGTAGGTGTTCACGAGCTTCGTCAACTCGCGCCACTCTTCGATCACAGGCACGATCTCGTGCTCGTCGCGGATCGTCTGCAGCACGCGCGTGTCCGTCGAGTAGCCCGTCTTCCCCTTGCGGCCCGGCGTGAGGCCGAGCTTCTCGAAGAGGATCCGCGCCACCTGCTGGGTCGAGCCCACCATGAACTCCTCGCCCGCGAGCTCGTACGCCCGGCCCTCCAGCTCCTCGACCCGGTCCCGCAACCGCGCCGTGATCTCGCCCATTCGGTACGTGTCGATCTGGATGCCGGTGTCTTCCATCCGCGCGAGGACGCCCGTCAGCGGCAGCTCGACGTCCTCGTAGAGCGGCACGAGCTCCCGCTCGGCGAGACGCGCGCGCATGAGCGGGGCAAGCCGGACGGGCAGGGCCGCCCGCTGGACGAGCGACGCGGTCTCCTCCTCGGCCGGCGGAGACGGCTCGAGCTTGATCCCGTACTCGGCCGCAAGGTCGGTGAGCTCGTACGCCGTGCGGCCGGGCTCGATGAGATAGGCGGCGAGCAGCGAGTCGTCTTTGGCGTCGACGCGCAGCTCCTTCGAGTCGTGGACGACCATCTCGCCCTCGACACGCTCGGGCCGTGGCGACACGACGACCTCCGTGCCGAGGGCTACCGCTGAGCGGCCGTCGTCGGCCGCATAGCCGAACGTCTCCTTCGTATCGGGGAACGGCCCTTCGCGCCACGGCAGCTCCTCCCCGGGTGCGGACGGCATCTCGGCCGCAGGGAGCGCCTCGTCCAGCTGATCGACGCGCTGGAGCAGCGCGCGAAACTCGAAGCGGCGGAACATCTCCTGCAGCTCCGAGCGGTCGGGCGGGGCGAGCACGAGCTGGGTCGGATCGCAGTCGATGTCGAGGTCGCGCTGCATCGTTGCAAGCACCTTCGAGTCACGAGCCTGGTTGGCGTGCTCGCGCAGGTTCTTCGCACGGGCCGGCGACAGATCGTCGACGTGCGCGAGCACGCCGTCCACGGAGTCGTACTGCTGGATTAGCTGCGCGGCGGTCTTGTCGCCGATGCCGGGGACGCCGGGGATCGAGTCGGACGTGTCGCCCTTGAGACCGATGAGGTCCGGAACCTTCTCGGGCGGGACGCCCAGCCGTGCCGTGACGCGCTCCGGCGTGTACACGTGAACGTCCGCGACGCCGCGCGGCGTCATCATCAGGCAGATGTTCTCGGTCACGAGCTGGAAGGCGTCCCGGTCGGTGGACACGACGCACGTGGCCAGGCCGGCCGAGTCGGCCCGCGTCGCGAGCGTGGCAATGACGTCGTCCGCCTCCCAGCCTGCGAACTCGAGGTTGCGATACCCGAAAGCCTCGACGATCGGTTTGAAGTACGCCCACTGGTCGCGGAGCAGATCCGGCATCGGCCGCCGGTCGGACTTGTACTCCTGCGAGATCGCCGTGCGGTGGACCGGCCTCGTGTCCCAGGCGACTGCGACGCCTCGCGGACGGTAGTCGGTAAGCAGCTTCACCAGCATGTTCGTGAACCCGAGCAGGGCGTTCGTCGGGAAGCCGTCGCTCGTCACGAGCTCCTCCGGCAGTGCGAAGAACGCCCGGTAGGCGAGGTTGTTGCCGTCGACGAGGAAGAGCTCCGCGTCGCGCGCGGGCGCGTCGTCGAGCTCGAGCTCTTCGCCGGTGATCGTCTTGGGGCTCACGTCCCGAGTCTAGTGTGAGCGTGTGCGCATCCCGTTGCTCTCGGGAACGAGGCTGCTCGTCGTCGACGGTCCCGACGACGCCGTCGTCTTGGTGCCTCCCGAGCCCGCGCCGCAGGCGATCACCGACGTCGGCGCAGCCGTCCGCGATTCCCTGCGGTTTCCGCTCTCGGGGCCGCCACTCGCGGGCATCGTGCCGCGGGGAGGACGAGCGACGATCGTGGTCGATGTGCCGGCGTTGCCGCTGCCGAGCGCGCCGGTCGATGCCCGGCGAGCGGCCATCGGCGCCGCTGTCCAGGAACTGCGTAACCTCGGCGTGCCCGACGAGCGACAGACGATCCTCGTCACGGCAGGCCTCGGGCGTCGGCCAGGCCGCCGCGAGCTCGACCGCCTCTTCGCCCCCGCCTTCGCGCGGGCGTTCTACGGGAAGGTCGTCGTGCACGACGTCGAGGATTCGTCGCTCGTGGAGATCGGGACGCACGAAGGTCGGCCTCTGCGGATCTCCCCGGAGCTCGTCGGCGCAGACGTCGTCGTCAGCGTGACCGCAGCGGAGACGGTCGTGCACGGCGGGCCTGGTGTTCTTCTCGCCAGTGGCGGGGCCGACGCGCTGCGCGAGGCACGCGTCGAGTCCCTACTCGAGCCGCGCGGCTCGGCTGCGTGGTCGTCCGCGCTCGCGGTCGAGCAGGCATTGGGAGGGCACACCGCATTGTTCGGGATCTCGCTCGCTCTCGATCAGCCGAGGATCGCCGAGACGGCGTTCGGCTATCCCTACGATCGGCGGGCGGCTGAGCGGATCGCCGCTTCGTGGCTGGCTCGGCTCTTCCACCTGCTGCCAGGGTTTCTCCGGCTGCGAGTCATCAGGTCGCTGCCCGTGGCGATCACGGCGGCGGGCGTGTTCGCCGGCCCACCGTCGGTGGCGCATGCGGAGGCGCTATTGCGGTCGATCGATCTCCGCGCCATCGAGCTCGACTCGCCGCTCGATGCGATCTGCATCGGCATCCCGCGCACGACCCCGTACCTTCCGCGCGAGCGGCCCAATCCGCTGCTGGCGGCGTACCTCGGGCTCGGTCTCGCGCTCCGCCTCTGGCGGGAGGCGCCGCCCGTCGTCGAGGGAGGCACCGCGATCCTCCTCCACCGGTTCCACCGCCGCTTCTCGCATCCCACACAGCAGCCGTATCGCGTGTTCTTCAATGCGACGCGGGCGGGGCTCGACCCGGCGCTCGTGGAGGAGGCCGAACGGACTGCGGCGGCGGATCCGCACGCGCTCGACCGGTATCGCGCCGGCCGTGCGTGCCACCCGCTGCTGCCGTTCGCCGACTGGGCCGTCGTGCGAGAGCAGACGGAGCGGCTGAAGACCGTCATCGTAGGCGGATGCCGTGACGCTGCGGGGGCGCGGCAGCTCGGCTTCGTGCCTGCCCGGAGCGCGGCCGCGGCGTTGTCGCTGGCGCTCGGTGATGGCGACCACACGGCGCGCGTCGGCTTCCTGCTCGCTCCGCCCTACTCGCCGATTCGAGTGGGCGCGCAGTAAGGTCTCAGGCAATACCCAGATACGCCTTCTTGACGTCCTCGTTCTCGGCGAGGTCCTTCGCCGAGCCGGCGAGCGCCACGGTGCCCGTCTCGAGCACATAGCCGCGGTGGGCCACGTCGAGCGCCATGAGCGCGTTCTGCTCGACGAGCAGCACCGGCGTGCCCATCTTGTTGATCTCGACGATCGTCTCGAAGATGCGGTCGACGAAGATCGGCGCGAGCCCCATCGACGGCTCGTCGAGCATCAGCAGACGCGGCCTCGCCATCATCGCTCGGCCGATCGCGCACATCTGCTGCTCGCCTCCGGAGAGCGTTCCCGCCTTCTGGTGGACACGCTCCTTGAGCCTCGGAAAGAGCTCGAACACGCGCTCCTTGTCCTGCTGGATCTCCGCGTGACCCGTCCGCTGGAACGCTCCCATCTCGAGGTTCTCGTCGACGGACATGCGCGGGAAGAGCTTCCGGCCCTCGGGGGACTGCGAGATGCCCTTCTTGACGATCTTGTGTGCAGGCGCGTGCGTGATGTCCTCGCCCATGAAGCTGATCGTCCCGTCCCGTGGGTGATTGAGCCCGTTGATGGAACGCAGGGTCGTCGATTTCCCTGCCCCGTTGGCGCCGATCAGCGTGACGATCTCGCCCTCGCGGACCTCGAGCGTGACGCCCTTGAGCGCCTCGATCGTGCCGTAGAAGGTGTGGATCCCCTCCACTTCCAGCACGGGCTGCTTCTGCATCGCGCTCATACGGCAGCGGCCGCTCCCGTACCGAGGTACGCCTCGATGACACGCGGGTCGTTTTGCACCTCGCGCGGCGTCCCCTCGGCGATCTTCTCGCCGTAGTCGAGCACCGTCAGCCGCTCGGAGACGCCCATGACGACCTTCATGTCGTGCTCGATGAGGAGCACCGTGAGTCCCTCCTCGTCCCGGAGCTTGCGGATGAAGGCGGTGAAATCAGCCGACTCCTGCGGGTTCATGCCGGCCGTCGGCTCGTCGAGGAGCAAGAGCTTCGGCTGCGTCGCGAGCGCCCGCGCCACCTCGAGGCGTCGCTGGTCCCCGTAGGAGAGATTGCGCGCGTAGTCGTCCTCGACGCCCTCGAGGGAGCAGTATGAGAGCAGCTCGCGCGCGCGCTCGCGTGCCTGCTGCTCCTCTCGCCGCACCCGCGGTAGGCCGAAGATGCTGCTGAGGATGCCTCCCCTGAGGCGGCAGTGCATGCCGACGAGGATGTTCTCGAGGGCGGTCATCTCCTGGAAGAGGCGGATGTTCTGGAACGTGCGCCCGATCCCGCGCTCCGTGACGAAGTGCGGCGGCCGGTCGGTGATGTCCTCGCCCGCGAACTCGACGACGCCCGAGGTCACCTTGTAGACGCCCGTGATCATGTTGAAGAACGTCGTCTTGCCGGCGCCGTTGGGACCGATGAGGCTCACGATCGAGCCCTGGGGGATCGTGAAGTCGACGTCGTTGACGGCGACGAGCCCGCCGAACTCCTTGCGCAACGCGGACGTCTGGAGCAGCTGCTCGGCCATCAGCGCTGCACGTCCACGAGCGGCTCGTCGTGCACCCCGGCTTCGAACTCGACCTTCCGGCGAGCTTCCGGGAAGAGGCCGTACGGGCGCACGAGCATGACCACGACGAGGATAATCCCGTAGATGCCGAACGAGACGGCGGGGATGTCGACGCAGCCGTCGGAGATCACCTTGCCCGCCTCCTGGCCGCCGCCGCAGCGGAGCAGGTTGTCGTTCATCCAACCGCCGAACTCGGCGAGCCCCTCGGTGTTGAGGTACGCGAGGAACGCTGCGCCGGCGATCACGCCCCAGACGTTGCCCATGCCGCCGAGAATGACCATACAGAGGATGAAGACGGAGACGTTGAAGTTGAACGTGTCGGGGAACACCGCCTGCTGGAACGACGCGAACCACACTCCGGCCACGCCGCCGAAGAACGCGCCGGAGGCGTACGACCACGTCTTCGTCCGCATCAGCGGCACACCCATGGCAGCGGCCGCGGTCTCGTCCTCGCGGATGGCGATCCACGCACGGCCGAGCCGCGAGTCGCGGAGGCGGACGGAGCAGAAGAGCGTGATGAGGACGAGCGCGAGGGCACCCCAGTACATGAGGTCGACGACGTCTCCCACGGAGTCCACGGGCCCCGTCCACCAGCCGAAGGCGTCGCGGAAGACCGAGGGGAGGCCGAGATGCTCATGGGCCCAGGAGCCGAAGCCGGGCGAGTCGACCGGGTTGATGCCCGGCGGGCCGTTCGTGAGGTTGAAGCCGAGCTGCAGCTCGTCGCCGTTGCGGGCGATCTGCGCGACCATCTCGCCGAAGCCGAGCGTGACGATGGCGAGGTAGTCCCCGCGTAGCCGCAGCGTCGGCAACCCGATGAGCACGCCGGCGATCGCGGTGATGCATGCACCGATGAGCAGCACGAGCCAGACGGAGATGTGGATGCCGCCCACGCCCTCGAACACCCCGACGGCGCCGAAGTCGATGTCGATGCTCGGCAGGCCGGTGTTGATGTCAGGCTGCGCGAAGTGCGGCGACGCGAACCACGCCGCGCTGTACGCGCCGATGGCGAAGAACGCGACGTAGCCAAGGTCGAGCAGTCCGGCGTAGCCGACGACCATGTTCAGGCCGAGCGCCATCATCACGTAGACGGCCACGACCACCATGGCGTCCATGCTGGGCGGATTGGTGATGATCGGGACGTCCCCCGCCCAGAGCCAGTTCTCGGCGATGAAGATCGGGTAGGCGATCGCGAGCCCGAGCACCGTGACCGGCACGACGTACTGCCGCGCCCGCGGAGGGACGAGGTAGAGGGCGAGGATGATCCCGAGCAGGATCAGGACCGTCCAGCTCGGCGGCGTTCCACGAGCCCACACGATGAGGAGCACGAGCACGACCGCCGAGACCAGCGGCAGCGCTCTGATCCAGCGCGGCTGGCGACCCCAGCGCCGTCTCGCGTTGCGCACGCCGGTCGACTCGAGAACGTGCCAGAAGGCGTTGTAGACAGGCTTGCCGACGAGGATCAGGGCGAGGAGCGCGACGAGGAGATACAGCTCCGTGCCGGATCGGAACGCTGTCTCGGCCCAGGCCGGGACGAGCAGGATCGCCATGAACGCGAGCAGCAGGGCGGTCCGCTTCGCCCAGGCGGGAACATCACGCCACGCGTTGCCGAGCGCTTCCGTCACCTCAGCTAGCCACCTTCAGGCGTCCGCTCGCCGAGCAGCCCCTGCGGGCGGAAGACGAGGATCAAGATGAGGATCCCGAACACGATCGACGTCGTCCACGCGGGACCGGGCGCGTGCCAGGAGAGGCCCTCGTTGAACGCTTGGAGCAGGCCGATTAGCATCGCGCCGAGCACCGCGCCGGGCAAGTTGCCGATTCCCCCCAGCACTGCTGCCGTGAAGGCGATCAGGCCGAGGGTGAAGCCCGTGTCGAAGCGCACGGTCGTGTAGTAGAAGGCGAAGATCACCCCAGCCGCTCCCGCCAGGCCACCGGCGATCAGGAACGTGAAGGAGATCGTCCGGTTGACGTCGATGCCCATCATCGCCGCCGCGTCCTTGTCCTGGGCCGTCGCGCGCATCGCCTTGCCTTGGCGTGTGTACTGCACGAGCCACACGAGCAGGACGAGCACAGGCACGGTGATGAGCACGACGAACAGCCGGTCCCACGTGTAGCGCACGTCGCCGATCGAGAACACCGCGCCGGTGGGCAGGGTCTGGTTGACGGAGACCGTCTCCGTGCCCTTCCAGACGATGGCGACGTTCTGGAGGATGAACGACATCCCGATCGCGGTGATCAGCGGCGCCAGCCGCGGCGCGTTGCGCAGCGGCTTGTACGCGATCCGTTCGACCGAGGCATTGATGAGGCCGCAGGCGATGACCGACACGGCCAGGCACACGAGGATCGCCGGGATGAGGGCCCCGAGCGACGCTTCGGGCGTGCCCCACTGAGCGAGGTCGAACCCGGGGATGAACAGGAAGCCGGCAGTGCCGATGAGAGACGCGGCGATCATCCCTCCGAGCATGAAGACGTCGCCGTGCGCGAAGTTGATCAGCTCGAGGATGCCGTACACGAGCGTGTACCCGAGCGCCACGAGGGCATACAGGGCGCCGTTCGTGAGCCCGATCAGGAAGACTCGGA
The DNA here is from genome assembly GCA_046729255.1 of Actinomycetota bacterium. Classification (GTDB taxonomy): domain Bacteria; phylum Actinomycetota; class Thermoleophilia; order Gaiellales; family Gaiellaceae; genus PALSA-612. Next base: position 49,801 of record JBKPGF010000079.1, read on the forward strand.
AGAACTGGTCAGGCGCCTGGACGAGGTTGACGATCAGCCAGGCGATCACGAGCCCGACGAGGATCAGCCCACCCACGGGCGTGATGTACTCGGCCGGCCGCCGCCGGTGTGTCACACGCCCCGCGTATGCCTCGGTGGCCATGACCGCGCCCTCCCTCGTAAACGGCTGAGGGAGGACTCTATAGCCCTCCCTCAGCGCAAGCCAGCGGCTAATGCGTTGCTAGCAGGTGGCTCTCACCCGGACGTACGAGAAGAACTTGCCCGACTTCCCGACCAGCCGGTCGAAGCTGATCGTCTTGAACGGGCAGATGTTCCCGTTCCGGTCGAAGCGGAACGTGCCCATGATGCCGTTGACCACTCTGGTCTTCATCATGTTGCGGACGACCGACAGCCTGCTGCCGTTCGACTCCCGGATCGCGCCGAGCATGATCTGCGCGGTCTGCGCGGCGTAGACGGCGTACGGGTCGACAACGCTTCGACCCTGGTACTTCGCGAACGTCTTCAGGAACGCCTTGCCGGCCTTGCCGAGCAGCGAGAGCGGGACGCCCGCGTATGAGATGTACATCCCCTGCGCGGCTGCACCTGCCCCAGCTGTCGCGGAGTATGGCGTGAAGCCGTCCGGAGCGGCAAGCGTGACGCCCTTGCCGAGCACGGCGCCGATGTCCTTGATCAGCTTGACGCCGTTGTTGCAGACGATGCCGGCCAGGTACACGGCATTCGCGCCCGTGGCCTTGATCCGCTCACCGATCGCCTCGTAGCTCGCGGCCTTTGCGTCCCAAGGCTCGAAGCCCTCGACGGTCATGTCGAGCTTGTTGGCCCTCGAGCGGAACGCGTTGGCGACACCCTTTCCGAACGTCTGGTTGTCGTGAAGGATGTACACCTTCGTCTTCTTGAGCTTCTTCAACAGATCCGCTGCGAACGGGCCCTGGTAGTCGTCTGACGTCGCGACGCGGGCGTAGTTCCGGATCTTCGTCGGGTAGTAGATGTTCGGCTCACCGGGGTCGTTCCATGGTGCATCGTGGGTCAGACCGACCGCCGTGTTGGCAGAGCTGATCATCGCGACCGGACCGCCCGGAGCGCGGTTCAGGATCGGGATCTCGAGCTTCGCGCAACCGGAGTTGAACGTCCCCAGCACGCCGAGCACCGTCCTGTCGTTCGCATACGCGCGTGCGTTCGCCGTGCACTTCTCGGTCGCCCAGCCACCCTGCTGAGCGGTCGCGTCGTCGCACGACTGGTAGCCGACCCGGAACGTGCCGGCCCTGAACTTGAACTGCTTCTCCAGCACGTACTGGATGGCCTTGACCATCGAGAGCGGCTGGGCACGCCCGGCGCCCTGGAGGGGCAGGTCGGACGCGATGAGGTACTGCGGCTGGCCTGAGCCCTTGTAGAAGATCGGACTACAGGACGACGACGGCAGCCTGTTCGCAGCGTTCGGACCGGTCTTGCCGACAGCCGAGCCGGCAGCCGACAGCCCGACGGCTGCGATGGCGATCGAGACGATCGCCAAAAGTGGCGCTTTCCTCAACAGACCCTCCTTTGTGCTCGATGCCTTCCTCGGTGCAAGCGAATAAGTATCTGCCTTCACCGCCTCTTCTGCAACTAGAGACGTCAAGGCCGCTCGGCTGGTTTGGTAAAGCCTGTGATGCCGAAGGTGGGAATCGAACCCACACGCCCTCGCGGGCACCGGATTTTGAGTCCGGCGCGCCTTCACGCGGGGGAAACCATGTTGGCGCCTGCGGGTCCCCTTCTTCGCCGTCACGTTCTTCCTCGGCCGGTGAGCCTCCGGCGGGCAAAGCCCGCCTGCGGCGTCGTTTGCGAGGGACTGGCTGCCGTAATGCCGAAGGTGGGAATCGAACCCACACGCCCTCGCGGGCACCGGATTTTGAGTCCGGCGCGTCTGCCAGTTCCGCCACTTCGGCCACGCTCAGCATAGAGACGTCTATCGCCCAACCGGTACAGCACGGCCAGCCGTCACCTCCCATCGAAAGTCCAAGGCGTAAGCCGACTGGACTTTCGATGGCGATCAGCGTGGGAGCAGACCTTGAACGGGCTTCGGGCGGTAGCCCGCCTGCGCATGAAGAAAGCTCGTGAACTCCTCGCTCGAGAGGTACATCCGGTCGCTGTAGGTTCCTATTCCGGCCGGCGCGTCACCGAGCGCCCAAAACGCGAGCTGGTCGGCGAAGCCCTCCGAGAAGCTGAAGCAGCACGCCCCGTTCCAGCCCGCTCGGCGAAGAGCCCCGCGGAAGATCCCTCGCGCACGCTCGTCGAGGGCCAGGTCGAACACGACGTGCCCCAGCTCGTGGAGGACGACGAACGGCTCGGCGCCGGGCGCGATGCCGATCGTCGCCCGGTCGCCGTCCACCTGCTCGCATGCGTCGGCGATCAGGCAGCCGCGACTACCACCGACGACCGTGACCGCGCCGTCGAGCTCGCCCAGCAGCCGCTGTAAGACAGGAGGGGTCTTCCACACGACACCGAGAAATGCCTCACGTTCTGCGACAGTGACGGACTGGAAGCTCCAGCTGCGCTGCCGGAAGGTCACGGGCATCGTCCTCGTGCGAAGCCGTAACTCCAGCCGTCCCGCACCGACGTGGTATGCCCGCCCGTACGCGAGCGACGTGGTCAGGCCGAAGGTCACGAGGCGAGATCCACCGAGCCCTCGAGCGGCTGCCAGCGGGTACGCGGTTGTCACGTCAAGTCCGCCTCGCACGTCGTAGAGGTGCGGATACCCCTGCCCCGGAGGCAAGAGCACCTGGACCCACAGCTGATGCCGCGGGTCGAGCTCCCCGAGCGGCCAGCGAACCGGGCGGACGAAGCGCGCCTTGCTGTCTCCCGTGACGCCGACGACGAGCATCCCAAGCGGCGTCCGGGCAGCGGCGAACGTCCGCGCCCTCGGGTCGAGCACGAGGGCGGCCGTGCGGTAGAAGACCGAGAGGTTCTGCGCCGCCGTCCATCCCGAACGCCAGAGCCCGAACCGGATCAACGAGCGCCCGCCGAGGGTGTAGTAATGGACCCGCGGGTCGCGGGCGCGGCCGGCTTCGAAGTAGAGATCGCAGACGGCGCAGTCGGGCTGCGCGTCGAGCACTTCGGGCGTCCGGTCGGTGCGATCGCCGACCGCCATTCGCTCGACGACCAGGCGGACGACGGGATCCGCCTTCAGCGGCCGGAGTCCGAGCTGCTTGCGGACGGTGTTGACCTGGTCGAGCAACGGCGGCACAGCGGCGGAGGAGGACGGAGCTGCCTCCCCCGAGGTGAAGACGGCCACGACGGCCACCGTCAGCGCAACGACGTGTCGCCCGCGAATCGTCACCGATGCACCGGTGAGTATGCGCACTCGTTAGCGTCCCCGCCACATGCCGGGCTACGGCTGTCGCTCGATGATCGACCCGCTGCGTCGCGTGCTCGTGCGGCGGCCGAGCGCGGCCGCCTGCGCGTTGTGGGAGGAATACGGCTGGCGCGCGGAGCCCGACGCCGCCGCGCTCGCGCGCGAGCACGAGTGGTTCTGCGCGATCCTCGAACAGTCGGGTGCCGACGTCATCGTCGCCGAGCCGCTCGACGACGATCCGGACGCGGTGTACGCGTTCGATCCCGGCCTCGTGACCGAGAGCGGAGCGATCCTGCTGAGGCCCGGCAAGGAAGGCAGGCGACGGGAGCCGCGAGCCGTCGTGCGGGACCTCGAGCGAGCAGGCGTCCCCGTCGCAGCAACGCTCGAGGAGCCCTCGATCGCAGAGGGCGGCGACTTCATCCGGCTCGACGAGCGGACGCTCCTCGCCGGACGCGGCTACCGCACGAGCCCTGCCGGCATCGACGCCGTCGCTCGCTCGCTCCCGGGCGTCGAGCTCCACGCCTTCGACCTCCCCCGCTGGCATGGCGAGAGCGAGGTGATGCACCTTCTCTCGCTGCTCTCACCGCTCGACGTCGACCTCGGCGTCGCGTACCCGCCGCTGCTGCCGGTGGCGCTCGCCCAGCTCCTCGCTGAGCGTGGCGTCGAGATCGTTCCCGTGCCGGGCGACGAGTTCGAGACGATGGGGACGAACGTGCTGGCGCTCGGCCCGCGGGTCGCCCTTGCACTGGACGGCAATCCGGTGACGCGCCGCCGGCTGGAACGCGCCGGCGTCGAGGTCCACGTCTACGACGGCCGCGAGCTCTCGATCAAGGGCGACGGCGGTCCTACGTGCTTGACGATGCCGTTGTTACGCGAGTAGCCACGATCGCCGCGGTAGCGGGCGTCGTGAGGATCTCGACGGCGACGAGCTCCGGATGCGCGGCGATGGCTTCGCGCGCGGGATCGCCGACCTCACGGCCGACGGTGAAGTCGTCGAGCACGAGCAGTCCGCCATCGGCGAGCAGCGCCACGGCGTTCGGCAGATGCTGGTCCGGTTCCCGCTTCACGCCGCCGCCGTCGAGGAACAGGAGCTCGAATGGCCCGCGAGGCGGGAGCAGCGCCCGCCGGTCGCCTTCGAGCAGCTCGACGTTCTCGAGCCCGGCCAGCCGCCCGCGTGCCAAGAGGGCGCGTTCCGGGTCGAGCTCGACCGTGACCACCGATGCGGCCGTTCGCGCCATCGCCGCTGCTCCCTCGCCGAACGCCGTGCCCGCCTCGGCGCAGCGCCGTCCGGCGGCGAGCACCGAGAGCAGCCGCTGCACCTCGGCGATCGACGAGCCGCCTGCCGTCACGCCCTGAGCTCGGCGAGCGGAAACGAGCGGCGGGCGCGCGGAGGCACGAGCAAGTTCTGTCGATGCGTCGTCTGGAGCACGGCGTTGAAGCCCTGTCCGCGCGAGCGCGGCTCGAACGGGAGCACCGTTCCATCCGGGAGCACGCCGTCCATCGCCATGCGATTGCGCCGGAAGTCGTCACTCGAGGGG
>JBKPGF010000080.1:0-6353 GCA_046729255.1 Actinomycetota bacterium
TGTGGAAGGACCCGGTGCGAGAACGCGCAAGTGCATGAAGCGGCGATGGATCGTGCCGCTTCGCGGGCGGAGCCGGGCTTTGCCCGGCGGGAGCCCAGCACCGGTCAACGTTGCCGGTACGCGAAGAAGGGGGTCCACGGGGGAAACATGGTTTCCCCCGTGATTCTCTCGGCGGACTGGGTGCTCCCGGTGTCGGGGCCGCCGATCGAGCACGGAGCAGTGGGGATCGAGGACGGACGGATCGCAGCCGTCGCACCTGCGGCAGAGCTTGGCACGGGTCGACACTTCCCGGACGCGGCCATCGTCCCCGGCTTCGTCAACGCGCACTCCCACCTCGAATACGCCGTGTACGCGGGTTTCGGGGACGGCCTCGGCTTCGGCGACTGGATCGGGCTCCACGTGGAGCGCAAGGGGCGGATCGCGTTCGCGGATATGGAGGCAATCGCCCGGCTGGGCGCGGCCGAGTGCCTGCGCTCCGGGATCACCGCCGTGGGCGACTGCAGCTTCAGCGGGGCCGCGGCAACCGCCTGTGCCGACGTCGGTCTGCGGGGGACGATCTACCTCGAGGTCTTCGGCGAGAGCCCCGACGTCATCGAGAGCCGTTTCGAGCCGATGCGCGAGCAGGTCGCCGAGGCGCTCACCGACGGCCTGGTGCGGCTCGGCATCTCGCCGCATGCGCCGTACACCTGCTCGCTCGACCTCTATCGCGCATGCGACGAGCTCGACCTGCCCATCGCAACGCACCTCGCGGAGAGCGACGCCGAGAACGAGTTCCTGCGCACCGGGAGCGGCGCCTGGGAGTCCTTTGCCGACATGCTCGTGAAGCCGCTCGGTACGACCGGTATCCGCGCGCTTGCCGATGCCGGCCTGCTCAGCGGGCGCGTGCTCGCCGCGCATTGCGTCAAGGCAGATGCGGAGGAGATCGGGCTGCTGGCCGAGCACGACGTCGCCGTTGCGCATTGCCCACGCTCGAATGCACTCCTCGGCTGCGGCATCGCCCACGTCGCCGAGCTGCTCGCGGCGGGCGTCCGCGTCGGGATAGGCACCGACAGCCCCGCTTCGACGCCCTCGTTCGACATGTTCGAGGAGCTACGGATGGCCGTCGCCCTCGCGCGACTCGCGAGCAGTGAGTCCGAGGCGGCAGCCCCGGCACGAGTCCTCGAGCTCGCCACTCTTGGCTCGGCCGCTGCCCTGGGACTCGATGGCGAGCTCGGCTCGCTCGATCCCGGCAAGCAGGCCGACCTCGCGGTCATCAGCCTCGAAGGATCGCCCTACCTGCCCTGGGAGGACCCTGCGGCCGCGGTGGTGATGGGAGGGTCCGCGTCGAGGGTGCTGCTGACGATGGTGGGCGGCGAGGTACCCTACGACGCGGAGAGCTATCCATGGCACGAGCTGCAGCAAAAAGGAATCGAAGCGCGGGCAAAGCTGCTGGGTCGCTGACGACCGAGCAGAAGCGGCCGCGCAAGAAGACGACCGAGAAGACGCTCGAGGACGAGCTCTTCTTCAGCAGGCTGCGCGGCCACGCGAAGTGGGCATTCGCGCTGCTCGCCGTCGTCTTCGCCGGCAGCTTCGTGTTCCTCGGCGTCGGCTCCGGCAACGCGGGCCTCGGCGACGTCTTCAGCAACGTGTTCAGCGGCGGCTCGGCGCCATCCATCGAAGAGCTCCAGGAGAAGGTCGCGGAGCGGCCGCGCGACAAGCAACGGCTCACGGATCTCGTGCAGGCCCTCCAGCGGGACGGTCGTAACCAGGAGGCGGTCACCGCCTACCGCGCCTATCTCGCGACCCGCCCCAAGGACGAGGACATCCTGGCCGCACTCGCGCTCGTTCTCCAGACGCAGGCGGCCACGGCTTACAACGAGCTGACGGTCGCAGCGCGAGACGCGAGCCTCGCAGAGCCCGGAGCCCAGTTCCGCCCGGGCGCGGGCGCGCTCGGCGAAGCGCTCGGGTCGTTCACGGACCCGATTGGCCAGGCGGCGTCGACCGAGGCACAGGGGAGGTATCAGACAGCGCTCGCGAACTTCCAGTCCGCGAACAAGTCTGCTCTCGACGTCTACAAGCAGCTCTCCGCGCTGTCGCCCGAGGACGCGTCGGCGCTGGTCCGCTGGGCCCAGGCCGCCGAGAGCGCCGGGGAGCTTTCCGAGGCGCTCAAGGTGTACCGGACGTTCGTCAAGCGCTTCCCGACCGACCCGCTCGTCGTCGACGCACGGCAGAAGATCAAGGAGTTGAAGCAGCAGGTCGCGCAACAGCAGGCGCAGCAGGCCATTCAAGAGGCGACAGCAGGCAGCCAGGGTTAGAACCTGCACCAGGACGACGCTTCGCCGTCGCGGTGGGCCGGGTGGATGCGATCCAAGGACACAGGGAGCCTCAATAGCCGAAGTGCTATTGGGGCGACCGAGGACGACGGAGCGCGCCACCCGGCGCGTCGCGACGGCTCAAGGCTTCGTTCTGGGGCGGGTTCACTAAACTCGGCCGCGTGCGCGCTCCGGCAGCTTCGGCGGCACTCGTCGCCGTCACCATCGCCGTGCTCGCCGCGAGCTGCGGCGGCGCCGGAACCGGCGGCATCTCGACTGGGGGCGACACTGCACGCGGCGAGGTGCTGTTCAAGCAGCAGTGCGGGGGCTGCCACACGCTCGCGGCGGCAGGCACGGCCGGGGCTATCGGGCCCAACCTGGACGACGCCTTCGCGGCCGATCGCGAGCAGGGCTTCGAACAGAGCTCGATTCAGCAGGTCGTCGCCGGCCAGATCCAGCACCCGCCGGAAGGCCGCGTCAACGAGGAGGGTGTGTACGTCACCTCCGCGGGCGATCCAGCGATGCCTGCCAACCTCGTCAAGGGAGACGACGTCGACAGTGTCGCGGCGTACGTCGCGTCGGTCGCCGGCGTTCCCGGCGCGGCAGCCCCGCCGCCCCCGCCGGGAGGCCAGGTGGACGGCAAGGACATCTTCACGACGAACTGCGCCCCCTGTCACACACTCGCCGACGCGGGCACGACCGGCACGGTCGGGCCAAACCTCGACCAGGCCATGCCACCGAAGTCACTCGTCGTCGACCGCGTCACGAACGGCCAGGGCGTCATGCCCCCGTTCAAGGGCCAGCTGAGCGACGCCCAGATCCAGGCCGTCGCAGACTACGTCTCTTCGGCCGCCGGTAAGTAAGCCTCCTCGCGCTCGAGGTCGACCACGACGTGCGTGATCGGCACGGCGAAGCGTTCGCGGGCTGAGTCCACGACCCCGCGCTCGAGCCAGTTGGAGCGCCCCTCCGGGTGGGTGGAGATGATGACCTCGTCGGCGCCGAATGTCCGCAGGGCGTCCGCGATCGACTGCACGGGATCGGCGTCGCCGACCTGGCCGCGCGCATCGATCCCGGCGTGCGCGAGGCCTGCCAGGCTGTCCGCCAGCCGCTGCTGAGCGCGGGCGCGGGCCTTGTCCTCGTCGGAGACCCAGTGGCGGAGCTTCGTGTTCAGCGCAGGTGTGACCACGAGTACGTGGGCTTCGTAGCCGGACGCAGCCCGCTCGATCGCCTCCCGGAGCTCCGTTCCCGCGACCGTCTCGTTCGCGATCACGAGAATCCGCCGCTCATGTGCGGCGCTGACGTGGGTGGACGCCTGCGGCTCTGTCGATTCCTCGAGCGGCTTGAGGTACCACCAGAGTCCGAGCGCAGTGACGACGATGGCGACAACGAGTCCGGCGACCCAGCCACCGAGCAGCGCAGCCGCGACGATGGCCGCGAACCCCGCGATCGTGAGCAGCACCAGCCGAAACGCCTCGGCCTCTGAGCGGAAGGGGTTCCGGCGAGCCATGGTGTCAGATGATGTAGACCGTCGTGTAGACCACGATCCACATTACGTCGACGAAGTGCCAGTAGATCCCCGGCAGCTCGACGCCGTGGTGATGCTCGGGGCTGAAGTGGCCGCGAAAAGCGCGAATCGTCGCAAAGAGGAGCAGCGACAGGCCGACGAACACGTGCGCCCCGTGGAGACCAGTGAGGCAGTAGAAGATCGTCCCGAACGCGTTGTCGCCGGGCGCGAAGCCGACCCTCGCGTACTCCGCGATCTGCGTCAGGAGGAACACGAGACCCATGAGGAAGGTCAGCACGAGCCCTGCCTTCAGGCCGGCACGATGCCCTCGCTTGATCGACTGCAAGGCCCAGTGCATCGTGAAGCTCGACGTCACGAGGATGACGGTGTTGACGCCCGCGATGAAAACCGGCAGGTGGTCTCCCTCGGGTGGCCAGGGGTAGCCGTTGACGACGCGCACGAAGAAGTACGCGGTGAAGAACGACCCGAAGAGCATGATCTCCGAGCCGATGAACAGCAGCATCCCGAGCACGCGTGAATCGACCCGCGAGGAGACGTGCGCAGGCGGCGGATGCTCGCCGTGGTGTTCGTGGACCGTCGAGGCTGCGTGCGCTTCCATCAGGCCGTTGCCACCTCTGCCTTCGCGGGCTCCGACTCGACGTGCGTCACCGGAAGCTTCGTGTCCTTCTCGAGCCGGCCGATGAGGTCGCTCCTCAGCCAGCCCGACTTCGTGCCGGGAAACGTCGAGACGATGAGCTCGTCGGTGCGCTCGTCGTAGATCGCCTGCATGGCGGCCGTGTACGGGTCGGGATGGCCCATCTGGCCATGGACGTCGATGCCTTCCGCGCGAAGCAGTCCCACGGCTTGTCGCAGCCTCTGCTCGGCGCCTGGATCCGCAGACGGCCCGAGCTCGCTCTCAGGAGTGAGGATGAGGAAGCTCGCGGGCGATCGCTTCGCACGCGCGCGGATCGCGGCGAGGAGCGGTTCGCCGAGCACCGTCTGGTTCGCGATCACGAGCACGTTGTCCGGGCCCTCTTCCGCCGCCAGGTCGACGACGACGTGCTCGACGGGAACGTCGACGGCGGCCCGGATGCGCTCGACGACGTCACGTCGCAGCCAGCCCGAGCGTGCCGCGGGATGCGTGGAGACGATCACTGCGTCCGGAGGCGGGACGAGCTGCGAGAACGCGTCGCGGACGACGTCGACGGGGTCCGCGTCGACGACGAAGCCGTCCGCCGCGATGCCGTGCTTCCGGAGCAGGTCGAGCGTCTTGTCCAGCCGCCGCCGCGCGGATGCGCGGCGGGTGTCCTCGTAGACGACGTAGCCCGAGCGCGGCGAGGAGACGGGACAGATGACCGTGATGCGGGCGTCGCCGGCCTGCGCGCGCTGCTCGATTGCGTCGATCAAGCCCTTGCCCGCGACCGTCTCGTTCGCGACCACGAGCACGTGCGTCATCGCCGGACCTCTTCTTCCTCGGCGGCAGCGACCTCGTCGCGAGCAGCCGCGCCGTCCTCGCTCCAGACTGCGTGGCGTGCGCCGGGCACGCCGTACTCGTAGGGCCCGCCGACGACCTGCGGGATCTCGTCGAAGTTGAAGAGCGGCGGCGGGGACGACACCTGCCACTCGATCGAGTGGGCCCGCCAGGGGTTCCGCCCTGCCTTCGGCCCGCGTGCCCAGCTGTGGATCACGTTGTAGAGGAAGAGCAGCATCGCCGCGCCCAGCACGAAGGCCGAGATCGACATGAAGAGGTTCCAGCCCTCGAACTTCGGCACATAGTCGGCGGTGCGCCGCGGCTGGCCCTGGAGACCGGTCCAGTGCATGGGGAAGAACGTCGCGTTGAACGCGATGAACGTCAACCAGAAGTGCCACTTGCCGAGCGTCTCCGAGTACATGCGGCCCGTCATCTTCGGGAACCAGTAGTAGACGCCCGCGAAGATCGTGAACACCGAGCCGCCGTAGAGCACGTAGTGGATGTGGGCGACGATGTAGTACGTGTCCGAGGCGTGGACGTCGATCGGCACGGTGCCCAGATAGATGCCGGAGAGGCCGCCGATCAGGAAGCAGGCGACGAAGCCCACCGCCCAGAGCATGGGCGTCGTGAAGTGGATGCGGCCTTCCCACATCGTGGCTAACCACGAGAAGACTTTGATGCCCGTGGGCACGGCAATGAGCAGCGTCGTCACCATCATCGGGATGCGCAGCCACGGCGCCATGCCGGCCACGAACATGTGGTGCGCCCACACGGAGAAGCCGAGGAAGAGAATGGCGACGAGCGACAGCGCCATCAGCCGATAGCCGAAGATCGGCTTGCGGGCAAAGGTCGAGATGACCTCGGAGATGATTCCGAACCCGGGTAAGATCATGATGTAGACCGCCGGGTGCGAGTAGAACCAGAAGATGTGCTGGTACCCGAGCGGATAGCCGCCTTCGTCCGCGATGAAGAAGTTTGTGTGCATGATGCGGTCGAACATCACGAAGAACTGCGACCCGGCGATGAACGGGGTGGCCAGGACGACGAGCAGCGAGGTCGTGAAGTTCGCCCACACGAGCAGCGGCAT
>JBKPGF010000081.1:0-23401 GCA_046729255.1 Actinomycetota bacterium
GACGGTGCGCCGGCTGACAACGAGCTCGTAGAGGCGCTCGAGGCTGTCGGTCCAGCCCTGCGTGTGCAGCGCGAGGCGCTCCTCCGTGGCGAAGACGCCCTGATCGAGGATCACGTTCGTGGACCCGCTGGCCTCCTCCAGAGTGAGCGTCACCATCGTCTCGCGATCATCCGGTGTCGGCTCCTCCCAGCGAAACGTGTAGCTCAGGAGGCTGGGATGATCGACCGCGACGAACTCCCCCGAGAGATGGAACACCTCGCCTTCGGGAGGCTGCATCGCGATTCGATAATTGCCTCCTGCGCGAGGATCGAGCTCGATCGAGGGCGACGTGAAGCCCTTCGGGCCCCACCACTTCGCGAGCTCGTCCGGCGTGACGAGGGCGTTGAAGACGCGCTCACGCGGTGCAGGCACGACATACTCGAGATGGAGTGTGAGCTCAGACGTCAGCGGTCTGAGACAATAACGCGATGGCCGAGGGCCACCACATCCGCATCGAGTACTGCGTTCCCTGAGGAGCGCGGCCCAACGCTGTCAGTCTGGCGGCGCGACTGCTCGAGGAATGGGAAGAGGGGGAGATCGCCACAGTCGAGGTCGTGACCGGGGATGACGGGATCTTCGACGTGCATCTCGACGGCGACCTCGTGTTCGAGAAGAAGATGATCGGCCGCTATCCCGAGCCGGACGACGTCGTCCCGCTCGTCAAGGCCAAGCTCGAGAACTAGCGTGCAGCGGGGCGCAACGCAGGCAGACGTACGAGCGGAATACGAAGCCCTGACGTCGGGGTCGCGCGCCCTGTGGGAGCGCGCGCTCGGCTCGCTGCCGGGCGGCAACACGCGGACGACTATCTTCCACGAGCCGTACCCGGTGTACCTCGTGAGTGGTGAGGGTTGCCGCGTGACCGACGTCGACGGCGTCGAGCGCATCGACTTCATCTCGAACTACACGTCGCTCATCCTCGGGCACTGCCATCCGCGCGTCGTGGAGGCGGTGCAGAGCCAGGCGGGGCGGATGATGAGCGGCGCGGCGCCGACCCAGCTCGAGATCGAGCTCGCCGAGCGAATCAAGGAGCGGCTGCCGAGCATCGAGCAGATCCGCTTCGCCAACTCGGGCACCGAGGCGACGATGCTGGCGTTGCGGGCGGCGCGCGCGTTCACCGGCCGCGAGAAGGTCGCCGTCTTCGCCCACGGCTACCACGGCTCGCACGACTACGCGGCGAGCGTGCCCGACGATGTCTCGCTCGCGCCGGGCGGGCTCGGCATCCCGGCCGGCGTCGCTGCGACCGTCGTCGTCGCCCCGTTCGACGACGTGGACGGAACGAGGGCAGCGCTCGAGCCCCATCTCGACGAGCTCGCAGCGGTGCTCGTCGAGCCGGTGCTCGGTTCGGGCGGGGTACGCCCGGCTGCGGACGAGTTCCTGCGTTTACTGCGCGACCTGACCACGGAGGCTGGGGCGCTGCTCGTCTTCGACGAGATCATCTCCTTCCGCGTCGGCTACCACGGCGCGCAGGGCTGCGCGGGCATCACGCCCGACCTGACGACCCTCGGCAAGATCATCGGCGGCGGGCTGCCCGTCGGCGCTCTCGGCGGCCGCGCGGACGTGATGGCGCTCTTCGACCCGCGCCTGGAAGGGCGGATCGGCCACGGCGGCACCTTCAATGCCAACCCGCTGACGATGGCCGCCGGCCTGGCGACGCTCGACGAGATGACGCCGGCACGGTACGAGCGGCTGCAGGCCCTCGGCGGCGAGCAGCGGCAGCTGGACCTGAATCTCGCGCTGCTGGCCAATGGCATCCTCTCGACGCCGCGCGGCATGGGCTGCCTGTCGACGCCGATGACGAGCGCCGAGATCGACGCGTTCGTCGATGCCGTGCGGCTCGCGCTCGGCTAGCGGCGACGTCGCAGCCAGTAACGCACGAAGTACAGCGGCACGACGATGCCGGCGAAGAGGAACGTCGCGACGCCCCAGGCCGTCGGATGTCTCGATCCGTGCCTGCTCGCATGGGCGAAGACGGCCATCGCGAGCAGTGCGGCAAGGGTTACCGCGATGACGAACTGCAGTGGATGGAGGTCGGTGAACGACGCGGCGATGGTCATCGCGGAAAACGGGTAGGGAACGTTCGGCAGCACGTTCGATCTTCTCAGGCAAACGCGAAAGGAGCAGTCGCATGGGTGTCAAGCCGATACCGGACGGATACCGCACCGTCACTCCGTACCTCGTCAACGAGGACGCCGCGCAGGTGCTTGAGTTCGTGAGGCAGGCGTTCGGGGCCGAGGAGAAGTTCCGCATGGAGCAGCCCGACGGCTCGATTGGGCACGCCGAGGTCGTGATCGGCGACTCGCTCGTGATGGTCGGGAGCGCAGGGTCCGAGAATCCCGCGATGCCGGGGATGATCCACCTCTACGTCGAGGACTGCGACGTGACATACGAGCGGGCGCTCGCGGCGGGCGGCACGTCGGAACGCGAGCCGACGGACCAGTTCTACGGCGACCGGTCGGGAGGCGTGCGCGACCCGGGCGGCAACCTCTGGTGGATCGCGACGCACGTCGAGGACGTGCCCGAGGACGAGATGGCCAAGCGCATCGAGGAGCTCAGGGCGGCCCAGCAGGCCGGCTAGTCGGAGAGACGAGCATGAGATTCCGCAAAGGCGCCCGCCTCGACCCCTCCCAGGTCGAGGACTACCGAGGTCAGGGCGGCGGCCTCGGCGGGCTGGGCGGGGGGAAGATCCTCGGCGGCGGCGGAGGCCTGATCGGCGTCGTCGTGCTCGTCCTCTATCTCGTGCTCGCGAGCCAGGGTGGGGGACTCGGCGAGCTGGGGTCGCTCGCCGGACAGTCGGTCGGAACCGGAACGCCGAATCCGGAGCTGGCCGCCGAGTGCCGCACCGGCGCAGACGCGAACGAACGGGAGGACTGCCGGATCGTGGGCGTCGTCAACAGCGTCCAGGCGTACTGGGCGAAGACGCTGCGGAACTACGAGCCGGCCAGGACGCGCTTCTTCGACGGGCAGATCCAGACCGGATGCGGCGTCGCCTCGAGCGCGGTCGGCCCGTTCTATTGCCCCGAGGATCGTTACGTCTACATCGACCTCGGCTTCTTCGACCAGCTCCAGTCGGAGCTCGGCGCACGCGGCGGTCCGCTCGCGGAGGCGTACGTCCTCGCACACGAGTACGGCCACCACGTCCAGAACCTCACCGGCGTCCTCCGCAGCGCCAACCGCGACACTGGCCCCCAAGGCGGCCAGGTGCGCGTCGAGCTGCAAGCGGACTGCTTTGCGGGGCTCTGGGTCGGCCACGCGATCGACACCAGGTTCATCGAGGACATCACCCGCGGGGACATCAACGATGCGCTCGACGCCGCAGCGGCAGTGGGCGACGATCGCATTCAGGAGCGAACGCGAGGTCAGGTGTCGCCTGAATCGTGGACGCACGGCTCCTCCGACCAGCGCAAGAGCTGGTTCGTTCGCGGAATCGAGGGCTCCGGCCCCGACAGCTGCGACACGTTCAAGGGCCAGGTCTAGCTGCGTCTAGTCGAGGAACGAGAGCCCGACGAGCGTCGGGATCACGATCCACACGCCGATCGTGAGCGAGATGCCGATGATCGCGAACTTTCGGGACTGGTCCCGCGGAGGGTTGCCGCAATTGCCGACCGAGGCCCACAGCTCCTTCAGCGGCTCGCGCACCGAGAGCCGGATGCGGCTGCTGGCCATGGCCGTGCCGCGGAGCATGAACCACGAGAGGCCCAGGCCGATGACGGCGCCGACGACGCCCACGATGGTCGCTGTCACCCAGCTCCCGAACGTGAGTCCCGTACCGAGCCGGTAGACGCTCGCGATCAACGGGATCAGCAGACCGCCGATGACGAAGGTCGGCACGCCGATCGTCCTGCTGCGGAGCGCCTCGACCAGCCCCGCCGCATCGAAGCGAGCGGCGCGCAGCAGCTTCAGCTCGTGCGATCCGTCCGGCGCCTCGATCTCGCGCATGAGGTAGAGGTTGCGCATGTCCGTCGTCACCGACTGGACGTAGGACAGGACGATGTAGCGGGCGACGAGCTCGATCCCCCACCGGAAGAAGGTCTTCAGCGGGCCGAGCCGGGGAACCGCACGCGAGCCGCGATAGCCGTGGCGTCGCAGGCTTTCGAGCGCCGCGACGACTCGCTGGTGGTCGGCGAAGAACCGCTCCGGCCGGGCGATCGTCGTCTGCCGCGTGAGCTCGAGAAGCATCTCACGCGCACGCGGCGTCGTCACGTCCAGATCGTCGAGGAACGACTCGATCGCCGCGTCGTCGCCCGACAGGAGCTGGAGTCGCTCCAGCGGATTGACGGTGTCCTCGTGCTTTCGCCGCCAGCGGTCGTCCCGCATGGGGAGGGAGCCTAACGGCCGGGGCCGTTGGCTTTGACGGTGTTGGGGACAGGATGAATCCTGTCCCCAACCGAGTCCTGTTATCTGCGGTAGCAGAGGACGTACAGCGTGAACGTCCTCGGGCTGCCGGTGCCGTTGGCGCCTGAGGCCTGGTACCCCATGACGACCCCTCGGCGGTCCTGGAGCGGCCGCAGCTCGACCGTGTAGAGGACGTCTGAGGCACCGGCTGTCGACCAGCTCGTGCCGGCGCTGATCGCCCGCTCGTTCCGGGCGCACATCTGGCCGACGTCGGCGCTCGTCGTACCCGACGCCGACGCGTCGTTCACGACGATGCTCTCGGTCGGCATTCGAATCGAGCCGAGCAGACGGCCGGGCTCACCCCTCGGCCCTTGCGGTCCCGGAGCCCCCGGAGCTCCCGAGGCGCCCGGCGGCCCCGGAGGACCCTGTGGGCCGATCGGACCGGCCGGACCAACCGGGCCGACAGTTCCGGTCGGCAGCTGCCGGTCGTCGAAGTCGGCCATGGTCAGCGAGCCGTTCCTGACGACGCCGCTCGTGACCGCCCCTGCCGCGAGCTTCCCTACCGTCACTGCACGGCCTCTGAGCTCCTTCGGCCCGACGGAGCCGTTTCTCAGCTCGCGGGCCCCGACGCTGTTCGCGGGCAGTGCCGTCACCGCGGCGATGCTCGTGCCTGTGAGGGCGACGAAGAGCGCGACGAGCGCAACGCCCATTGCCGGACTGGGTCGATGGATTCGTTTCACAAGCTCCACCCCTTTCCGCCTCAGGTGTAGCGCCGCGACATCAGGCCCTTGTCGGCGGCATGTAACGCCTATGAAAGGCCGGCGTGAAGGCACCGTCCGGCTCTCCGCCTAGATTGGGGCGCATGGCTGCAGAGCAGCCGCAGGTCCAGCAGGCGCCGATCTCCACGCCGCTCTCGGAGATCGACACGATTCCGACCCCTAAGGGCCGACCCGAAGGTCGCATGCTGCTCGGGTACGTCGTATGGGGCGCGCTCGGCGCGGTGATCGCGATCATCGAGCTGCTGGCGGCGATCGACTCCGGCAGCACGCCCTGGCCGACGCTTTCCTCGACCGTGGGCAAGCTCGAGCACGACCACACCTGGGTCGGGATCTTCGTGGTCGGCGGCATCGTCGTCCTCGCCATGCGGATCCTCTTCTATCCCTGGCCCTACAAGAAGCCGGACGCATGACGTGACGAAGCAGGACCTCGGCTACGTCGTCTGGGGCGCGCTGGGCGCGATCCTCGTCGCGACGGAGGTCACGGCTTCGCTGGGGAAGACCTGGCTGCGACTGCCGAGCATCGCGGCGACGGCTGCCGACCTTCAGGCCCGGTGGCCCTGGGCGGCAACGATCATCCTCGCCGGGATGGCCGTGCTCGCGGTTCATCTCGTCTTCTATCCCTGGCCCGACCTGCCGCGCTGAGCACCCTCGCGCAGACCCCCCGCTTTCAGCGCGACCGCAACGCAGCGGAGGAGCAGCGTGCGACGACGCTCGAGCTCTTCTACGACCTCGTCTTCGTCTTCGCCGTCACGCAGGTGTCGCACCTGCTGCTCGACGACCTCAGCTGGAAAGGAGCGGGCGAGGCGGCGCTCGTGCTGCTCGTCGTGTGGTGGGCGTGGAACTACACGACGTGGGTCACGAACGAGCTCGATCCCGACTCGCCCGTCGTCCGCCTGCTGCTGCTCGGGATCATGCTCGCCACGCTCGTCATGGCCATCGCCATTCCCGATGCGTTCGGGTCGAAGGGCCTCCTCTTCGCAGTGGCGTACGTGACGATCCAGGTTGGCCGCCACGCCTTCCTCACCTTCGCGTCCGCGAGACCGGGGACGATCGAGCGCGAACGCGCTGCGGACATCCTCATCTGGCTCTCCGTGGCCGGGGCCTTCTGGATCGCCGGCGGTCTCGTGGAGGACGATGCTCGCGCGACACTGTGGCTCGTCGCGCTCGCGATCGACTATCTGGGGCCGGTCTTCCTCTATCGCACACCCGGTCGCCGGCAGCTCGCGCCCGAGACGTGGGACGTCGAGACGGCGCACTTCGCCGAGCGCTTTCAGCTCTTTGTCATCATCGCGCTCGGCGAGTCGATCGTCCTGACCGGTGCGACGACCGCCGAGCTCGACCTCGACGCGGCCCGGATCACCGCGCTTGGCCTCGCCTTCGCGGGCACGGCCGCGCTCTGGTGGCTCTACTTCGACTACGTCGCGCCGATCGCGCAGCGCCGCCTCGAGCTCGCCGCGAACCGCACGCTGCTGGCCCGCGACGGCTATACGTACCTCCACGTCGTGCTCGTCGCCGGCATCATCGGCTGGGCCGTCGGCGACGAGCTCGTGATCGCTCATCCCACGGACCAGCTGCCCGCCCCTGAGGTCGTCGTGCTCGTTGCCGGGCCCGCGATCTACCTCCTCGGCCACGTGCTCTTTCGCCTGCGGATGGCCGGAACGCTCTCGCGAAAGCGTCTCGCCGGCGCCCTCGGCTGTCTGGGAGTCGGCGCTCTCGGCTCGGTGGCGCCGGGAATCGTGCTGGCCGCGGCGCTAGTCGGCGTGCTCGGCGCGGTCATCGTCGCCGAGCGGATCGCTGCGCTACGGCGACGACGGCGCGGGGAGCCCTCGCCGCGGGAGCGGTTAGATTCCGCCGCGTCGGCTCGGTAGGCTCCGGACGAAGGAGGGGTCGTTGATGCGTCGCAGCGCACCGCTCATGATCGCGATCGTCGCCGCCGGCGTGCTGGCGGCTACCGGGGTCAGCCAGTCGCGAGACACGGCCTTTCCGGGCGGCTCGTACTTCGCCATCGTCTGCTCCTTCAGCCACCGCAACAACGACGACCCGATCGTCCATCCAGGGGCGCCGGGCCGTTCCCACAATCACACGTACATCGGCAACACGAACGTCAACGCGTTCTCCACGGCCGCGTCGCTGCGCGGCGGGGAGACGACGTGCGAGCTGCCCGGCGACGCCTCGACCTACTGGATCCCGACGCTCTTCGTCGGCACCGAGCCGATCATTCCGCTGGCAGGCATCGTCTACTACATCAAGCACACGTTCGGGCAGGTCGAGACACTGCCACCCGGCCTGAAGATGGTGGCGGGGAACGCCGAGGCGAAGAAGGCCCAGTCGAAGATCGTCGGCGCGTGGAGCTGCGGCGGCATCGGCGGGAAGCTCCGCGTCTCGGTGCTCCCGCAGTGCCGGGTCGACCAGGCACTCGAGCTGCGCATCCACTTCCCCAACTGCTGGAACGGGAAGACGCTGGACAGCCCCGACCACAAGCGGCACATGGCGTACTCGGTCAACGGCGTCTGCCCGAAAACCCATCCGACGCCGGTGCCCACAGTCGCGCTCATCCTCGTCTACGACTCCGTCCCCAAGCGCGCGCGCCTGGCGTCAGGGAAGTTCGGCCTTCACGCAGACTTCATCAACGGCTGGGACGAGGACGCACTCGAGCAGCTGGTGGCGGGTCTCAATTACGGCTGAGGTGCCCCTGGCCGCTCGGCTCACGCCGGGCGAAGCCCGGCCTCGCCGAGCTGACGCCGCTCGCGGCAGCCGCCATCGCCCTCGGGCCTTGGCCGTATCCGAATACTGTCCTACGGCCCTCGGGCTCGGCGTCTTTGCGAGCGACGACCCAGGAACGCCTCACCTACGGGTTGAACGGACGAGGTCCTCGCGGCCGGTGCCTCCGGAGACGGCAACGGTGGCGACCGGGCCGATGTCGCGCGCGTAGAACTTCTCCTCGATGAACGCCGGCTCGAGCGGTGAGAAGTTCCGCGTCTGGAGGAGGCCGTCGAAGACTCCGACCGGCACGTTCATGACCGCGTCGAGGGCGAGGACCTCGGCGCCGTCCTCGGCATGCCCCTTGTAGTACTCCTCGCGGTACGAGAGGCCGGGCTGCGGATCGGCCGGGACGATGATGCCCGCCAGGGCGCCGTCCGCGCCGTGCTCCCAGGATCCTTCGCGCGTCTTCACCTTCCCGTTCTCGTACTCCGCCGTGTCCTCCCCGAGGTACCAGACGTTCCCGTCGGTGTCCTGCGCGTACCAGTCGAACGTGTCCTCGACGAGCTCGCCGTCCTGCGAGACGACGTCGTGGACGACTCGCGCTTCGATGCCGTCGATCGTCTTCGTCTCGTCCGTCACCGTCACCTCGACCTTCTGCACGTCGCCACTGCCGTCCGTCTCCCGATAGATCCAGCGGTCGCCGGGCGCCATCGGCCAGTACGGGTTCGTGATCTCGGTCGAGAAGTCCGCCGGGTCGAGTGTCGCCTCCTCCGAGCCCGTGGGCAGCGCGCTCGTGGAGCTGCCTCCGCAGCCCGTGATCGCAAGCACCGCGCACGCAGCCATGAGCCCGAGAGCTCTTAACAGGCTCTCACGAACGGCTGGTAGCTTGACCGCGATGGCGGAGGAAAGGGTCACTCGCCGCGCGTCACTCGTCAAGCTCGGCGGTGCCGGCGTCGCCGCCGCGCTCGGCTGGAAGGCCGTGGAAGCGAGCGGTGCGGGCCCGGCGGCAGTTGCCTCGGGAGCCGTCTCGTGCGTGCTCGCGCCGGAGGCGACCGAGGGGCCGTTCTTCCTGCCCGGTGACAAGCTGCGGCGCAACGTCACCGAGGGCAAGCCCGGCGTCCCGCTAACGCTAAAGCTCACCGTGCTCGACGTCTCCACGTGTAACCCGATCAAGGGCGCCGCCGTGGACATCTGGCACTTCGACGCGCTGGGCACGTATGCGGCGCAGACGAGCAAGACGTTCCTGCGCGGCATCCAGAGAACCGACGCGAACGGCGTCGCGACGTTCAAGACGATCTACCCGGGCTGGTACCAGGGCCGAACGGTTCACATCCACGTCAGGGTGTCGCTCGGCGGCAACGTCGTCCACACGGGCCAGCTCTACTTCCCGGACTCGCTCACCGACGAGGTGTACGCGCGGACGCCGTACAAGTCGCGGCCCGCCCGCACGACGCGCAACCCGGACGACGCCATCTATCGCAACGGCGGCAGCCGCTCGACACTCAGGCTGCGCAAGGTGGGGGGCGCCTACACGGGCTCGATCACCATGGGCATTCAGCGGTAGAACCGCGACTATAGGATCGCGCGATGAGCGTCGACGCGCTCCCGATCGAGCTCGGCTTGTCGGCCGACGATGCGCAGGCCCGCTTCGACGCGCTCCAGGAGAAGCTCGTCCCGCTGTGGACGTCGATGCAGGGGATGACGCAGGACGAGCAGACGATCGTCGTCGTGTGCTCGATGACGCTCGACGAGCCGAACATGCCGGCCTCCGTCATCCAGGCGTACGAGGAGCGCTTCCTCTTCCTCCTGCTGCTCCTGCGCCAGCCGCGCGCGCGGCTCGTCTACGTCACGTCGCAGGCGATTCACCCGAGCATCGTCGACTACTACCTCGGACTGCTGCCCGGCATCATCCCCTCGCACGCCCGCCAGCGCCTGCACCTCGTCTCGCCGCTCGACGGCTCCTCGCGGCCGCTGTCGGCGAAGCTGCTGGAGCGGCCGCGGCTGCTGGAGCAGCTCCGCCGGCTCGTGCCCAATCCCGACCGCGCGCACCTCATCCCCTTCAACACGACGGAGCTCGAGCGGGACCTCGCCCTCGCGCTCGGCATCCCCATGTATGGCGCCGATCCGAAGTTCTTCCCCTACGGCACGAAGACGGGCTGCCGGCGGCTGTTCGAGGAGCAGGGCGTGCGGCACCCGGTCGGTCGCGAGGACTTGTGGTCGATGGGCGAGCTCGCTGCAGCGATCGCCGAGCTGCGCTCGGAGCGGCCCGGGCTCGGGCAGGTGATCGTGAAGCTCAACGAGGGCGTCTCCGGCGAGGGGAACGCTCTGCTCGAGCTGACAGGCCTCGTCGAGGGCGACGGTAAAGACGAGATCGAGGAACGGCTCCGCGAGCTGCAGTTCGAGCTTCCCGAGATCACGCACGACTACTACGTGGACATGCTCGAGAAGCGCGGCGCGGTGGTCGAGGAGCGAATCACGGGGGAGGAGTTCCGGAGCCCCAGCGTCCAGATGCGCGTGACGCCGCTCGGGCAGCTCGAAGTGCTGTCGACCCACGACCAGCTGCTCGGCGGGCCGAGCGGGCAGAGCTACCTCGGCTGCATCTTCCCTGCCGATCCGGGCTACGCGACGGCGATCACGCGCGAGGCGGTGAAGATCGGCGAGCGGCTCGCGCAGGAGGGCGTCATCGGCCGCTTCGCGGTGGACTTCGTCGCCGTCAGGAACAAGGACGGGAGCTGGGAGCCCTACGCGATCGAGCTCAACCTCCGCAAGGGCGGGACGACGCACCCGTTCCTCACGCTGCAGTTCCTCACCGACGGGAGGTACGCCTCGGAGACCGGTCTGTTCACCGCGCCCAGCGGCAAGCAGAAGTTCTTCGTCGCCTCCGACCACGTCGAGAGTCACGCCTACCGCGCGCTGACGGCAGACGACCTCTTCGACCTCGCGGTGCGCACGGGCCTCCACTTCGACCAGTCGCGGCAGACGGGGACCGTCTTCCACATGATGAGCGCGCTCGGCGAGTGGGGACGAACCGGGCTGACCGCGGTCGAGGAGAGCCCCGAGGGCGCGTATGCCCTCTACGAGCGTGCCGTCGCGACGCTCGACGAGGAGGCGCGGGCGGCGCTAGCCGAGCGCCGGCTGCCCTGAGGAGGTCTCGAGGGCAGACCAGTCGTACGCCTCGCCGATCGCGGCGAGTCGTTCCTTCGTGGTTTCGCCGCACAGTGCGCCGGCGACTCCTGCCTCGTAGAAGCTCTGCGGGTGCACGCCGAGGGAGGTTGCGACCTCGTACTCCTTCGTGAGATCGGTGTCGAACATCGGCGGATCGTCCGTCGAGAGCGAGCAGAGGACGCCGGCCTCGACGAGCTTCGGCAGAGGGTGCTCCTCCATCGACGGTACGACACCCACGCGGACGTTCGAGACTGGGCAGACGTCGAGCACCGTGCCACGCTCCGTCAGCTCCTGCACGAGATCGGGGTCCTCGATGGCGCGGATGCCGTGCCGCAGGCGGTCGGCGTGCAGCAGGTGGAGCGCGTCGCGGATCGCGTCGGGCGGGCCGAGCTCTCCGGCGTGCGGCACGGATCCCAGTCCACCCTCGCGCGCTCGCCGGAACGCATCGACGTAGAGATTGGGCGGGTATTCGAGCTCGAAGGCGCCGAGACCGACGCCGACGATGCCGCGGTCCCGGTACGCGATGGCGTAGCGCAGGCTCTCGTCCATCTCCTCCGGCGTCGCGTTCCGCGTGAGGTCCGGGGTAAGCCGCATCTCCACGCCGTGGACCTCGCGCGCCTCCTCGATGCCGTCGCAGAAGCCCTCGTAGATCGCCTCCCAGGGCACGCCACGTCGCACGAGCTGGAGCGGCGCGAAGATGCCCTCGATGTAGACGGCGCCGTGCGTCTTCGCCTCGCCGGCGTAGTCGACGGTGATCCTGCGGAAGTCCTCGGCAGTGCGCAGACACGACGTCACCATCAGCCACACGTCGATGAAGTGGGCCAGGTCTGTGAAGTGGAAGAGCTCCGCGATCCCTTCGTGCGTCTCGGCAGGCAGCGAGACGCCGTTGCGGTGCGCGCAGGAGAGCAGCATCTCGGGACGCAGCGTGCCCTCGAGGTGGACATGGAGCTCGATCTTCGGGTAGCTCATCAGCTCATCATCTCTGCTTGCGCGGACGCTGTGAGAGAGTAAGTGCGTGGCGCGCGACATCGGCGAGTTGAAGGCGGCGGTGGCGGGTACGGGCTTCATCGGCGCGGTGCATGTCGAGGCGTTGAGACGGTTGGGTGTGAAAGTCATCGGCGTCTGCGCCTCAACGCCTGAGCGTGCCGAGGCAAAGGGGCTCGCTCCCGCCTACGAGAGCTACGAAGCCATGCTTGCCGACCCGCACGTCGACGTCGTCCACGTGACGACGCCCAACCACCTGCACCACGCGCAGGTGCGCAACGCGCTGGCGGCGGGGAAGCATGTCGTGTGCGAGAAGCCGCTGGCCACGACGTCGGCGGAGTCCGCCGAGCTGCTCGAGCTCGCCGCGAAGAGCGGGCTCGTACACTGCACGAACTTCAACCTTCGCTTCTATCCGATGGCGCACCAGGCGCGTGCGCTCGCGGCGTCTGGCGACCTGGGCGCTGTCTGGAACGTCCACGGAAGCTACCTCCAGGACTGGCTGCTCTATCCGACCGACTGGAACTGGCGACTCGAGCCGGAGAAGGGCGGGGGCCTGCGGGCGGTCGCGGACATCGGCTCGCACTGGATGGATCTCGCGCAGTGGGTGAGCGGCCGGCGCATCGAAGCCGTCTTCGCCGACCTGAAGACCGCGCTGCCGGTGCGGCAACGGCCCGCAGGCGAGGTCGAGACGTTCGCCGCTGCTGGAGAGGTCGAATGCGCGGACGCTGAGATGACGACGGAGGACATCGCGCATCTCCTCTTCCGCTTCGAAGATGAAACCGTCGGTGCGGCCATCATCTCGCAGGTGAGCGCCGGGCGAAAGAACAGCCTGCGGCTGGAGGTCGACGGGTCGAGCGGGTCCCTCGCGTGGGACTCCGAGCGTCCCGAGGAGCTCTGGCTCGGTCACCGCGACACCGCGAACGAGACGCTGCTGCGCAATCCGGCCCTGCTCCATCCGTCCGCGCAAGTACGCACGACGCTCCCGGCCGGTCACGCCGAGGGGTTCGCGGAGACGTTCCGCGAGCTCTACCGCGCCGTGTACTCGGCGGTCGCGGAGGGCGGGATGCCTGCTGAGGCCGACTTTCCGACGTTTGCTGACGGGCACCGCTCGAACGTCCTCGGCGACGCGGTTTCGCTGTCGAATGAGGATCGAGGATGGGTGGAGGTGACCGCGTGAAGCTCGGTCTGATGACGGCGGCGCTGCCGCAGCTGTCGCTCGAGGAGGTCGCGGCCTGGGCGGCGAGCGAGGGATTCGAGATGCTGGAGGTCGCCTGCTGGCCCGCGGCCACCGGGCCGGCGAGACGCTACGCGGGCGTGTGTCACATCGACGTCGAGAACCTCGACGCCGCCGCCGTGCGGCAGACGATGTCCATCCACGGCCTCGAGATCTCGTCGCTCGCGTACTACCCGAACAACCTCGCCGGCGACGACTCAGCGCGCGAGGAGGCGAACGTCCACCTGCGCAAGGTGATCGACGCCGCGGCCTCGCTCGAGGTGGGCATCGTAGGGACGTTCGTCGGCGCCGACCAGACGCGCCCTTTGCCCGAGAACCTCGAGCAGTTCCGTACCGTCTGGCCGCCTCTCGTCGAGCACGCGGAGGAGCGTGGCGTGCAGATCGCGATCGAGAACTGCCCGATGATCTTCAGCTGGGACGAGTGGCCGAGCGGCCAGAACATCGCCCACACGCCGGCGGTGTGGGACGAGATGTTCGAGGCCATTCCTTCCGAGAGCTTCGGTCTGAACCTCGATCCGTCGCATCTCGTCTGGCTCCAGATCGACTACGAGCGCGTCGTCTACGACTACGCGTCGCGCATCATCCACGTCCACGCGAAGGATCTCGAGATCCGGCGTGAAGGCCTCTACCGTCACGGCACGACATCGCTCGGCATGGGCTGGCAGGTGCCTCGGCTGCCCGGCCTCGGCGAAGTTCGCTGGGACCGGTTCGTGGCGGCGCTCTATGCGATCGGCTACGACTTCGTCGTCTCGATCGAGCACGAGGATCGCGGCTTCGAGGCCACGGAGGAGCTCGTGAAGCGGGGCTTCCTCCTCTCCCGCAACGTCCTCCGCCCGCTGCTCGTCTAGAAAGACCAGGGGACAGTCACTGTGACTGTCCCCTGTCGTTATCGGGCGTCGTCTCGGCTCGGCACTGCGCCAGCAGCTCGTTGTCGATGTTGCGGCCGGTGACGACGAGGACGACGGGGCCGTCGGTGTCGACGTAGGGAAGAGCTGCCAACGGCGCGGCCGCGGCCGCCTCGGCGCGGATGCCGGCGTCGTCGAAGGCGACGACGGCGGCCTTGATCTCCGCCTCCGAGACCTCGAGCATCGCGTCGGCTGCCTCGAGCAGCCAGTCGACAGCGAGGGGGATGGCGATGCGCACTGCCAGCCCATCCGCGATCGTGTCGCAGAGATCGGAGTGGACAGGGCCGCCCGCCCGCCATGACCGCGCCATAACGGGGGCGCCGGACGAGACGACGCCGATACGTTGCGTGCCCGGCGACCGCTCACCGACCGAGCGTCCGACACCCGCGAGCAGCGCGCCGTTGCCGACGGGCACGACGACGGCCGCCGGCTGTTCACCGAGCTCCTCGAGGATCTCGTCGCCGATGGCCGCGTAGCCGTCGAGCTGCGCCGGCTCGGCGCCGTCCTCGAAGAACGGAAGACCGGCATCCTCGGCGTGCCGAGCTGCGTGCTCTTTCGTCTCGTCGAAGTCGGTGCCCGTCACCACGAGCTCCGCACCGAGGCCGCCGAGCTTCGCGAGCTTCGTCCGGCTCGCGCCTTCCGGGACGAACACCGTCGCCGCCAAGCCGAGCGACTCCGCTGCCCACGCCGTGGCGACCGCATGATTGCCGGTCGACGCCGTGACAACCCCAGCTGCTCCCTCGCTGCGGTAGCGCTCGAGGGCGGGCAGCGCACCCCGCCACTTGAACGCTCCGAGCTCGTGGACGTCCTCGCGCTTGAGGTAGACGGATGACCGGCGCGTGAGGCCCGGCGGCGCCGGCTCGAGGGGAGTGACGGGCACGAGCCGTAGAGTCTCGCGCATGGAGCGCGTGCAGCTCTTCGCGACGTGCCTCGGCGACCTGCTGTTCCCGGATGCGGCCGCCGATGCAGAGCGGCTATTGCGCGACGCGGGCTTCGAGCTCGAGTTCCCGGCTGCGCAGGTCTGCTGCGGTCAGCCGGCGTTCAACTCCGGTCATCGCGGGCCGGCCCGGCGAGTTGCGCGGACGTTCGCCAGGGCGTTCTCGCGCAACACGCCGATCGTCTGCCCCTCCGGCTCCTGCGCGACGATGGCCTCGCACTACCTACCGGAGCTGCTCGGGGTGGAGCCGTTCGACGTCTGGGAGCTCTCGGCATTCCTCGACGACCGGGGCGCACCGGTGCCGAGCACGAACGACGGCCGGCGGATCGCGTACCACGACTCCTGCCACATGCTGCGCGAGCTGCGGATCGCGGACGCGCCGCGGCGCCTGCTCGAGCGCTCGGGTGCCGAGCTCGTACCGCTGCCCAGACCTGACCTTTGCTGCGGCTTCGGTGGCACGTTCTCGGTGCGGCAACCGGAGGTCTCGCTCGCCATGGCGGACGACAAGCTCGCCGGCGCCGCGGGGGTCGACGCGCTCGTCACGGCCGATCCGGGATGCCTCATGCACCTGCGCGGGCGCTCCGAGCACGAGGCGCGCGGCGTCCGGGTCGTCCATCTCGCCACCGCCCTCGCCAGGGGAGTCGGCGCATGAGCGGGGTAGCGCGGACGGACGGCACGTTCCGCGAGATTGCGCGTCTGAAGCTCGGCGACGCGCGCATCGAACGCGCGCTCGACCTTTCCACGAGCCGCCTCATGAACGGGAGGCTCGTCGCCTGGGAGACCCTCGCGGGCACGCAGGAGCTCCGGGGCCGCGCGCACGAGGGGCGCATGCGCGTGATCGACGATCTCGACGCACACGTGAGCCGCTTCCGCGAAGCCGCGGAGTCGCGGGGCGGAAAGACGTTCCTCGCCGCCAGTGCAGACGACGCGAACGCGTATATCGTCGACGTCTGCCGGAGCGTCGGCGCGAAGCTCGCCGCGAAGTCGAAGTCGATGGCGACCGAGGAGATCGGGCTCAACGAGGCACTCGTGGCCGCAGGCGTTCGCCCCGTCGAGACCGATCTCGGCGAGTACATCCTTCAGCTCGCCGGCGAGCATCCGGTGCACATCCTCGCTCCCGCGATCGAGAAGACGAAGGAGGACGTCGCCGAGCTCCTGTCGCGGGTGGACGGCCGGCCGGTCGAGCCGGAGCTGGAGGAGCTGACGCGTGCCGCGCGGCGCCAGCTGCGCGAGACGTTCCACGCCGCCGACGTCGGGATCACCGGCGCGAACTTCGGCGTCTGCGACACGGGCTCGATCGTCCTCGTGACGAACGAGGGAAACGGCCGCCTCGTATCGAGCCTGCCGCGAGTCCACATCGTGCTCATGGGCATGGAGCGGCTCGTCGCCTCGCTCGACGATCTTGCAGTCCTCCTACGGCTGCTCGCACGGAGCGGCACAGGCCAGCGGCTGTCGACGTACACGACGCTGATTACGGGCCCCCGCCGCGCAGGCGAGCAGGACGGCCCGGACGAGCTGCACGTCGTGATCCTCGACAACGGCCGCTCGAAGCTCACGGGCGGTCGCTATCGCGAGATGCTGGCATGCATCCGCTGCGGTGCGTGCCTCAACGTCTGCCCTGTGTACCGGAAGACGGGCGGGGCCGCATATGGCCCCGTGTATTCGGGGCCGATGGGCGCCGTGCTCGTGCCATTGCTTGCGGGGCTGGAGCGGGCTTCCGACTTGCCGCATGCCTCGTCCCTCTGCGGGGCCTGCACCGACGCCTGCCCGGTGAAGATTCCCCTGCACGAGCTGCTGCTCGAGCTGCGTCGCGACCTCGTCGAGGAGGGTGTCGCGCCGTACGGAGAGCGCCTCGCGTTCACGCTGTGGTCGTACGCGTGGTCGTCCCTATCGGGCTATCGCATCACTACGCGGCTTGCACGGCTCGGCGGGCCGTTCGCCCGTCTCGTCGGGCCCGGTCGCGCCTGGGGGAAGGGCCGGAAGCTGCCGCGGCTGGGACGCCGCTACCGGGACGGCCGATGAGCCTCGTCGAGCAGTTCGCCGAGAACGCGGAGACGGCGGGGTTTCGCGTCCACCGTGGCGAGGCGCCGGCCATCGAAGGGGCCGGCGTGTCGACAGCCGTCTACGCGCTGGCAGACACCGGCAGCGTCGTCCTGGCGGCCTCGCCCGACGAGCCTCGCGCGGCGTCGTTACTGCCAGACGTCCACGTGACGCTCGTTTCCCAAGACGTCATCCTCGGCGGCCTCGAGGAGCTCTTCGCGGCTATTGGCGACGACCTCCCGAGCTCCCTCGCCATCGTCACCGGCCCGAGCCGCAGCGCCGACATCGAGCAGCTGTTGACTGTCGGCGTACACGGACCGGGCGAGGTCCACGTCGTGATTCAGGGGCGGTAGAGGAAGCTTTGCGCTGTCGGTGCCCCGGTTCCGAGTAGGCTCAGCCGGCGTGCTGCCCATCGAGCGTCCCCAGAAAATCGTTTGCATCGGCCTCAACTACTCGGATCATGCCGAGGAGCAAGGCGTTGACCTGCCCGAGCGGCCGCTGCTGTTCGCGAAGTGGCCGAACACGCTGATCGGGCCGAGCGAGCCGATCGTCATCCCCTCGATCACCGAGCGCGTCGATTACGAGGCCGAGCTGGGAGTCGTCATCGGCAGCCGTGCGCAGAAGGTGTCGGTCGAGAACGCGCTCGAGGCCGTCGCGGGCTACGTCTGCGCGAACGACGTCTCGGCGCGGGACCTCCAGTTCTCGGACGGCCAGTGGGTGCGCGGCAAGTCGCTGGACACCTTCTGCCCGATAGGCCCGGCTCTCGTCCCGGTCGCCGATGTCCCCGACCCGCAGGCGCTCGGCATCCGCGCAATCTTGAACGGCCAGGTGATGCAGGAGTCGACCACGGCGAACATGGTGTTCGGCGTCGCCGAGATCGTGTCGTTCGTCAGCCAGGCGATCACGCTCGAGCCGGGCGATCTCATCCTCACGGGCACGCCGGCCGGCGTCGGGGTGTTCCGCGACCCGCCGGTGCTGCTGAAGCCGGGCGACGAGATCACGATCGAGATCGATCGTCTGGGTGCGCTTACGAATCCCGTCACAGGAGGCTGAATATGGCGTTCGTGCTCGTAGCGAAGTGGACGGCGAAGGACGGTGAGGAGGACCGCGTGCGGAGCTGCCTCGAGCGGCTGGCGGGCCCGTCGCGCGAGGAGTCCGGCTGCCGCTACTACCAGCCGTGCGAGGATCCCGAAAGCCCCGGCACGTTCCTCATCTTCGAGGTCTACGAAGACGAAGCGGCGTTCGCTGCGCACGGCGAGTCGGCGCACTTCCAGGAGATCGGGGCAGGCGAAGCGTTCCCTCTCCTCGAGGGCCGCGAGCGCTCCTTCTACGTGACGCTGGACTAGGTCTGATCTGGCTCTGCGGGTGCCGGGGTCGGCTCGGCCTGCTCCGGAGCCGGTGCGGTCTCCGCTGCGGGAGCCTCTGCTGCCGTGGCCGTCGCCCAGTACTCGTTGAGCCGGTTCTGCACCTTGAACAGCCAGACGATGCCGCCGATCAGCGGGATCAGCGCCCAGAGCCCCGTGTAACCCGTTATCGGCTTGGTCTTTCCGGCTTCCGCGTACATGTCCCCGATGTGCGAGGGCAAGAGGAAGATCGAGACCGGGATCAGCGCCAGCAGCAAGCCGACGATCCCGCTCGTCCCCTTGCCACGGTGCGCGCGGACCTCCGCGAATGAGATGTAGATCCAGTAGAGCCCGTAGATGCCGAGCGTCACGATCATGAGCAGCAGCACGACGAGCGGGTTGCGGTGCCGTCCTACCATCGAAGTCCCTCCTTCCGGCGCGCTACGCGGTCGCGCCCTTCGACTCCCAGTATCGATTCAGCGCGCCCTGCACCTTCACGAACCACACGATGGCGGGGACGATGAGGATTGCACCGGGGAAGAGCCAGAGCCCGGTCCAGCCCGTCATCGGCTTCTCGCGTCCGTCCTTCGCGTACATGTTCCCGATCTCCGACGGGATCGTGAACGCTGTCACTGCGTTCAGCAGGATCCAGACGACGAGGCCGACGACGCCGCCCAGCCCCTCACCCGTGTGCTGCTTCGTCTCCTCCTGCGTCTTGTACGCCCAGTACCACCCGTAGATGCTGAGGGTGATGATGAACATGAAGATGCCGAAGCCGATACCGCGGGGTTGTCCCAGCGGGCTCGAGGTCTCGACAGGCTGCTGCGCCGCTTCGATGGTCCGACTCAAACACGGATGGCGGGCTGCGTCAAGCGGCGGAAGTGCTCGATCGTCTGGGCGATTCCTTCGGCCGGCGGGGTCACGGGCGCGTCGAAGCGCTCGCCGGGCAGCTCCTCGGGAAACGGGAGCGGCTCGTCGCTGAAGGTGACGGCTGCTCCCGGGGCCGCTGCCTCGATAGCCGCGACGACGTTGCTCATGTGGATCGACTCCCCGGGCATGTCGTAGACCTCCGCCGACGCGCCCTCGATGCGCGTGGCGCGCACGAAGGCGCGCGCGACGTCCGGCGCGTAGTGCAGCTCCGTGCTGCCGCCAAACGTGATTGCGTACGGCTCGCGGTTCGCCGCAGCCTGCATGGCCAGGGTCGGCTCCGAGGTGAGGCCCTGGTCGCGACCTGGGCCGTAGACGACGAACGGCCGCAGGCCGACGCTGGCGACGCCGGACTCCTCCCAATAGATCCGCGCCGTCCCCTCGTTCGCGAGCTTGTACACGCCGTAGATCGTTGTCGGCACGATGGCACCCGAGCGGTCGTAGACAGCGGCCGAGCTCGCCCAGGCGATCGGCGTCCCCAGCTCGCGGCGCCGTACGGCCTCGAAGAGGCACGCGGTGCCGACGACGTTGACGCGCGCGCCGCGCACGGGGTCCGCCCGGCAAAACGGCACTTGCAGGGCGGCGAGGTGGACGACGTGCGTGATGCCGTGGTCGACGATCGCCTGCTCGATAGCTTCGCTGTCGGTGATGTCGCCGCGCACGAGCGTCACGCGCTCGAGCGCGTCTGGGCCCATCACGAGCTGGAGGCGGGCAGGATCGTCACCGATGTCGAAGCCGACGACCGTCTCGCCCTCGTCGGCAAGCACGCTGCACGTCCACGCTCCGAGGCAACCCAGAGCACCCGTGACGAGGTACGCCACGGAACTAGACGTCTTCGTAGACGGTGACGAGGTCGGTGTAGAACTCGAGTGCTGCACGGCCCTGCTCGTGTGGGCCGTAGCCCGACCCCTTGACGCCGCCGAACGGCACGTGGACGTCGGCTCCTGCTGTCTGGCCGTTGATGCGCACGATGCCCGCCTCGATCGTCTCCGCGAATCTGCGCGCCGACGCGAGGCTCGACGTGAAGATCGCCGCCGAGAGGCCGAATCGCACGGCGTTGGCGCGCGCGAGTGCATCGTCCAGGTCGGTGAAGCCATACAGCGACGTCACCGGCCCGAACACCTCCTCGCAGGACAGGAACGCGTCGTCCGCCAGCCCCTCGAACAGAGTCGGGGCGAGCAGGTATGCGTCGTCGTCGAGCCGCTCGCCGCCTGCAAGCAGTATGCCGCCGTCCGTTCGTCCGCGCTCGATGCCCGCGAGCACATCGTCCAGCTGGGCTTCGTTGACGATCGGGCCCACCTCCGTCTCGGGGTCGGACGGGTCACCCACCATGCCGAGCTCCATCCTCGCGAGCAGCCGCGCCTTGAAGTCGTCGTACACCGCGTCCTCGACGTAGACGCGCCGCGTGGCCGTGCACTTCTGGCCGGCCGACCAAAACGCGCCCGCGTACACGAGCTCGGCAGCCCGGTCGAGATCGGCATCCGCCATGACGATGGCCGGGTTGTGACCGCCGAGCTCGAGCTGCACGCGCTTGCCGAGGGCGGTCGCCTCGCCGCGCACCTGCTCGCCGACGGGCACCGAACCGGTGAACGAGATCGCGCGCACGTCCCGGTGCGCCACGAGCGGCGTCCCCACGGCGGAGCCGCGGCCGATGACGATGTTGAAGACCCCGCCGGGTAGGTCTGCCTCGTCGAGGCAGGCGGCCAGGTGGAGACCTGTCAGCGGCGCCTCCTGGGCGAGCTTCATGACCACGGCGTTGCCGTACGCAAGCGCCGGCGCCGTCTTCCACGCGGGAATGGCGGCCGGGAAGTTCCACGGCGTGATCAGGCCGACGACGCCGAGCGGCCGGCGCGTCGTGTAGACGACGCTCCCCGTGGCTGCCTGCTCGAAGCGCTCGCCGGTCGACCGGTAGCCCTCACCCGCGAAGAAGCGGAGGATCTGCGCCATGCGGGCGGCCTCCATACGGGCCTCCCGGATCGGCTTGCCCATCTCGAGCGTCATGTCCTGTGCGATCTGCTCGACGCGACGGTCGACGGCGTCCGCGGCGCGGGCGAGTACCGCGCCACGCTGTGCAGCCGACAGAGCTGCCCAGGCAGGAGACGCGTCCCGCGCAGCGGCGACGGCCCGATCGACGTCGTCCTCACCCGAAGACGGAAACGCGCCGACCGGCTCCGACGGCCGCCATGGCCCTCGCTTTTCGTACGTCTCGCCGGACAGGCTCTCCGACCACTCTCCGCCTACGAAGTTCGCGAACGCCGGACGCGCCGGCGCTTCCAGGACTTCAGACATGAGCTTCACTCCTTGCATGCTCGCTTACGAGACTGGCCGCCGAGACAACAGGATTTCTCAACAGGCCGATGGTGGGAACGCGTATCTCGACGACATGGCCGGGCTCGAGGGTGAACTCGGACGGTGGCACGAGCCCGGTGCCGGTGAGCAAGACGCTTCCCGGCGGAACTGGGTTCTCGCGGAGGAGCCACGACGCGAGCTCGTCGAACGAACGGCGCATCTTCGCCGTCGACGTCTCCCCGGCGAAGAGCTCGTCACCCTCGTCGGAGAGGATCCGCATCTCGATCGCGAGCTCGAGCGACCAGTCGTCCGCCTCCAGAACGGCCGGGCCGAGCGCGCACGCCCCGGCGTAGATCTTCGCCTGCGGCAGGTAGAGCGGGTTCGCGCCCTCGATCGAGCGGGACGAGACGTCGTTGCCGATCGTCACCCCCGTGAGCGCACCACCCGCGCCGAGGACGAGCGCGATCTCGGGCTCGGGCACGTTCCACGCCGAGTCGGAGCGAACGCCGACCGCCTCGCCCGGCCCCACCGTCCTGCGGCCGCCGGCGTCCTTCAGGAAGAGCTCCGGGCGCTCGGCGTCGTAGACGAGGCTATAGACGTCCTCCACGGCCGACTCCTCGACCCGCGCGTCGCGGCTGCGGAGGTACGTGACGCCCGCGGCCCAGACCTCCGGCGGAGCCACCGGCGCGAGCAGCGTGTACGGCGGCGGCAGCTCGAGCGTCTCCTCGTCGAGCGCCTTCACGGGCAGCTCGTCGACGAACGCTGTGCGTGGCTCGCCGTCCGGGCCGCGGAATCGCACGAGACGACGGCCGGCAGACATGCCTTCATCGTATTTAACACGCCGTTCGCCGTGCCTTTCGCTAGTCTCCCCGTGGTAATCGAGAACGAGTTTCGGGTTGCGTCATCGCCTCCCTTACACGTTCATGAGTCACGCGAGGGAGGTGTTTCACATATGGCAACCGGAACCGTGAAGTGGTTCAACGACGCCAAGGGTTACGGCTTCATCACGCCGTCCGAGGGCGGCGACGATCTGTTCGTGCATCACACGGGCATCGCCGGCACGGGCTTCAAGACCCTGTCGGAGGGTGCGACGGTCGAGTACGAGGCCGCCGAGGGCCCGAAGGGCCCGCAGGCGACGAACGTCGTCGAGATCCGCGGCTAACGAGAGGCTGATCTCCTCAGAGGCGGCGGCGGTCCCACGGATCGTCGCCGCCTTGATGATTGATCGGATCTGTGGTGCCGCCGGGGGTGCAGCCTGACCGAGCATGAGGCCGCGATCGTCCGCAGCGCGTACCCGCAGGGTACGGGCAAGGGCGAGCGTGGACTCAGGCGACGCGTCAGATGCGCCAGCCGGGGGTGCCACAGCTTGCCGATCGGTTCCCGATCACTCATCCTTATGCTGTTCGCGGACTGAAAGGAGTCTCCGCATAGCTGAGAAGGAAGCGAAGATCGACATGGAGGGGGAGGTCGTCGAGGCGCTCCGGAACGGGATGTACCGGATCAAGCTCGACAACGGCCACGAGACCCTCGGCTACACCGCGGGACGGATGCGTCGCAACCGCATCAGGATCCTGCCGGGCGACCGCATCAAGGTCGAGTTGTCGCCGTACGACCTCGACCGGGGCCGGATCGTTTACCGCTACCGCTGAGTAGCCCCAGGAGGGCTTGGCGGAGCATTGCTCGTCGTCGGGACGCGATGGTCGTTCCGAGGCAAGGACACAGGG
>JBKPGF010000082.1:0-22604 GCA_046729255.1 Actinomycetota bacterium
GACGGTGTCGAGTCGCAGCTCGCGGGCGGCGAGTCCATACGCGTGGTTCAAGCGGTCGCGGGCGGCTAGACCGCGATCTTCATCACATAGGAGGACGCCGCCGATATCAGTCATCTGAGCGGCCACAGCGTGGCGCCCTACGTGGGTCTGTTACTTGTGTTGTGCGTGCTCTTCGGAGTACCCGCTCTGGCCGCGATCTGGGCGTCGCACGTCCAATCTCGTGGGTCAACGACGACGGCATCGAACGCTGGCGCGCTCCAGCTTCGCCCTACTCGTCGGACCTGGAACTCTTGTGGTGACCGGGGGGTGTCCTTCCTCTTGTTGCTCTCTACGCTGGAATAGTCGAGGAGGGCTAGCCGATCGCGACCATGCGGTCGATCGCCTTCTTGGCGCGCGCGGCGACCTCCGGCTCCACCTCGACCTCGAACTTCCACTCGCGCAGCGAGTCGCGGAGCTTCTCGAGCGTGATCATCTTCATGTACTTGCAGATCGCGTCCTCGGAGACAGCCTCGAACGTCTTGCCGGGTACGTCCTTCTTCAGGCGGTGGAGGATGCCCGTCTCGGTCGCGATGAGAAAGCGCTTCTTCGGCGACTGCTTCGCGAAGTTGATCATGCTCTCCGTGCCGAGGATGTGCGTGTTCTTGTTGCCGAAGGCCATGCACTGGCTGGCGCAGCCGCACTCGGGGTGGACGAGGAAGTCGGCATCGGGAGCCTCCGCCTGCCAGCGCTCGATGTCGGTGGGGCGGATGCCGGCGTGGACGTGGCACTCTCCCATCCAGATGTTGAGCTTGCGGCCCGTGACCTTCTCCAGCCAGACGCCGAGATAGAGGTCGGGCAGGAAGAGGATCTCCTCGTTCTCGGGGACTGCGTCGATGATCGCCTTCGCGTTACCGGACGTGCAGCAGTAGTCGGACTCGGCCTTCACCTCGGCGGTCGTGTTCACATACGACACGACGGTGGCGCCCGGGTACTGCGCCTTCCACTCGCGCAGTTGGTCGGCCGTGATCGACGCGGCGAGCGAGCAGCCCGCGTCGAGGTCGGGGATGAGCACGGTCTTCTCCGGCGAGAGGATCTTCGCCGTCTCGGCCATGAAGTGGACGCCGCAGAAGACGATTGCGGACGCGTCGGTGTCGGCGGCCTCGCGCGAGAGTCCGAGCGAATCGCCGACGTAATCCGCAACGTCCTGCACCTCGGGCACCTGGTAGTTGTGGGCGAGGATGACGGCGTCGCGCTCCCGGGCGAGGGCCTTCACCTCGTCCTGCATGCGGCTGATCGTCTGGGTGGTCATGTCCGTACCTCCAGGGAAACATCGAGCGAGCGGGCTGAGTGCGTCAGTGCCCCGACAGAGATGAAGTCGACGCCGGTCTCCGCGATTGCGCGGACCGCGTCGAACGTGACACCGCCCGAGGCCTCGAGCTTCGAGCGTCCGGCGACGAGGGCGACGGCATCGCGCAGCTCGTCGAGCGTCATGTTGTCGAGCAGGATGGTCTCGGCGCCGGCCTCGACTGCTTCGTCCACCTGCGCCAGCGTCTCGGCCTCGACCTCGACGGGCAGGTCGGTTGCGGCGCGCGCGAGTGTGACGGCGCGTGTGATTCCGCCGGCCAGTCGCAGGTGGTTGTCCTTGATGAGCAAGCCGTCGTCGAGGCCGAGGCGGTGGTTCGTGCCGCCGCCAATGGCGACGGCGTGCTTCTCGAGGGCTCGGAGCCCCGGCGTCGTCTTGCGCGTGTCGAGGATCGTCGCGCCGGTGCCCGCGACCGCATCGACGTAGTGACGAGTCAGCGTGGCAATTCCGGAGAGGTGGCCGATGAGGTTGAGCGCGACTCGCTCTGCGGTGAGGACGCCGCGGGCGGGACCCTCGACCTCCGCGATCGGCCCCGCCTCGACCGCGCTGCCTTCCGCGACGAGTGGCTCGGAGTGGACGCCGAGCTCGGCGAAGACGGAAGCCGCGACGTCGAACCCGCAGACGACACCCGTCTCCTTGGCCAGGACGACGGCCTTGCAGTTCGCATCATCGTCGATGAGGGCACGAGTCGTCACGTCGCCGGACCCAACGTCCTCGGCGAGCCACGTGCTCGTGGCGGGGACCGTCAGTGCCATCGCTCGAACGTCACCTCCTCGCCCTGGGTGACGATGCTGTGCGCGGCGAAGCGCTCGCCCTCGAAGGGGAAGTCGGCGCGGAAGTGGCCGCCTCGGCTCTCCTCGCGCGCGAGGGCGCTGCGAGCGATCAGCCGCGCCAGGAGGTGCGGCGACTCGGTAAGCCGACGCAGGCCGGCAGCGTCGCGGATGAGTCCGGCGTCGCGCCACATCGCCTCGCGCAGCGCCGGCGTCACCTCGTCCGAAACGGCGGTCTCAAAAAAACGGGGGACAGTCGCAGTGACTGTCCCCTGGTTCGTTTGGACATGGTCGGAAAGGGCAGCGAGGGCGGCGCGACGGCCGAAGACGAGGCACTCGAGCAGGGAGTTCGACGCCAGGCGGTTGGCGCCGTGGACGCCCGTGCAGGCGCACTCGCCGGCGGCGTAGAGACCGGAGACGTCCGTGCGACCGTAGAGGTCGGTGACGATGCCGCCCATGGTGTAGTGGGCCGCCGGTGAGACGGGAATGGGCTCGTGCGCGGGATCGAATCCCTCGCGTGCCAGCGCGTCCATGAGTGCCGGGAAGCGACCCCGGTCAATGCCGCGGAGGTCGAGCAGAGCGGTCCCTCGCTCGCCGACCGCGCGCGCCACGACGTCGCGCGGCGCGAGCTCATCCGTGAACCGCCGCCCCTGCGTATCGACGAGCACGGCACCCTCGCCGCGGAGCGCCTCGCTCAGCAGGAGGCCGTTCGCGGCCAGCACCGTCGGGTGGAACTGCATGAACTCGAGGTCTGCGAGCCGCGCGCCGGCGCGAAACGCCATCGCCATGCCGTCGCCCGTCGCACCGGCAGGATTCGTCGTGCGTGCCCAGAGCGACGCGGCGCCTCCGGTAACCACGAGAGTTGCCTTCGCCTCGACGGCGCGCCGATCGGTGACGATCCCCGTGCAGCAGCCGCCGTCCGCCGAGATCGACCGCACGGCCTCGCCTTCGGAGACGCGGACACGCGGGTGCTCCAGCACACGGTCGACGAGCACCCGGAGGATCTCCTTGCCCGTAGCCGCGCCGGCGACGTGCAGCACGCGGCGCCGTGAGTGCCCGCCCTCGAGGCCCGGCTCGGGATCGAAAGGCACCCCGAGCTCGCGCAGGTCGGCAACGCGCGCGGGCGCCTCTCCGACGAGCGCCCGCACGGCGCTCTCGCGGCTCAGCCCGCGGCCCGCGCGCAGCGTGTCCTCCGCATGGAGCTCCGGGCTGTCGTCGCGCTCGGTTGCCGCGGCCACCCCACCCTGGGCGAGGTAGCTAGCCGAGGAGCGGAGCGGGCCCTTGGACACCAGGAGGACGTCTGCCTCGTCGCCCACACAGAGCGCGGCATAGAGGCCGGCGATGCCGCCGCCGACGACGGCGAGATCGCAGCGGGTGATCGGCGTATCGGTCACTCTGGTAGTTTTAGCCTCTGAGGCGATAACCTGTGAACGAGTCTACCAGAGTGACGCCCGCCCAGACAGCCCTCGCCGTGGTGCTCCAGGTTCGCTCGGACACCCTGCAGGCGCTCGTCTGGCAGCGTGCGCGGGATCCCTTCGCCGGTGCCTGGTCGCTCCCCGGCGGTTATCTCGACCCGGAGGAGACGCTCGAGGAGTCGATCCGGCGCCACCTGGCGGTGAAGGTCGACGTCCGCGAGCTCTCCCATCTCGAGCAGCTGGTGACCGTAAGCGACCCGGATCGCAACCCGAGCGACTGGGAGCTCGCGACGGCGTACCTCGGGCTCGTGCCGTCCGACCTCGATCCCGCCGTGCCGCAGGACACGTCCTGGCATCCCGTCGACGCGCTTCCACCGATGGCGTTCGACCACGGCGCCATCGCACTCGCCGGCCGCGACCGTCTCCGCGCGAAGCTCTCGTACACGAACCTCGGGTTCGCACTGGCCCCGGCGACGTTCACGATCTCGGAGCTGCGAGATCTCTACCAAGCAGCCCTCGGCCATGACGTCTCCCCCACGAACTTGAAGCGCGTCCTCCTCCGGCGCGGCGTGCTCGAGCGGACGGGCACGCAGCGCTCCCCCGGTCCCGCCGGCGGCCGGCCCGCGGAGCTCTATCGCTTCCGCTCCCCGCGCCTCGAGATCACCGACCAGTTCGCCGTGTTGCGGCCACCGCCGGTAACGTGACGGCTGACCGAGAAACATTCGGAAAGGAGCGCCCAGTGAAACGCACAGTGCCTCTGGTAATCGCCGCAGCCCTCGCGGTCCTTGCTGTCGCGATGACCGCGTACGGCGCGACGGTTCTCAACAATCCGACGAGCAAGCTGAAGCTCGCGTACGCGAAGAAGACCCTGACCGCGACCCACGGAGTCGTGACGATCCGTGCGAAGAACATGTCTGCGGTGTTGAAGCACGACATCGCGCTCCGCAAGGGAGTCACCGCCAAGGGTAAGACGATCGCGAAGGGCAAGACCGTCGGACTAGGTGGGGTGTCGAAGGTGTCCAGGACGCTCGCGAAGGGGAAATACCGGTTCTTCTGCACCGTCCCCGGTCACGAGCAGGGCGGCATGTGGGGGATCCTCACGGTCAAGTGAACGGCGAGCGGGCGACGTAGGCGATGGGCGCAGTCGCTGTCGCGGCACTGGCCGCGGTCGCGCTGCTCGTTGCCGCCCCGCAGCCCAATGTCGACCGCGTCGATGAACAGGCCGCGTGGTCGCGGCTCGTGCGCCAGGTTCAGCTCGGGCCGCGACCTGCCGGCTCTCCGACGTCGAGGACGCTGGCCGGGCAGCTGAAGGCAGAGCTGCCCCGGGGAAGGTTCCAGAAGGTCCCCGGCGGGCTCCGCAACATCGTCGGCGTCGTCCCCGGCCGCGACCCTTCGCGCACGATCGTCGTCGGCGCGCACTACGACACGAAGGACCTCCCGGGCTTCGTGGGGGCGAACGACGGCGCAGGTGGCACCGCGCTAGTCGTTGAGCTCGCACGTTCGATTAAGCCACGCCAGCTCCGCCCGTCTGTCGTCTTCATCCTCTTCGACGGCGAGGAGTCGCCGAAAGGCGCCACGGGCGACTTCGAGGCCACCGGCCTGCGCGGCAGCAAGGTCGCCGCGGCCCGCTACAAGGACGCCGAGGCGATGATCCTCCTCGACTTCGTCGCCGACAAAGACCTCGTCATCCCACGCGAGGCCAACTCGGATCGTGCGCTCTGGAGTCGCCTGCGGGCTGCGGCCCGGCGCGTCGGCACGGCGGCGATCTTCCCTAATAGGACGGATTTCAACGTCTCGGACGACCACGTTCCCTTCCTCAGGCGCGGCGTGCCCGCGATCGATCTCATCGACTTCACATATCCCTGCTGGCACCTGAAGTGTGACGACCTCTCACGTGTCTCGAAACGCAGCCTCGACGCCGTCGGCGAGACCGTGTACGAGCTACTGCGGACCTTCTAGGTCATCGGGATCTCGGCCAGCACGCGCGGCTCGATGCGGTCGAGGATCTCCTCGAGGCTCGGGCCCGTGACGGTGATCCCGTGGTTGCGGAG
Source organism: Actinomycetota bacterium (assembly GCA_046729255.1). Classification (GTDB taxonomy): domain Bacteria; phylum Actinomycetota; class Thermoleophilia; order Gaiellales; family Gaiellaceae; genus PALSA-612. The sequence continues at coordinate 5,579 of JBKPGF010000082.1, forward strand.
GCCGACGATCGCGTTGTCCGGGTCGTCTTCCGCGCGAACGAGGCCGGCCACGGCACGGGCGAGCTCCTCCGTGCCGCAGGGGTAGTTCACGTCCGTCGCCTCGATGCCGTCCACCCACGCGTGCACGTGGACGATGGCGCCGACGCCCGGATGCTCCTGGTAGATCATCCAATGCTCGATCGCGTCGACGGACACGCGGCGCGGCTCGACGTCGGGGGGCACGCTCAACACCATGCGGCCGTTTGTCTCGTCGTAGTCCGAGACGAGCAGGATGTCGCGCCCTGGGATGTCGAGCTTCGTCTTGTCGACGCCGCTCGCGCTCATCCAGAAGCGCCTCTCGTCCTTGCGCGCCGAGAGGTTGCCGTACGAGAGACCGCCGATGCCGTAGAGCCGCTTCACGTGGCGCAGCTCGCGCTCGGTCAGCAGGTCCTCGATCGGGAAGGGGTTCGGCAGGAGGTCGAGCGCGCCGAGCCGGACGCCTGCCTCGCGGATCGACTCCGTGATCCCGTCGCCCTGCCAGAGCTCTTCCTCGAGGTCGGTCTTGAACTCGTTGTCGATGATCAGCCGGGAGCTCGCGAGCGGCACCAGGCGCTCGATGACGTTGCGCGCAAGTTCCTCCTCCGTGCTGCCGAAGACTCCGTAGTGGCCCCGCTCCATCGTCGTGAACCACGCGCCCTCTCCGGGCACGTAGTCGAGCACGAGGTTGGCGAGCGCGCGGAGCAGCATCGGGTAGTCCGCTCGCAGCGACTCCTCGATCGGCTCGGGATGCTCGGGCCGCTCGAGCACGGCGAGGACATAGGTGCCGCGAGCTCCACGCCTGAAGGGCTTCGCCTCGTCCGGCTCGACGAGGCTGAGGACGAGGTTCGCCTCACGCGCGTCGCCGTCGCCGAAGGTGAAGCCGGCGCGCTCGAGCTCCTGGCCGAGCAGCCGGGCGAAGCGGTCGAGCGACTCCGTCTTCGCCTCGCCGAAGAACGCGTACTGCATGGGGCTGGGATCCGGTTGCATGGCCCTACGATAAATGGCTCAGCACTGCGCCGAGAACGGGCACGGTCACTGTGAGCGCGAGATTAGCCCAGCCGAAGACGACGAGCGGCCGCCGGATCGTCTGTTGCCGGCCCTCGCGGATCTGGCGCGCCAGCCGAGGCCCGAGCACGAAGTCGTGGAGGAAAGCCCCTGCGATGAGCAGCCCCACGGCCGCGATCTTGACCACGAGGACGGCGTCGAAGTCGCTTGTCGCATCGTCGAAGGCACCGTCTGCGATCGCGAGCTGCACACCGCTGACGACGGCCACCGCCATCGCCCCCCAGCCGAACAGGCGCCAACCGCGGCCGAGCGCGCGCAGCCCCTGGGCGCGCATGTCCCCGGGCAGCGTCCGCGCGTAAGGAACTGCGACGAAGACGAGGATGATCGTGCCCCCCACCCACACCGAGGCCGCCAGCACGTGGAAGGCAAGAAAGACGACGTCCACAGCGAACCAACGCTACGCGATGCGTGCGAAGCGGCTATCCGGCACCATCCAAGCCGTGCTGCGCTGTTGCCTGCTCGTGATTGCCATGCTCGTCGCCCTCGGCCCAGCCGAGGCGGCCGGACCCCATAACGTGTCCATCTCGGGCGCGGGAGATATCGCGATGGCGCCTTCAGGGAGCGGGGCGGCGTCCTTCTTCGACGCGGGCGTGCGCAAGGCACTGCGCGCGGACATCTCGCTCGGCAACCTCGAAGGCACGCTGGCCACCGGCGGCTCCTCGAAGTGCGGTGCAGGAAGCACCGACTGCTTCGCCTTCCGGGCGCCGCCGTCCTACTCGGCTGCGCTGAAGCGCGCAGGCTTCACGATCATGAACCTCGCCAACAACCACGCTCTCGACTTCGGAGAGCAGGGTCAGGCCGAGACGCTCGCCGCCCTGCGCCGTGTGGGGCTCCGGTTCACGGGGAGGCCCGGTGAGATCACCGTCCTGCGACGGGACGGGACGAAGGTCGCGTTCGTGGGCTTCGCCCCGTATCCATGGGCGCAGGATCTCCTCGACATCGGGGCCGCGGTCGACCTCGTGAGGAAGGCCGACCGCAAGGCCGACGTCGTCGTCGTGACGATGCACGCCGGCGCCGAAGGCTCGGGCCACCAGCGCGTTCGCCCGGGCACGGAGACCTTCCTCGGTGAGCCGCGCGGCAACGTAATCGCCTTCTCGCACGCCGTCGTTCGCGCAGGCGCCGACCTCGTCGTCGGGCACGGGCCGCACGTGCTCCGCGGCATCGAGTGGTACCGAGGACGCGTGATCGCCTACAGCCTCGGCAACTTCCTCGGCAACGGCACGCTCAACGTGAGCGGCGTCTCGGGACAGGCGGCGATCCTCCGCGCGACCTTGCGCCGGGACGGATCGTGGGTCGAAGGCAAGCTCGTGCCGGTGCAGCTGACGCCGGGCGGTCTGCCGCGGGTCGATTCGCACGGGGCCGCTCTGGCCACCGTTCGCAAGCTCTCGAAGACCGACTTCGGGCGGAACGCCGTTCGCATCTCGCCCTCGGGCACGGTGCTGGCGCCCGCCTGGCGCACCGGCTGACGGCGTACCATCCGGCTCGCTGTGCGCAGCCATCTCCCCTCCGGGACGGTGACGTTCCTCTTCACGGATGTCGAGGGCTCGACGAAGCTGCTGCACGAGCTCGGCGCCGACAAGTACGCCGACGCGCTCGCCGAGCATCGCCGGCTCATTCGCGATGCCTGCCTGACGAACGGCGGCGTCGAGGTCGACACGCAGGGCGACGCGTTCTTCTTCGCCTTCCCCACCGCGCCCGGGGCCATTGCAGCGGCGGAAGCGATGACGGAGGCTCTCGCGACGGGGCCGATCCGGGTGCGCGGCGGTCTGCACACGGGAACGCCGCTGCTGGCCGAGGAAGGCTATGTGGGCGACGACGTCCACCGCGCCGCGCGCATCGCCGCCGCCGGCCACGGCGGCCAGGTGCTCGTGTCAGCCGCGACGGCCCCCCTCGTGGAGCTCGAGCTCACCGATCTCGGAGAGCACCGGCTCAAGGACCTGGCGGCACCCGAGCGCGTGTACCAGCTCGGAGACGGAGCGTTTCCGCCGCTCAAGTCGCTGTATCGGACGAATCTCCCCATCCCGGCGACGACGTTCCTCGGTCGCGAGCGGGAGCTGGCCGAAGTCGGAGAGCTGCTGACCGACGGCGCGAAACTCGTGACGCTCACAGGACCGGGAGGAACCGGCAAGACGCGACTCGCGATCCAGGCGGCGGCCGAAGCCGCCGAGTCGTTTCCCGACGGGATCTGGTGGGTGTCGATGTCTCCGTTGCGCGACGCCCGGCTCGTGACATCTGCGGTCGCACAAGCGATCTCCGTGGAAGAGGAACCGGGCAAGGAACTCGCAGAAAGCGTCGCGGCACGACTGGCCGGGAAGCGCGCGTTGCTCGTGCTCGACAACGCCGAGCACCTCATGCCCGATGTGGCAACGCAGGTCACCGAGCTCCGCAACGTCCCCGACCCCACGCTTCTCGTAACGAGCCGCGAGCGCCTCCAGCTCCAGGGCGAGCACGTCTACTCCGTACCGGCTCTCGCCGGGACCGATGGCATCGAGCTCTTCCTCGACCGTGCTCGGGCGCTGGGGTCGGCAATCGAGGAGAGCGATGCCATCCTCGAGCTCTGCTCGAGGTTGGACAACCTGCCTCTCGCCCTCGAGCTCGCGGCGGCCCGCACCGTCGTCTTCTCACCAGAGCAACTCGTGGAGCGGCTCTCGCAACGGCTCGACCTACTGAAAGCCGGGCGCGACGCGGATCCGCGTCAGCAGACGCTGCGAGCGACGATCGAGTGGTCCTATGACCTGCTCGAGCCCGAGGAGCAGCAGCTGTTTCGCGCACTCTCCGTCTTCGCGGGAAGCTGTACGTACGAGTCAGCCGAGGCCGTGTGCGAGGCCGACCCGGACACGCTCCAGTCGCTGCTCGACAAGAGTCTCGTGCGGCGCCGCGAGGAGATGGGGAGAACGCGCTACTGGATGCTCGAGACGATCCGCGAGTACGCCCTCGAGCAGCTGCAGCTCCTTGGGGAACACGATGACCTTCGCCGTCGGCACGCCGAGCACTACCTCGCCGTCGCCCTGTCGGCCAACCTCGCGCCGGACGTCGAGGGACAGATGCGGCACGACCTCGTCATCCCGGAGCGCGACAACATGCGCGCAGCCCTGACCTGGGCGCTCGACAGAGCAAACTGGGAGCTCGGCCTCGACCTGTTCGTCGCGCTCGAGAACTACTGGGCAACGAACGGCCCGCACGAGGGGCTCGAGTGGGCGCAGGCACTTCTCTCGACCGCTCCGTCCACGCCCTCGCGGCTTCGCTTTCGAGCCCTGCGTGTCCAGGGCGGCATGGAGAACATCCTCGGTCGGCTCGATGCGTCGGACGCGCACTGGCTGGAGGCGCTGGCGATGGCGCGGGAGCTGGAGGACGAGCTGGGCATCGCCATCCTCCTTCACCGTCTTGCTTCGAGCGCGAAGCCACGGGGCGAGATGGACCGTGTGCGATCCCTCGCGGAGGAAAGCCTGGGGCACTTTCGCCGGCTCCGCTTCGAGAAGGGCGAGACACAGGCCCTCACCTCGCTCGCCGAGGTTGCGCACGCCGACGGGGACCTCGAGGGCGCGCTTCGGCTCCTTGGCGAGGCACGCGGATTCGCGGAGTCGTCCGGCTTTCGCTGGTGGCTTTCCGGCGTCCACGCGCGAACCGCCGCCATCTCTCTCGAGCTCGGGCGCCTGCCGGACGCGGAGGCCGATGCTCGGCAGGCGCTCTTACTCTCCCAGACGATGCACGACCGCAACGCGATCGTCTACGAGCTGGGTCTCCTCGCCGAGATCAGCGTGCGCGCCGGAGACGTCCAACGGGCGGGCACCCTCTGGGGAGCCGTGGAGGCGGAGGAGGCGCGGGCACCGGTCGGCTGGTGGCTCCACGGCCCGGTGCTGTTCAAGCCTGGCGATACACTCGCGGACGCGGCGTTCGCCGAGGGGCGCGAGCTATCCCTCGAAGACGCTGTCGCCTTCGCGCTCGAAGGGAAGCCGAGCGGCACGTCGCGCGTCTCGTAAGGAAATGCGCGGGTTGGTGATGCTTCTCGCCCTCGCAGTCATCGCAGCTGCCTGCGGGGGTGAAGAGGCGCGAGACGTCCAGTCGAACGACGCGGAGTCTGGAGTCGTCGCCGGCAACCCGCCCACGACGTCGACCATCGAGTCGAGCTCGGGGACGACCAAACGCAAATCGCCGCTGACCCCCGGCGACCGCACGCATCTACGGATGATGGCGTCGACCATCGAGGCATCCGTCAAACGCTTCGACAGGGCCGTGCGTGCGTGCCACGGCGACGCGTCGTGTCTCGACCGTGCTTGGGCCGTCGTCGTCGCGGAACGCTACGAGTGGTACTACTTGCTGCCCCTCCGTGCTCGAGCCCGCAAGTGTGAACCGCTCGGGTATGCCGCCTCGGGCGTCTACGGTTTCGACCTCGGCGCCAAACAGGTCGACTACGGCGACCCCGCTGATTACGGAACCCCTCAGCGGCGGCGCGATTACCTCGCGCTCGTCGACGGATTACGGCCCGTGCCGTCGGCCCTGCGGGACGCTGCCGCAGGCTGTCGATAGCCCGCTCGCGCTACTTGACGAGGTCGATCGCCTTGAACCCTTCCGGGATGACGCCGAACTCGGCGAATGCATCGAGCCAGGGCTGCGCCAGCGACGGACGGAGGCGCGTCGCGAAGCGCGTTCGCGCCATCTTCGCCAATACCTTCGCGTCGATGGACACGTACTTCGCGAGGATCTTCGCGCTCGCCGGGTCGTTCTTGGGCTGGTTGGCCCAGACGGCGGCCTTCTGGATCGCGTTGCGGAACCGTGCGATGCTGTTGGCGTCCTGGTCGGCGCGAGCCATGAAGAAGGTCAGCAAGCACACCTTCGAGCAGACAGCATTGAACGGATAGCCAGCGACCTTCAAGCCTTTCTGCTGAGCCTCCGTTATGAAGGGCTCGGGGAGGAACGCGGCGTCGACGTTGCCCCTCGCCAGTTGCGAAAGCATGTCCCGAAACGCGACGAACTCAATCTTCACGTCGTCCTGAGACACGCCGCCCCGCTTCAGCCACTTGAGGACACCGATGTGGGCGATCGTGTTAGGTCCGTCGATCAGGATGGTCTTCCCTGCGAGATCGCGGGGACGCTTGACGTTCTTGCCCTTGCCGGCTACGAGCGCCGAAGTCGGGTTCTTCGGGTCGTACAACGCGGCGGCGGCCACGACCTTGACCGGAGCTCCCCTCGCCTTGAGCGATGCTACTTGGCCGGTGTGCGTACCGCTGAACTGCACGTCTCCGGACAGGAGCGCCGCGACGATCAGCTGGGGATCGGTGCGCGGCACGAGCTCGGCGTCGATTGACTGCTTGGTGAACATGCCGCGGTGTTTCGCATAGGTGGCCAGCACGGCCGGCTCGGCGGGCAGGAACGAGACCTTGACCTTCGTCAGCTCCGCGATCGCGCCCTGGACGCCCGCGGCAAGCACGACTGAAAGCACCAGCCCTAGACCGAGCGCTGCTCGGAATCTCCCGTGTGCTCCCCGCCTCACGGCCAGGAAGCGTACCCAGAGCACGCGACGTTCGCTACTTGGAACCGATGTTCCAACGCTGGGTCGGTCAGCGGCGTCGCTTCACGGTGACCCGTAAACGAGGCCTTGGCCATGTTGCCGCTCGTGTCGATTGCCTCGCAGCGCACCGTCGTTCGGCCGATCTCGAAGCGGCTGCCCGACGCCGGCTGACACGGCACGTGGCCCGCTCGAATGCGATCGCGAACGTCTGCGCACCCAGCTCGTCGGCAAGGTCGCGTCCAGCACGTCGATGGAGGTACCTGTGCACCGCGTCGAAGTGCCGCTCGAAGATCAGCTCAACGCCTTTGGCTCTTCCAACGAGCGCGCCGGGTAATCCGCGTCGGACGGGGCTGACTCCATTACCCTGCGCCCGAAGGGCGATCGCAGTTTCACGGCGACGAGCGCGAGCCGATTAGGCCGTGGAGCTCGTTGCGTAGCGCAAGAAACTCGTGCGAGCTGCGGGTCTCCGTCTGCTTGCGAGGTCGTGACATTGGCACGTCGATCGAAGCGACGATCCGTCCGGGCTCCCCGCTGAGCACGAGCACGCGGTCGGCGAGGTAGACGGCCTCGTCGATGTCGTGCGTGACGTGGATGATGGTGACGCCTCTCTCTTCGTGCTCGTGGAGGCTCAGCACGAGGTCCTGGAGCTCGGCCCGAGTCAGAGCGTCCACCGAGGCGAACGGCTCGTCGAGCAGGAGGATCTCCGGCCGCGAGACAAGCGCACGCGCGATCGCCACGCGCTGCTGCATCCCGCCGGACAGCTGCCACGGGTACTTCTTCCCCACGTCCTCGAGGCCGACCTCGCTCAGGACGCGTTCGACCCGCGCGTGCTTCTCCGCCCTCGGCACGCGCTCGCGGCGCAACGGGAACATGACGTTTCGCGTGACGTTCAGCCAGGGAAAGAGCGAGCGGCTGTAGTCCTGGAAGACGATCGCGGCCTCCCGCGGCGGAGCCGAGACGAGTCGGCCATCGAGGTGGATGCTGCCCGCGGTGGGCGGCATCAAGCCACAGAGCAGCCGCAGCAGCGTGGTCTTGCCACCGCCGGACGGGCCGACGATGGCGAGCAGCTCGCCCTCCAGGACATCGAACGTCACGCCGGCGAGTGCGGAAGGCCCGGTCTCCGAGTACCGCTTCTCGAGGCCGGAGACTCGGAGGACCGGCTCACTCACCGGCGGCCCCGTAGTGCCAGGCGAGGACGCGGCGCTCCACGAGCAGGAAGAGCCTGTTGAGGACGTAGCCGAGCAGGCCGAGGAAGAGGATGGCCGCGTAGAGCGCGGGGTAGTCGTTCAGAGTCCCCTGGATGATGAGGTAGAAGCCCAAGCCGTTCGCCTCCCCCACGAACTCCGAGACGATGACGAGCACGAGCCCCAGTGACACCGCAATCCGCAGGCCCGCCATGACCGAGGGCAGGGCCGCGGGCAGGTAGATCCGCACGACGCGCTCCACTCGCCCCACGTGCAGCATCGACGCGGTGTCCCTCACCTCGGGCGGGATGCCTCGCACGCCCTCTGCGGTGTTGACGAGGATCGGGAAGCACAGGCCGAAGGCGATCACCGCAATGCGCGATGCGTCGCCGATCCCGAGGATGACGAAGGCGGCCGGAACGATCGCAATCGCGGGCACGGATCGTAGAAGCTCGAGGAACGGATCGAGCGTGCGCCGGGCAGCATGTGAGGCCCCGACCAGCAGTCCGATGGAGATCCCGATCACTGCCGCGATGGCGAAGCCGACCGCGTAGCGCTTCATGCTCTCTCCCACCTCCGACAGGAACGCGTGTGTCGGCCACACCTCCCACGCCCTTTCTGCCACCTCGCTCGCTGTCGGCACGACGAACGAGTCCGCGGCCCCGGCCCAGAGCTGCCAGATGCCGAGTGCAGCGAGAAAGACGACGACGCCGAGGGCCGGCCCGACGAAGCGGCGACCTGCGGACATCGTCAATGCGCTGATCGCTCCTCGCCCGCCCAGAAAAGCGCGCGACGTTGGACGACCCGCAGCGCGACGTTCACGCTGTATCCCAGCAGCGCCACGAGCACGACGGCGGCGTACAGCTCCGGAACATTGTTCGCGAACCGCTGGTCCTCCATGTAGTCGCCGACACCGCCTGCGCCCGTGCGGAACTCGGCGGTCACGCAGACGACGAGCGCAATCGCGGCGCTGATCTGTATGCCGGTGACGATGCTGGGGAGAGCTGCCGGCAGCGTCACCCGGAAGAGTCGACCGGCGCGGCCGACCCCGGATGTTCTCGCGACGTCGTGGAGCATGCGGTCGACGCCGCGGACGCCGTAGAGCGTGCTGATCAGGATCGGCCAGGCGGCCGCATACGCGACGACGAAACGGTGCGTGCCGATGCCGAACGTCCCAAACCACAGAATCGCCAGGGGGATCAGCGCGACGGCCGGGATCGGACGCATGAACTCGACCAAGAGGGACGAGCCGTCCAGCAACGTCCGTGAGCTACCGACGAGAACCCCGAGCCCGACGCCGATCAGGATCGCCAGCGCGAGCCCCTCGAGGTACGCGTGGAGCGTGAAGCCGATCTCGCCGGACAGCGTGCCCTCCGTCAGCTGGTCGTAGAGGGCCTTAAGCGTTGACGACGGGGTGGCGATGCTCTGCTCGTAGTCGAAGGCGCGGACTCCCGCCTCCACGAGCAGCGCCACGAGCACGACGAAGAGCCACCCCGCGACGTTGACCCGCTTCACGGAGAGGACTATCGCTCGCGCATACGGACGACACAAGGTCGGTGGGAGAATGACGCTGTGCGAGGCCCGATTCGCTACGCCCAGAGCGGCGACGTCTCGATCGCCTACCAGGTGACCGGTGACGGGCCGCTCGATCTCGTGCTCGTTCCCGGCTTCATCAGCCACCTCGAGTTCGACTGGGAGGAGCCGCGTCACGCGGCGTTCCTCGAGCGGCTCGCGTCGTTCTCACGGCTGATACGTCTCGACAAGCGAGGCACGGGCCTCTCCGACCGGCACGGGGGCATCGCCGACCTCGAGACGAGCATGGACGACGTGCGTGCGGTGATGGATGCGGCGGATAGCGAACGTGCCGCCCTCTTCGCCTACCACGAAGGTGGACCGATGTCGATCCTCTTCGCCGCAACGTACCCCGAGCGCGTCAGCGCACTCGTTCTCGCCAGCACATTTGTGACCGGTCCTCCCAGCGAACTCGACGAGGAGCAGCGGGCAGCGCTCATCGACGGCATCGTCAGCCGCTGGGGCGACGGCGAGACGATCACGAGGTTCGCACCCGGCGCGGACGATGTGATGAAGGCGTGGTGGGGCGCTCGCGAGCGGCTTGGTGGCAGCCCCGGCGCAATCCGCAACCACCTCGCGTCTGTCGCGATCGCGGACGTCCATGACGCGATGCCGATGGTGCAGGCACCAACGCTCGTGCTGCACCGAGCGGACGATCCCATGCACGGCGTACAGAGGAGCCGAGAGGTCGCAGACGGCATCACCGGCGCCCGCTTCGTCGAGGTGCCCGGCGCGAGTACGCTGCCATGGGTCGACGCCGAGCCGCTACTCGACGAGATCGAGGAGTTCCTCACGGGCGCCCGACCCGCCCCGGTCGCCGATCGCGTCCTCGCGACGATCCTCTTCACGGATCTCGTCGGTTCCACGGAGACGGCGCGACGCGTCGGCGACGCGGCGTGGTCACGGCTAGTCGAGCAACATCACTCACTCGTCCGGCGTGAGCTCGATCGCTACGCAGGCGAGGAGATCGACACGGCCGGAGACGGCTTCTTCGCCGTCTTCGACGGCCCGGCGAGGGCGATTCGCTGCGCGCTCGCAATCCAGAGCGCTGTCCAGAGCATCGGGCTCGAGATGCGCGCGGGATTGCACACCGGGGAGGTCGAGCGGCCTGCAGGCGGGAAGCCGCGCGGCATTGTGGTCAACGTCGCGGCGCGAGTTGCAGGCCTCGCTGCGACCGGAGAGACGCTGGTCACCGCGACGGTGCGAGATCTCGTCGCCGGATCCGGGCTCGAGTTCACCGATCGCGGCGAGCACGAGCTCAAAGGGCTAGGCGAGTCGCGCCGCGTCTATCTCGCTAGCGCCGGGCGGTAGCGAGCACTTCGTCGGCGGCCACGCCGCGGATCGAGGCGTCGAGCAGCTCGATCGGGTGCAGCGCGGGGAGCGCACGGCCGGCGCGTCGTAGCGCTGCCGAGACCTGCACGAGGCAGCCGGAGTTGGCGCTCGCGTAGACGTCCGGCTCGGTGGTCAGCACATGAGCGGCCTTCCGGTCTCCCAGCTCACGCGCGGCGTCGGGCTTCGTGAGGTTGTAGATGCCCGCGGAGCCGCAGCAGATCGCCTGCTCGGCAGGCTCCAGCCGCTGGAGCCCGGGGATGGCGTCCAGGAGATCGCGCGGCTCGACGCGGATCCCCTGCGCATGGGACAGATGGCACGAGTCCTGGAAAGCCACGCGGAGGCCCAGCGGATGCCTGTCGGCCCTCGGCTCCTCCGCCAGCAGCTCGGAGACGTCGGCCACGCGCACATCGATGGCAGCCTCCTTCAGGTGCGAGCCACAGCCCGCCGCGTTGACGACGATCGTGTCGACACCGGCGGCACGGAACCGCTTGCCGAGCGCGCGCGCCCGTCGTTTCCCTTCCTCCCGCCTGCCGGCGTGGAGGTGGAGCGCGCCGCAGCATGCCTGACCACGCGGCGTCACGACCTCCAATCCCTCCGCACCCAGCACCCGCGCGGTGGCGGCGTTCACGTCGCCGAAGACGACGCTCTGCACGCAGCCGGTGAGCAGTCCGACCCGGCCCCGAAGCTCCCCTGCCGCCGCAGTCACCTCGGGCGGCCGCTCACGTGAGCTCCAGGGCGGCGCGAGATCGCCGAGAGCACGCAGCCGCCCCGGCATCACCTCGGCGAGAGGAGCCAGCGCGAGCGCCGCCCGCAGCCGCCGCGGGTGCGGGAAGACAGAGAAGACGAGTGTGCGCAGCAGCCAGTCGCCAGCCGGCCGGTCGTACTCCTCCTCGATAACCTCACGCGTCTGCTCGATGAGGAGGTCGTAGCGCACGCCCGACGGGCACGCGGTCACGCACGCCATGCAGCCGAGACAGCGGTCGATGTGCTCGACGACGGACGCGTTCGCCGTCATCGTCCCGTCGGCGAGCCCGCGCATGAGCCAGATGCGGCCGCGCGGCGAGTCGGCTTCCATCTGGCCGAGCGGCCCGTACGTCGGGCACGTGGGCAGGCAGAAACCGCAGTGGGTGCACGCGTCGATGAGCTCGCGGTCGATCAACGGCCTGCGAGCGTCAGACGGACGCGCTCGTGGAGAGTCCGCAGGACGGGGTCGTCCTCGGCCGAGTGCGACCCTGGCCGCGCCCGGACCTCGTGCCACACGTCGTCGCCTGCCGCCTCACCCCCGACAAGCTCTCGGGCGGCCTCGAGCTGGAACTCGACGGCGCGAACGCTCCCCTCGAACATCACGGCGAGCCGCTCTTCTGTGCCGTCGAGGGCGCTCGGGACGAGTGTCGAGCGGAGGATCAGCTGACGCTTGGCCTCGCCGTCATCAGCGGACGAGACGGGCGCGACGAGCGTCGCGGACGCGTCCGGCAGCGGGTGAAGTCGCAGGCTGGCGCGGCAGATGACGCCGAGCGTGCCCCTCGATCCACAGAAGAGCTTGCCGAGGTCGTAGCCGGCGACGTTCTTCACGACTTTGCCGCCCGAGCTCGCCACGAGCCCGTCGCCGAGCACGACGGTGACGCCGAGCAAGAGATCGCGCATGCGCCCGTAGCGGTGGCTCCGCGGCCCGACGAGATCACCTGCGATGCAACCGCCGATGGTCGGATCGCCCGGAGGATCGAGCGCGAGCATCTGCCCGTGCTCCGCGAGCTCGGCCTGGAGCGTCGACAGCCGGATCCCCGCCTCGACGGTGCACGTGAGGTCGCCCGCCTCGTGCTCGAGCACGCGGTCGAGACCGCTGAGATCGAGCTCTTCGACGGCGACGCCGTCCCGGACTGCCTGCGCGACGTCAGAGACGTTCTGCAAGGCCCAGCCTCTCGAGTGGATGCTGTCGATACGGGCCCGGCACCTCGCCGCAGAGGCGAGGCGTCGGGAAGAGCTTCCCCGGATTGGCGATGCCGGCCGGGTCGAACGCGCGCCGCAGCCGCTGCATGGCCTCGAGGTCGTCCTCCGAGAAGAGGAGTGGCATCGAGCAGGCTTTGTCCGTCCCCACGCCGTGCTCCCCGGTGATCGACCCACCGGCATCGACGCAGGCGACGAGGATCGCGTCGGCCAGCTCGCGCGCTCGCTCGGCCTCGCCCTCCACGCGGTCGTCGTAGAGCACGAGCGGATGGAGGTTGCCGTCGCCGGCGTGGAAGACGTTGCCGACGCGGAGGCCGTGCTCGGCCTCCAGCCGGGCAATCTCGCGAAGCACCTCCGGCAGTTTCGTCCGCGGAACGACGCCGTCCTGGACGTAGTAGCTCTCCGAGATCCGCCCCATCGCGGCGAACGCCGACTTCCGCCCCAGCCACAGCAACGCACGCTCCTCGGCGTCGGCGGCCATGCGGATCTCGAAGGATCCCGCCTCGAGGCAGATCGCCTCGACCCGCTCGAGATCCTCCTCCACCTGCACGGCGACGCCGTCCAGCTCGACGATGAGCACCGCGTTCGCACCCTCGGGATAGCCGGCGCCGACGCCCGCCTCGGCGGCCTCGATCGTCAGTCGGTCCATCATCTCGATCGCGGCCGGGAGGATCCGCGCGCCGACGATGTTCGACACGGCGACGCCGGCGGCGTCGGTCGAGTCGAACGCCGCGAGCAGCGTCACGACGCGCTCGGGACGGCGCAGCACCCGCAGCGTGATCTCGGTGGCGATGCCCAGCGTGCCCTCCGAGCCGACGAACACGCCCAGCAGGTCGGGCCCCGGCGCGTCGGCCTCGAGCGTCACGACCTCGCCGTCGGGCAGCACGACCCTGGCCGCGAGCACATGGTTGACCGTGAACCCGTATTTCAGGCAGTGCGCGCCGCCCGAGTTCTCGGCGAGGTTGCCGCCGATCGTGCACACCTGCTGGCTCGACGGATCGGGGGCGTAGTAGAAGCCTTCGGTAGCGACCGCCTCGGTCACCTGGAGGTTCGTGACGCCCGGCTGGACGACGACTCGCTGTGCGTCGAGGTCGATCTCGAGCACGCGGTTCATACGCGCGAGCGAGATGACGATGCCCTCGGCAACGGGGAGCGCTCCACCGGACAAGCCCGTTCCGGCGCCGCGCGCGACGAATGGAATCGCCTGCGCAGCGCAGGCTCGCACCACCGCCTGCACCTGCTCCGTCGTCTCGGGCAGGCACACGAGCCCCGGGATGACGCGCCGCCCTGTCAGCCCGTCGCATTCGTACGTCCGCAGCTCCTCGTGGTCGGTGAGTACCGCACCCTCCGGCAGCGCGGCCGTCACGGCCTCCGTGAATGCGCGATCGAGCGCCACGCGTGTCAGTCTATGCCCGTGGCTACCACGCTCCCCGCCGGCGTCGAGGTGCTCGCGGATGCCGGCGAGGCGGGCGAGCGGATCCTCACCGCAGAGGCACTCGCGTTCGTCGCGAAGCTCCAGCGAGAGCTCGGGCCACGCCGCGCAGAGCTCCTTGCCGAGCGCGACGAACGGCAGCGCAGCATCGAGGCGGGTGAGCTGCCCGACTTTCTGAGCGAGACGAGCCACGTCCGCGAGGACACGGACTGGCGCGTCGCTTCGGTACCCGCCGATCTCCAGGACCGGCGCGTCGAGATCACCGGGCCGGTCGACCGGAAGATGGTGATCAATGCCCTCAACTCGGGCGCGAAGGTCTTCATGGCCGACTTCGAGGACGCGAACTCGCCCACGTGGACGAACTGCGTCGAGGGCCAGTCGAACCTCATCGACGCCGTCGAGCGGACGATCTCGCTCGACACGGGCGAGAAGCAGTACAGCCTCAACGACGAGATCGCGACCATGCTCGTGCGCCCGCGCGGCTGGCACCTCCGCGAGAAGCACGTGACGGTCGACGGCGAGTCCGTTTCCGCGGGCCTCTTCGACTTCGGCCTCTACATGTTCCACTCGGCGGAGCGGCAGCTGAGAACCGGCTCGGGGCCGTACTTCTACCTGCCGAAGCTCGAGAGCCACGTGGAGGCGCGGCTCTGGAACGACGCATTCGTCCTCGCCCAGGACGAGCTGGGCCTCCCCCAGGGAACGATCCGCGCGACCGTCCTCATCGAGACGATCCTCGCCGCGTTCGAGATGGAGGAGATCCTCTACGAGCTGCGCGAGCACTCAGCGGGGCTCAACGCAGGCCGCTGGGACTACATGTTCAGCGTCATCAAGAAGTTCCGCGACCGGCCGGAGTTCGTGCTGCCCGACCGGCCGCTCGTGACGATGACCGTGCCCTTCATGCGCGCGTACACGGAGCTGCTCGTGAAGACGTGCCATCGCCGCGACGCGCACGCGATCGGCGGCATGGCCGCGTTCATCCCGAGCCGTCGCGATCCCGAGGTGAACGCAGTGGCACTCGAGAAGGTGTCCGAGGACAAGCAGCGCGAGGCGGGCGACGGCTTCGACGGCACGTGGGTCGCGCATCCCGACCTCGTGCCCACCGCGCAGGCGGAGTTCGACGCCGTTCTCGGCTCACGTCCTAACCAGGTCGATCGCAAGCGCGAGGACGTCGACGTGGGCGCCGCGCAGCTGCTCGACGTCGCGGCGACACCCGGCGATGTCACCGAGGATGGCGTGCGCCTCAACGTCTCCGTCGGCATCCAGTACATCGCGGCCTGGCTTCAGGGCGCGGGCGCGGCGGCCATCAACAACCTCATGGAGGATGTCGCCACCGCGGAGATCTCGCGATCGCAGGTGTGGCAGTGGCTGCGGCACGGACGGGTGAGCCGTGAGCGGGTGCTCGAGATCGAGGCCGAGGAGATGGCGTCGCTCGGGCCGAACTACGAGACGGCCCGTGAGGTGTTCGACGAGGTCGCTCTCGCAGACGAGTTCGTCGACTTCCTGACGCTGTCCGCGTACGAACGCCTGTCTTGAGCCTGACGCGTCGAGAGTTCCTCGGCGTGGCCGCGGCTGTGCCCTTCACGCTCCGAGCGAAGCGGAAGCAAGTGGTCGTCGTCGGCGCCGGGCTCGCCGGGCTCGTCTGCGCCCGGCGCCTCGAGCAACTCGGCTTCCGCGTCACGGTGCTGGAGGCTCGAGACCGCGTCGGCGGCCGCGTGCTGACGTTCCGCGAGCTCGAGGGAGGGCGGCTAGCGGAGGCCGGCGCCGAGTTCGTCGCCGTTCACCACGGACAGACGTTGGGCCTGCTTCGGCGGCTCGGTATCGGGTTCGCGTTTGCCGATCGGTTCACTCCGGACGTGTACCGGCGCGGCCGACGCCACTCGTTCAAACGCTTCCTCACCGACGAAACAGGCGCAGACATCGGTCGCTTCCGCCTCCGCGTCACGAGGCTGCATCCCTCCCCGGCGCTCGACAGGCGCTCTGCTGCCTGGCTGATGCGCGAACTGGGCCTCTCCGACCGCGCCCGATTTCTCCTCGGTCACGAGCTTCGCGAGACATACGGGGTCGAGCCCGAGTACCTGTCACTGCTGTTCCTCGTCCAGCAGTCCCGCGTCATCCGCGACGCCAACACGGTCTTCCGCATTCGTGGCGGGGCCGACCGGCTGCCGCTCGCGCTCTCGCGCGGGGTCGACGTGCAACTGGAGGAGCCGGCATCGCACGTCGAACGGACGTCGAGCGGCGTGAGCGTGGACGGGATCGACGCGGACTTTTGCGTAGTCACCGTTCCCGTCCCCGTCCTCGCGTCAATGGAGTTCGAGCCCGCTCCCTCGCCAACGCTCGAGGCCGCGGTCGAGGAGCTGGCCTACGGACACGGCGTGAAGTCGGCGCTCGAGTACAAGCGAATCCCCACGCGCGGAGTCGTCGCCGATCTCACCTTCCAGACCGCCTGGGACGTGAGGCGGCGGTTGGTCACCGCCTACACGACGGGCCGGAACGGCCTTCTGCTCGGCTCGATCAGCCGCCGCACGCGTCCACTGCTCATCGCGGACGAGCTCGACGAGATCTATCCGGGGTCGCGGGCGGATTTCGAGCGAGGCGAGACCGTCTCGTGGCACACGGACGGCTGGAGCCAGGGTTCGGCCGTCGCGTACGCGCCAGGTCAGGTCAATCGCTTCCAGGACGCGATACGCCGCCCGCTCGGCCGCGTGCACTTCGCGGGCGAGCACACCGACGCGTTCGCCGGGACGATGGAAGGCGCGATTCGCGCGGGGCGCAGGGTTGCGGAAGCCATCGCGCGGGGATAATCGGCGCGTGGACACGTATCTCACCATCGCGAGCAAGCGCGACCGGAACGCGCACGACGTCGATCCACGACCGATCCCGGACGATGTCGTCGAGCGCATCCTCGACGCTGGCCGGCTGTCGGGCAGCGCGTCGAACAAGCAGCCGTGGCGGTTTCTCATCGTCGACGAC
>JBKPGF010000083.1:0-9837 GCA_046729255.1 Actinomycetota bacterium
CACCGGCGAGCACGTAGCCCGTGCCGGGCCCGGAGTAGCGGTTCGGGTCGTTGACCGCAGAGCTCACCCTCCAGTCCTCGCCGATGACGGCGGACGTCTGAAGGTAGTCGGCGCACACGCGCTGGCGCTGCATGCCGACGATCGCGGCGGCGACGTCCTCGAAGCCGGCCTCGTCGAGCGCGCGCGCAACTTCGAGGCCGCTGATGTGCTCGTGCAGCACGCGGTCGGCTGCGGCCACGTCGGCCGCCCGGTTCCGGTCCGGCAGGTCGTCGCTCGAGTAGCCGCGCGTCGCCGCGTCCACCTCGGCATCGGAGACCTCGGGAAAGCCAAGGGCGTGAAACACCGCCTGGACGGCGCGCGCTCCCCGCTCCCGGACGTCGAGGGCCGCCTCCTCCGTGATCGGCTCGATGCCGGCGTCGACCTGCCAGTCGCGCTGCACCGTTAGCCACTCGTCGATGTCGTCCGCGTCGTAGTTGCCGCCGCCGAACATGTTGTCCTTTCGCGGCATCACCGAGTAGCCGGACGTCACGAAGTCCGTGCCCGGAAGGAGCTGGCCCATGAGCTTCGCCGTCTTCCGGACCTCCGAGTGCGACGCGATGGCGTCGTTCCCTGACGCGACCTCGAGATCGAGCCACGCCGCGAGCAGGTTCTCGGCGAGGATCTCGCGCGTTCCTCCGGGCACCGCGAGCACGAGGGCAACGCAAGAGATGGAGCCGTTCTGCACCCCCTGGGAGCCGGCGGCGCGGACGGCGGCCAGGCAGCGGGCCTCGAGATAGAGCATCGACTTGCCCTGCGCGTGCCCCATGAGCGCCTCCGAGCCACCGCCGGAAGTGAACCGCACCTTCACGCCGCGCGAGGCGTAGGCGGAGGCAAGGAATGCTTTGGACCACGGCGTGTCGTCACCGTCGACGAAGACCGGCTCCGTGCCGTAGACCGACAACGTCTCGGCGTAGGTCACGAGACCCTGCATCGCCAGCTGGAGGTTGCGGCGTTCCTCGACGGCGCACTGCGTCATGACGCCCGGACGGCCGGTCTGGGAGCCGACGAGCAGCGCGATCGCGTTCAACGGCGCGTACCGGGAGACGCCGACTGTCGTCTCGAGCTCCGCGAAGCCACGTGCGGCCGCCTCGGCGGCATCGGCGGCGAGCAGCGCCGGGCTCTCCTTGAGGTTGGTCACGTGTGCCTGGTTGGCCGGAGCACGCCGCGCCCGCAGCTTCTTCAGCGCGAACATCATCTCGACGGGATCGAGCCGGCTCACGACGCGAGCCAACCGAGCTGGCGTCAGGCCGCGGCTGAGTCGGACGAGCTCGTCCCGGGAGTGCTCGACGTCCACGAGGCGCCGCGCGAGCTCATCGTCGCTCAGGGCCGCACCCTCCGCGGCGGCCGGGAGATCGATGCCTCGCCGGGCGATGAAGGCGTCGAGCACGTCGTAGTCCTCCTCGCGGGTGCCGTCGATCTCGACGACCCGACCGTCCTCGATGACGATGCTCGGCTCGGGATCGTCAGGGCCGTCCATCGCCACGAGGCCGAGCTCGGGGTACGGCGCGATCAACAGCTCGCGCCGGAGCTCGCGCTCCTCGCGCGAGCGAAAGCGGCTAGACCCGGCCGCGATCTCCTGCAAGGAGCCCTCGCCTCGCGTACACCTCACTCGCCTCCCGCACGAACGCGGCCGTCAGAGGCGCCCCGGCCTCGTCGAGCTTCATCGCCCACGCTTCGAGCTCGTCCTCGCCCGAGCGATGCGGCCGGAGCGCGGTGTAGATCTCGAGGATCGTCTCCGACGGGATCACGGCGAGCTCGGCCGCGCGCTCGAGGTTCTCGGCCAGTGCCGTCCGCCCCACTGCCTCCGCCACCGCCGCCTGGCGGCGGAGCGTCTCAGGAGTCGCCCGCAGGTCCTCCCAAGCGAGCCGCCCCTCCCGCATGCCCTCGACGGTCACATTGTCAAGAGGGAGACCCGACGGGGTCGTGACGTCGTCGGGCCGCTTCTGGCCTAGCGGGTAGTCCGAAACGGCATCTGCGGGCATCGGCCAAGCTTACGCAGCCGCGAAAGTGGGCATCTATCATCCGGTGCGTCGTGACCGAAGTCGTGTCTAGACCGGGGGCGGACGGTCAACCACTACCCCGCACGCCGGGCCGTGTGGGACTGATCTCCAAATCTTCAGAAAGGGCGTGAGAATGGTGAAACGTCGCGCATTGCTTGGCGCTGGACTCATCGGCGCCTTGGCCCTCGTGGTCTCGTTGAGCATCGCGGCGGCGGGAATCGCCGGCACCGCCGGAACCGCAAGCCCAACGGCCGTCGCGGTATCCGCGCAGAACATCAAGCCGCCGCCGGTGCCAAATGCGAAGGCAATCAAAGCGAAGTACGGCGGACGAAGCATCACGTTCCTCGGCGACGGGCCGGTCGGCAAATCGCATACCCGAGACGTGAACCTCGTGAAGAAGTTCTCGCAGGACACGGGCATCAAGGTCAAGCTCGTGCCCCACCCTGTCGCCTCCGACGCGTCATATGCTCAGCTGGCGCGGACGTTCTCGGCGAACTCGTCGGCCTTCGACGTCGTGATGATCGATGTCATCTACACCGGGGCGTTCGCGCCGTACCTCTACAACCTCGGGCGCGTGCTGCGCAAGGAGGCGAAGCAGCACTCGAAGGGGATCATCCTCAACGACACCGTCCGCGGCAAGCTCGTCGCGATGCCGTGGTTCGGCGACTTCGGGATCCTCTACTACCGCAAGGACCTCCTGCAGAAGTACGACTACTCCGGGCCGCCGAAGACATGGGCACAGCTCGGCGCGATGGCGAAGAAGATCCAGGACGGCGAGCAGGCGAACAACGACAACTTCTACGGCTTCGTGTACCAGGGCAACGCCTACGAAGGCTTGACGTGTGACGCTCTCGAGTGGCTCGCATCGAGCGGCGGCGGTCAGTTCATCGACGGCGGCAAGGTCACGATCAACAACCCGCGGGCGGCAGCGATGCTCAACCTCCAGCGCAGCTGGGTGGGCGACATCACCCCGCGCGGCGTGACGACGTACCAGGAAGGCGAGGCAGAGAAGGCCTTCACGGCCGGCAACGCGGCGTTCATGCGCAACTGGCCGTACGCCTACGCGATCGGCCAGACGGGCCCGATCAAGGGCAAGTTCGATGTGACCACGCTTCCCCGCACCGGGGCGAACGCGCCCGTCGGAACGGTCGGGGGTTGGCAGCTCGCCGTGTCGAGCTTCTCGAAGCAGCCGCTCGCGGCGGTCGAGCTCGTCCGCTATCTGACGAGCCCGGCAGTCGAGCGGTACAACGCGATCTTCAACAGCAACGTGCCGACCATCCCGGCCGTCGCCGCACGGGCGGACGTTCGCAAGGTCAACCCCTGGCTCAAGCCCGAGATCGCGAACGTCAAGCGTGTCACACGACCGTCGCGCTTCCTCGGCACGAAGTACAACCAGGGATCCCAGATCATCTACCAGGGCATCAACCAGATCCTGAACGGCCGGGACGCGACAAGCGTCCTGCCAGGGCTGGCTCAGCGACTCGAACGCGCGCTTCCGAGGTAAGCGAGCCGCGGACGAGACGAAGGGAGACACGACGATCGTGAGAGGATGGGGGCAGAAGCGCCCCCATCCTCGCTTTGTGGGTAGGACGATGCGATGAGCGCCAACGAGACGACCACCGTCGCCGCACCGCGGCCGAGACGCCGCCGCTCGACCCGGCTCCAGCGCAGACAGACGCGGCTGGCGTGGCTCATGGTCACGCCGGCGCTCGTCGCCATGGCGCTGATCGCGCTCTATCCCCTCGGCCAGACGATCTACGACAGCTTCACGGACCGACAGTTCCTCGGCGGTCTGGAGCCGACGCGGTGGGTGGGTCTCCAGAACTATCGCGACCTCATCGACGACCCGATCTGGTGGGACTCGGTCATCGTTACGGTGAAGTTCACCGCGATCACGGTCTCCATCGAGCTCCTGCTCGGGATGATCATCGCGCTCGTCGTCAACTCGGGCTTCAAGGGGCGAGGCGTGATGCGGGCCGTGATGCTCGTGCCGTGGGCGATCCCGACGGTGGTAGCCGCCCAGATGTGGAAGTGGATGTACGACGACGTCTTCGGCGTCGTCAACGACGGGCTCGTCCGCCTGCACGTCATCGACGGGCCCGTCGCCTGGATCTCCGAGGAGCCGCTCGCAGCCGTGGCGACGGTCGACATCTGGAAGACGACGCCGTTCGTCGCGCTCCTGCTGCTGGCGGGGCTGCAGGTCATCCCGCACGAGCTCTACGAAGCGGCCGACGTGGACGGGGTAAGCAAGTGGCACCAGTTCTGGAAGATCACGCTGCCGCTCCTCGTGCCAGCCATCCTCGTCACGGTCATCTTCCGCACCCTCGACGCGCTCCGAGTCTTCGACGTGTTCTACGTCTTCTTCGGCTCTCGTGTCGACACGCAGACGATGGCCATCTACAACCAGAACACGATTGTCGCCTTTGGCGACGTCGGCTACGGCGCGGCGATCAGCATCGGGATCTTCCTGATCATCGGCCTCTTCGTCGTCATCTACACGACCTTCATGCGCGTGCAGCAGCAATGACCGTGGTTGCCCACGAAGCCGACCGGGCGACGCGAGCGCAGGAGCTCGTGAAGCGCAAGCGGCGCGAGCGGCGCAGCGCTCGGCGCCTGGCGAAGCGCATCCCGTTCTACCTCCTGATCGCGGCGATCTTCGTCTACGCCCTGTTCCCCTTCTACTGGGCGCTGCGCTCCGCCTTCACGAAGGAGAGCGAGCTCTTCACGACGCCGGTGCAGTACGTCCCGGAGCACCCGACGCTGGAGAACTTCCGCGCCGTGCTGTCGAGCGACCAGTTCCTGCGGGCGCTACTGAACTCGACGATCGTGGCCGGCTCCGTGACGCTCGTCGCGCTCGCTCTCGGCGCGCTTGCCGGCTACGCCCTCGGCCGCTTCCGCTTCCATGGGCGCTCAGCGGTCCTCTACCTCATGCTCTCGATGACGATCTTCCCGCAGATCGCGATTCTCGGGGCGCTCTACACGACGATCAACCGGTTCGACATCTATGACACCTTGCGTGCGCTCGTGCTCAGCTACATGATCCTCGTGCTTCCCTTCACCGTGTGGGTGCTGACGAGCTTCATGCGCGCGCTCCCGCGCGACCTGGAGGAGGCCGCGTACGTCGACGGCGCCTCTCCACTCCAGACGTTCTACCGGGTGATGCTGCCACTCGTGGCGCCAGGGCTCGTGACCGCCGGACTGCTCGCGTTCATCGCGGCCTGGAACGAGTTCCTCTTCGCCCTGTCGTTCATCCAGACGCCGGAGAGATACACGGTCCCAGTCGCGATCACGAGCTTCACCGGCGCGACCGGAAGCACCTTCGACAAGCCGTGGGGCCAGATCATGGCGGCCACCGTCGTCGTGACCGTCCCGCTCATCGTGCTGACGCTCGTGCTGCAGCGGCGGATTCTCGCCGGCCTCACCGCCGGTGCCGTCAAGGGCTAGAGCGCCGGGAGAACCTCTCGTTCGAGCTCGCGCGGCACTGCCATGCCAAGGGCTTCCTCCGCGCGACCGCGAGCGACGCGGTAGGCGGCGACGGCTTCCTCGACCGACGACGGCTGACTGCTGATTGAAAGCGGCGCCAAGAGGTGGTCGAAGAGCTTCTCGAGCTCCGTTTCGACGACCTCGCGCTTGCCTCGCGCGTCCTTGCTGCTCAGCCACAGCACCCAGTCCCAGAAGTGCGCGTCGATGCCCTCGAGCGTGTCGGCACACACCTGCCACGGCGGTTCGTCAGCATGCGGCACCTCCGGGAATATGAGATCGACCTTCACGGGGCCGCGCAGCATCAGCATCCAGCACTGGTGAGGGCTCAGGCGATCCCACTGCTGGGTGAGCGGCTCCAGCGGGGCGAGCAGGCGTGGAAGCGCGTCGACGACACTGGAGAAGTCGCTCGTGTCGACCCGGAAGTCCCAGTCGGATCGATCGGTTGCACGTCGTTCCGCCCGCGACCCGACCAGCCGGATCGCCCGCACCGCAGGGTGCGGTTCGACGAGCTCGACGACGCGTTCGGCGAGCCCGGCCATCAGGAGACTTGGCGGAGCATCACCGTGCCGTCCTTGACGCGCTGGATCGCCCCGAGGCGGCGTCCTCGGTCGCCCACGTACGCACCGCCTGCTGCGAGTACGCGGGCTCCCTGCGTCCTTGCCTCGGAACGACCATCGCGTCCCGACGACGAGCGACGTTCCGCCAGGCCCTCCTAGATCGCCTCCCGGGACTCGGGGTCGAAGAAATGCAGGCGACTCGTGTCGACGGCGAGCTCGGCCTCGGTGCCCTCCGTGATCCGGCTGCGCGGATCGACCCGGGCGATGAGCCGGGAGCTCCCCTCCTCCACGCCGGGAGGTGAAGCGCCGAGAGTCGGGTCGGTATCGCCGCCGGCACCCGTGACCACCACAGGCGCGGACACCGAGAAGTGCACGAGCATCTCCGCCCCGAGGGGCTCCGTGAGGTCACACGTGATACGAATCCGCCGGTCGGACGGCGTGTCGGAATCGAGCGCCGCATCCTCGAAGTGCTCGGGGCGGATCCCGAGCAGCACCATGCGGTCGAGATAGTCGCCGAGGCCCGGCCGGGCACGCATGATGGCCTCGTCGACGGCGAGCCGGTGTTCGCCGAAGGTCACCGACAGCCCGCCGTTCGAGCGGTCGAGCTCCGCCTCCACGATGTTGATCGACGGCGAGCCGATGAATCCCGCGACGAACTCGTTGACAGGGCGCTCGTAGAGGGCCTGCGGAGGGGCGACCTGCTGCAGCCGTCCGTCGAGCATCACGGCGACGCGGTCACCCAGCGTCATAGCCTCCACCTGGTCGTGCGTCACGTAGAGCGTCGTCACGTCCAGGCGGCGCTGGAGATCGTGGATCTCGGCCCGCATCTGGACGCGCAGCTTCGCGTCGAGGTTCGACAGTGGCTCGTCCATGAGGAAGGCCTGCGGCTCGCGCACGATCGCGCGCCCCATCGCGACACGCTGCCGCTGCCCCCCCGACAGCGCGCGCGGCTTCTTGTCGAGGAGCTCGTCGATCTCTAGCAGCTCAGCCGCGCGTTGGACACGCTCGTTGACCTCCGACTTCGGCAGCTTGCGAAAGCGGAGGCCGAAGGCGAGGTTCTGCGCCACCGACATGTGCGGGTAGAGGGCGTAATTCTGGAAGACCATCGCGATGTCGCGCTCCTTGGGCGTGAGGTCGTTGATCACCTGCTCGCCGATTCGAATCCATCCGTCCGAGATCTCCTCGAGCCCGGCGAGCATGCGCAGGGCCGTCGTCTTGCCGCAGCCGGAGGGGCCGACGACGACCATGAGCTCCCCGTCCCCGATGAGGAGATCGAGCTCGTCCACGGCAAGCGTCCCGTCGTCGTAGACCTTCGTCACCTGCTCGAACGCGATCTCAGCCACGCACACTCCTCCCGGATACAGCGACGCTCCTGTAATCGTTACATGCGACGTGAGTCAAGCGTGGTGGCGCGACGGGGTCTTCTACCAGGCGTATCCCCGCTCGTTCGCGGACGCAAACGGCGACGGCATCGGCGACCTTGCCGGCCTGACGGCGAAGCTCGACTACCTGCAGTGGCTCGGCGTCGCGGCGCTCTGGCTCAATCCGATCAACCCGTCGCCTGACGTCGACTGGGGCTACGACGTCGCCGACTACACCGGCGTCCATCCCGATCTCGGGACGCTCGAGGACGTCGACCGGCTCGTGGCGGAGGCCGGGCGGCGTGGCCTACGGGTGCTGCTCGACCTCGTCCCGAACCACACGTCCGACCAGCATCGGTGGTTTCGCGAGCGGCCGGAGCTCTACGTCTGGGCGGACGAGGTGCCGAACAACTGGCGAGCCATCTTCGGCGGAGGATCGGCATGGGAGCTCGACGCCGATCGCGGCCGCTACTACCTCCACAACTTCGCCCGGCAGCAACCGGATCTCGACTGGTGGAACCCGGAGGTGCGCGAGGAGTTCGAGCGGATCCTCCGCTTCTGGTTCGACCGCGGCATCGCCGGCTTCCGGATCGACGTCGCGCACGGGCTCGTCAAGGATCGCGAGCTGCGCAACGACGTCGGAGACCAGCGCGTCCACTCCATGAATCGCCCGGAGACTCACGAGATCTATCGCGAATGGCGGGCTTTGGCCGACGCGTACGAACCCCCGCGCGTGCTGCTGGGCGAGGTTTATGTCCTCGACGTCCCGGCCTGGGCCACGTACTACGGCTCGGGATCGGACGAGCTGAACCTCGCCTTCAACTTCGCGTTTGTCCACGCCGGCCTCGATCCCGGTGTGTTGCGCGCGGTCGTCGCGGCCACGGAGGCAGCGCTGCCGGACGGCGCGTGGCCCTGCTGGATCGGGTCGAACCATGACGTCGGACGTTTGACGACCCGCTGGTGCGACGGCGACGAGCAGCTCGCCCGCTGCGCCCTGCTCATCCTGCTGACCCTTCGCGGTACGGCGTCCCTCTACTACGGCGACGAGCTTGCCCTACCCGATGGGCACATACCGCCAGATCGCATTCGCGACGTCGCCGACCCTTCGCGCGATCCCTGCCGTACGCCGATGCCGTGGGCAAGTGACGGGGGCTGGAAGAACCCGTGGCTGCCGCTCGAGGACACGAGCCGCAACGTCGAGGATCAGCGGGCTGATCCGGAGTCGACCCTCCATTTCACGCGCGACCTCATCGCCCTCCGCACGCAGCTGGCGGATCTCCGCGCAGGTGAGTACGCCGAGCTTCCCTCGCCGCTGGGAACGTGGGCCTGGCGACGAGGCGACGGTGTCGTCGTCGCGGTCAATCTCGGACCGGACGCTGCGGAAATCGACGGTGTCGAGGGTTCGATCGCGCTCGCGACTCGCAGGGACCGAGAGCAGGAACACGTCGCAGGTCGTCTTCGCCTCACCCCTGCCGAGGGCGTGATCGTCGAGTCTGCGGGCGCGGCCGGTCACGAGGCGGTATAAGCCCCACCGTGCCCAACAGCTACGACTTCACGGGGCGCGTCGCGCTCGTCACAGGCGGCGCGAGCGGCATCGGGGCCGCGGTCGTGGAACGGCTGCGGGCAGGAGGCGCGGAGGTCGTGACCTTCGACGCCAACTCCGCCGCCGACATCCAGGGCGACGTCAGCCGCTCGCAGGACCTCGACGCCGCGGCAGCGCGCATCGAGGATGAGCACGGCCGGCTGGACGTGCTCGTCAACTCAGCCGGCATCCCGGGCGAGTCGGTGCGCACGGTCGACGTGACGGACGAGGAGTGGGAGCGCGTGCTGGCCGTGAACGCGTCCGGGTCGTTCTACGCCTGCAGGGCCGTGCTGCCCGGCATGATCGCGCGCGGCTACGGGCGGATCGTCCTCGTGGCCTC
Organism: Actinomycetota bacterium; assembly: GCA_046729255.1. Taxonomy (GTDB): domain Bacteria; phylum Actinomycetota; class Thermoleophilia; order Gaiellales; family Gaiellaceae; genus PALSA-612. The sequence continues at coordinate 9,363 of JBKPGF010000083.1, forward strand.
GATCGCCGGTAAGGAGGGGAACCCCATGGCGGGCGCCTACTCCGCGTCCAAGGCGGCAGTGATCGCGATGACGAAGGCGATCGGCAAGGACGTCGCCGGGACCGGTGTGCTCGTGAACTGCATTGCGCCGGCCGTCATCGAGACGCCGATCCTCGAGGGGCTCTCCAAGCAGCACATCGACTACATGGTCGAGCGCATCCCGCTCGGGCGAGTCGGGACGGCCGACGAGGTGGCGGCGCTCGTCGCCTGGCTCGCGAGCGAGGACTGCTCGTTCTCGACGGGCGCCACGTACGACATTTCCGGCGGCCGCGCCGTCTATTAGGAGGACTTGGCGAAACATCGCCTGTGTCGTCCTTGACGCGCTGGATCGCCCCGAGGCGGCGTCCTCGGTCGCCCACGTACGCTCCGCCTGCTGCGGGTACGCGGGCTCCCTGCGTCCTTGCCTCGGAACGACCATCGCGTCCCGACGACGAGC
>JBKPGF010000084.1:0-8467 GCA_046729255.1 Actinomycetota bacterium
GGCCTCGCGGCAGTAGCGGCACATACGGCGCGTGACGTCGACACTGAGGGCGCAGAAGCCATGGCGTATCTTTTTGGCTGGGCGACGAACTTCTGGCGCGCTGGATTCGTACTCGTCCTTGCGTTCGCCGCTCTGATCGTCGTTTCAGCAGTGGTGCGGCGGCGGTGGCTGCTCGCCCGCGACCTGGTGTTGACAGTGCTCATCGTCGCGGTAGTGGGCGCGGTTCTCGGTCGCGTCGTCGACCACGAGTGGATTCAGGCCGAAGCGCACCTGTTCTCCAACTGGGGGTTCCCCGAACTCCGTCTTGCCGGGGCGGTTGCCATTTTTGCGGTCGCCGGCCCAGAGCTGGTTCGGCCGGCGCGCATGCTGTCGGTCTGGCTTGTTGGAGCCGCAGCACTGGGTGCGGTCGTGGTCGGCGCTGGGCTTCCTTCCCAGGTCCTCGGAGCCATCGCGTTCGGCCTGAGCGCGGGTGCGCTCGTGCGCCTCGTGTTCGGTTCTGCGGCGGGCGTGCCACCGTCCCAGCGGGTGCGAGCCGCGCTGGAGTCTCTCGGCGTGGCTGCGGACGACCTGAGGGTGTCCAAACGCCAGCGGATTGGCGCGGCTGACTTCGTCGGTAGCTCCCTGAACGGAGATCCGATCAAGGTCCGCGTGCTCGGTCGAGACGCACAGGACACACAGAGGCTGGCACGTCGGTGGCGTCGACTCGCTTACCGTGATCCGCCGCGAAGCGCACCTGTTGGACGGCTCGAGCAGGTCGAGCATGAGGCGGTCGCAACCTTGATGGCTGCTCAGGCCAGCGTCCGTGTACCCGAGGTGGTGACGGTTGGGCTGGGCCCCGAGGAAGACGCGGTTCTCGTCACGCGCCAGCCGGACATCGCTCCGCTTGAGCTCTTGAGTACCGAGGACGTGAGCGATGACCTGCTTGAGGACCTGTGTCAGCAGGTGGCGCGACTCCACAGCGCAGGCATCGCACACGGCCGGCTCAACGCGAGCAACGTCCTCGTCACCGACGAGGGGCCGATGCTCGTCGACTTTTCGGCAGCAACGCTCGGCGCGCCGCAATCCTTGCTCGACGTCGACGTTGCTGAGCTCCTGGTCGCCTGCACCGTTCTCGTCGGACCGGAACGCGCCATCCAGGCGAGCTTCGACGTCGGGTGGGGAGACTCAATCGCGCGTGTTCTCCCCTACCTGCAGCGCGCTGCCCTCACGCCGCATCTCCGAGACCTCGCTCGTTCGCACGAGGTAGCGCTGAAGGATTTGCGGGCAGAAGCCGCGAGAGCGGCCGGCACGGAGGAACCCGAGGTCGTTCCGCTCCATCGGATTCGAGCAAGAGACCTCGTCCTGGTGGCGGCGGTGATTCTCGCTGCGTACCTGCTGATCACGCAACTCGCCGACATCGGATTCGGCACGATCGCTGACGAACTACGCGACGCAGAACTCGTATGGGTTGTGATCGCGCTGACTCTTGCGCAGGCCACGTTCATTCCCTCGGGCATCTCGGTACGCGGTGGCGTGGCGACCCCGCTTCCGCTGTTGCCCTGCATCGTGCTGCAGTCCGCGCTCAAATTCATCAACCTCACCGTGCCGAGCTCGGCGGGACGGGTCGCAACAAACCTCCGTTGTCTACAGCGGATGGGCGCACCACGTGCCGAAGCTGTCGCCGGGGGCGTGATCGATGACGCCTCGAATACCTTGATCCAGGCGGCGCTCTTTACGCTCGCCATTCCATTCGTCAACGTCGATATCGACACGAGTGAGTTCAGTGGCGCCGGCCCCGATCGACGCCTTCTGATCGCGATCGGCATTGCCCTCGCCGTCAGCGTTGTCCTTGTCCTGGCCATGCCGAAGGTACGGGCCAGGGTTCTCCCAGGGCTCCGCGACGCCCTGAACGACCTCTGGAGCGTTGCCCGTGTGCGGCGCAAGCGAATGGAGGTCTTCGGGGGAGGCGTCGCCTCGGAACTTCTGTATGCCGTAGCTCTCGGTGCGACCTGTCTTGCGTACGGCGTGCACCTCAACATCGCGCAGCTCGTCTTCGTCAACACATCGGCCTCAGTCCTCTCGAGCGTGGTGCCTGTGCCTGGGGGGATCGGGGCCGCGGAGGCAGCGCTCTCCGCCGGTCTCATCGCAATGGGCGTCGACGAGTCGACCGCTTTTGCCGTCGCGATCACGCAGCGCCTCTGCACCTTCTACTTGCCACCAATCTGGGGTTACGCCTCCCTGAGGTGGCTTGTTCGCAAGGGTTACCTCTGAGCCCCCCCGTTTTGCGAGAGTACCCGCGCACCCGGTTCCGTCCGGACACCCGAGTAGACCGAGGAGGTCGCGATGTCGGGAGTGCGGGAGGTGCACGTGGAGGCAGTGGGAGAGCCGCGCTCCGGCGTGAGGCTCCTCGCGGAAGGCAGCTTACGCACGGTGCGACTCTCGTAAACGACTCGCCTAGCTTCACGGTGAGATGCCTTGCTTCTAGGTTGCGGAGCGCGCGGCGGCGGCGAGTTCGCCTGTTGAGGCAGCCTGGGAGCGCGTGACCCCGGCCGCGGCGTAGGCGTCGTCCTCGTCCAGCGTCTCCTGCTCGAGCAGGGCATTCGCGAGAGCATCGAGACGCGTCCGATTCTCCGTCAGGAGACCGGCGACCTCGTGCTCCGCCTCACCAACGATACGGCGCACCTCGTCGTCGACGAGCTTCTGGGTCTCGGGTGACACCTCCGTGACACCAGGAAGGAGTGGACCCGACCCGTCGCGAGGGATCACCGCGACGGGTCCCAGAGCGTCGCTCATTCCCCAACGGCCGACCATCTGCCGGGCAAGCCCGGTCAACTGAGCGATGTCGGACTCGGCGCCCCTGCTGATCTCGCCGAAGACGAGCTCCTCCGCCACACGGCCTCCGAGGGCGACCTTGATCTTCGCGAGGATCTCCGGCTTCAGGTAGTTGAAGCGGTCGGCGTCCGGGGCGGAAAAGGTGACTCCCAACGCCATCCCGCGCGGGATGATCGAGACCTTGCGCACCGGGTCCGCGCCGGGAGTCAGCATGCCCACGATCGCATGGCCGCCTTCGTGGTAGGCCGTGCGTCGACGATCCACGTCGCTGATCAGGACCTGGCGCTCGGCGCCGAGGATGATGCGCTCGAGGGCGTCGGTGAAGTCGGCTTCCTCGACCGCGTCGTGCCCACGCCGGGCGGCGGTGAGCGCAGCCTCGTTAACGAGGTTGGCGAGGTCGGCGCCGACCATGCCCGGCGTCGATGCAGCGATGCGTGCGAGGTCGACGCCCGGGGCGAGGGGAACGCCGCGAGTGTGCACTCGGAGGATCGCCTCCCGCCCCGCTCGGTCGGGCGGCTGGACGACGACCCGTCGGTCGAAGCGTCCTGGCCGGAGGAGTGCCGCATCGAGCACGTCGGGCCGATTGGTGGCCCCGATCACGATGACGTTCGTCGCGGAGTCGAACCCGTCCATCTCCGTCAGGATCTGGTTGAGCGTCTGCTCGCGCTCGTCATTGCCGCCGCTGAAGCCGGCGACGCCGCTCGTTCGCGAGCGGCCGATCGCGTCGAGCTCGTCAATGAAGACGATCGCAGGCGCGTTCTCCTTCGCCTGCTTGAAGAGGTCGCGCACGCGCGCGGCGCCCACGCCGACGATCGCCTCCACGAACTCCGACGCCGCGAGCGAGAAGAACGGCACGGCCGCCTCCCCTGCGACCGCGCGGGCGAGTAGCGTCTTCCCCGTCCCGGGCGGCCCCGAGAGGAGGACGCCGTGCGGAATGCGGCCGCCGAGCCGACGGTACTTGTCCGGGTTCCGCAGGAAGTCGACGACCTCTGTCAGCTCCTCTTTCGCCTCGTCGATTCCTGCGACGTCCGCGAAGGTGACCTTGTCGCCCGACGGGGCGTAGCGGCGGGCGCGTGACCGTCCGAACGAGCCGAGCGCGTTCTGAACGTTGCCCGCCCGGCGGAACAGCAATAGGAGAAGAACGATGAAGAGAATGGTCGGCCCGAAGCCGAAAAGCAGCGTCTGCCACCACGGTGCGCCCTTGTCGAGCGGCTGGGCATTGATCGTGACGTCGTGTTCCTGGAGCAGCTGGGAGAGCTGGTCCGTGTCGGCGAACGCGGGAATCTCCGTACGGAACCGGGTCGTCGGCTTCGAATCCTCGAAGGTCACCTGCTTCGTGAACGTGCCCTGGATGTCGGTGCCCTTGGACGTGATCTCCTCGACGTTGTCCGTCCTCACGTGTTGAAGGAAGAACGGGCTGTACGGGACACGCACGCGCGATTCAGGCTCCATTGCCCTGTTGGCGATGAACAGGTTCAGCACGAGCAGCACGAGGAAGAATGCGATCCAGCGGGGCGAGAACCCGAACCTCGGACGCTCGGGCGGCTTCGGCGGCGATCCGCGCGGCGCCGGTGGCGGCGTTTCCGCTTGGCGCTCGTCGGCCTGCTGGGCCATCGTCCTAGACTACTCCGGTCGAGCAAGCGGGAGCGCGGCGCCGCACCACCGCGCTCCGTCGGGATCTAGGGCACCGACACCGCCGGCTTTGGACCGCCCTCAGCGTAGGGCCTCCTCAAGAGGACGCCGCTGACGGCGACAACCCACACGACACCGACGATCGGCACGACGAACCTGGAGTAGGCACCGTCGGGCGCCCAGAAGCCGTCGCTCGCCCACGTCGTGCCGCCTAGCAGGACGAGAATCACCGCCGCGACGCCGGCAGAGAACATCGATTTCGAGATGATCTCGGCCCGCCAGAGCCCGAACGACCCCGCCATGATCAACATCGCAGCCGGGAACGAGGCGATCACGTAGAGCGCCCACGTCACGTCGTTCAGTCCGGACGCGAACGTCTCGTTCCCGGACCCCGCGATCGAGTACGCGAGCGCTGCCCCCATGGTGACGGTCACGAAGAGGACCGTCCCGAGCGCCGCGCTGGCTGCGGTCGCCGCCGTCCCCCAACCACCTTGGCCCGCATCGCGCAACGTGCTCGTGATCGCCGCCGCGAACCAGAGCAGGTTGAGGAGAGCGAGTCCCATGATGACCGTGGCGATCAGGATTCGTGTGCGATCGCCGTCGTAAAACGAGACGAGCGTGTCGGCCGACGCGCCGACCTTCGGTTGATCGCCGTAGATGATCCAGGCGATGACGAAGAGGACGACGAACTGGATGCCGGCGCTTCGCCACACGCGTTCCCACATGGCGCTGTCGGATGAATTCATGAGCGTCTCCTTTCTCGAGACCTAGCCGAACGTGAACACATACGCCTCGACCCCCGCCGCGAGGAAGGTGATCTCGAATGTGCGGTCCGTGATCGATCCCCGCTCGCGTACGAGCTGATAGAGCCGCTGCTGGGCGACCGCTCCGCCACCGTGCTGATCGACGTCCAGTCCGTGCGCTTCTCCGGGCGGCTCTCCGTCGATGCGCACCTCGAACGGCACTGGCGTGTTCCGCCGACGGGGCCCCATGACGAGATGGACGTCGCGGGCATGGAAGTGGAACGCGATGCTTCCGCCGGGGCCGTTCAGCACGCTAGCGCCGCTTTCGACCGTCCAGTCGCCGGAGAGCGTCCACTGGTTGAGCGCCAACCCGTTCGGCTCTGCCCCCTGCGCGAAGTTCCGGGCTTGGTCGGACCCGAGATACGTCTCAGGCGACTCCAGCGTTGCCCAGTCGGCTTGTGCCTCGAACCCATTCGAGACGACGGAGACCTGGTCGTTGGGAATTCCCTCGCTTCCGGCCTCGCGTAGCAGCCGCTGGACGACGCGCTCGCACTCCTCGTAGCCGCCCTCGCCGAAGTGGTGGTGCCGGATCTTTCCCTCAGCATCGGCGATGTAGACGGCCGGCCAGTACCGGTTGTCGAACGCCCGCCAGACCTCGTACTCGCTGTCGAGAGCGACCGGATATCTCACGTCCATGTCCTCTACGGCCTGGCGGGACGTTGTCGACGTCTCGCTCGAACGGGAACTCCGGCGTGTGGACGCCGACCACGACCAACCCGTGCTCCTCGTACTTGTCGACCCAGGCGCGGACGTAGCCGAGCGTGCGGAGCCAGTTGATGCACGTGTACGTCCAGAAGTCGACGAGCACGACCTTGCCGCGCAGGCCGTCCGGTGTGACCGGCTCGGAGTTAAGCCAGCCGGTCGCCCCGTCGAAGCTGGGCAGGCGGCTGTTGCCGAACAGGCTCACTGTGCCCTGCCTACGGTGGTCAACGCAGTGACTTGAACGCTGCTCGCAGCTCGTTTGTGAAGATCTCCGGCTCCTCCCACGCCGCGAAGTGGCCGCCGCGTTCGGCCTCGTTGAAGTAACTGACGTTGGGGTAGCTGGCCTCGACCCAACTGCGCGGCGTCCGCCAGATCTCACCCGGGAACGTCGTGAAGCCGAACGGGATCGACGATGCCGTCAGCGGCTTCTGGCCGGAGGCAGGCGCGTCCGGCCCGTAGGCCTCCCAGTACGAACGAGCCGCAGATGCCCCGGTACCCGTGAGCCAGTACAGCGTGACGTTGTCGAGGATGTGGTCCCGGGTGAGATTCCCCGAGGGCTCATCCGCGACGAAGGCGCTCGCGATCTTGTAGTAGGCGTCCGTGTCGTGGTCAACCATCCACGCCGCGAGCGCGATGGGCGAGTCCAGCAGGGCGTAGCCGATCGTCTGCGGCCGCGTGGCCATCTCGACGAAGTAGCCGTTTCCGGACTGACGGAAGGTGGCGATCTGTTCGGCCGCGGCACGCTCCTCGTCGGTATTCGTTGGCATAGGGCCGCCCAGCGCCGGCACCAGCAGGTTCGTGTGGACGCCGATCAGCCCCTCGGGCGCCTGGCGGTTCAGTGTGTCGGTCACGCCGGCGCCCACGTCGCCGCCCTGGGCGACGAAGCTGGTGTAGCCGAGGCGGCGCATCAGTTCAGCCCAGGCCAGTGCGGTTCGGCTCAGGTCCCAGCCGATCTCCCTCGGCTCACCGGAGAGCCCATAGCCCGGCAGAGATGGGAGGACGAGGTGGAACGCGTCCTCGGCGCTTCCGCCGTGGGCGGTCGGGTCGGTGAGCGGGCCGACCGTCTCGAGTAGCTCGATCACCGAGCCAGGCCAGCCGTGCGTCATGATCAGCGGCAGCGCGTCTTCATGTTGAGATCGGACGTGGATGAAGTGGATCTCGACCCCGTCGATCTCCGTCGTGAACTGTGGCAGCCCGTTCAGCTTTGCCTCCGCCTTGCGCCAGTCGTAGTCGGTCGTCCAGTAGCTCGCGAGCGCCTGCAGCTCGGCAAGTTGGATGCCCTGCGAGCGATCGTCGACGAGCTCCTTCGTGGGCCACCGCGTCGCCTCGATGCGGCGGCGCAGATCGTCGAGCTGCTCCTGCGGGAAGTCGACGTGGAGGGGACGGACCTCGGTGGCCGTTTCGACGGTGGTGCTCATGGCGACCTCCTTGCCAACGCAGTCTCGGACCAGCGCGTCGCGGCGATGCGGTGGCGGGGGTCCTCGATGTCGTCTTGCTGGACCTCGAATTCGAAGGGACGGATATCGGCAACGACTGCGCTCGCTGGCATACGAGCCTCCCTCTGTCGTTGGGCGAGCGCGACCCTAGCTGGACTCTATATGCAACTCCTGCGAAATTGGTACGGGGTCGGCAATGGAACTGTGCTGGTCTACAAGAGCGTCGGCGCGGGCCAGAGCCGCCACACGCTGCTCGCGTTCGTCGTCGACGACATCGAAGCAACCGTCGACGAGCTGCGCGGGCGCGGCGTCACATTCGAGGAGTACGACCTGGGCGATATCAAGACGGAGAACGGGATCGCCACGATCGAAGGTGACAGGGCCGCATGGTTCAAGGACCCCGACGGAAACATCCTCGGCGTCGGTCAGTACGGCTAGGCGAACGTCGCTAATACCATCGCCGAGCTGCGATCCTGGCCGCCGCTGTGAGTGCCGAGAATCGCAAAAAGGAGCAGGGGTCCAAACGCTACCACCGGCGGTAGGTGGCTCCGCCGAGCCGCGGCCGAAAGAGCCATCTAGCGCTCTAGCACGTCGGCGACTACGCTCAACGCGGCCCGGCAGGTGGCGGGAAAGCGCTCGACGGCGAGAGGGTTCGATCTCGCAGCCTTCGCCCGAGGCCGCAGCCCGCGCACGGTGATCTCGTCCAGGTGGCTACAGACGACGTCACTTAAGGCGCTCCGTGAGCGGTCGTGGCGGCCGCGAGGTGAGCGTGGACGAACTGGACCGCCATCGCCCCTTCGCCGACGGCAGTGGCGCACCGCTTGGTCGACCCGGAGCGGACGTCGCCGGCTGCGAACACGCCGGGGACATCCGTCTCGAGCAGGTTGTCCACGTTCGCTGCTGGGCCGGTCAGGATGAAGCCGTTGTCGTCGCGGGCCACGGCGTCATCGAGCCACTCGGTACTCTAGCTCAGGACCCACGCGATCTCGCACAGACAGAGGGGATGCCGCCACCCCTGACGACGACACAGAGCGCGATGAATCGAGGCACGAAGCGCGAAGCGCGTTTCCCTCGCCGGCGCCC
>JBKPGF010000085.1:0-26826 GCA_046729255.1 Actinomycetota bacterium
TGTGTATAAGAGACAGCCGCCGGCGCGCGCTCCGGAATGCGCGGCCGCTACTCGACGGCCCGGCGGGGGCTGCCGGGCCCGGGGTGCCGGCGACGGTCCGCGTCACGGTCGTCGCGCCCGAGCCGACCCCGTACCGCGCCCCCGTGTTCGACCTGCTCGCAGCTCGACCGGAACTCGACCTGACGGTCGTCTACTCCGGGCGGTCGCTCATGTGGCGCAGTTGGCGGGTCGAGCTCGGCCACAAGGCGGTGTTCCTCGAGGGGGTGCGGATCCCCGGTGCACGGCGGCTCGTTCACCACGAGTTCCCCGTGACGCCGGGCATCTTCGCGGCGCTTGCGCAGGCGCAGCCTGACGTCGCCGTCGTGGTCGGCTGGAGCACGTTCGCCTCCCAGTCGGCGATTGCGTGGTGCCGCGTGCGGGGCGTCCCGTACGTCCTGGAGGCGGACAGCCACGACGAGGGGCCGCGCGCCGGGTGGCGGCGCGCCGTGAAGCGCAGCGTCGTGCCGAGGCTCGTCGGTGGTGCGGCGAGCGTGCTCGTGACGGGAACGCTCGTCCGTCGCTCGCTGCTCGGCTACGGCGCCCCGCCGGAGCGGATACGGCTGTTTCCGGTCACCGTAGACGCGGCCGCCTTCGGTGAGCAGGCGGACCGCCTCAGAGGCCGGCGGGAGGAGATCCGTCGCGGGCTCGGCATCGGACCCGACGACGTCGCCGTGCTGTCGGTCGCACGGCTCTCCCCCGAAAAGGGACTCGACACGCTCGTTCGAGCAACAGCTGCCGCCGCGGATCCGCGGCTCGTGGTGATGGTCGTCGGCAGTGGTCCGGAGCAGCGGCGGCTAGAGGAGCTGGCACGCTCGCTGCGCATCCGCCTGCTGCTGATCGGCGAGCGGCCGTGGGAGCGGATGGTGGAGATCTACGCCAGCGCGGAAGTCTTTTGCCTGCTCTCATTACGTGAGCCGTGGGGTGTCGTCGTGAACGAGGCAGCCGCCTGCGGGCTGCCGCTCATTCTCTCCGACCGCGTCGGCGCTGCCGCCGACCTGTTGCGAGACGGCGAGAACGGCGGCCTCGTACCCTCCGGAGACGTGAGCGCGACGGCGGCTGCGCTCCGCCACTTCGCCTCGTCCGCATCGGTGCGCTCGGCGGCGGGTGCCCGCTCGCGCGAGCTGATGCGCGACTGGGGCTACGGGCCCGGTGTGGAGCGCTTCGTCGAGGCCGTTCGCGAAGCCGCCACCTCCCGGTAGATCGCCTCCTGGAGGTCGGTCACGTGCTCCCACGACATGCGCCGCGCTGCGGCCACGCCGCCGGCGGAGAGCGACCGGTTCAGCTCCTCGTCTACCAGCACGCGCCGCAGCGCCTCGGTCACCGCCGCCGCGTCATAAGGAACGACGAGCGCCTCGCCCTCTTCGAAGAAACCCGCGATGCCGCAGCGGTCCGAGACGACGACGGGCGTGCCGGCGGCCGCCGCCTCGGCCGCAGCCATGCCGAAGCTCTCGCCGCCGGACGGCAGGCAGAGCACGTTCGCCTCGGCGTAGAGGTGGAGGGGCGGCTCGACCGTCGCTCCGAGGGCGTGCAGGCGTCCGGCGGTCCGAGGATCACGTTGCGCCGTGCGCACCTGGCGGATGGCGCCGTGGCGGTCGTCCGGCCCGACGAGCACGAGGTGTGCATCCCTGAGCTCGCGAACCGCGGCGATCAGGTGCTCGACGCCCTTGCCTGAGGCGATGCGCCCCACGTAGAGCACGATTGGCGCTCCGTCTGGGATCGCGAGCTCGACGCGTAGCACACCCTGCGCTGGCGGCATCGAGTCCGGGTTGGGGAAGCCGTTGCCCCGTACGCGCACACGACCCCCCGGGACGCCGCCCGCCCGCACATGCTCTGCCTCGCGCTCCGAGCTGACGACGACGGCTGCCGCGCCGCCCGCGACGCCGCGGTAGAGCGTCGCGTCGAGCGCGCGCTTGAGCGCCACCTTGCGCAGGCGTGGCTCGAACATGCCGAGCGGCTCGAAGACGTAGGGGATGCGGCGCACGCGCGCCCATGTAGCCACCCCCGTCGAGACAGGATCGCGGAAGCCGAGCACGTGGACGACGTCGGGCCGCTCCATCCGCTCGAGGGCCATGGGCAGCGTCGGCGTGATCCCCATCCACCGGTAGCTGAGCGGCGTCGCGAGGTACGTGACGCCGACGTGGTCCAGCAGTTCGGTTCGCGTATGTGCAGCAGGCCGGGTGTGCAGGTCGACGAGTGCTGTCGTCACCACCTCCACGGCGTGCCCGCGTGCTGCGAGCCGCTCGCTGAGCTCACGCGTGACCGAGATCGGCCCGCCGAAGGCGACGGCCGGCCACCACGCAGGTGCGGCGAACAGGATTCGTAGTGCGGTGTCCTCCATCCGCGGGACGGTAGCGTTCTCCGCCGTGAGCGACGCAGCGAAACCACGCCTGCTCGTCGTCAACCAGTACTACTGGCCGGGCGTCGAGGCCACCGCCCAGCTCCTGACCGAGCTCTGCGAGGCTCTTGCGGGCGAATTCGACATCCGTGTCCTCACTGGTGTGCTCCACGGCCACGCAGACCGGCCGCGCCACGAGACGCGAAACGGTGTGCGGATCATTCGGGTCCCCTCGACCGCATTCGAGCGCTCGCGCCTCGGGCTTCGCGCGCTCAACTACGTCACCTTCGTCGGAAGCGCGCTCGCCGTCGGTATCGGCGGTCGGCGCCCCGACATCGTCCTCTGCATGACGGATCCGCCGATGGTCGGGGACATCGGTCTGGCAGTGGCCAGGCGGTTCGGCGTACCGCTGCTCGTCATCTCGCAGGACGTCTTCCCCGAGATTGCGACCGAGGTCGGACGCCTCGAGTCACGCCTGCTCGTCGGCGTTCTGCGCCGGCTGGTTGGCCTCTATCTCACGCGCGCCGACCGTGTGGTGGCGATCGGCGACACGATGCGGCTCCGACTGGAGGAGAAAGGCGCACCGGCCGAACGCATCCGCGTCATACCCAACTGGGTCGACACGAACGAAACGTCGCCGCGGTCCCGCGACAACGATTGGGCGGAGCAGCACGGGCTCGTCGGAACGTTCGTCGTCATGCACTCGGGGAACGTCGGCCACGCACAGAACCTCGACGTGCTGGTGCGGTCGGCGACCTTCCTGCGCGACCTCGACGACATGAGGATCGTCATCGTCGGCTTCGGTGCACGACACGGGGAGATCGTCGGGCTGGCGGAGCGGCTGGACGTCGTGGACCGTGTGAAATTCCTGCCGTACCAGCCGCGCGAGGTGCTGCCCTTGTCTCTCTCCGCCGCCGACGTCCACTTCGTCGGCCTCGTGCAGGGGCTCTCGGGGTATGTGGTGCCGAGCCGCCTGTACGGGATCATGGCGACGGGAAGGCCGGCGATCGTCGCAGCCGAGGCCGAGGGCGAGACGGCCCAGCTGGTTGAGCGGGTCGGCTGCGGCGTGGTCATTCCGCCGGGGCGGCCGGAGCTTGCCGCAATGACGATCCGCGACATGCACGCGGGGCGCTACGACCTCGAGGCCATGGGCGCCCGGGGCCGCGAGTACGTGACCCGGGACGCGGACACGCGCGTCGCCCTCGGTCGGTACCGGGAAGTCCTGCGCGAGTTGGCCGGGAGTGCTTCGTAAGGTCTTCTGGGGCAGCCTGGCGGCGCTCGCGTGGACCCACGTCGGCTATCCCGCCGCGTCGGCAGTGGCTGCGCAGATCGCGCCGCGGCCCGTGCGGCGCGGCGAAGAACGGCCGACCGTGACGGTCATCGTCGCTGCCCACAACGAGGAGGACGTCATCGCGCGGCGCGTCGAGAACCTGCTCGCGCTCGACTACCCCCCGGAGCTCTTCGAGATCGTCGTTGCCTCGGACGCGTCGACCGACCGCACGCACGACATCGTCCGCGGGATCGCGGCGGGTGAGCCGCGCGTGTCGCTCCTCGAGTGCCCGCGCGGCGGCAAGGTGGCGGCGCAGAACCTCGCTGTCGCGCAATCGGCCGCGGACGTCGTCGCGTTCTCCGATGCAAACGCAACGTGGGCGCCCGATGCGCTGCGAAAGCTCGTCAGGGCGTTCGCCGACCCGGAGGTCGCCTACTGCTGCGGCCGGCTCGTGCTGGAGGCGGCCGACGGGACGAACGTCGAAGGTGCCTACTGGCGGATGGAGACGTGGCTCCGCGAGCAGGAGTCGGAGACGGGCTCGATCACCGGGGGCAACGGCTCCATCTACGCCGTGCGGCGGTCGGACTACGTCGACGTCGACACCCGCTTCGGCCATGACCTCTCGTTCCCGTATCTCATGGTCCAGCGGGGCCGCCGCGCTGCCTACGACCCGGAGGCACTCGCGTACGAGAAGCCGACCTCCGACGTCGAGGACGAGTACCACCGGAAGGTGCGGATGTTCGAGCACGGCTGGCTCATGCTTCGCGAGGGCCGAATGCTCAAGGACCTGCCGCCCGGTTACCTCATGAAGCTCGTCTCCCATCGTCACCTGCGCTACGCGAGCGGCGTGCTCCACCTCGGGCTGCTCAGCTCGAGCTTCCTCCTCGCGCGGCGCGGCGGCATCTACCGGCTCTCGTGGTGGGGGCAGCTCGCCTTCCTCGCCGAGGCCGCTCGCCGTCCCGGCCTGGCGCGCTACTACACGCTCGTGACCTGGGGAACGGTCGAGTCGCTGAGGAACTACGCCGAGCGGGGCGTGCCGGCCGTCTGGGACAAGGCCCCGGGCACGCGGTAGCGGCGGATGCGCGGAATCTTGACGGAATAGCGACGGAAGAGCTACGCTCGGAGCATGGCCACCGCGTTCGCGCAGGAGGCAATCCGAATCCACGAGCTCGCGCACCTCTCCGACTCGGAGATCGCGCATGCCGTCGGCGCTGCGCCGAGCACCGTTCGTGACTGGTTCCGAGGGCGCACGTCGCCGACGGGACAGCGGCGGGAGCGCGTCGCGGAACTGGCGGAGATCGTGGACCGGTTGAGCCGCGTCATGGAGCCGGACTACATCCCGGTCTGGATGTCGAAGCCGATCGAGGCGCTCGGCGACCAGAAGCCGCTGCAATTGATCCGCCGCGGCCGGGCGACGCAGGTCGCGCGCGTCGTGTCCGGGCTCGAGTCGCCCGGCGCCGTCTGAGGTACCTCTGCCGCTCGACGTCGATCCCGTTGACGTCGCCGGCACGTGGCTGCGCCACACGTCGCAGGGTCGCGATCCGCGCCTGCGCCCGGCACCCGCGCCCAACGGCCGCTGGCAGCGAGGAGTGGTCGTCGACGCCCTCTACCTCGCGGACAGCGAGGAGACGATGTGGGCCGAGTGGTACCGGAGCCTCGCCGAGGCGGGCATCCCGCCGCTTCACCAGCTGCCACGGAAGGTCTGGCGCTACCGCCTGAAGGTTCTCGAGGTCGCCGACCTCGGTGACGAACGGCGCCTCGCGCGTGTCGGCCTCACGCCGCCGGCGCCGGGACGGAGGACGTGGCGTCCGTATCAGGCCATCGGTGAGCAGCTCTGGCGCGAAGGCTGGCCGGGTCTCGTGGCGCCGAGCGCAGCGCGGCCGGAAGGCCGAGTGCTGAGCATCTTCGTGGGACGCGGTGAAGTGCCGCCGGTGCGGCCGTTCGGACGGCCGCGCCTAGTCGCGGAGCCGCCGACACCGCCCACCGGGCTGCGGACGTGAGGCTAGCCCCTGTAGGCCGGGAAGAAGCCGTCGAGATCGATCTCGGCCCCGCCGGAGAGGCGGCGGTACGTCTCCTCGTCGTGGACGAGCTTCCCGACCCAGAACTCTCGCCGCCCCTTGGGGCTGAAGCGCTCCTTGAAGGCGTACAACGACTCGCGTCCGCCGGCGCCGCCGCCGAGGTGGAACTCCTCGAGCTGCTGCTCCTGGCCCCACACGGCGGCCGTGTAGAGGAGGAGGTTCGACGCGCCGAGATCGCGCGCGGCGTCCTCGGTCGCTCCCAGGTGGTAGTGGAGCCAGCGGTCGCCGCGCAGGCAGAGCGCCGAAGCCACGACCTCTCCTCTGCAGAGGGCGTCGAAGCGCACGAGGTGGCCTCCGAGGGCCGCGAGCTTCTCCCAGTACTCGGGCGGGAAGAAGTAGTAGCCGGCGGCCTCCTGGCGCGCCATCGTCCGCTCGTAGAGGCCGACGAATCCGACCAGGCTCTCGGGCGCTGCGTGGACGTCCACGGCCACTCCCGCCTTCTGCGCCTTGCGAACGACATTGCGGTGCTTGCCGTGCATGCCCGCGAGCAGGTCGCCCTCGAGCCGCCAGCCGACCGTCGGGTTCGAGTACGTCGCGTTGCGCGCTCCGCAGTAGTTCTCGTAGAGCGGGTGAAAGCGGACGAAGGTCGAGACGACGCCTCGCTCGCGGCACCACCCCTCGTATGCCTCGTCGAACGCGCCGTCGCCCACAGGCCCCCCGTAGCCGTACGGGGTGACGACGTCGTGGCCGCCGCCCGGGACGTCCCGGACGATGCAGGCGAGGACGGCCCCGTCGTGCTCGAGCAGCACCGGCTCGCCGGGCTCGATCACGCAGCTCGCTTCGACATACGCTCGCAACAGGTACGCATCGGCGCACCCGAGCTCGGCGAGCAGTGCGTCCCAGTCGGGGGCAGGAACCTCCCTCACGGGTCGCGTGCGTCCGCGGCGCGGGCCCGTTCGATGTTCAGCTCGTCCTCGATCGGCTCGGGCTCGCCGCGGAACAGCTCGCGGAACGTCAGGAAGACGATCTTCGCGTCGAGCCGGAGCGACCAGTTGTCGATGTACCAGAGGTCCATGCGGAAGCGCTCGGCCCAGCCGATGGCGTCGCGTCCGTGCACCTGCGCCCAGCCTGTTATGCCCGGGAGCACCGACAGCCGCCTTGCCTCCTCGGGCGTGTAGTTCGCCGCTTGCTCCACGAGGTCGGCGCGCGGTCCGACGAGGCTCATGTGGCCGACCAGGACGTTCGCGAGCTGCGGCAGCTCGTCGAGGCTCGTCCTCCGTAGCCAGCGTCCGGCGCCGGTGATGCGGGGATCGTCCTTGACGACGCCGAACGGGTCGCGGCTGATCCCCGTCGAGCGGCCGAGCTCGATCGCGTCCTGCACCATCGTCCGGAACTTCACCATCGGGAACGGCTTGCCGTCCCGGCCCGCCCGCGGGTAGACGAAGAAGACCGGACGCCCCGACTCGACGAGGATCCAGATCGCGAACACGAGGAAGACGGGGCTGAGCAAGAGAAGGGCGATCGCCGCCAGCACCGGGTCGGCGACCCGTTTGACCGCGCGCCTCACGAGCGTGACAGCTTTCGTCTCACGACGTGGCGCACCTCCCGGCCGCGCTCCTGCACGAGCCGCAGCCGGACGAAGTTCACGCCGCGCATGGCCGCGTCGTGGACTGCATAGGCGGGCACGAGCGCGGGGGAGGTCGTCACGCCGTTCGTCGCGTAGCCGAGCGCGCGCAACTCGTCCCCGGCGACGCTCTCGAACGTCTCCACCTCGCGCGGCGTGAGATCGGTGCGCCACTTGCCGACGGCAGCGGTCGTGATGCCCGACCAGACGTTCGTGAACCAGCCGGCCTGGTCCTCGACGACCTTCGAGCGGTCGGTCTTCTCGATCGCGAGCATCTCCGGCGAGTACCCGAGCGCGAGGAAGTCACAGATCGCCTGCACCTCTACCTCGGGGTTCGCCACGAGATCCTCGTAGCGGACCTCGAGCACACGGCCGGGGTAGCGCCCAGCCGCGTCACGGCCGTTGCGGATGGCCGTCGCCCACGAGCGTGCGGCCGCCCACGCGTTGTTCGGCCCGAACGGCACGCCCATGAGGGACTGCGCGACATCGCGCCCGTCGCGGACGAGCACGACGAAGCGGGCATCCGGCCAGATGGAGGCGAGTCGATCGACGTGGGCGATGTAGGCCGGCGTCTTGTCGCCCCAGCGCGTCTTTCCCTCCGCGCCCGCATAGGCGACGAACGGCGCGCTCACGGCGAAGCGGAAGGCCTCGGCGTCGTTCAGCCCGTTGGGAACCGTCGGCGGATCGCCCTCGAGGCCCCAGAGGCGGACGCGCGGATGGCTCCATGCCGTTCGCAGCACGTCCTCGGCGGCTTGCCCGGGCTGCACGTCCAGAAGGAACATCGACTCGGGAGGGATCGCGACGTCCCCGCGGTCGAGGATCAGCCGCAGCATCGTCGTTCCGGAGCGGTCGTGGCCGAGGAGGAAGAAGGGGAAGTCGCTCACGTGATTCCAGCAGACTACGCGCCGTGCGCATCAGCATCGCCGATCCCGTCAGCTACACGCTCCCCTACGATCGCAGCCTCGCCGAGGCGCTGGCGCGGCGCGGGCACGAGGTCGACCTGTACGTAGCGCCGTTTCCGTTCGCCGAGCTGGCGCCGCCGAACGGCTATCGCCAGCACGATGTCTTCTTCCGCCACAGCGGCCGGCTGCTGCGCGACAAGCCTCGCTCGCGCCTGCGGTTCGTCACGAAGGGTCTCGAGTACGTGCCGAGCGCGCGGCGCCTGCAGAAGGAGATCGCTCGGCGCGACCCGGACGTGCTGCACGTCCAGTGGCTGGGACTGCCTCGGTACGACCTCCGCTGGCTGACCGCGGTGCAGCGCGAGCGCCCCGTCGTCTTCACAGCCCACGACGTGCTGCCGCGCCGGACTGCCGACAAGCTCGATCTCTGGCGCCAGGTGTTCCGCACGGTCGATCGCGTGGTCGTCCACGGCGCGGGCGCGATGGATCGGCTCGTGGACCTCGGTGTCGAGCGCGAACGCATCGCGCGTATCCCGCATCCGGTCTTCGAGCCGACGCGGACAATCGCATCGCCGCAGGGGTCGACCCTGCTCTTCTTCGGGCTCATCCGCCGCTCGAAGGGGCTCGACCTGCTCATCCGTGCACTTCCGGCCATCGCGGAGCGGGTCCCGGACGTCCGGCTCGTGGTGGCGGGCGACCCGATCGAGCCGGCAGTGCCGTTCCAGGAGCTCGCACGTGAGCTCGGCGTCGCCGACCGCGTCGACTGGCGCCTGCGCTTCCTCCCGGAGGACGAGATCGCCGACGTCATGGAGGAAGCTGCGGTCGTCGTGCTGCCGTACCGCCAGATCGAGTCGTCCGGCGTGCTCGCGATGGCTCTCGGTCACGGTCGACCGGTGGTCGTGGCAGACGTCGGCTCGCTCGGGGAGACCGTGCGCGACTTCGACGCGGGGGCCGTCGTCCCGCCCGAGGACCCGGGCGCCATCGCCGAGTCGTGTGTCCGGCTGCTTGTGCAAACGCCCCGTCCGGTGAGCACCACCGTGCGTGAGGCACTGAGCTGGGACCGGTCCGCAGAGGCGCATGAGCGTCTCTACTCAGAGCTACGCTAGCCCGCTATGCGTTACTGCGTGACGGGAGCAGCGGGCTTTGTCGGCTCGCTGCTCGCGGAGGCTCTCCTCTCGCGAGGCGAAGACGTCGTCGGCGTCGACAGCTTCACGGACTACTACGACCCTCGCCTCAAGGAGCGCAACGCCGAGGGGCTGGACGTGCAGCGAATCGACCTCGCCGCGGACGAGCTCGACTTCAGCGGCTTCGACGGCGTGTTCCACCTCGCCGGCCAGCCGGGCGTGCGGAGCTTCGGGGACGTGTTCCCGCTCTACATCGAGCGGAACGTCCTGGCCTCGCAGCGCGTCTTCGAGGCGGCGGCGCGCGACGGCGTGCGCGTCGTGTTCGCTTCCTCGTCGTCCGTCTACGGGGAGGCCGAGCGGTATCCGACTCCGGAGGACACCTCGCCGAGGCCCGTATCCCCGTACGGCATCACGAAGCTGACGTCCGAGCATCTGGCGAGGGCGTACGCACGCAGCTTCGCGCTCGACGCCGTCGTGCTGCGCTACTTCAACGCGTTCGGGCCGAGGCAACGGCCGGACATGGCGTTCACGAAAGTTGCCCGCGCCCTGTCCACGGGCGAGCCGTTCGATCTCTTCGGCGACGGCCACCAGTCGCGCGGCTGGACGTACGTCGACGACGTCGTGCGAGCGACGATCCTGGCGATGGAGGGGGGAACGGGGACGTACAACGTCGGCGGCGGGGTCGAGGCTTCGCTCCGGGAGGCGATCGGCATCCTCGAAGGGCTGGCCGGTTGTGCGCTCGACATCCGCGAGCACCCGCCCGTCCCCGGTGATCAGCGCCGCACGAACGCCGACACGACGCGGATCCGCGCAGACCTCGGCTGGGAGCCCAAGGTCTCGCTCGAGGACGGCTTGCGGGCGCAGTGGGAATGGGCCTCGGCTACAGTCGGCGCCCAATGAATCCCGATCCAGAACCGGCGGCAGTCGAGCTCGAGGCCGAGCAGGAGGTCGACTTCGGGCGGTACGGCCGCGCGATCGCGGCGCGATGGTGGCTACTCGTCGTCGGCGCCGTGCTCGGCGCATTGATCGGGTTTCTCGTCTCGCTCTCCGACGGAAAGATCTACAAGGCGACCGCCCAGGTCTACCTCGGCCAGCCGCTCGCGCCTGACTCGGCCGCTCCGGTGACGACCCCTCCGACGACGCTCGGGCTCGTCCAGGCGTTCGTGACGAGCGAGCAGGCGATCGAAAAGGCGGCCTCCGCGGTGGGCCTGCGGCCGTCCCGCCTTCGAGACTCTGTGACCGCGCGGGCGATTCCCGGCGCTTCCACGACGAGGCAGGCGGTCCCTGCGCCGCTGCTCTCGATCCAGGTGACCGGATCGAACCGTGCGAAGACCGCAGCCGCCGCGAACAACCTCGCACGGCAAGTCGTGGACGAGGTCGGCCCGTACACGAAGACGAAGATCGAGACGCTCGAGCGGCAGCTCGCGTACATCGACACGCAGCTCGAGATCGTGAACACGCGACTGAACGCTGCTCGCACGCAGCAGAAGGAGACCATCGCTGATCGCACGCTCAGCAACGTGGAGAAGCTCCTCGCGCTGACGAACCTCAACACCGAGATCACGCTGGCCGAGCAGCGGCAGGTCACGCTCGAGCTCAATCGCTTCAACACGACGAACGCGGTCTCGCTGGCGAGGGACATCGAGCAGAGCCGTGTTACTGCCGCGGCGGTCGCGGTGCGGACGGAGCCCACGAGCCGTCGGACGAGCGTGCTCGTCGGCACCTTCATCGGCCTCTTGCTAGGGATCGTGGCGGCGCTGTTGTGGGATCCGGTGTCGGGTCGCATGGCGGCTCGCAACGCCACTGCATAACCCATGCTCGACGGCAAGACCGTCGCGGTGGTCGTTCCCGCGTACGACGAGGAACAGCTGCTCCCCGAGACGCTTGCCGGCATCCCCGAGTTCGTCGACTGCATCTACGTCGTCGACGACGCGTCGCGAGACGGAACGGCAGAGAAGGCCGAGGCACACGGGCGAGTCCAGCTGATCCGGCACGAGGAGAACCGCGGCGTGGGCGCCGCCATCCTCACCGGCTACAGGCAGGCGATCGCGGACCGCATCGACGTCACGTGCGTGATGGCGGCCGACAACCAGATGGCCCCCGACGACCTCGAGGCGATCGCGCGGCCCGTCGTCGAGGGCGAGGCCGACTACGCGAAGGCCAATCGGCTCGTCACGGGCGAGGCCTGGCAGCTGATCCCGCACGCGCGCTACCTCGGCAACGCGATGCTGAGCCTCCTGACGAAGATCGCCTCGGGCTACTGGCACGTCGCCGACTCGCAGTCCGGCTTCACGGCGATCTCGCTCGTGACGCTCGAGAAGCTCGACCTCGACCGCATCTATCCGCGCTACGGCTTCCCGAACGACATGCTCGTCCACCTCAACGTCGTCGAGGCACGGGTGCGTGACGTGCCGTCGCGGCCGGTCTACAACGTCGGCGAGCAATCGGGCATCCGCTACTCGCGGGTCGTCCCCGCCATCTCCTGGCTGCTGTTGAAGGCGTTCTTCTGGCGGCTCTGGCAGAAGTACGTGATCCGCGATTTCCACCCGCTCGTGTTCTTCTACGTGTTCGGGATTGCGATGTTCGTCGCCGGGCTTGCCCTCGGCGTCGCCGAGGTCATCCTGCGCATCCTCGGCAACCCGATTCCACCGGCGACGGTCGTGCTCGTCGCCCTGCTGCTCCTCTTCGGCTCGCAGTTCACGCTCTTCGCCATGTGGTTCGACCTCGAGCGGAACAAGGATTTGCGCTAACAGTCCCCGAACTCTGGCGGGCTAGCATCTCGGCCATGAGCACCTGCGTCGTCACCGGCGGAGCCGGTTTTCTCGGCTCCCACCTCTGCGATTACCTGCTCGCGGAGGGCCACCGCGTGATCTGCGTGGACAACCTCGAGACGAGCTCGCTCGAGAACCTCGAGCACATCCGCGGCGACGACTTCCTGTTCGTCAACCACGACGTCATGGAGCGCATCGACATCGACGGCTCCGTGGACTACGTCTTTCACCTGGCGGCGCTCGCCAGCCCGATCGACTACCTGCGGCAGCCGCTGCACTCGCTCAAGGTCGGCTCGTACGGCACGCACCACGCGCTCGGGCTCGCGAAGTTCAAGCGCGCCCGCTTCCTGCTCGCCTCCACGAGCGAGGTGTACGGCGACCCGCTCGTCCATCCGCAGCCGGAGAGCTACTGGGGCAACGTCAACCCGATCGGCCCGCGCGGCGTGTACGACGAGGCGAAGCGCTATGCCGAGGCGCTGACGATGGCGTACCACGGCCAGCAGGGCGTCGACACGGCGATCGTGCGCATCTTCAACACGTACGGCCCGCGCATGCGGCCGCACGACGGCCGCGCGATCCCGACGTTCGTCCGCCAGGCCCTGGCCGGCGAGCCGCTGACGGTGTTCGGCGACGGCTCCCAAACGAGGAGCTTCTGCTACGTGGACGACCTCATCCGCGGGCTCTACCTGCTCGCCACGAGCGGCGAGCACCTGCCGGTCAACCTCGGCAACCCCGACGAGTTCACGCTGCTCGAGCTGGCGAACACCGTGCTCAAGGTGACGGGTGCTTCCAGCCCGATCGTCTTCGAGGCACTTCCGGTGGATGATCCCCAGGTGCGGCAGCCGGACATCACACGCGCCCAGCAGGTGCTCGGCTGGGAGCCCGAGGTGCCGCTCGAGGAAGGGCTACGCCGCCTCGTCGCGTCGGTCTCGCGTTCGCCCGTCGTCTAGCCCCTTCTCGGCTAACAGCTTGCGGTAGAGCTCGTCGACGTCGGCGATGAGGCGACCGACGGAATAGCGCTCGAGGACGCGAGTGCGGCCTGCCTCGCCCATCCGCTTTGCGAGCTCGCGGTCGGCGGCGAGGCGACCGAGGCGATCGGCTAGGCCGTCGACGTCGCCCGGCTCGACGAGGAAGCCGTCGACGCCGTCACGGATGACGTCCGGCACGCCACCGACACTCGTGGCGACGACCGGCCTTGCGGCGGCGAGCGCCTCGATCGCGCTGACGGGCGTGCCTTCGTTGGCCGACGGGAGGATGAGTGCGTCGAACGCCGCGTAGAACGGCGCGACGTCGTCCTGGTAGCCGAGGAACAGGCACCGGTCGACGATGCCGAGGTCGTGCGCAAGCTGTTCGGTCGCCTGCCGGTCGGGCCCGTCGCCGACGATGCAGAGACAGGCGTCCACCCCGGTATCGAGCAGCCGCTTGAGGGCGAAGACGATGTCTTCTGTGCGCTTGACCGCGGTCATCCGGCCGATCCAACCCACCGTGAAGCGGCCGTCCGGAATACCCATCATCCGGCGGGCGCGAGACCGCGTCTCGGGCGAGTCGTCGACGCGCTCGGTCAGCTCCACGCCGAGGCGGATCACCGTGAACTTCTCAGCGGGTGCGACACCTAGCGCCACGAGGTCGTCGCGCACCTCGGGACTGACTGCGACGAGTGATGTCGTCGTGGAGGCCAGGCTGCGCTCGAGCATCCGGAAGAAGGCCGAGCTCGCCGGTCCGAAGTACCCGCGGAGGACGTGCCCGTGAAAGGTGTGGACGACGATCGGCGGCCGCGCAGCTCCCGCAAGGAGTGCGGCAGTACGCCCTACCGCGCCCGCCTTGGCCGTGTGTGTATGGAGGATGTGCGGCCGTACCTGCTTGATGAGGCCGGCGAGACGGTGCGCCGCCCGCAGGTCGTGGAGCGGCGAAATCTCGCGGTGGAGGTCGGGCAGCTGGACGACGTCGACGCCCTGCTGCTCGGCGATGTACGCCATCGAGCCCTCGCCCCGCGCGAGCGAGCCGGCGACGAGCGTCGTGTCATAGCCGTGTTCCTCGAGCCCCGCGGACAGATACGCGACGTGCAGCGCAGGCCCGCCCTTATTGAGCCTCGCGATGACCCTAAGTACGCGGGTAGGCTCAGCCGGCGGCAAGGCTCTCGGCGGTGAGGCGCAAGCCGTCCTCGAGGCTCACGTGCGGCTCCCAGCCGAGCGCTTCCCGAGCCTCGGCCGGGTCGGCCCACGAGTCGCGGAGATCGCCCGGGCGCGCCGGCAGGTACTCCTTCTCGAGCGGCTTCTCCAGGAGCCGCGCGATCGTCTCCGCCAGCTCGTTGACCGACGTCGGCGTTCCCCCGGAGATGTTGAAGATCCGCCCGCTGACGCCATCGGTCTCGGCTGCGCGGAGGTTGGCGGCCACGACATTGTCGACGTACGTGAAGTCTCGCGACTGCTCGCCGTCGTCGAAGATCGTCACCTGCTGACCCGCCGCCCCCGCGGTGATGAAGAGCGGCACGACGGCGGCGTACTGCGACGTTGGATCCTGGCGCGGGCCGAAGACGTTGAAGTAGCGGAGCACGACGGTCTCGAACGAGTGGTACACGCGGCTGAAACTCACGCAGTACCGCTCGGCCGCCAGCTTGGCGACCCCGTAGGGAGAGATGGGGTCCGGTGCCATCGTCTCGCGTAGCGGCAGCTCGGACGCGTTCCCGTACACGGAGGACGACGAGGCGAAGACGACGCGGCGCACGCCCTCGTCCCGCGCGGCCAGGAGCACGTTCATCGTCCCCTCGACGTTGACGGCGCTCGTCGTCAGCGGATCCTGCACCGAACGCGGCACCGAGCCGAGCGCCCCCAGGTGGAAGACGAGCTCGCAGCCGCGGACCGCGGCGTGCACGCGCTCGTAGCTGCGCAGCTCCCCCTCCACGACTTCGACGTCCGTCTCCAACCCCACGAGGTTGCCCCGCCGCCCGGTGGAGAAGTTGTCGAGGACGCGGACGCCGTCGCCGCGCTCGAGCAGGCCCCGCACGAGGTTCGAGCCGATGAAGCCCGCGCCGCCCGTCACGAGACTCGTCATGTCTTGTCGGCCACCACGTGGAGGTTGAGGAACAGCGAGCCGGGGATGGGCGCGCGGAGCGAGGGTATCGCCCTGTCGACGAGGCCGCCGAAGGAGTTGAGGGTCCACACCGTTGCGCGCGACAGCGGCGTGAGGCGCGCCTTGCGGAAGAGCAGGTCGGTGTACACCGCCGACATGGCGGCGAGGCAGGTCGCCGCGCCTCCCACCGGCGTCACGTCGACCGCTGACCAGTCCGCGCTCTGCGTGAACAGCCGCTCGAGCCCGGCGTGCGTCCAGCGCCAGTAGTCGGTCGGCGACGGGTGGTAGACCTGTACGCCGTGCGTCGAGGCGAGCACACGCCCGCCCGGCGCCGTCACTCGATGGAGCTCGCGGACGGCTTGCGCTGGATCGTCGACGTGCTCGAGCACCTGTGTGCAGAGCACGAGGTCGAACGAGCCGTCGTCGACCGGCAGCGCCTCCACGGAGCCTTCGATGTCGGCAGCCGGGTTGCCGACGTCGACGCCCACGTAAGCGTCAGCGTACGGCTCGAAGTACGGGAGATAGGGCTTGCCCCCGCAGCCGACGTCGAGCACGCGGTAGCGGCTGAGGTCGTCGCTCGCCCGCGTTGCCTCGGATTGCAGCCACGCCGACAGCGCTGCCCGGACGTGGTACGTGATGCGGCTCTTCCGAGGCTGCCGGTGCTCCGTGCCCTCCTCAGGCACGGCCGAGCCTCGCTCCGGCCGCGGCGGCCGCCGCCAGCCCGAGGGCGATCCACGTGAGTGCGTCGAGGGGCACCCCGGCGACGAGCCCTACCGCAGTCCACGTACCCATGACGAGCAGCAGCCATGCGCCTGAGAGCACACCGGCCATGAGTGCCTCCGGGGGCCCTCGCACCGCCACGCGTGCGGCGAGGAACAAGCCTGCCGCGAACGTCGCGAGCAGCAGGACGAATCCGATCACACCGAGGTCGGCGAGCGCCTGGACGTAGGCGTTCTGGATGCCGTAAGGGTGCTCCGGCGAGGGGAAGGCCTCGTCCGGGGTGTCCGGGAACTCGCGGCGCGCATCGTCCAGGTGGTCGCCGTAGACCTGCTCCTCCTTCGCCGAGGACTGCCAGCCCGCGCCCGCGATCGGATGCTCGAGGAAGACCTGCCAGCCGATGTACGCCAGCATCGTTCGCTGGACGTACGTCTGGACGTTCTCCTGCGCGGACGGATCGTGCTCGCGGATGCCGAGGAAGCGGACGAACTGGTCGACGTCGCCGCCGCGCATGACGAGGATGCCGACGGCCACGGCCCCGACGACGGCGAGTGACGCGAGCGCGCGGCGCAGGGTCAGGCGACGCCGGTAGGCGGCGACGAGCAGCACGCCTGCTGTCGCCGCCGCGAGGCCGAGCCCGGCGGCCGCCGAGCCGGAGACCGTCACGCCTAGGGCGCCACCTGCTCCGGCCGTGACGAGCAGCCAACGCGACAAGCCCGTCTCCGCGCGTAGCGCGAGGACTGTCAAGGCGAAGAGCAGCGCAGCGCCGCATAACGCCGCGAGGTCGTAGTGGCCGAGAAACGACGGCTGGCGGCGTCCGGGCGACCAGGCATCGAAGATGTCGAGCCCGAAGATCTGGAGCACGCCGACGACTGCCGCCGCGCCCGCCCAGACGACGAGCGCCGCGAGCACGAGCTCGAGGTCCCGCGCGCCACGCAGCAGCAGCGGCACTGCGGGCGCGAGCAGCGCGTACTCGCCGAACTTCGCCGCCGTGACCGCGTGGGTCGACACGTCGTACGCGTCGTCCCAGATCCGGGGGTAGAGACTCGCGGCGCCGACGAGCATCACGAACAGCCCGCCCGCGACCCAGACCCGCCAGCCCGCGCGGAGCGGTTCGAACCCGTGCCTGACTCCCGCCACAAGCGCGACCACTGCGACCGCGAGGACGGCGAAGTCGGACAGGACGGCGTGCGCCGAGAGCGACCCGAGCTCCACCGTGAAGCCCGGCTGGAAGTCGATGTGGAAGAAGAGGAACGGGATCGCCGCTGCGAGGACGACCGATGCGGGGATGGCATCGAGCCGCGTGAGCGAGGCCGTCTCGGCGCCCGATCCGCCGTTCGAAGGCGTGGGTACCGCCACGGGCGGCCACTATACTGGCCCCCGTTTGACGGCCTCGCGCCTCAAACGGCTCTCGGGCCCCTTCCGCGCGATCGGCCTTCGGCGCTCCGCGACGGCCGTCGGCATCTACGTCTCCGTCGCGTTCGGCTTCCTCGGAACGCTGTTGGCCGCGCGTCAGCTCGGCGCAGACGACTTCGGCTTGCTCGCCATCGTCGTAGTCACGACGGGCTTCTTCCAGAGCCTGCTCGACCTGACCGCCGAAGAGGCGCTCGTGAAATACGGCTTCGACTATGCGACGGGCGAGTCGTGGGGACGGCTGCGGCGGCTCTTCCGCCAGGCGCTTGTCATCAAGGCGGCCGGAGGGGTTGCAGCCGGCATCGTCCTCGTCGCCCTCGCGCCTGCAGCGGACTCGATCTTCGGCGGCACGGACTTGCTGGTTCCGTTCCTCGTCGCTGCGTGGCTGCCGCTGCTCCAGAGCCCCGAGGGCGTCGCGAGCGCAGCGCTCATCCTCCGCGAGCGCTACGACGTCCGTGCGTGGCTGCTCGCGGCGTCGATGGGCTTGCGGATGACGGGACTCACCGTCGGCGCGCACTTCGGCGTCACGGAAGCAGTCGTGGGCATCGTCACCGCGCAGGCGGTCGCCACCGTGCTGCTCGCGGCGGCCGCGTTGGGCGCCTTTCGCCGCTTTCCGGCGGCCGAGCCGGTGCGGCTCGACGAGGACCGCCGCGGCATCCTCCAGTTCGTCTTCCACTCGAGCCTCGCGACCGGCGTCGTCTCGCTGCGCGGCGCGCTCGCCCCACTGCTGCTCGGCGTCGTCTCGAAGCCGGTGCAGGTCGGCTTCTTCCGCATCGCCCAGGCGCCGCAGCAAGGGCTCGCCTCGCTCAGCGCCCCGGCGCGCCTGATCATGCTCACCGAGCAGACGCGGGACTGGGCACGCGGCGCGACCGCCGTCGTGTTCGCCGGCGTGCGGCGCTACACGTCGTGGGCGGCGCTGCTGATGGCGCTCGTCGTGCCGCCGGCGTACATCCTCATGCCCTGGCTCGTCCGTGTCCTCTACGGACAGGAGTACGAGGGCGCGAGCGATGCGGCGCGCCTCGTGCTGCTCGCGGCGGCGCTCCAGTTCGTCTTCGGGTGGTCGAAGTCGCTACCGGTCTCGATCGGCCGGCCGGGGCTGCGGGTCATGGCCCACGGTCTCGAGTCGGCGGTGATGATCCCACTCGTCGTCCTGCTCGGGCGCGAGTGGGGGGCAACCGGCGCGGCCGGCGGCGTGCTCGCCTCGACCGTGGTCTTCTGCCTCATCTGGGTCGTGCTGCTCGCGCAGATCAGGGCGACGGCCGCGGCGGCGGCGTGAGAGTCCTCATCGTCACGGGCATTTGGCCACCGGACGTCGGCGGTCCCGCCAGCCACGCGCCGGAGCTGGCGGAGCACCTGCTCGCCCAGGGTCACGACGTCGAGGTCGTGACAACGGCGGACGCCGCGCCCGCAGCCGAGCCATATCGCGTGGACTGGGTTTCTCGCGGCAAGCTCGTCGGTATCAGGCATCTCGCCGTCGCCGAGAAGGTGAGGTCACACGCAGGCCACGTCGACGTCGTCTACGCGACGAGCATGATCGGCCGCGCGGCGCTGGGCTCGTGGGCAGCTCATCGGCCGCTCGTCGTGAAGCTGACGACCGACGAGGCCTACGAGCGCGCGCAGCGGCGGGGCATCTACGACGGCGACATGGATGGCTTCCAGACGTACCACGGCGACGTGCGGATCGCGGCCCTTCGCCGATCCCGGGACACCGCGCTAGGCCGCGCCACGACGGTCATCTGCCCGAGCGCGTATCTGCGAGACATGGCCGTCGGCTGGGGCGTCCCACCCGAGCGCGCCGTCGTCATCCCCAACCCGGCGCCCGACTTCCCGCGGCTGCCTGCGCGCGAGGACGCACGAGCGGCGTTCGGCATCACGGGCCCGACGCTCGCGTTCGCGGGACGCATCGGTGCCCAGAAGTCGCTGGAGGTCGGGCTGAGCGCGGTCGCTCGGGTGGCGGGTGTGTCGTTGCTCGTAGCGGGCGACGGCCCGGAACGTACGCGGATGGAGCACCACGCAGAGCACCTGCAGCTCGGCGCGCGCATCCGCTTCCTCGGGTCGCTGCCTCGTGACGAGGTACTGGGGCTCTTCCGTGGAGCCGACGCGAGCCTGCTCTCCTCGGCTTGGGAGAACTTCCCGCACACGATCGTGGAATCGCTCGCAGTCGGCACGCCGGTGATCGCGACGAACGTCGGCGGTGTGCCTGAGGTCGTGACAGATGGTGAGAACGGGCTACTCGTCCCCCCGGGGGAGGTCCCTACGCTGGCGGCGGCGATTCGCCGCTTCTACGAGGAGGAAGGCCTGCGCGAGCGCCTCTCGGCGGCTGCCGCTCCCTCGGTGGCCGGGTACGGACGGGAGCGGACGCTTGCGCGCATCGAGGCCGTGCTCGCGGAGGCGGCTCGGTGAGGAAGTTGCTCATGGTCGGCCGTACCCGCTATGCGTTGCCGTTGTCGGCGAGCCTCGCACGGAAGTTCGACGCGCTGCGCGGCGCGCTCGATGTGCGCGTGGTCGCGTCGTCGGCCGATGGCTCACGCGGCGACGAGACGTTCAGCCTCTGGCCGAGGCTGCCTGTGGTAGACGGCGCGGCGTTCTACGGCGCGCTGCCGTTTCGCGTCGCGCGCGAGTTGCGGCGCTTCCGTCCGGACGCCGTGACGACGCAGAGCCCGTACGAGGCGCTGGCGGTGCTGGCGGGCCGCGGGCTCGCACGCTCGCGGGCCGCGCTCATCGTCGAGCTGCACGGGGATTGGCGCACGTTCTCGCGTCTTTACGGATCTCCCCTCCGCCGCGCGCTGTCGCCGGTCGCGGACCGCCTCGCGCCGTGGGCGCTGCGCCGCGCGGACGCGGTGCGGACGCTCTCGCCGTACACGACCGAGCTCGCCCGCGAGGCAGGGGTGGAGCCGGCCGCCGCCTTCGTCGCCTTCACCGACCTCGAGGCCTTCACCGAGCAGCCGCCCGCGGCGCTGCCCGTCGAGCCGAACGTGCTCTTCGTGGGCGTGCTCGAGGCATACAAGAATGTCGAGAACCTCGTCGCCGCGTGGCGGCTGATCGCCGAGCGCGTGCCGGAGGCGTCACTGAGGCTCGTTGGTGACGGACACCGGCGCGACGTGGTCGAAGGCCTCGTCTCCGAGCTCCCCGACCGGGTCACGTGGACGCCGCAGGAGCCGGTGGATTCGATCGTCCGCGCGCTCGACGACTCCTGGCTGCTGCTACTACCGTCACGGGCCGAGGGAACGCCGCGCATCGTGCTCGAGGCGATGTGCAGGGGACGGGCAGTTGTCGGCGGTCGCGTGGGCGGCATACCGGACGTCGTCGAGGATGGGAAGAGCGGCGTCCTCGTCGATCCCAACGACGTCGAGGGCATCGCGGAGGCCGTTACGAGGCTGCTGACCGACCGCGGCGAAGCAGAGGGAATGGGCCAGGCGGCACGCGAGCGCGCGAACGAGTTCCTGTTCACTCCGGAGCAGTTCGCCGAGCGAACAGCGGCGCTCGTGGAGCGAGCCGTGGAGCGCCGGTGAAGCCTCGGGTGCTCTTCGTCGGCCGGACGAGATACCGGCTGCCTTTGCCCTCGTGGCTCGAGCGCAAGTGGGAGGCCGTCGGCCACGAGCTCGACTACCGCGTGCTCGCGAGCGCGGCCGACGGGGCTAGCTCGAGCGGCCGCTTCGAGCTCGTCTCTCGGGCGGCGGCGGCCGACGGTATCGCGTTCTACCTCCGTCTTCCGTTTCGCGTGCGGCGCGCGATCCGCACGTTTCGGCCGGAGGCGATCGTCGCCGAGGACCCCCGCACCGCGACGCTCGTCATGCTCGGTCGCCGGCTTGCGGGCGGCTCGCGCGCGAAGGTGATCTGCGAGGTGCACGGCGATTGGCGCCACTCGACACGGCTCTACGGCGCGGGCGGACGGCGGCTCCTATCCCCGTTCGTGGACGCGCTCGACCGCTACGGCGTGCGTCACGCCGACGCCGTCCGGGCGCTCTCCCTCTACACCGCGACGCTCGTCAAGGCCGAGCGTGGCGAGGTGCCGGACGCTGTCTTCCCGACGTACACCGACCTCTCCGTCTTCACGGAGCGGCCGTTGCGTCAGTTGCCGGACACGCCGACGGCGCTCTTTGTCGGCGTGCTCGAGCGGTACAAGAACGTCGACGGCCTCCTCGCAGCTTGGCGCCGTGTGGCCCGCCGCGTGCCGGACGCGCGGCTCGTCGTCGTCGGCCAGGGCCCACTGCGAGTGGATGTCGACCGGCTGGCCGCCGAGCTGCCGGGCCGCGTCGAGATGATCGACGAACTGTTGCCGGAGGAAGTCGCGGCCGCGCTCGACGAGGCGACGCTGCTCGTACTGCCGTCGCGTCACGAGGGTCTGGGCCGAGTCGTCATCGAGGCGTTCGCGCGCGGCCGGGGCGTCGTCGCCAGCCGCGCGGGAGGCGTGCTCGATCTCGTCGACGACGGCGTACAGGGGCTGCTCGTCGATCCGGAGGACACTGCCGGCCTCGCCGACGCACTTGTGACCGTGTTGTCCCAGCGCGACGTCGCGCAGCGGCTCGGAGCCGCGGCCTCGACACGCTTCGCCGACTGGAACCAGACCGCGGACGAGTTCGCCGCGCGCACGAAGGAGCTCGTCGACGCCGCTCTAAACTGAGGCGCAATGAGGGCGGACGACTTCAAGCAGCTGCTGAAGAACGGCGTCTACCGCACGCTCGGCGAGGCGGCGACGGGCGCCGGCGTCGTCAACGGCGGCGACGGGCGCACCCTGCGCGTCCTCATGTACCACAAGATCAACGACCAGCCCGAGAACTCGGTGACGGTGCCCGTCTCGCTCTTCGACGAGCAGCTTGCGCAACTCGGCGAGCTCGGGTACGTGCCGGTCTCGCTGGACCACGTGCTCGCGTACTACGTCGACGGCGTCGCTCTGCCGGAAGGGGCCGTCCTGATCACGTTCGACGACGGCTATCGCGACAACCTCGAGAACGCTGTGCCGGTGCTCGAGAAGTACAGCTACCCGGCCGTGCTGTTCGTCCCCATCGGCTACCTCGACTCCTCCCGGCCGCTGCCGCACGACGAGCATCTCGCGAGCCGCGGCATCCTCAACCGGACACTCCAGTGGTCGGATCTCGCCGACCTCGACGCCGCCGGCGTGCGCGTCGAGTCGCACGGCATCGGCCACCGCCCGCTGGCAGACCTCGAGGTGGACGAGGCGGCCCGCGAGATCATGCTGTCGAAGCTGCGGCTCGAGGAGGCTCTGGGACGGCCCGTTCGCGCGTTCGCTTACGTGAAGGGATCGGAGGCGCACTATCGGCTCGTCCACCTGAGCCTGTTGAAGCAGGCGGGCTACGAGGTCGCGTTCACGTCGATCTCGGGCGCGAACGGGCCACAGACCGACCCGCTGCAGCTCCACCGCTACAACGTCGAGCCGTACCCGGCGCGGACGTTCGAGCTCGTGCTCGCCGGCGCCTGCGACCTGATCGGGGTCAAGGACACGGTCGCCGGCACCCACGCGCGGCGGTGGTTCAACGCAGCCCTCGGCACGTCCTCCAAGTGAGCCTCACGCCCCTGGACGGTCCCGGCTCCCGCCGGGCGGAGCCCGGCCTCGCCGGGCGCCTGACGCCGCTGGCGGCAGGATGCTGCGCTCGCGTCGCGTCGCCGTACGGCTTTGTACTGTCTCCGCGCCGCTCGCTTGCCTCCTTGGCCAGCGACGCCCCAGGAACGTGAGCGCCTACGAGCTCGTCTCGTACGAGCCGGAGCATCGGGAGGACTATCTGCGGCTGCTCCGCGGCGCGTGGCGAGACGACGCGCTGTCCGGTGAGGAGTTCGATTGGTGGTTCGAGGGCAACCCCGCCGGCTCTCTGCGCTCGGTCGCAGTCCTGGACGGGCGCGTCGTCGCCGTGGCAGGGCACTCGCTCTACGCAATGGCGCTCGAGGGCGAGATGCACACGGCGAGCTTCTCCGTGCACGCGGTGACGCACCCGTCGGCGCGCGGACGCGGCATCTTCGTCGGGCTCGAGCGCAAGCACGAGCGGGAGGCGCAGGAGATAGGCGCCGCGTGTGTCTGCGCGTTCGCGAGCGCGCCGACCGCGCCGCTCTTCCTGGGGCCGCTCGGCTGGACGGCGATCGGCAAGCTCCGGGTCTGGGCGAGGCCGGCCTGGGGGACTGCCTCCGAGGGTGGTCTGCGGCCGATCGAGTCGGATTCGGCCGTCGACTGGCCAAACCACGTCATCCGCGACGACGAGTACCTGCGCTGGCGCTATCTCGCCTCGCCCCGCGGCTATGAGATGGTTGCCAGCGACGACGGCTATGCGGTCGTCTGGCCCGCCAAGCGCCACAAGGGAAGGACGATCTCCGTCGTCGCCGACCACGTCGGCTCGCCGCAGCTCCTGAGCGACGCGCGCGGCCTCGCGCGAGCTCGGCTCCAGTTCGCGCTGCCCGCCGCGGAACAGCGGGCGGAGTACCTCAAGGCAGGCTTTCTCCCGACGCCGCAGACGCTGAACTTCATGGGCAAGGCACTGGCCGGACGCCTGAACACCGACCCACGAGCCTGGCGCTTCACCCTCGGCGACACCGACTTCTTCTGATGGGCCGGCTCGTCTTCATCACGCAGCAGGTCGATCCGGGGCACCCGGCGCTCGCGGCCACCGTGCCGAAGATCCGGGCGCTTGCGAGCTTCGTGGACGAGGTCGTCGTGCTCGCAGACCGCGTGCTGCCGGGGACGCTGCCGGACAACTGCCGCAGCCTCAGCTTCGCGTCGCGGACGAAGGCCGGCCGCGGACTGCGCTTCCAGGCCGCGCTGACGAAGGAGCTCGCTCGGCGAGAGCGCCCCATCGCCATCGTCGCGCACATGTGCCCGATCTACGCCGTGCTGGCAGCGCCGCTCGCGCGACCGCTCGGTGTCCCACTCGTGCTCTGGTTCACGCACTGGAAGCGCACGCGCACGCTCGAGGCGGCGGAAAAGGCGTCGAACGCGATCGCGAGCGTGGACGAGCGCTCGTTTCCCATCGATTCGCCGAAGGTCGTCGCCATCGGCCACGGTATCGACCTGGACGAGTTCCCGTGCCGCTCGGAAGGGCAGCGCGCAACCGACTTCCGCGTCGCCTCGCTCGGGCGCTACTCGCGCGCGAAGGGGCTGGGGACGGTCGTCCGTGCGGTCGGCATTTCCGTCGAGAAAGGCGTCGACGTTCGGCTCGAAGTCCACGGCCCGGCGCTCTCTACAGCCGAACGAGAGCACCGGGGCGAGTTGGAGAGGCTCGTCCGGGGCCTCGGCCTCGACGCACGAGTGCGCCTCGACGCGGCCGTGCTGCGCTCGGAGGTGCCCGAAGTGCTGCACCGTGCCGACTGCCTCGTGAACAACATGGAGGCAGGTGCGCCCGACAAGATCGTCTACGAGGCGGGAGCGAGCTGCCTGCCGGTGATCGCCTCGAACCCGGTCTTCGACGAGTTCCTCGGCCAGCTTCCCGTGCGGCTCCACTTCGCGCGTGACGATCCGGAGCAGCTGGCGGGGCGGCTCGAGCGGCTGGCGGCGATGCAGCCCGCCCACCGCGCCTCGATCGGCCGCGTCCTCCGCGAGCGAGTGGCGGCCGACCACTCCGTCCGCCCTTGGGCCGAACGTATCCTCGAGGTCGCGCAGCGATGAGCGTCAACGGCAACGTCAAGGTCCTCCATTTCCAGAAGGTCGCGGGTATCTCCGGCTCGGAGGCGCATCTGTTGTCGCTCCTGCCGCGGCTGACGGAGCGCGGCTGGGACGTGCGCATGCTCATGCTTCACGAGCACGAGGCGGGCGCATGGGACTTCGCGCGGGAGCTCGAGGCGCGCGGCGTGCCGCTCGACGCGATCCCCATTGCCCGCGACTTCGACCCGGCGGCGTTCATGCGGCTCGTTTCCTACATCGGCCGCGAGCGCCCGACGATTCTTCACACCCACCTCGTTCACGCCGACGCCTACGGTCAGATCGCGGGTGCGCTCGCGCGTGTGCCGGTGCGCATGTCCACGAAGCACGGTTTCAACGAGTTCCGCGAAGGGCGCGCCTTCGCGATGGCCGACCGCGGCGTCGCGAGCCTCGCCCACGTGCATATCGCCATCTCGCGCGGACTCGCGCAGTACCTCGAGGAGGCTGAGGGCTTCGATGCGGAGGACTTCGAGATCGTCCACTACGGCATCGCGCCGCGCGGCGACCCGTCGCCGTATGCCGAGACGGCGCCGCGTTTGCTGTGTGTGGGGCGCCTGATCCCGATCAAGGGTCACATTGTCTTGCTGCGCGCGTTCGCGGAGGCGCGAGAGCAGGTGCCTGGACTGACGCTCGACATCGCGGGGCGCGGTCCGCTGGAGCCGGCGCTGAAGGCGCTGGCGCGGGAGCTCGGCGTCGAGGATGCCGTGCGCTTCCTCGGCTACGTCTCGCCGATCCAGGAGGCTATCGAGCGCTCGGCCGTCATCGTCGTCCCGTCCATGGGCGAGGGCTTCGGCATGGTCGCCCTCGAGGCGATGGAGCGCGCGCGCCCCGTCATCGCCGCCTCGATCGGCGGGCTCGGCGAGCTCGTCGCCGACGGTGAGACCGGGATGCTCGTGACGCCAGGGGAAGCTGAGCCGCTGGCCGGCGCGATCGTCGACGTCGCGGGCGATCTCGACCGTGCCGCGCGCATGGGAGAGGCCGGCCGCCGCCGCGCGCTCGCAGAGTTCCTCGAGGAGCGCTGCATCGAGCGCACGGAGCAGCTCTACGAGCAGGCGCTGTCGTAGACGGCCAGCGTTCGCTGCGCCATCTTCTCGACTGAGAACTCGGCCCTTGCGCGTTCGAGCCCGCGCGTTCCGTACGTCCGAGCAAGGTCGGGTTGGCCGAGGATGGTGCTCACCGCAGCGGCAAGCGAAGGTGGATCGCTGGGTGGCACGATCACTCCAGTCTGGCCGTCGACGACGAGCTCAGGCGCGGAGCCGGCACGAGCAGCCACGACGGGTTTCTCAGCCAGCATCGCTTCGAGCATGGCGAGGCCGAAGCCCTCCCAGCGTGCCGGATGGACGAGGACGTCGGCCCGCCGGTAGAACGCCGTTATGTCTCCCACCCGCCCCGGCATCAGCAGCCGGTCGCCGACCTTCAGCTCGCTCGCGAGCCGTAGCAGGGCAGCGCGCCCCGGCCCGTCACCGAGCACGAGCAGCGTCGCTCCCGGGATGCGTGGCAGCGAGCGGATGGCCATGTCGATGCCCTTCTGCACCACGAGGCGTCCCACGCAGAGGAGCAGGGGGGTGCCAGCCGGCACCTGCAGAGGGGGGTTCGGCGCCCACGGCCTCGGCAGTTCGTCAAGGCCGTAGTACACGAGCTCGAACTTCTCGGCCGGCAGTCCAACCTCATCGATGCTGAAACGGCGTACCGCGTCGCTGATGGCAATGATCCGCCTCGTCCGCCTCGCGAGCATGCGCTCGGCGTGGCGCCAGGGTCCCAGCCGGAACGGATCGGGGTTGTGCTTCGTGGAGACGATCGGCGCCGTCGTCGTGATCGCTCCATAGACGTCGGCGTGCACGAGATGCGTGTGCACGAGGTCCGGCTTGCCGCGCCGCAGAGCCCAGGGCAGCTGCCACGGCCGTG
>JBKPGF010000086.1:0-4578 GCA_046729255.1 Actinomycetota bacterium
AGCTCGAGCTGGCCGATGTGCATCGGCAACGCCGGGTCGATGACGAGGTTCTCGCCCTCCGGCTCGAGGCCGAGCATCGTCCGCAGCAGGAGCAGCGGCGCTCCGGTCGACCATGCCTGGGGGCTGCACGCCGTCGGGTACTGCACCGGGTACTTCGTCTGCTGCCTGGGATAGCCGCCGAACGCCTCCGGAAGGCGCCCATTGAAGAACTCCGCTGCGTCGAGGATGCCGGCTGCGATCCTGGCGGCCTCCTCCTTGAAGCCGTAGCGCCGGAGGCCCCACGCGATGAACGAGTTGTCGAAGGGCCAGACCGTCCCCACGTGGTAGCCGATCGGGTTGTAGCGCGCCTCGCCCTCGGCGAGCGTGCGCACGCCCCAGCCGCAGAAGAGCCGCCGTCCGAGCAGGTGGTTCGCGACCGACTTCGCCTTCGACTTGTCGACGATTCCGCTCCATAGCAGATGGCCGTTGTTCGACGCGAGCGCGTCCACCTGCTTGCCCTCCGTGTCGAGCGCGAGGGCGAAGTACCCTCCTTTCTCGACCCAGAAGTCGCGGTTGAAGCGGCGCTTGAGATCGGCCGCCTCTTTCTCCAGCTTCGCCGCGAGGGCAGGATCCTTCCAGACGAGCCTCGCGAGGCGCGCGCCGCGCATCTTTGCGTCGTACGCGTAGCCCTGGAGCTCGCATGTGGCCCGCGGGAAGCTGGGCAGCCGGCCGTCCCGGTAGGAGATCGAGTCCCACGAGTCTTTCCAGCACTGGTTCTCGAGGCCGGTCTTCTCGTTGCGCCGCCGGTACCACACGTAGCCCGTGCCGAGCA
This sequence comes from Actinomycetota bacterium, assembly GCA_046729255.1. Lineage (GTDB taxonomy): Bacteria > Actinomycetota > Thermoleophilia > Gaiellales > Gaiellaceae > PALSA-612. The sequence continues at coordinate 812 of JBKPGF010000086.1, forward strand.
GGTCCGCGTACTCGTCGATCCAGTTGAGCGCGGCGCGCGCCTCGTACTCGAGCTCGCGGACGAGCCTTCGGTCACCCGTCCAGCGCTCGTACTCGTCGAGCAGCACGACGTAGAGCGGCGTCGCGTCGGCACACCCGTAGTACGGCGAGTGCGGGCGCTCCTCGAACGCCGTCATCTCCCCGTAGCGCATCTCGTGGAGGATGCGCCCGGGGTCTTCGTCTCGGAAGTCGTCGATGCCGCTGCCCTGCCAGCTTCCGAGCGCCCGCAGCGTCGTCGCGGCCAGCTCGGACGTGAACGGCAGCGCCTGGAGGCTCGTGAAGATGCTGTCGCGGCCGAACATCGTCATGAACCAGGGCAGCCCGGCCGCCGGCAGGTTCTGACCACCCGCCACCGGAGGCGAGAAGCGCAGCGCGGCGAGATCGACGAGGCTGCGGTGGTAGGTGCTCCGAAGCGAGTCCCAGTCGCACCGGACCCGAGGCGCGGCGTCGAGCCAGCGCCTGAGGCTCTGCCGCATCGTGACCTTTCGCTTCGCGGTTGTCATGCCTGTCCGCTCATACGACCCGACCCCGACGACGACGTCGAGCTCCGTCGTCCACGAACCGTGGGGTGCGAGCTTGACCGTCCAGGTGAGGCCGGACTTGTCGACCTTGGCCGGGGTCGAGGCCGAGATCGAGGTCTCGCGCCTGAACATGTTCCGTTCATAGCCGAGCAGCAACCTGCCGTTCTTGGCCCGTGCGTAGTACGTGCCCTTCTTCTTGAGCTTGTCCTTGACCTCGAACAGGTCCGCGAAGTCGCAGTCCGCGTTCAGGCGCACGGTGAGGCGAACCGGCTTCGAGTCGTGGTTGAGGATCGTCAGCTCCTCGTGGAAGCCGCCGCCGACAGCCCTCGTGCGGATCACGGAGAGCTTCGAGTCGATGTAGACGGTTCCGGTGCCAGGCACCAGGAAGAAGCGGGTCTCGAAGTACTGGAGGTCGTCGACCGAGAGGGCGTTGAGCCGCTCGCCGTTCAGCGTCAAGACCCACTTCGAGAGGAAGCGGGTGTCGAACGAGAACAGGCCCGTGGCGTCGACGGGAGACGCCTCGATGTCGCCGCGGTCGTCTGAGACGACGAACGTGTTGCCGTCGAGGATTTTCACTTCGCTCATCTGGACCTCCTCGCGTAACCGGCATCGACGCCTCGCGTCTTCGCGTCACTCGGCCTCGGCAGGAGGCGCTGGAAGAGAACAAGCAGCTCCGTGCTGCCTTCGATCGTCAGCTCGCCACGGAGGACGGCGGCCATCGCATTGGCTTTCCCCTGGACGATCCGCTCCAAGAGCGGCCGCGGCACCTTGACGACCATGTCGGCGGCGGTGTTCTTCCGCGAGACGCTCACATGGCCCTTGTCCAGCGTGAGGAGCCAACGCTCAGTGCGCTTGCCGTCTGCGATGTCGAAGCGCGCCGTACCCTCCGCTTTCGCCAACAGCCGATCGTGCCCGCGTGTGCCGAGCTGCTCGAAGAACTCTTCTAGGGCGTCAGCCATGCGTCCCTCCTAGTCACTCGTCGTCGTGATGATGCGGCCCGTCCGCTGGTGCGTCAGCGCCGCGCCTGCCCAGTCGACGACGGCCTTTGCACGGTCCTCGTTCGTGGGCAGGAGGGCGAGGTGCACGGTGCCCCAGGCGAGCTGTGCGCTCAAGCCCTTCTTCGTATGCCCGCCCAGCATCTGGACGACCGCGGCGTCGCGGCCGATCGTCGCCATCGTCCCCTTGTCTCGGTACTTGAACGGCTTCGGCTCCCTCCCCGCCACGCGTTCCGCGATGGACTTCCCGGCATGCTCGCCGGACTGGAGCGCGACCGAGCCGAGCTGGGGGAGCACCGCCTCCGTCTTCTGGTCGACGATGGCGGCGATGTCGCCTACGACGTAGACCTCCGGGCGATCCGGGAGATTGAGCTCGGGACCGACGCCGATGCGGTTTCCTCGCTCGAGCTCGAGCCCGAGCGATTGCACCAGCTGGTTGCCCTGAAGGCCCGCGCCCCAGACGAGCGTGTGTGCCTTCAGCACGGTTCCGGACTTGAGCGTGACCCGGGTCGGTGAGACCGAGGTGACCACGTCGCCGGTCATGACCTCCACCGTCAGCTTCTCGAGCGTCTCCCTCGCGTAGGTCTGGAGGTTCGGCTTGAACATCGAGAAGAGCTCCGGCCCGCCCTCGACGAGGATCAACCGCGCCTGATCCTGCGGCAGCTCGCGGTAGTCCTTGGCGAACGCAGCGCGATAGAGCTCGGCCAGAGCGCCCGCAGTCTCCACACCGGTCGGTCCTCCGCCCACGATTACGACGTTGAGCGCGCCGTCCTCGACGATGCTCGGGTCCCTGTCCGCCGATTCCCAGCGCTCGAGCACGTGCTCCTTGAGACGGACGGCATGGGGAAGCGTGTACATCGGGAATGCGTGCTCGGCTGCCCCCTGGGCGCCGAAGAAGTTGACCTCTGCTCCCAGCCCGAGGACGAGGTAGTCGTACGTCAGCGGCTCCATGGCTTCGAAGTGCACCGTGCGCGCGTCGAAGTCGATCGCCGCCACGCTGTCCTGGTGGACCGTGGCGTTGTCCTGGCCGTGGACGAGGTCGCGGAGAGAGTGCCCGACCGCTGAGTTCTCGAGCAAGCCGGTCGCGAGCTGATACAGGAGCGGCTGGAAGGTGTGGTAGTCGTGCCGGTCCACCAGCACGACATCGACTTTCGCCTTCTTCAGCTTCTTGACGGCGCCGACGCCGCCGAAGCCGCCACCCAGCACGACTACGCGCGGGCGATTCTCCATCTGCCCGGACTTGGCCTGAGCCCCCAATCGTGCCCTCCCGCGACGCGAACTCCCGACACTCTACGGGGTAGGCGTCGAATCAGCGCGTCGCGGCTTGTTTGCCTTCTTGTGTCGCTCCGGTGTCCTGCGCGTGGTACTCCGCGAGTAGGCGCCGCTCGTCGTCGTGCTTAGGGAAGAACAGGAAGACGAGAGTGGCGCCCCCGAGGATGGCGATGATCCCGGCGAGGTACGCCCACTGGTCGCCCTGGATGAAGGCGGTCCTGGCGCCGGCGATGATCTGATCCGAGTACTGCGGATAGCGCTCCGCGAGGTCGGCTGCGCTCGCGAACGACTTCGTCAGCGCCGCCTGGGTGCTGTCCGTGACGTGCTTGTCCGACGCGGCGATCTCGGCGCCGGCGGCAGCCGCGTAGCCGGCCGTCAGCAAGGCGCCGAAGATCGACGTCATGATCGCGCCGCCGAGATCGCGCTGGAGGTCGGCGGTGCCCGATGCCATTCCCGCCCGCTTGACCGGGACCGAGCCTGTCAGCGAATGGGAAGCGGGTGTGCCCGCGAGCCCGATGCCGATGCCGAGGAAGGCGTAGGCGAGCGCGATTTGCCAGTAGGGAGCGCCCTCGTCCCAGATGAGCAGCATCCAGCCGAAGGCGAGGACCAGCGGGACGTAACCGGCGAGCAGGGTAAAGCGTGCTCCTCGCTCCTCGACGAGCTTCGCGGAACGCGGCGCGACGAGCACCATGAAGACGACCGCCGGCAGGATCGCCGCGCCCGCCTCCAGCGTCGAGTAGCCGAGCACGTTCTGGAGGTACTGCTGGCTGATGAACGCCGCGCCCATCAGCGAGCCGAAGACGATGATGCCGGCGCACGCCGCCACCCAGAACGTGGGGCGGGCAGCCACGTGCAGGTCGTAGAGCGGATTTCTGGCACGGCGCTGGCGAAGAAGGAAGCCCATCGCGGTGACGAGGGCAATGATCGCGAGCGTGAGGACA
>JBKPGF010000087.1:0-38998 GCA_046729255.1 Actinomycetota bacterium
CAGGCCATCACCGACGGCGAGCTGGACCTCAACGGCCATCCGTACGTCGGCTTGATGGTCGCTCAGAACGCCGCCGGCACGCCGCTCTGGCGCTGCAGCGGCACGCTCGTTTCCCCGAAGCTGTTCGTGACCGCCGGCCACTGCACGGAGTCACCTGCGGCGCACGTCGAGATCTGGTTCGACGACGGGTTTCCGATCCCGATCGGCAGCCCGGGGAACGTGCTCGGGTACCCGTTCGACGGGGATGTGGGCGGCACGCCGTTCACGCACCCCGACTACGACCCGAACGCGTTCTTCCTCCGCGACCTCGGAGTCGTCGAGATCCGCGGCCCAGGTTGGCAGACGGACACCTACGGCGCACTACCCGGGCTGAACGCGCTCGACTCGTTGAAGGCACAGCGCGGGCAGGAGGACGTGACGTTTACCGCCGTCGGCTACGGGCTCCAGAAGAGCTTCCCCGACGCCGCGTCGTTCCAGGAGTCTGCGCTTCGGACCCGGATGGTCTCGCATCCGAAGCTCAACCAGATCAACGGCGGGCTCGTCGGTGACTTCTCGCTGCTGCTCTCGAACAACTCGAACACCGGCGGCACGTGCTTCGGTGACTCGGGTGGCCCGAACTTCTACCCGGCCGACTCGAACGTCATCGCTGGCGTGACGTCGTTCGGGCTCAACGGCACTTGCGGCGGCACGGGCGGTGTCTTCCGCCTCGACCGTTCGTGGAGCCTCGACTTCATCAACGACCACCTGTAGACCGACATTCGACCCGACGGTGGAGGGCCGCTCGCGGGCGGCCCTCTCACTCTCTCGAGCGTGTCGAAGCGGCCTATCAGTGTCCTAGGAGCAGTACCTACACACACATAGGGAAATTGCCTTATATTCCCGCCGCTACGTCAGCCGCAATCTCACGAGGAGGAGTCAATGAGTAAGTACTTGCGCGGTCTGCGCTGGTTGGCGCTCGCCGCACTCCTAGTGGGCGTCGTCGCCGTGCCATCGGCACTTGCGAGCGCTCCACAGGGGCAGGTTGAGTCGTTCGGCTCGGGCAATTGGTTCGTCCAGTTGACGAGCAATCCAACGGCCGAAGGCGGAAACTCGGCCACGGTCAAGGCCGAGAAAGCAGCCTTCCGTGCGGACGCGAACAAAGCTGGCATCTCGTTCAAGGAGCGCTTCGCGTTCGACAAGCTCTGGAACGGTCTTTCGATCCAGACCGCGGCGTCCCAGTCGAAGCTCTCGAGCATCGAGGGCGTGAAGGCTGTCTACCCGGTGCTGACCGTGGAGATTCCAGAGACGCAGACGGCGGATCCCGATCTCGAGACCGCTTTGGGCATGACAGGAGCCGATATTGCGCAGAGCGAGCTCGGCTTCGACGGCACGGGGATCAGGGTGGCCGTCATGGACACCGGCATCGACCTCGACCACCCAGACCTCGGCGGTGACGGAACGCCCGGGGCGCCTTATCCCAACTCGCGCGTCGTCGCTCAGCACGACTTCGTTGGCGACGCGTACAACGCGAATCCCGCCGACCCGGCGTACCAGCCGGTCCCGAATCCGGACGCGTTCGCGGACGACTGCAACGGCCATGGCACGCATGTGTCGGGCATCGTCGGCGCCGACGGAGATTTCAGCTCCGGTGGCGTGCACGGTGTCGCCCCCGGCGTGTCCTTTGGGGCTTACCGGGTCTTCGGCTGCAACGGCTCCACCGACGCGGACATCATGATCGCCGCCATGGAGCGTGCCCTAGCGGACGACATGGACGTGCTTAACATGTCCATCGGCTCGGCCTTCAACACGTGGCCGGAGTACCCGACGGCGGCTGCGAGCGACGCGCTCGTGAACGCAGGCGTCGCGGTTGTGGCGTCAATCGGCAACAGCGGCGCGAACGGCATCTACTCGGCGGGCGCACCAGGCGTCGGCAAGAAGGTGATCGGCGTCGCGTCGTTCGACAATGTCCAACAGCGTCTGCCGTTCATCACCGTCACGCCGGCGAACATCACGGCCGGGTACAACAGTGCGTCGGGCGCGCCGCCCGCGCCGACGTCGGGCAGCTTGCCGCTGACGAAGGCGAATGCTGTCGGCACGGTTCCTCCCGGCGTGCTACCCACAGCTGACGGCTGCGCTGCTGTCCCGGCTGGGACGTACACCGGCCAGGCGGTCCTCGTTCGGCGCGGCACCTGTGGCTTCTACAACAAGGCGCGAATCGCCGAACTCGGTGGAGCGTCGGCGGTCGTGCTGTACAACAACGTCGCCGGCCGGATCAACCCGACGGTTGCGGTTGTCCTCGGTCAGGTAGACAGCCAACCGGTCACGATCCCAGTCGTTGCCGTCTCGGACACCGAGGGTGTCGCGATCCACAACGCGATCGTCTCTGGTGCTCAGACGCTGAACTGGCAGAGTGGCACGCAGTTGTTCCCCAACTCGACGGGCAACCTGATCTCGTCGTTCAGCTCGTACGGGGTCGGTGCCGAGCTCGATCTCAAGCCCGACATCGGTGCGCCAGGAGGGTTCATCTGGTCCACGGTGCCGATCGAGCAGGGCTCGTACGGCTCGAACAGTGGGACCTCGATGTCCTCGCCGCATGTCGCGGGCGCAGTTGCGCTGCTGCTCGAGGCAGACCCAAACGCGTCGCAGCAGGCAATACGCGACATCCTCCAGAACAGTGCAGACCCGAGGCCGTGGTTTGGCAACCCGGGTCTCGGCTTCCTGGACAATGTCCACCGGCAGGGTGCCGGCATGCTCGACATCGACGACGCCATCCTGGCGACGACGAAGATCGCGCCCGGCAAGTTGTCACTGGGCGAGAGTGCAGCGGGGCCAGCTGTCAGAACGCTGACGTTGACGAACACGAGTGGAGCGACGGTCACCTACGACCTGTCGAACACCGCTGCGCTGGCGACGGGCCCGAACACGTTCACGCCGGCGTTCTTCAATGCTCCAGCGGCCGTTGCGTTCAGCATCGGTGGCGTGCCGGCGACAAGCGTGGCCGTGCCGGCAGGTGGCCAAGCGACGGTCGACGTGACCGTCACCGCGAATGCGGGTCTCCCCGACAAGAGCCTGTACGGCGGCTACATCACGTTCACGCCGCAGGGCGGTGGACAGATGTACCGCGTGCCGTACGCCGGCTTCAAGGGCGACTACCAGTCGATCCAGGTGTTGACGTCGCTTGGCGTCGGCTTCCCGTTCCTCGGGAAACTGGTCGCTTGTAACGCGCCGGGGATCCTGCGAGGCAGTGAATGCTTCGGCGGCGGCACATTCGACGTGCCTGCCGGGGTCGAGGAGTACACGCTCGTACCGGGGCTCAACGAAACGCCGTTCGTCCTCGCGCACTTCGACCACCAGGCTCGCCGTATGCGGGCGGACCTGTTCCGGGTGAGCGATGCCAAGAACATGGGCCAGGCCATGAACCTCGAGTACCTGGCACGCAGCGGTACCGCGACGGGGTTCTTCGCGTTCCCGTGGGACGGCAACGTGACGAAGGGCAACAGCACGTCGGCGGCACCGGACGACATCTACTACCTCAAGGTGACCCTGACGAAGGCGCTCGGCGACTCCTCCAACGCGGAGTCCTGGACGTCTCCGACCTTCGAGATCGACCGCCCGTAGCCAGGGCAGATCAAGACGCTTCACGGGGGGGCCGGGAAACCGGCCCTCTCACTCTGTGGTTTAGCGCCGGCGGCTTGGGGTTACGTCACCGGGTCGGAGTAGTGACAATCTAGGGAGGGAGCAGGAATGAGCAACATAAGGCGGGGCGTGCGCTGGCTTGCGCTCGCCGCGTTCACGACCTTGTTCGTCACGGCCAGTGTGGCGACAGCCGCTTCGAGCGCCAACGGCAATGGCCTCAGCAAGGAAGAGCGGCGTGCGGTCAACGACGCCAAGGTCAAAGGGAAGGCGACCGTTGTCGTCCTGATCGCAACGGACAACGGCGCGACGAACTCAGTTGTCGACGGCCTCAATGCTCTCGGCGCCAAGATCGGGTATCGCGACAACCAACTCGGCTATGTTCGGGCGGCGGTACGTACCGGCCAAGTCGAGGCCGCTGCGGCCCTTCCAGGTGTCGTAGCACTTGACGTCGACGAGCTGCTGGCGATTCCGGACCCGCGCCCAGAGGCCGTGGCGGGAGTAATCGCTCAGCCGGCGCCGGGTGCGGCCACTCCGAACGCGAACCCGTATATGCCAATTCAGGACACGGGTGCATCGGCGTTTCTGGCAGCACACCCCACGTGGGACGGTCGCAACGTCAAGATCGGGATCGTCGACACAGGGGTGTCGCTCGACCACCCGAGCCTCCTGACGACGAGCACCGGGCAGCCGAAGGTGATCGACTGGGTCACGGGGACAGACCCCGTTGACGACAACGACCCGACGTGGATCACCATGGCCACGCAGGTCAACGGACCGTCGTTCACGGTGGACACGAAGACGTACACGGCCCCGTCAGCTGGCGCTTTCCGCTTTGGCGTGTTCAACGAGGCAGGGCTGGGCGCAGGAAGTGAATACGGAGCCGCCGGCTTCGGGGGTGTCGGTGTAAACCGCGACGGTGACATGACCGACGTCTTCCCGGTGCTTTGGGACGCAACCTCTGGACAGGTTTGGGTCGACACCGACCAGGACAACTCGTTCGCAGATCAGGCTGCGATGCGGGATTACAAGATCAATCGCGACATCGGGTGGTTCGGGACCGACAACGCTGCCACTGCCATTGCCGAGCGAGTGCCGTTCGTCGTACAGACGAACGGGCAGCTGCACTATGTCAACATCGGCATCGTCTCCGGTGCGCACGGGTCGCACGTCTCCGGCATCATGGCCGGGAACGCGCTGTTCGGCGGTGCGATGAGCGGTGCCGCCCCCGGGGCGCAGATCGTTTCGTCGCGAGCCTGCATGTTCGTGTCGGGCTGCACGGCGCACGCCCTCTTCGAGGGGATGATCTACGTCGCCAAGCAGGCGAACGTCGACGTGATCAATATGTCCATCGGCGGCCTGCCGGCCTTGAACGACGGCAACAACGCAAGGTGCCGGCTGTACGACCGTCTCATCGAGCAGTCGAACGTCCAGATGTTCATCTCGATCGGAAACAGCGGTCCCGGCGTCAACACTGCGGGTGATCCTGGCGTCTGCACGACCGTGATGGGTCTCGGCGCCTACATCACCTCGGCCACGTACGAGCGGGACTACGGCACTCCTATGCCGTACACCGACAACTTGCACTACTTCTCTTCGCGCGGCCCGCGAGAGGACGGCGGCTTCAAGCCCGACGTCGTTGCTCCGGGCGCGGCGATCTCGTCGACGCCGCTATGGCAGGTCGGGCAGCCCGTTGGAGGAACGTACACGCTTCCACCGGGATACTCGATGTTCAACGGAACCTCGATGGCGGCTCCCCAGGCGACTGGCGTTGGAGCATTGCTCGTAAGCGCTGCGAAGGCAGCTGGCGTGCAGCATCAGCCGGAGCAGCTCCGGCAGGCATTGCGGTCGACTGCCCGCTACCTCACCGAGGGCAGTCGCTTCCGGGCCTACGACCAGGGGAACGGGTTGATCAATGTCAGCGCCGCATGGTCGATGCTGAACGGGGCGCAGGGCGGGATCAAGACTGTCGACATCGTCTCGGCCGTTAACACGAACACGGTGCTGAGCCCGTTCCTGGCGACAGCAGGGGTCGGCGTTGGCATCTACGACCGCGAGAACGTGATGGGTGGTGGCATGTACACCCGGACGTACACCTTCAACCGCACTTCGGGGCCGGATGGAAACGTGACCTACAACGTCACGTGGGTCGGCAACGACACCACGTTCAGCTCTCCAGCGTCGGTGGTTCTGCCGAAGAACTCCCCCGTCAGCTTCAACGTCACTGTCAACCCGGGGCCAGGAGTCCACTCGGCCATCCTCAACCTCAACGATCCATCGACACCCGGCATCGAGTACCAGACGATGAACACGGTCATCCGGCCACTCGACTTCAACGCTTCGAACGGCTTCACCCAGACGGTCGCGGACACGATCGAGCGTGGGCAGACGAAGCACTACTTCTTCCGCGTGCCCGCCGGGACCCCGGCGTTGAAGGTGGACATGGTCGGTGGCGGCCCGGCGGCTGGAGCGGGGGCGATCCGGTTCCTGCGCTGGCGACCGGACGGCCTGCCGGCTGACAGCAACGCTGCTTCGAATTGCTACAACCCCACGATCCCAGGGGGTGTGTGCACGACGACCGGCACCGCCTCCGGAGCTCCGTTGAATCCTCTCAGCCGCACCGTCAGCAACCCGCAGGCCGGAGTGTGGGAGATCACGATCGACGCCCACAGGCGCTCGGACGACTTCCCGGGCGCGCCGGCGCCGTTCGTGCTTACCGCAACGATCCTCGGCGCAAGCGTCTCGCCGAACCCGGACATCATCCCGTCGGCGACGATCGGTGTACCTGTACCGAGGTCGTACACCTTGACGAACCTGCTCGGACCATTCACGGGCCGTGCGGTCGGGACCAGTCTCGGCAGTGCCAGGCTCGGTCCGTTCTCGATCGCACACCACGAGACGAAGGAGTACCCGGTCACACTGCCGGCGGGTGCGACCTCGCTGCGGGCGACGATCGGTAGTCCGAGCGATCCAGCAGCAGACCTCGACCTGTTCGTCTACGACTGCTCCACCGGCACCTGTGTGCTGAGAGGACAGAACGCCGACGGTGACTCGGAGGAGTCGGTGACGATCACGACAGGGCTCAACCCCGGCCTTTGGAAGGTGGTCGTGGACGGCTTCAATGTTCCGGCCGGAAACACGACGTTTAAGTACATCGACGTCTTCCTGAAGGCACCGTCGTTCGGGTCGATCGCGATCACCGACGCCAACGCGCTGCGGCCCACGGGCGCAGTGTGGACCGTCCCGGGCGCGGTGACGGCGCTCGAGGCGCCCGAGTCCGGTCGAGTCCTGTACGGGAACGTCGAGGTGCGTACGGACACGAACGTCCTCGTCGGCTCGGGCGACGTGATCATCAACAACGTCACGCCCTAGTCGCAAGCGAGAAACGAACGGACGAGAGGGCCGCTTCACGCGGCCCTCTCGCCGTTAGGGTGCAGGAGAGCAGGCAGGAAGCAGCTCGAGCTTCGCTCGACTGCCGCGGAAACCTCTCGCTCGAACGAGGAGATGCGCACAGCGGTTGGCGACGAGACCGAAGCGTACGACGAAGGCTCCGTTCTTCGTCGCGCGTACGCCCCGTGAGCCGGAGACGTCCCCCGAGACATCTACGTGTACGCGCTCGCCGGGGTCGAACCTGATGCCGCGGATTGTGAGCGGGCTCGTGTCGATGAGTCGCAGCGCCGGAGGTGCGGGTGCGCTGCCGAAGACGATTGCCGTGGTGAGACAGACGAGTGCAAGGGACACTGCTGTATTGGAGCATGCCCGATAGGGGCGGGGTGCGGCTCTAGCTCGTTCGAGTCGCCGCGTTGACGGTGTGGGCGACGTGGCTGCACGAGCGACCTCGTCCATGCGCCAAACTCATCGGGCGGGCCCATTTCGTCCTTCAGCTTGTGGGGCTTGCCGCACGTCGCCGGTACCGCCCTCGCAACGGCGTAGCCATGGCCTACACGAGGGTGCCCGAAACCCCCCGGCCCTCCCGTTTCCCACGGGCCCAAATTGGGCAATAAGGTTGCGGGGAGGGTTGCCCGGGGGCGGCCCTCTCCCGATTGGGGCCGAAAGTCCAGTTGGCTTACGCGTTGGGTTTCGGCGGGTGTTCCAGAGACTCTCGCCGCTTAGTAGGCGAGTGCGCCGCGACCGGTCTCGGCCGCGTGTCGCTGCTCGTCGGCGCGGTAGCTGGAGCGCACGAGCGGTCCTGAGAACACCGAGCCGAAGCCGAGCGCCTCGCCCTGCTCGCGGAACCAGCGGAACTCGTCCGGGTGCACCCAGCGGTCGATGGTCGCGTGCTTCGCCGACGGCTGGAGGTACTGGCCGATCGTGACCACGTCGACGCCGTTGGCGCGAAGATCCCGCATCGTCTCCACGACCTCGTCGTTCGTCTCGCCGAGGCCGGCGATGATTCCCGACTTCGTGAGCACGGGATAGTCGGCGATCTCCTTCGCCCGCCGCAGCAGCCAGAGCGCCTTGTCGTATGAAGCCTTCGCGCCACGCATGCGGCGGTGTAGTCGCCGCACCGTCTCGATGTTGTGGTTGAAGACCTCCGGCCGCGCGCCGAGCACGATCTCGAGCGCCTCCTCCTCGTAGTCGAGGAAGTCGGGCGTCAGCACCTCGACCGAAGCGGCGGGCAGCTTGGCCTTGACGGCGCGGATCGTCGCCGCGTAGTGCGCCGCACCTTTGTCGGCAAGGTCGTCCCGGTCGACCGAGGTGATGACGACGTGGCGCAGCTCCATCTGGGCGGCGGCATGCGCGAGGCGCAGCGGCTCCAGCGGGTCGGGCGGGCTCTCGGGCCGTCCTGAGCGGACGTAGCAGTAGCGGCAGGCGCGCGTGCACGTGTCACCGAGGATCTGGAACGTCGCGGTGCCGCGCCCCCAGCACTCGGCGATGTTCGGGCAGCGCGCCTCTTCACAGATCGTGTTGAGCCGCTGACCGTGGAGGAGCGAGCGCACCTCGAAGTAGCGCGTGTCGGCGCTCGGCGCTCGGACCTTCATCCATTCCGGCCGGCGGGGTCGTTCGGCGACGGGTAGCGACATCTCCATCGTGCTCAGCCTAGACGCTCGGTCATCGGGCGCCGACCTTCTCGTGGACGGGTTGCGGCCAGAGCCCGGCGCCGTCCTCCGCCGGCAGCTCCTCCAGCTCGAGCTCGAAAACCTCGCCGAGTGCGGCTGCAGCAGCCGGCCGCACCTCGTCCACCGTCATGGGACGCGCGAGCACGCGAGTCATCGTCGTGAAGGCCGCGTCCTCGAGCCCGCAGGCGGTGATCCAGTCGGTGAAGGGCGCGGGGTCGAGATCGACGTTGAGCGCGTACCCGTGTGTCGTCACCCACCGTGAGACATGGACTCCGATGGAGCAGATCTTCCTGGGAGGTGATTGCAGCCAGACGCCTGTCAGACCGTCGATCCGCTGGCCGTCGATCCCGTGAGCCGCCAGCGTGCGAATGACCGCACCCTCGAGGTCGCGGACGTAGCGTTTCACGTCCCGCCCGTGCCGGTTGAGATCGAGAATCGGGTAGCAGACGAGCTGGCCGGGTGCGTGGTACGTCGACTTGCCGCCGCGGTCCGTCTCGACGACGTCGACTTCGGCGGCCGCCGGTAGGTGCAGCTCTCCGTCGTCGGTGCGCCGCCCGACGGTGATCACGGGCGGGTGTTCGAGCAAGACGACGGTGTCCGGGATCGCGCCCTGCTGCACGCCCGCGGCAAGCGAGCGCTGAAGCTCCCACGCCTCGATATACGGCGTCTCGCCCAGCTGGAGGAGATACCCCTGTCTCACGACGGGTTCTGCTCGTGACGCGGCAGGCCGTCGTCCGGGAGCGTCTCCCAGGCGGCGACCGAGCGCACCCAGATGTGCATGTCAGGCTTGCCCTCGAACGGCTCGTCGAGCGTGGGCAGCCGCACGCCCGTCACCTCGGAGTCAGGCCAGCCTGTCCCGAAGAGGTTCGCGCCGCAGACGCTACAGAAGCTCTTGGCAGTGCCTTCGTGCGGCTGATAGGTGGTGATCAGGTCGCGCCCGGTGAGGATCCGGATCGCCTCGGTTGGGACGCGGCCGGTTGCGCTTCCCGGGCCGCCGGAGATCGCCTTGCACGTCGTGCAGTGGCAAAGCGAGACGCGGGCGAACGGCTCCGTAACCTCGAACGTGACGCCTCCGCAAAGGCAGTGCCCCCGCACGCTATGACCCCGTCGCCTGGCCGAACATCCAGCGATGACCCTCGAGGTCTTCGACGGAGTAGATCCGAAACCCGATGCCCGGCTCCTCGATACCGCGGATGACCTTTGCGCCGGCTGCCGCGGCCCGCTCGTGATGAGCGCCCACGTCGTCGACCTCGACGAAGAGGCCGTCGATCACCCAGGGGTTGTCGAGCCAGCGCGCCGCCTGTTCGCACTCCTCTGCATGCCGCCGTGGGCCGCGGTACTCGGGCGTGGGCGTGGAAAGCATGATATGGGCGCCGTCGAGCTCCATCTCCGCGTGCGTGACAACGCCGTTCTCGTCGGTGTAGCGCTCTCCGGACTCCCGGAAGCCGAACGCGTTGTCCAACCAGTCGATGGCAGCGCCTGCGTCCTCGTACGCGATCATCGGGATGACGCGCTGCGCCATCGGGCCCTCCTAACCTAGTAGCGCTCTTCGGGCCAGGTCTCGAGCTTCTCGCGCATGTCGCGCAGGAAGCGACCCGCGAGCGCCCCGTCGACGAGGCGGTGGTCGTACGTCAATGTGAGGTTCATGATCGGCCGGACGGCGATGACGTCCTGGCCGCGCGCGTCCTGGATCACCCACGGACGCTTGACGACCGCGTACGTGCCGAGGATCGCCGCCTGCGGCTGGTTGATGATCGGCGTCCCGTGGAACGTGCCGTAGCCTCCCGGGTTCGTGATCGTGAACGTGCCGCCCTGGACGTCGTCCGGAAGCAGCTTCTTCGTGCGCGAGCGCTCGGCGAGGTCGGCGATCGCGCGCGTCACGCCGAGGAGGTTGAGGCCCTCCGCGTTCCTGATCACGGGCACGATCAGCCCCTTTCCCTCCTCGAGCTCGACCGCGATGCCGAGGTTCACGTAGTTGCGGCTGACGATCGACTCGCCGCGGATCTCCCCGTTGATCCAGGGGTAGTCGCGGAGCGTGTCGACGGCGCCACGGGCGACGAACGCGAGGTACGTGGGGTTGACGCCGTAGCTCGCCTGGTACTCGGCCTTGAGCTTCGAGCGAATGGCAACCACTGCCGCCATGTCCACCTCGATGGCGCTCGTCACGTGCGCTGAGGTGTCGAGCGAGCGCCGCATGTGCTCGGCGACGCCGCGTCGCATGGCGTTCATCGGCTCGACGGACTCACCCGCCATGGTGGGTGGGGGCTGGGGTGCGGGCGGCGGTGCGGTCGCGGGGGGGGGTTCGGGGGCTGGCGCCGGGGGTGGTGCCTCGGCGGCTGCGGGAGCCGGTGCGGGCTCGGGTGCGGGCGGTGCGGCCGCGGGAGTGGGTTCGGGGGCACCGGCCGGAGCAGCCGGCTCGGCGACAGGCGGCGGTGCGGGCGGCCCGGACTCGACGTACGCGAGGATGTCCTTCTTCGTCACGCGACCGCCGGCGCCCGTACCGGGCACCAGGGAGACGTCGACGCCGTGCTCGGCAGCGATGCGGGCCACGACCGGCGAGACGAAGGTCCTCTCGCCGCCACCACCGTTTGCTGGCGCAGCGGCCGGAGGCGCAGGTGCAGCTGCGGCAGGTGCCTGCTCCGCTGCAGGTGCCGGGGCTGCTTCGGGCTCCGGCTCGGGCTGTGGCTCCTCCGCCGGCGCGGCGCCCTCAGGGGCAATTACCGCTAGCCGGGCGCCGACCTCGACGGTCTCGCCCTCCTGGACGAGGATCTCCTGCACGACGCCCGAGCCTGGGCTCGGCACCTCGGTGTCCACCTTGTCCGTCGAGATCTCGAGCAGCGGCTCGTCGGCCTCGATCGTATCGCCCACCTGCTTCAGCCACTTGAGGATCGTCCCCTCGGAGACGGACACGCCCATCTGGGGCATGACGACTTCGACCACTGCGGTCGCCATCAGTACTCAGCCAGCTCCCTGACGCCGTTCACGACGTCCTCGACCTGCGGGATGAACGCCTGCTCGAGCGCCGGCGAGAACGGCACCGGCGTGTCCGGTGCGGTGATCCTGCGCACGGGGCCGTCGAGGTCCTCGAACGCCTCCTCGGCGATCGTCGCCGCAATCTCGGCGCCGAACCCACCCGTGTGCGTGTCCTCGTGCAGCACGAGCGCCTTCGACGTCTTGCGGACGCTTTCGAGCACCGCGCCGCGGTCCCACGGAAGCACCGAGCGGAGGTCGACGATCTCCATCGAGATTTCTTCGCTCTCCAATTGTTCCGCGGCCTCGGCGGCGGTGTACACCATCGCGCCCCAGGTGATGACCGAGATGTCGTCGCCCTCACGGTGCATGCGCGCCTTGCCGATCGGCGTCGTATAGCGCTCTTCCGGCACGTCGGCCTTGATGCGGCGGTACAAGTGCTTGTGCTCGAAGTAAAGGACGGGGTTCGGGTCTTCGATGGCGGAGATGAGCAAGCCCTTGGCGTCCTCCGGCGTGGCCGGGCACACGCACTTGAGCCCCGGGATGTGGGCGAACGAGCTCTCCGGGTTCTGGGAGTGGAACGGGCCGCCGGAGAAGCCGCCGCCAGACGGCAGCCGAACAACGATCGGCACCGCCGTTCCCGCGCGGTAGCGCTGCTTGGCGGCCACCGTCACGAGCTGGTCCCACGCGCACGAGACGAAGTCCGCGAACTGCATCTCCGCCACCGGGCGCATGCCCATGATGGCTGCGCCCGTGCAGCCGCCGACGATGGCGGTCTCGGAGAGCGGCGCATCGATCACTCGCCAGGGGCCGAACTCCTCCTGGAAGCCCTGCGTGACCTTGAACGCGCCCCCGTACACCCCCACGTCCTCACCGATCACGAACACGCGCTGGTCGCGCCGCATCTCCTGGCGGAGGCCGTCTGAGATCGCCTGCAGATACGTGAGTTCCGGCATTACTTGTGGTGGGGCGTGTCCAGCTCTTCCGGCGTCGCGTAGACGCCCTGGGTCAGCGTCGCCGGGTCGGGTAGCGGCGACTCGTCCGCCAGGCGAATAGCCTCGTTGAGCACCCGCTTCACGTCGGACGTGATCTCGTCCTCCTCCGTGTCCGAGAACTCGGCGTTGTCACGCAGCCACGACCGGAAGCGCTCGATCGGGTCCCGCCTCGCCCACTCTTCGAACATCTCCTTCGGCACATAGAACGCGTCGTCGTGCACGGCGTGGCCTTCCATGCGGAGGGTCACCGACTCGATGAGCGTCGGGCCGCCTCCGGCTCGGGCCTTCTCGATGGCCCGTTTGGTCTCGCGGTAGACGGCGAGCACGTCGGTGCCGTCGACGACGACGCCGTCGAAGCCATAGGCCTGTGCGCGGTCGGCGATCTGCTCGACCGCGTACTCGAGATGGGCGGGTGTCGAATACGCCCACTGGTTGTTGTCGCAGATGAACACCACCGGCAAGCGCCGCACGCCGGCCAGGTTCATCGCCTCGTGGCAGTCACCGCGAGCGGAAGCGCCCTCCCCGAACCAGCCGACGGCCACACGCTGCTCCTCGCGGATGCGGAAGGCGAGCGCGCAGCCGACTGCGACCGGGAGCATCGCGGGCAGATGGCTGACCATCGCGATCAGGCCGAGATTCGCGTCGGCCATGTGGACGTTGCCGTCCTTGCCGCCGGTCGGGCCGCCCGAGCGACCCATGTACTGGGCGAAGATGCGCCAGGGCTCGACGCCGCGGGTCACGTGGACGCCCATGTCGCGGTGGAGCGGCGTGCCGACGTCGTCGGGGCTCATCGCCGTCGCGACGCCGACGGCAGCGGCCTCGTTCCCCCTGCCTGTGTAGAACGAGCCCGGGATCTTCCCCTGCTTGTAGAGGATGTGGCCGCGCTCCTCGATGCCGCGTGTGATGAGCATGTTGCGGTAGATGCCGAGGAGATCCTCGCGGTCGAGACCTGCCTCCCGGACCTCGGCGAGAGAGCCGACGGGCTCGGCTTCGCGGGCGATCGCCATCTTGTGGCACTCTAACGACGTGGTGGGTCGGCGCGCCGGTCTGGGCGTGATCCTCGGCGTCACGATGGCGGCGGCCGGCTTCGTGTATGCGAATGACTCGTCCTCGGCCGCCTCCGCGTGCCCCGCGTCGCCGGTGCACTGGGAGTGGAACAAGCATGCTCCGGGCTTTCCCTGGGTTGCTACGGGTCCCGCCCGGTCACGCCTGTTTGGCGCACTCTTGGGATACCGCTACCTCGGTGACGGTCGCGTCAACCGGTCCGAGGGTGTGGTACTCCCCGCCGGCCGCGCTGTGAAAATCGCGTGGTACTCGACCGAGTGGGGCGGGGCCTTTCTCAGGGTTGTCGGACGGCGGCTGGATGGCCCGGGCTCCTTCAGACAACGCTTCGGATGGGCGATCGGTGCCGGCTGGTATCCGTCAGGAGTCCTCGTCCCCGCAGCGGGTTGTTGGCAGCTGACGCTGCGTGCTGACGGGTGGACGCGGCGCCTCGTCGTCCGGGCCGTCGACCCGGCGCCAGAGGGCACGTGCGACGCGACAACCGTTCGTGCCGATGGCTCCGCGGCGGTCAATCCGGCTCGAAGTGGTGTCTCGGGCCTCTGGCCGTGGCGCACCGAGGACAGCCGCGCGCTGCTCTACGCCGGTGGTCGCTCGCCTGACGGTACGAACGCGAAGGTGCTCTGGCGGGCCCGGCCGCGCGGGGGAACACTCGTCGTCCTCGGCTCAAGTCTCGACCGGCAGGCCACGTTCCGGCAGGAGTTCAAGGGCGCGGGAGGACAGCCCGGCTACTGGCCTTCGACGGTCATCGCGCCGGAGGCAGGCTGCTGGCTCTTGACCGTACGCATCGTGGGGCAGACCGGCACCGCCGGCATCGTCGTCACGCGCGTCGTTGCCCCGTGAGGCTGTAGGATCGCCGCCTCATGGAAAATCGCCGCGGCCTGAAGATCATCGCGATCATCCTGCTCGTGCTGATGTTTCCCGTCGTGCTGGCGATCCCGCTGGCGATCTTCGTCCACCCGGCGTTCTTGCTCCTGTTGCTCGTCCTGCTCTTCTCCATTCCCGTCATCCGCGCAGCGCGTAGATAGCGCCGAGCGCGTTTGGCGGCCTCGTGCCCGGGTAGCCGAACACGAGAGCGAAAGGAGCGGTGATGAAACGAGGATTCGTGCTCCCGGCTGCCATGGGCGCCGGACTGATGTTCTTCTTCGACCCTGACGCGGGTAACCGGCGACGCGCAATCGTGCGAGACCGCACGGCGGGGTTCTTCCGCCGTGGCGTGCGGCGCTCGGAGCGCGCAGGGCGTGTGGTCGCGGCCGAGGCGTACGGCGTCTCGCAGAAGGTGCAGCACCTGGAGGAGGAGTCGAAGGACTTCGACGACGCGACGCTCGCGCACAAGGTCGAGACCGAGGTGTTCCGCGACCCCGACGTGCCCAAGGGCAACGTGAACGTCAACGCCGAGGACGGCGTCGTCTACCTGCGGGGTGAGGTGGAGAGCTGGCAGCTCGTGAACGACCTCGAGGACGCGGCCCGGAAGGTGGCGGGTGTCAAGGACGTCGAGAACCTCCTGCACCTGCCCGGCATGCCGGCTCCCATGAAGCACTAGGAGTGTTCAGGATCTAGCCTTTCCCCCTGTGGGCAAGGCCTCCGACTGGCTGCGTGAAGAGCGTCGCAAGGTGCTCGGCGACTGGGTCGCCGTCTGCCTGCGCTGCGGCGCCGCGCAGCGCTACTTCGAGGAGTCCGAGCGGGAGCTGCCCACAGCGTGCGTTGCGTGCGGTGGCGACCTCCTCTCACACTGTCCCACGTGTGACGCCCGCTTCTCATCGGCGTTCGCCGTCGAGTGCGAATCCTGTGGCGCGCCGCTCCGTCCAGAGCGCCAATTCGGCATCCAGATCCGCAAATCGTCGTAGGATTCCCGCGACGTACAGCTAAGGAGGGAGCGTGAGCGAAGCGACGTACGACCCCGCGGCCGCGGCGCGCCAGCTGTCCAGGGCGTGGTGGCTCTTCCTGATCGCCGGCATCCTCTGGCTGATCCTGAGCCTCATCGTGTTCCGCATGGAGCTCGGCACGGTCTATGCGGTCTCGATTCTGTTCGGCATCGTCGCCATCGCCGCAGGCGTCGACGAGTTCATGTCCCTCGGCGCCGTTCACGGCGGCTGGAAGTGGCTGCACGGCTTTCTCGGCGTCATCTTCGCCGTCGCCGGCATCGTCGCCCTGGTGAACCCCAACTGGACGTTCCTCGCCCTCGCCTCGATCATCGGCTGGTGGTTCCTCTTCAAGGGGATCTTCGACCTGATCGTCGCCTTCTCGACGAAGCACGTGAACGAGCTCTGGTGGATCCAGCTCATCGTGGGCATCATCGAGATCGGGCTTGCCTTCTGGGTGGCCGGGGACTTCAACGAGCAGGTGATCCTCCTTGTCGTCTACGTCGGCGTTCTCTGCCTGAGCAAGGGGATCACGGACATCATCCTGGCCTTCAGGCTCCGCGGGCTGCGTTAGGGTCCGTCGGATGAACACGGCCCCGTCGCTCCCCCGCTGGCGTCGGATCACGATCTGGGTGCTGATCGTGCTCGCGGGGCTGATCGGCTTCGTCTCTGCGCTTACCATCTGGGCGCAGCGGCAGGCGCTCGAGACCGATCAATGGGTGGACACGAGCTCCCGGCTGCTCGAGGACGACGAGATCCGCGGAGCGCTGTCGATCTACCTCGTCGACCAGCTGTACTCGAACGTCGACGTGGCCGCAGACCTGCAAGCACGGCTCCCGAAGGACGTAAAGCCACTCGCAGGGCCCATCGCCGGGGGCTTGCGCGAGCTGTCCGTGCGTGCGGCCGACAACCTGCTCGCCCGCCCCGCCGTGCAGACGCTCTGGAAGGAGGCGAACCGAAAGGCGCACGAGACCTTCTTGCGCATCGTCGACGACAAGGGTGAGTTCCTCCAGACGGGAGGCGGCGACGTCGTGCTCGACCTCCGGCCCCTCGTCGACCAGCTCGGCGACAGAGTCGGTCTTGGCGAGCGCCTGCAGCAACGCCTGGGGCCGAACGCCGGTCAGATCGTGATCATGAAGTCCGACCAGCTGGACACGGTCCAGACCGCCGTCGACCTCGTCCGCAAGCTTTCCGTCTGGATCGCGATCGCCATCCTCGTGCTGTTTGCAGTCGCGGTCTACCTCGCGCGAGGCCGGCGGCGCGAGACTCTCCGCGCGGTCGGCATCACGCTCGTCGTGGTCGGAGCGTTGCTCCTCGTCGTACGACGCCTGGTCGGCAACTACATCGTGGACACGCTCGTGAGCGGTGAAACGGTCAAACGGCCTGTGAACGATGCGTGGCTCATCGGCACCGATCTCCTCAAAGGAATCGCCGTGACCGCGATCATCTACGGCATCGTCGTCATCCTCGCCGCAGTGCTCGCAGGGCCGTCCCGACTTGCGGTCTCAACTCGGCAGCGACTGGCCCCGAGCTTGCGCGACCACCCCGGCCTCGTCTACACGATCGTCGGCGGCGTCTACCTGCTCGTGGTTCTGTGGGGCCCGACGCCGGCGTTCCGGGAGCCGCTCTGGATCATCATCTTTGCGGCACTGGTCGCGCTGGGCACCGAAGCCTTCCGTCGGCTTACCGTTCGGGAGTTCCCGGCCGGCGTCGCTAGCGCTCCGTAAGTGATCCCTACGCCGCGAAGGCGGACGCTAGAAAGCCGGCTCGAGCGGTCGGTGCAGAAGGCTGTCGCTCGCCGCCGGATCTTCCCGTACCTCGCAGGAGCGACCCTCGTCCTGGCACTGATCTCCGGGTTCGTGATGACGCGCGTCGACAAGACGAACTTTCCGGACTTCGGTATCGCCGTGTGGTGGGCCATCGTCACGCTGGCGACCGTGGGGTACGGGGACGTCGTGCCGACGACCGCTTCCGGCCGCGTCGTCGGCAGCCTTGTGATCCTGCTCGGTGTCACGTTCCTCGCCTTTCTGACGGCGACGGTGACCTCGCTGTTCGTCTCGAGCGACCGGGAGGCCGAGAAGGAGCGCGAGGCGGCGGAACGCGAGGCGAAAGACCAGGAGCTCCGGGAGCTGCTCCAGCGACTGGAACAGCGGCTGGCCGCGATCGAGGCGAAGCTCGAGCGCTAGAGGTCGAGCGCCTCGCCCGGCTCGAGGATCCGCACCTCGACGCCGGGCGCCGCGAGCTCGACGAACCGCGCGAACTCGTGCGGGGGCTCGGGATCGGGAATGCGACCGATCCGCGCGAGGGTGCCCCAGTGGATGGGGATCGCGAGCTTCGGTCGCAGCAGCGCAACTGCCTGCGCCGCGCGCTCGGGGTCGAGGTGGCCGGGGCCGACCTTCGCTCCCCAGCCGGTGACGGGGAGGAGCGCGACGTCCACCGGGGCGAGCGCTGCGAGGTCGTCATAGAGATCGGTGTCGCCGGCGAAGTAGATCCTCAGCGAGCCCGAGATCACGAAGCCGAGCTCGCCCGATGCCCCCAGCGGCCCGCGGGCACCGTCGTGCTCGGCGTGCACGCCGGTGACGGTGAGCTCGCCGATCCGTACCTCCTCACCGACGTCGAGCGTGGTGACGTGCGCGAACCGCTTCCGGCGCAGCAGCCCGCTGACGCCCGGTGGGCAGACGATTGGCACGTCCTTGCCGACCCGCTCGAGCGAGGGCAGGTCCAGGTGATCCCAGTGCGCGTGTGACAGCAGCACGGCGTCCACGCCGCGCAACGTGTCGGCAGGAACCGGGCCCACGCGCCGCAGATGGAGAACGCGCGGCCGCAGTACGGGGTCGGTCAGCAGCCGCACGCCGTCCAGCTCGATCCGCACCGTCGCATGACCCACGTACGTGATCGTCTTCGTCACGTCCTGAGCCTACGAGAACCGCTGTTAGGGTCCCGCTGTGCCGAGCGACCAGGTCTACGGAGAACCGGTCGCTTGGGAGCCCGCAAAGCCTCGGTACAGGCTGTTTCCGCTGGTCGTTTCCTGGCTGCTCGCAGCTGCTGCGCTGGTCATCGCGGCGTGGATCGTCCCTGGAGTGTCCGTCGAGGGCTTCGGAGGCGCGGTCGTCGCGGCGCTGCTGATAGCCATCCTCAACGCCGTGCTACCGCCGCTGATCGCTGCTCTCCGGCTGCCGGCGATGGTGCTCCTGGGTTTCGTGCTCGTCCTCTTGCTCGACGCGCTGATGCTGCTGGTGATCTCCGACATCGTGGACAATGCGATCAAGGTCGACAACTTCGGCTGGGCGCTTCTCGCTGCCCTCGTGATGTCCGCCGTCAGCGTCGTCCTCGGCGTCATCTTCGGGACGAACGACGACGACACGTACACGCTCAAGGTCGTCCAGCGTGTAGCGCGGAAGCAGGGGGGCGCCACGCGCACCGACAAGCCGGGGATCGTCTTTCTCGAGATCGACGGTCTCGCCTTGCCCGTGCTGCGCCGGGCGATGCGCGACGGCAACGCGCCGAACATGGCGAAGTGGCTCGCCGAGGACGGCTACCAGCTGACCCGGTGGGAGCCCGATCTCTCGTCACAGACCGGAGCCAGCCAGGCGGGCATCTTGCTCGGCTCGAATCACGACATCCCCGCCTTTCGCTGGGTCGACAAGCCCACGGGCCGGATCATCGCCTGCTCGGGGCCCGACGACTGCGCCGAGATCGAGCGGGAACGGGCGACCGGCATCGGCCTGCTCGTCAACGGCGGCTCCAGCCGCGGCAATCTCCTCTCCGGCGAGGCCGACGAGGTTATCCTCACCGTGAGCCGCATCTCGGCGGAGACGAAGGCCAACCCCGGTTACCGTGCCTTCTTCGCGAACGGCTTCAACGTCACCCGGGCGCTGGTGCTCTTCGTCTGGGAGGTCCTGCTCGAGTGGTCGGCGGCGCTGCGCTCCCGCCGCCGTGACGTGCGGCCGCGTGGGCACCGGGGAGGCATCTACCCGTTCATGCGCGCGGCGATGTGCGTGGTCGTGCGCGACCTCATCGTCTACGGCGTGCTGACCGACATGATGCGGGGTCGTCCCGCCGTCTACGCGACGTTCTCGAGCTACGACGAGGTGGCGCATCACTCCGGGCTCGAGCGGGCGGACACGCTGGAAGCGCTGCGCAAGCTCGATCAGCAATTCGGCCGCATCCAGCGCGCCCGTCGCTACGCGCCGCGACCCTACGTCATCGTCGTGCTCTCGGACCACGGGCAGACGCAGGGCGCGACGTTCAAGCAACGAAACGGCTACGGGCTCGACGAGCTCGTCGAGCGGTCACTCGCCTCGGGCAGCGTCCAGAGCATCGAGGGCGGCGACGAACAGCACGCAATGGCCACGCTCGCCGTCGGCGAGGCGACGGGGACGGCGCCGACGTCGGATCCCGAGGCGGACAAGCGGAAGAAGAAGGGAGTCGGCGATCGGCAGGTAGTGGTGCTCGGCTCGGGGAACCTCGGTCTCGTGTACCTCATGGAGGAGCCGCGACGGCTGACGCTCGAGGAGATCGACGAGCGGCATCCGGAGCTGATTCCGGCGCTCCGAGCGCATCCGCATGTGGGCTGGGTGCTCGTTCGTTCGAGCCAGCACGGTCCTCTGGCGCTCGGATCGGGAGGCACGCACTACCTCGAGGAGGAACGGGTCGAGGGCGAGGATCCGCTGGCGTCGTTCTCGGAGACGGCGGCACAGCACCTCAAGCGCACGGATGGCTTCCCGCACGTTGCCGACCTCATGATCGGGAGCTTCTACGACCCCGACCTCGACGAGGGGTGCGCGTTCGAAGAGCTCATCTCGTTCCACGGCGGGCTCGGCGGGCCACAGACGGAGCCGTTCATCCTCCATCCAGCGTCGCTCTCGGCGCCCGAGGAGCGCATCGTCGGCGCAGCGCAGGTGCACGCACTGCTCTCCGGCTGGCGAACGCAGTTGGACGCAGGCTTGTAATCGTCCGCATCGAATCTCATACTCACCCGAAATCCAACTGAAGGAGGCTTCGTGGCTTCGAGAGGCTTCTGGGCAGGCTGGGTGGCGTTTGCCGGCCTGCTGCTCATGATCATCGGCGGGCTCGACTTCTTCCAGGGCCTGATCGCCGTGATCAGGGACCAGTACTACGTCCTTGGTGACAACGGCGCGCTCGTCATCGACGTGTCGCAGTGGGGTTGGGTGATGATGATCTGGGGCATCCTGCTGGCGATTGTCGGCTACGGCCTCGTGTCCGGCGCCAGCTGGGCACGGTGGGTCGCAATCGTCGGCGTCAGCCTCAACTTCCTCGCCCAGCTCGGATACGACGGCGGCAGCGGCTGGACGTTGTGGTCGCTCGTCGTGGTCGCGCTCAACATCCTCGTCCTCTACGCGCTCATCGTGCGCTGGGACGACGCGAAAGCGGCAGCCGGGCTCTGACGCAGGTGCTCTTGGCGGGGCCCTCCGATTGGGGGGCCCCGGCCCCACGTCTCGGCATCCGGGGCGATCGAGGCTAGGCCGTGGACTCGTGGAGCCTGGCGGTCATCGCCGCGCTCGTGCTCGGGTATGCGGCAGTCTCGCGCCGGCTCGACCGCTCGGTGATCTCGGCGGCGATGGTCTTCGTAGCGGGCGGGCTGATCGCCGGCCCGCAGGTGCTCGGCTGGTTCGACCTGGAGATCGAGAGCGAGGGCGTCCGCATCCTCGCTGAGGCGACGCTCACAGTTGTCCTCTTCACCGACGCCTCCCGAATCGACATTCCCGCCCTGTGGCGAGACATCGGCCTCCCGGCGCGCCTGCTTGGTATCGGCTTACCGCTGACCATCGTGGCAGGGACGGTCGCAGCCGCTGCGGTCCTTCCTCAGATCAGCTGGGCCGAGGCCCTCATCCTCGCGATCATCCTCGCGCCCACGGACGCGGCGTTAGGACAAGCGGTTGTCAGCGACAAGCGCCTACCCCTGCCCGTGCGTCAGAGCCTGAACGTCGAGAGCGGGCTGAACGACGGGATCTGCGTACCGCTGCTGCTGATCGCTCTGGCGATCGCCGAGGTCGACCAGAAGGCGTTCGGTGAGTGGCACGCGGTGCGAATCGTCGCCGAGGAGATCGGCTACGGCGTGCTCGGCGGCGTGGCCGCCGGCGGTCTCGCCGCAGCGCTGCTTCGCATCGTCGAGCCCCGTCGTCTCGTGGCAGAAGACTGGTTGCAGATCATCCCTCTTGCCGCCGCTGCGCTCGCGTACGGCATTGCCGCGCCCCTTGGCGGCAGTGGGTTCATTGCCGCGTTCGTGGGCGGTCTCGTGTTCGGTGGCCTCGCACGGCGTGGCCGGACTGACGTCACCCACGTCACGGATGCGGTCGGGCTCACGTTGGCCGGCGTGACGTTCGTCGTCTTCGGTGCGTCCGCGCTCGGGCCACTGCTGCACGAGGTCGACTGGCGCGTGGTGGTCTACGGCGTGCTGAGCTTGACGATCGTTCGCATGGTCCCGGTCTGGTTGGCATTGCTCGGGAGCGACACACGGCTGCCCACGATCGCG
Organism: Actinomycetota bacterium; assembly: GCA_046729255.1. Taxonomy (GTDB): domain Bacteria; phylum Actinomycetota; class Thermoleophilia; order Gaiellales; family Gaiellaceae; genus PALSA-612. The sequence goes on from JBKPGF010000087.1 coordinate 22,055, forward strand.
TTTGCGGGCTGGTTCGGGCCTCGCGGCCTCGCGTCCATCGTCTTCGTGGTGCTCGTGCTCGATGGTTCCGATCTCGACCACATCGACACGATCCTCGTCACGGGCGTCATCACGGTCGCCCTGTCCGTCTACGCGCACGGCATAACGGCCGTACCGCTCACGTCGGCGTACGTGCGCTGGTTCTCGGCCCAGCCGTCAGAGCCGGAGGCGGAGAGCAGACTCGTGCAGGAGCCCCCCTGGCGACGAAGCGGCGGCTAGCGCTCGAGCTCGACCAGACGCGCGCGCAGCGTCTCCGTGGCCCGGCGCTGTTCTTCGAGCAGTTGTTCGACGTCTCGGAGGGCCGCCTGCACATCCCCGTCGGCGGCTGGCTCCGGCGAGCCTTGATTCGTCGACAAGAACTTATTGGCGAGGAAGCCGGAGAACGTCGCGAAGAGCGCGACGCCGACCGTGAGCATGAGGAATCCGGTGAGCCGGCCGCCCGTCCTCACCGGGTAATAGTCGCCGTAGCCCACCGTCGTAGCGGTGACGTAGCCCCACCAGAGCGCGTCGCCGGCAGTCTCGATGTTCGCGCCCGGCGCGCCCTCTCGAAATGGAGCTCGAGCAGGCCGACCACCTCGAGGGTGACGAAGCCGATGAGAATGACGAGGTAGACGGTGCCTGCCGCCAGGCCGCCGCGGAGCTCGCCGAACACGCGTCTTCCTACCAGCCTCCTGATGATGCGGACTGCGCGGACGATGCGAAAGACCCGGAAGATGCGCAGGCCCGGCGTGCAGCTGAGCAGGTCGAGAACGCCGCCGCCGCGACCGAGATAACGCTTCTTCGATGGAGCGGTACTTAGGCGGAGGATGAAGTCGGCGACGAAGAACACCGTGAGAAAGGCGTCGACGTATGCGACGAGCCACCAGGGCTGCGACCGCCACTCGAAGACGCTGAGCAGCACGAGGTCCTTTGGAGCGCGCTACTGGCCGAGGCCCGACGTGAGTCGGCCGAGCACGAAGCGCTCGACCGCCTCCGCGAAGCCGTCGTCGCCATTGGACGCGGTCGTGCGTCGCGCGGCGCGCTGCACCTCGGTGCCCGCATTGCCCATGGCGATGCTGAGACCGGAGTGCGCGAACATCAGGACGTCGTTCGGCATGTCGCCGATCGTGGCGATCTGCTCGGTCGGGATGTCGTAGAGGGCCGCGAGATACGTGACGACGCTGCCCTTGTTGGCGTCGGGATGGGTGACGTCCACGTAGTACGGCTGCGAGCGAGCTGCCGACACGTGGTCTCCAAACTCGTCATGCGCAGCGGATGCCGCTGCGGCGACGGCATCGAAGTCGTCGCTGACGCCGACGATCTTCGCCACACCCTCCGTCAGTTCTTCGTAGCTCGCCACGACTGTGGGCTCGAATTGCACGGTCCCGGCTTCACGCTCGACATGGGGGCCCGCCGGGTCGTGTACGTACCACTCGGCGCCGCGGTAGACCCAGACGTCGAGCGAGGCTGCCTCGAGCAGTTGCGCGATTCGCAATACGAGGTCGGAAGGAACGACGCGCTGCACGGACACCGTCATGTCGGGTTGAACGATCAGTCCCCCGTTGAACGCCGCGACCGGAGTCGTCAATGCGAGCGGCTCGACGAGCATCTCCATGCCGCGCGGCGGCCGGCCGCTCGTGATCGCGAACAGCACACCGGCGTCGTGCAGAGCACGGACCGCGCCGATGGCGCGCTCCGTGAGCTCCTTCTCCGGCGTCACGAGGGTGCCGTCGACGTCGGAGAGGAGAAGTCGTATCGACCGCGCGCTCAGTGAGCCTCCAAAGTGAGCGTATAGGGTTGGAGCGCATGGCCACTGAGACGTCCATGCAACTGGGGATGGTCGGGCTCGGGCGCATGGGTGCCGGCATCGTCCGCCGGCTGATGGCCGATGGGCACCGGTGCGTGGGCTACGACGTCAGCGCGGACGCCGTGAAGGCGCTCGAGGCAGATGGCCTCGACGGGGCTTCCTCGCTCGAGGAGCTCGCGGCTAAGCTCGAGCCGCCGCGCGCCGTGTGGGTGATGGTGCCGGCGGGTGAGATCACCGACCAGACGATCGGTGCGGTCGCCGATGTCCTCGAGGAAGGCGACGTGATCATCGACGGCGGCAACACCCACTATCACGACGACCTTCGCCATGCCGCCGAGCTACGGGAGCGAGGGATCCACCACGTCGACTGCGGTACGAGCGGCGGCGTATGGGGCTTCGAACGCGGCTTCTGCCTGATGATCGGTGGCGAGCCCGAGGTCGTGGAGCGTCTCGGCCCGCTGTTCGCGTCGATTGCTCCCGGTGTCGACGCCGCTCCCCGCACGCCCGGCCGGAGGGGGGATCCGAGCCCCGCCGAGCAGGGGTACCTCCACTGCGGCCCGAACGGCGCCGGCCACTTCGTGAAGATGGTCCACAACGGCATCGAGTACGGCGTGATGGCCGCCTATGCCGAGGGCCTCAGCATTCTCAACAGCGCGGACGCCGGGAAGCGGCCGCGAGAGCGGGACGCAGAGACGAGCCCGCTCGAGAACCCGGAGTACTACCAGTACGAGATCGACACCACCGAGGTGGCCGAGGTGTGGCGACGGGGCAGCGTCGTCGGCTCGTGGCTCCTCGACCTCACCGCGGAGGCGCTCTACGAGTCGCCGAAGCTCGAAGATTTCGCAGGCCGGGTGTCCGATTCCGGCGAAGGGCGCTGGACCTCGGTCGCCGCGATCGAGGCCGGCGTTCCCACTCCGGTGTTGACGACGGCGCTCTACTCCCGCTTCGCGTCGCGAGGGCTCAACGATTTCTCGGACCGCGTGCAGTCGGCCATGCGCAAGGGCTTCGGAGGCCACGAGGAGAAGTCGAGCTAGCACTCCATGCTCGACGTCGAGGTTCTCCCCGATCCAGAAGCGGTCGCCGAGCGGGGGGCGGAGCACATCTCCGAATTCGCGCGAGCTGCCGTGGAGGACTACGGCCGTTTCACGTTCGCCGTCAGCGGCGGCCATGCGCCGTGGCTGATGTTCGAGCACCTGTACGGGAAGATGCCGTGGGACAAGGTCACCATCGTGCAGGTGGACGAGCGCATTGCGCCGGAAGGGGATCCAGCGCGCAATCTCACGCATCTCGTGGAAAGCCTCCCGCCCGGTGGAGCCGCCGACGTGCACGCCATGCCCGTCTGGGCCCACGACCTCGAGGAGGCGGCGGCCGTGCACGGCGCTTCACTCCCGGAGAGGATCGACCTCATCCACCTCGGTCTCGGTCCTGACGGGCACACTGCATCTCTCGTGCCCGGTGATGCCGTCCTCGAAGTGACCGACCGGCGAGTAGCCGTCACCGGCGAGTACGACGGCCATCGTCGGATGACGCTCACCTATCCGGTGTTGAACGCCGCGCGTCAGCTGCTCTGGCTCGTTACGGGCGACGACAAGGTGGATGCTCTCCGCCGTCTGCGTGCGTGTGACCACTCGATTCCGGCGGGACGGGTGGCCTCGGACCACGCGATCCTCGTCGCCGACGCGGCCGCTGTGGGAGGCGCGGCGTGAATCCGGACCGTCCGCTGTTCATTCCCGTGATCCTCGGGACTCCCCGGCGGGGCCGGATGAGCGAGCACGCGGCGGAGCTGATGCGCGCGCAGATCGAAATGCGACCCGGCGTGACGACCGAGCTGATCGACGTGGCAACGCTGCCCATCCCGACCGACGACGCGGGCGAGACGGCGAAGGACGCCGTGTTCTCCGAGAAGATGAGCTTCGCCGACGCCCTCGTCATCGTCGCGCCCGAGTACAACCACGGCTACCCGGGCCTGCTGAAGCATGTGCTCGACACGAACCTCCGGGAGTACATCCACAAGGCAGTTGGCATCGTCGGCGTCTCCGCGGGCGTGTTCGGCGGCGCCCGCGTCATTCAGAACCTCATCCCGGTCATGCGGGAGCTCGGCCTCGTCACGATCTTCTGGGATGTGAACTTCACGACCGTGCACTCGCGATTCGACGAGTCCGGTGCGCTCGTGGACGAATCCTTCTTGCCGCGGATCACGAAGTTCCTCGACGAGCTCGAATGGATGGCCGAGACGTTGCGCTACGGCCGGTCCCAGGTGACGATCGGAGGCCCGAGCTGACCGAGGATGTGACCTGCCCGCGCTGTGGCTTCCATCCGATGAATCACCAGGCCGACAAGCTCACGTATCCGGTGACGCGTGAGGAGGCGGAGAGCATCACGCCGGTCATGGACGGCGTGATCGAGGAGGTCCTCGCCTGTCCGAACTGCGGCTGGATCGAGTCGAGGCGCGCAGACCCAGCCGGCTCTACGCAGCCGCCGCGGTAGTGAGGCGTTCCGAGCGCCGCCGGAACCCGAGCGCGACGAGCGGGTAGACGAGAACGGACACGATCGCGGCGCCGACCAGCGCCGCCGCCGTCTCCGGGGTCATACGGTCCGTCTCCAGGCCAATCGTCGTCACCGCGACGACCAGCGGGAGAGCGGCGGCCGTGTAGAACGCCAATGCCGCGCGATCGTTGCGTGCAAGGGTGCCGCGATAGAACAGCAGGGCGGGCAGGCCGCGCACGACGAGGAACAGCACGAGGAAGATCGGCAGGCGAAGGATCGCGCTGACGCTCGAGAACAGCGCATCGAGATCGAAGTTCATCCCCGACACGATGAAAAAGATCGGAATGAGGAAGCCGAAGCCGATCCCCTCGAACTTCAGCCGCAGCTCTTCGGCCTCCTCTCCCTTCGTGACCAACCCGACGACGAGGCCTGCCGCAAACGCGCCGAGGATGACGTCGAATCCGAGCTCATACGCCATGTACGCGAGACCGAACAGCACTGCGAGCGACATCCGCAGCGCGAGCTGCGCGCTCGTCCTCATCGTCTTCTCGATGGTGACGATCACGTGCGAGGGACGGGCTCGGAGCGCGAGCCAGCCGGCGCCCAGCGACATGAGCGTGAAGACGATGAGCAGCGCGATGACCTCGATCGGAGTCGAGCCTGTGGTGAGGAGGATCGACATCAAGAGCAGCGGCCCGAACTCTCCCGCGGCGCCCGCGGCGAGCACGAACGGCCCGAACGGTGTCGCGAGCTCGCCCGAGTCGCGGAGGATGGGCATCAGCGTCCCTACGGCCGTCGTGCACAATGCGATGCCGATGAGCAGGTCGGAGATGACGAGGCCTCTCGCCTCCAGGGCGGCGGCGAACGACAGGGCGAACGCCGCCGAGAGCGCCCAGCCCCAAGCTCCGAGCTTCAGCGGCTGGCCCCTGATTCGCTCGAAGTCGATCTCGAGGCCGGCCAGGAAGAACAGCATGATCAGACCGAGGGTGCTCATGAACGTCACAAGACCTTCCGCCTGGGCGAAGTCGAGCACCTCGGGCCCGATGAGGATCCCCAGCAGGATCTCCGCGACCACCACGGGTAGGAAGCGCCCGCCCAGCTCCGCGACGAGCGGTGCAAGAGCCGCGACGATGAAGATGATGAAGAGCGAGCGAAGCTCCGGGGCGAGCTGCACTGTCGTCACGAGGCGCCCACCCTAACGCAGCGTCCCTGCCGCCCAGCGGGCACTGATATGAAACGCACATGTGCCGCTGGCTCGCATACTCGGGGACGCCGGTGGTCCTGGAGCGTCTGCTCTACACGCCAGTTAGGCCGGCTAGCCGGAGAACCTGACGGGTGACGTAGCAATCCACACGGCGGTCGCGAGGAAGATGATCCAGCCGATGGCGACGAGCGCCTCGCGCTGCCGGAGAGAGTGGAGTTTCGTCGAGATCCCTGCGAAGAAGAGCGATGTTGCGAAGAGGACGACTGCGAGCACGTAGTCGTTCGAGTGTTCATTTGCGACCTCGGCTGCGCTCGCGCGCACGCCGGCCTGCGCGTTGAAGCTCGAGCTCTCGACGGCCTCGGCCAGTCGGTATTCCGGCATTGCGAACGGTGTCAGCGGCGCCTTCGGGTTCGTCCTCGGGCGGGTCGCCAGCCAGGCGGTGAACGCCGGCCGAAACTCCTTGCGGAACCGTCGCTCGTAGAACCGCGCGAGCTTCGCGTCTCCCGACGCGTCTGCGTCGACCCACTGGACGAAGAGGCCGATGTCGACCTGCGTCTGTTGTCCCGCCCGCGTCGAGGCTTCGGACGACTGGATGCGGGCGGCGGTTGCCTTGCTGTAGTCGATTGCCTGCTCCCCGCGCCACTGGCTCGACTGGTACGTGCTCCACGCCGTGGCGACGGCGGAGACTGCTAGAAGAATTGTCGTCGCAAGCTCGACGCGGTGAGCCCGGCGTTCTTCTCCATCGGTCACGAGAAGACGTTCACGGCGCGGGCGATGACGAGGCCGACGACCGCGAGGGAGATGATCGACTGGAGCGCCATCGTCAGCTTGGCCCATGTGGAGGCGGGCATGACGTCGGTCGGGCTGAACGCCGTGCTCGTCGTCAGCCCGAGGACGAGGTAGTCGACGTAGCGCGGGCGCCAGCCCGGCGGGGCGAGCTCTGGGCTCATGTGCTGGGTGAATGCGAAGTCCGGGTACGGGCGGTCGCCTCGGAAACGCGCAAGCGGCCCGCCACTGTCGAACTGCCAGTAGAGGAGGCTGAAGATCATGACGTTGCCCATCCAGATCAGTGCGCCCGACGCGAGCAGGGACGACGCCTTGTCGGTCACCTCCGCCCCGCGCACGAGGTCGGCGATGAGCACGCTCGTGGCGACCAGCGTGACCACGGTGAGCGAGAGGATGAGGACGTTCGCGACGCGCCGGAGTACCCGCGCGCGCCCCTTGATGAGGTCGGGATCGGCTAAGACGAGGCAGACGAGAAGCGCGGCCTCGATTCCGGGCACGAGCCACGTCGGGCCGAGCGTTGGGCGGTCCGGCACCCAGATCCGCAGCGCGACCGTGGCGGCGAAGTAGGCGCTGACAACGAGCGCGATCGGCCAGCGCGGCTCGACGAACCGCTCTGATTCACCGACGCTGGCCGACGGCGCCGTTGCCTCGCCTTCCATGGGAGGGAGCGTAACGCCCTTCGTCGTGACTCTCAGGCGGTCTGCGCCCGCACGACCTTGCCAGCCTCGAGAACGAAGAGGTCGTCCACGAGGTCGAGGCCCTCCGGCCGGTGCGTCATCAGGAGCACCGATCGGCCGTCTGCCGCTCCAAACACGTCCTCCATGAGCGCGCGCGCCGTCTCGCCGTCGAGGTGTGCGGTCGGCTCATCGAGGACGAGCACCCGGGCGTCCGCCAGCAGAGCGCGCGCGACCGCGAGCCGCTGGCGCTGGCCGCCGGATAGCTCGCGCCCTTCTTCGCCGACAACTGTGTCCCAGCCGTCCGGCAGCGTCGTGAACCAGTCCCACAGACGGGCTGCGCGGAGCGCCTCCTCGATGTCCACGTCGGATGCGTCGGGCCGAGCCAGCCGTACGTTCTCGAGGATCGTCGTCGAAAAGACATGGGCATCCTGGCCGCAGACGGCGATCGCCCGACGCACGTCCTCCTGCCGGTAGTCGGAGAGCTCGCGGCCGCCGAGCGTGATGCGACCTCGCTCGGGATCGAGAAAGCGGACCAGGAGGTTGGCGATCGTCGACTTCCCCGCGCCGCTCTCGCCGACGAGTGCGATGCGCCCGCCGGCTTCGAGTCGGAGGCTCGCGCCGTCGATCGCAGCGAGGTCCTGAGACGCGTAGCGGGCGCGTACGTCCTCGAGCTCGAGGTCGAACTCCGTCGGCGAAGGCGCCGGTGCCACGGGATCCTTGATGACCGGCTCGCGGTCGACGAGCTCGAGGACGCGGCGCCCCGCCGCAACTGTCGTTGTCAGATCACGAGCGGTGGCTGCGAGCGGCTGCACCGCCTCGAACGACGCGAGTGCCAGCAACGCGAGCGCCGCGATGAGCGTGCGGTCGAGCGAGTCCGCCGCGTGGGCGGACACGGCGAGGGCCAGTACCGCGGTCATGGTCAGGCCCATCACGACCAGTCCGAGCCCCTCGGCGACGCCGCCCGCGAAGGCGTCCCGTCGGCCGATGCGCGCCAGCTCCTCGTCGGCTTTCGACAGCTGCGCCAGCCTGGCATCTTCCTGTCCGTAGACGACGATCTCCGGCGCCGCCTGCAGAAGATCGACGAGCTCGGCGGACAGCACACCGCGCGCCGCTGCCTGCCCACTGCCGGTCCTGCGGACGATGCGGCCGGCTAGTACGGGAACGAGCACTCCGCCGGCCGCGAGCCCGGCTGCCAGCACCAGTCCGGCCACCGGGAGCAGCGCGGCGGTGACGGCGACGGCCGTTACGCCAGCTACGGCCGCGACGAGTGGAGGCCCGATCCCGCGCAGGTGGAGGTTCTGGAGCGCGTCGATGTCGGAGACCATCCGAGAGAGCAGATCGCCTCGGCGGAAGCCCTCGAGCTGTGCGGGGGCCAGCGGTTCGATCCGCTCGTACGTGCGCACGCGAACGCGACCGAGCATACGGAAGGCCAGGTCGTGGGAGGCGAGTCGCTCGAGATACCGGGAGAGCGGACGCGCGAGCGCGAAGAAGCGGACGAGGGCGATTGCCACCGTCAGCGAGAGGATCGGGGGTTGCTCGGCGGCCCGTGTGATGAGGTAGCCAGCCGTCGCCATCAGACCGATGCCGAGCAGGACCGTGATGGCTCCTAGCAACACCGCCAGTGCAACCCGCGGGCGAGGGGCGTCGGCAAGGGCGAGCAGCCGTCGCAGCGTGGCCATGCTCATGCCACCTCCGCGGCAACGGCGGGCACGATCTTCCCGTGGTCCAAGCGGACGACGAGGTCAGCCGACAGTGGGAGCCCCTCATCGTGCGTGACGAGCAGCAGGGTGCGATCTGTGCTGAGCCGCTGCACGCTCTCGCGGATGAGTTCCGCGCTCGCCGGGTCGAGGTCAGCAGTCGGTTCGTCGAGAATCACGAGCGGGGCGTCGCGGAGAAACGCTCTCGCGAGCGCGATGCGTCGCCGCTCTCCGACGGAAACCGGCCGCCCGCCGTCGCCGATCACCGTCTCGTATCCGTGCGGCAGGGCGCGAATGAACTTGTCGGCGCCGGCGAGCCGGGCCGCCTCTATGACGCGATCGTCCGACGCCGACGAGTCAGCGAGTCTGATGTTCTCGGCGACGCCGCCGTGCATGAGGGCTGGGCGCTGCGGGACCCAAGCGAGAAGCTGACGCCAGGCGACGATGTCGCACTGGGCAAGGTCGACGCCGCCGACGGTGATTCGTCCGCTGCTTGGCTCCATGAAGCGGAGCAGGAGCGCGCAAATCGTGCTCTTCCCCGAGCCGGTCTCACCGACGAGAGCTACCGTCGCGCCGGGGGCGAGCTCGAGGACGACGTCGCTGAGGACCTCTCCGGGTCGGACGGGGTAGGCGAACGACACCTGCTCCAGACGGAGGGCGGCTTCGGCTGGGCTCGGTGGTGGCAGCGAACCACCGGCGGGGCTCTCCGCGGGTCTGTCGAGGAGCGTGAAGATCGTGTCGGCGACTGCAACGCCGTCGGCACTCGCATGGAACTCCGCTCCCAGGCGCCGCAGCGGCAGGTAGAGCTCGGGCGCGAGCACGAGCACGGTCACACCAGCCTGCAGGCCGAGGCTGCCGTCCACCAGACGAACGCCGGCCGTGACTGCCACGAGCGCGATCCCCAGGGTCGCGGCCAGCTCGAGCACGGAGCCCGAAAGAAACGCCGTGCGCAGCGTGCGCATCGTCGCCCGGCGGTACGCGTCGCTCACGTCTCCGATCGTCGTCGCCTGTGCCCGGCCGCGGTTGAACGCCCGCAGGGTCGGCAGCCCGCGGACGACGTCGAGGAAGTGGGTGGAGAGGAGCCGAAGGGCAGCCCACCGCTCGCGGGTCTTCCGCTCCGTGTGGCGCCCGATCAGCCACATGAAGATGGGGACGAGCGGCAGCGTCACCAGCAGCACGATTGCCGACTCGATGTCGATCGCCGCGACCCAGACGAGGACGGCGACCGGGACGATGAACGCGAGCACGACCTGCGGCAGATAGCGCGCGAAATACGCGTCGAGCGCGTCGAGCCCGGCGACCGACGCGGCCGCGATCTCGGCGCTCGCGACGCCGTCGAGCGCAGCCGGCGAGCGCCGGAGGCGCCGAGCCACGAGCGAACGACGAAGCTCGGAGAGGACGGCCGTCGCGGCCCGCCGCCCTGCGACCTCGAACATCCAGGCAAGCAGGCCGCGCCCCGCGAAGACGAGCGCGAGCAGCACGAGGTACGTGGACAGGCTCTCCAGCTCCACGCCGCCGAACGCCCGTGACACGACGACGGCGAGCAGCGTGGCCTGGAGCAGTACGAGGACGGCCGCCGTCAGGCCGATGAGGATGTCGGCGCCGATCAGCAGACGGGCCGGCCGGGCGCGCCGGAGAAGACGCTGATCGAGCGCGGGCACCCGGCTCAGGCGCTCGGCGGGTGGCTCGTTCCGGCGGCTGCCTCCACGCGAGACGGCTGCTCCAGCTCCTCACCTCCGACCCGGGCGCGGAACACGTGGTACGTCCACCCCTGGTAGAGGAGCACGAGCGGCACGAAGATGACGGCGACGATCGTCATCACCTTCAGCGTGTAGTGCGCGGACGATGCGCCATCGACGGTGAGGCTGTTCGCGAAGTCAGTGCTCGACACTATGACGCGCGGATAGAGGCTCGTGAAGAGCGTGGCCACGACGGCGACGACGCCGATTGCCGTCATCAGAAACGCCCAGCCACTGCGTCCCGCGAAGGCGAGCAGGAGCGCAATCGTGAGCGCGACGCCGCCGACGACCGCGGGCATGACGGGCGGAAACACGTCCTTGTCGTTGCGATCGATGGCGACTGCGACCGTGGCGACGAGCGCCCCAACGGAGAGCATCATGCCTGGCAGGGCGAGCATCTGCGCTGCACGCCGGGCGCGAGCCAGGAGGTCGCCCACTGTCCTGAGCGTGAGGTACGTCGCTCCGTGAAATGCGAACAGCAGGACGACCGCGACGCCGACGAGCACGGTGTACCAGCTGAACAGGTCCCAGAAGTCGCCGGAGAAGTCGCCGTCCGAGTTGATTGGGACGCCGTAGACGAGGTTCGCGAGCCCTACGCCCCAGATGAGCGACGCACCGAAGCTGCCGACGGCGTTCGCCCAGAGCCACACGGCACGCCAGCGTGGGCTGTCGCTCTTCGCGCGCCACTCGAACGAGACGACCCGGACGATGAGGAAGAACAGGACGAGGAGCAGCGCGATGTAGAACCCGGAGAACATCGTCGCGTACCAGGCGGGAAACGCTGCGAACGTCGCTCCGCCCGCGACGACGAGCCACACCTCGTTACCGTCCCAGACGGGGCCGATTGTCTCGAACATGAGGCGACGCTCGCGCTCGTCACGGGGTAGGACCGGCAGCAGCATGCCGACGCCGAAGTCGAATCCCTCGAGCAGGAAGTAGCCGCTCCAGAGGACGGCGATCAAGACGAACCAGAGGGTCGGGAGGTCCATCAGTACGCCACCCTCGGCACCGGCTCGCCGCCCTCCTCACCCTCTGCCGTCGGGTCGACGCGGGCGTAGCGGCGCATCAGCCAGAAGTCGGCGAACAAGAGCGCCACATAGAGGCAGATGAAGACAGCGAGGCTGATCGCGATCCACGTCGAGCTGACCGAGGGCGAGTTCGCGTCCGACGTCTTCAGCAGGTCCTGGACGATCCACGGCTGCCGTCCCACCTCGGTCAGGATCCAGCCGGCCGTCGCGGCGATGTACGGAAACACGATCGCGACGATCGCCGACCAGTGGAACCAGCGTGCCCGCTCGAGTTTGCGCCTCCAGTAGAGCCACGCCCCGACGGCGGCGACGATGAACATCAGCACGCCCACGTAGGCCATTGCCCGCATCGACCAGTAGGCAACCCGCACGTTCGGCATGTAATTCCCGGGGCCGAACTCGCGCCGTTCCTCTTCCTGCAACTGGTTGAGGCCCTGGACCTCGCCGTTGAACGAGCCGGTGGCCATGTACGAGAGGAGGTACGGGATGGTGATCGAGAATGTCGGCGTCGGGTCATTCGCCGTAAAGCCGCCGATCTGGAAGGCGGAAAAACCGCACGGCTGACACGTGTCCCACTGCGCCTCGGATGCGGCGATCTTCATACCCTGCGCGCTCGTGACAGCTTCCCCGAAGCGGTTGCCAACGACAAGTTGCAGGAGCGTCACCGGCACCGCGACGATCAGCGCCAGCTTCGCCGCCTTTCGAAAGACGTCGACATTGCGGCCGCGCAAGAAGTGCCAGCAGCTCACACCCAGCATCACGATCGACCCGAAGATCAGACCGGCGAGGATCACGTGCAAATAGGCGCGTAACGCGAACCCGTTCGACAGCAGCGCCCACACGCTCGTCAGCTGCGCTTCGCCGTCGACGATCTCGTAGCCCACCGGGTGCTGCATCCAGGAGTTGGCGACGAGGATGAAGTAGGCCGAGAGCCATGTTCCGATGACGGCGACCCAGAGCACTGCAAGGTGGAGCCGAGGCGACAGCCGGTTCCAACCGAAGATCCAGAGCCCGAGGAAGGTCGCTTCGAGGAAAAACGCAGCGAGACCCTCGATCGCAAGCGGTGCACCAAAGACGTTGCCGACGAACTTCGAGTACACGGACCAGTTCATGCCGATCTCGAACTCCTGGACAAGCCCGGTGGCCACGCCGATGGCGAAGTTGATGAGGAAGAGCGTTCCGAAGAATCGTGTGAGGCGAAGCCATGCCTCCTCACCCGTCCGGTACCACATGGTCTGCATCACCGCCACGAGCGGCCCGAGTCCGAGCGTCAGCGGTACGAAGAGGAAGTGGTAGATCGATGTCGTCGCGAACTGCACACGTGCGAGATCGACGGTCGACGCCAGCACTACGGCAGGATCCTACGAAGGCCCTTCTCCGACCGCAATTCGCGGATTGCCGACTGCGCTGATGCCCCACGTGCTCGAGAACGATCGCCCCGGCTCGAGCACGATCACGTCCTCGCCTGTCTGGAACGCGTTCGGTGGGCAGGTCATCGGCTCGACGGCGAGGCTCCGGCGGTCGACGTCGGGCAGCGGGTCGCCGGTGAAGAGCATCACGTACCGGTACCTCTCGTCGGACCAGAGCTTCACGACGTGCCCGTCGGGGTCCCGCAGCCGGACTCGCGCTCGCCCGTCCTCGTCGCGGACGAGGTCGGTGAAGCAGTGGTCGAGCACAGTCTCTGCGACGCGCGACGCCTGTCTGAAGTCGAACGCCGTTTCGTCGACCGCAATTCGCTCGGTGGGGATCCCGCGCTCGTCCGAATGCAGGACCGTTGCGGCCGGAACCGAGAGGATGGCGGTGTCGACCGTCGGCGTTCCGGCCGTGAGATACGGGTGGGCGCCGCACCCGTACGGACACGGCTCGGCGCCGAGGTTGGTGGCGGTCGTCGTCACCTCGAGCCCGTCGGGAACGAGCTCGTACTCGATGCGCAGCCCGAGCGTGAACGGATAGCCCGGCTGCCCGTCGAGCACGTGCTCCATGACGACGCGGCTCGCCTCCTGCTCGATCGCTCGCCAGGCGGCGTGACGCACGAGGCCGTGAATCGCGTTCCCGCGGGCCGGCTCCGTCAGCTCCAACTGATGCGAGTGCCCGTCGAACTCGTACGTGCCGTCCCGGATCCTGTTCGGCCACGGAATTAGCACCTGACCCCGCCCTGACGTCGCGGGCTGGTCGACCGGATAACCGTCGAGCACGTCCCGGCCATTCACGGAGTACGTGCGAAGGCCCCCGCCGATCTCGACGACGACCGCGCTCTGGTCGCCGAGCACGATCTCCCACTGCTCGCCAGACGGCTGGCTCAGCGTGGGAACCTACTTCATCCGCTCGAGCAGGTGATCGCCGACGCGCAGGGCGTTCGCCATCGCCGTCAGCGCCGGGTTGACCGCGCCGATGCTCGGGAAGAAGCTCGTATCGACGACGTAGAGGTTGTCGAGCTCGTGAGCCTTACAGTGCACGTCGAGGACGGACGTCTGCGGATCCGTCCCGAAGCGGCACGTCCCGGCCTGGTGCGCGCAGCCGGCGACCGGGATGTCGTTCTTCATGTACGTGAAGCGGTGGATGAGGTGCCCCGGGTTCATGTCGAGCTTCCCGAGGAGCGATTTCACCTGCTCGTAGAGCCGCTTCTTCGTTTCTGCGTTCGTCTCCTGATACGCGATCGTGAGCTTGCCGTCGCCGTCGACGGTGACGCGGTTCTCCGGGCGCGGGAGGTCCTCGGTCGAGAGCCAGAAGTCGATCGCGTGATTCGCCATGCGCTTGAGTGTCCACTCGGGGGCGAGCCTCGTCTCACGTGGCCGCTCGCCGCGGAACATCTCCGCCTGCGACTTGCCCACCATCTGGACGTTCCCGAGCGGGTACTCGAAGTCGTCGGTCCCGAAGTAGAAGTCGTTGAGGCCGAGCGTCTTCTGGTACGTGGTCGCATTCTCCTCACGTGACAGCGCGAGGACTGCGGTCGAGTCGTGGAACATGTAGTTGCGGCCGACCTGGTCGGAGCCGTTGGCGAGCCCGTGCGGGTGCTTGTCGTTCGCCGACTGCAGGAGCAGCTTCGCGCTGTTGGCCGCGCCACAGGAGACGACGACGACGTCCGCTGCGTAGCGCTCCTCCGAGCCGTTCCGGGTGACGACGACCTCGTTGACCACGGTGCCCTCGTCGTTCGTCACCAGCCGGGTCACCTGCGAGTTCGTCAAGAGCGCCACGTTGGAATGCTCGAGCGCCGGCCGCACGCCGAGCACCTCCGCGTCGGACTTTGCGTGGACGAGGCACGGGAAGCCGTCGCAGGTGCGGCAGCGGATGCACGTCGAGAAGGCCGGGTCTGTCTCGTCGAGCATGATCCCGCAGGGGGCGTGGAAAGGGTGGTGCCCCGCCGCGAGGAGGTCGTCCGCGACTTGCTGGATACGGGGCTCGTGAGAGACGGGGGGATGCGGATACGGGGCGCTGGCAGGGGGCTCGGTGGGATCCTCGCCGCGCGCGCCGTGGACCTCGTACATCCGCTCTGCCTGCGTGTAGTAGGGCTCGAACTCGTCGTACGGCCGAGGCCAGGCGGGAGAGATGCCGTCGTGATGGCGCAGCTCGCCGAAGTCCTCGGCTCGCAGGCGGTAGAGCGCGGCGCCGTAGAGCTTCGTCGCGCCGCCGACGAAGTAGTGCACCTGCGGCTGGAAGGCCTTGCCCTGGTGGTCGTACCAGGTGTCGGGCGACACGTAGCGGTTGTCGACGAACACCGATCCCGTCAGCCAGTTCTCGAGCTCGCGTGGCAGCCAGTCGCCACGCTCGAGCAGGAGGACACGCTTCCCCGAGGGGGCGAGATGGCGGGCGAGCGTGCCGCCGCCGGCCCCGGTGCCGATGATGATGACGTCATAGGTCTCCATGCTGCCCCCTCACTACTCGATCCAGGGCCCCTGCCAGCCCCCGTGGCCGCGGACGAGCTTGTCCGCCTCCTTTGGTCCCCACGTGCCGGGCTCGTAGGCGTCGACCGGCGGCGGTGAGTCCAGCAGCGGCTGGAAGACCCGCCACGCCTCTTCCACGCCGTCCTGTCGCGTGAAGCGCACGCTCTGACCGGTCATCGCCGCGTGGAGTAGCACCTCGTACGGGGTGGCACCCTCGCCGCCTTCCTCTCCGAACTCCATGTCGAGGGTAATGGGTTTCGGAACCGGGTCATTTCCGCGCTGGGCCTCGAGCCTGAACCTGATCCCCGTGGACGGATCGAGCTTCACCACGAGCTGATTCGGCTCCGGCGTTCGCGACGCGAACGCGGGGAACGCGAGCCGCGGGGGCTGCTTGAACACCAGCCGCAGCTCCGTCTGCGTCACGGGCATCCGCTTGCCGTGCCGGATGAAGAAGGGAACACCGGACCAGCGCCAGTTGTCGATCTCCAGCCGCAGGGCGGTGTAGGTCTCCGTCGTGGAGCGTTCGGCGACGCCGTCGATGCCGAGGTACCCGTCGTACTGCCCGCGGACGTGGTGGGCGGGATCGGCATCGGCAACCCCGCGGAAGACAACGGCGATCGAGTCCTTGAAGGTCTCGGGGTTCGCTCCCGAAGGCGGTTCCATCGCCGCGGCGGCGAGCATCTGCATCAGGTGGTTGACGACGACGTCCCGCAGCGCGCCCACCGGGTCGTAGAAGTGGCCGCGGTCTTCTACGCCGAAGTCCTCGACCATCGTGATCTGGACGCAGTCGACGTAGTTTCGGTTCCAGACCGGCTCGAGCATCGCATTCGCGAAGCGGAGGTAGAGGATCTCCGAGAGACCCATCTTCCCGAGGTAGTGGTCGATGCGATAGATCTGCGACTCGTCGACGTACTCGTGGAGCTCGTCGGCGAGCGCACGCGCCGATTCGAGGTCGTGCCCGAACGGCTTCTCGACCACGACGCGTCCGGTCTTCGTGAGCCCTGCTTCCGTGAGCCCCTTGACCGTGCTGCCGAACAGGAACGGCGGGATCTCGAGGTAGAAGACCGGCACCTCCGCACCCTTGATCGCCTCGGCGACCCGCTTGTACGTCGCCGGGTGCTGGAAGTCGCCGGACACGTAGGAGAGCCGTGCTTTGAAGCGGTCGAACACTTCCTGGTCGAGCTGCTCGCCCGTGCCCACGATCGAGTCGTGGGCGCGCTCGATCAGCTGGTCGACCGTCCAGTCGTCGACGGCGACGCCGACGATCGGACAGTCGAGCAGACCCCGCGCCTCCAGCCGGTAGAGCGACCGGAAGGTCATCACCTTTGCGAGATCGCCCGTGATGCCGAAGACGACGAGGACGTCGGCCGGGGCAGGCGCTTTGATCTCCGCCATCATCTCCCCCTCTCTGTCGGGCCAACATCGATTCGTCCTCGCCCGAAGGCGTCGAGCCGTCCCCAGCGCCCGGGAATGTCGAGCAGCTCGAGCTGGCCGATGTGCATCGGCAACGCCGGGTCGATGACGAGGTTCTCGCCCTCCGGCTCGAGGCCGAGCATCGTCCGCAGCAGGAGCAGCGGCGCTCCGGTCGACCATGCCTGGGGGCTGCACGCCGTCGGGTAC
>JBKPGF010000088.1:0-7756 GCA_046729255.1 Actinomycetota bacterium
CGCGCCGAGCGCGACCGCATTGGTCGAGTCCCCGCTCGCCCACGTCGTACGAAAGGCCGCGGCGACGTCGTCTTGGTCATGGGGATTCCCGGGGCCGGCAAGAGCGTCGTCGCCGAGGAATACGTCGCGCGTGGCTATCAGCGGCTCAACCGCGACGAGCGGGGTGGCTCGTTGCGGGACATTGCGAACGCGCTGGACGAACACCTTGCCGCAGGCGTTCGGCAGGTCGTGCTCGACAACACGTACCTCACGCGGGCGTCGCGGAACCACGTGCTCGAGGTCGCCGCGGGGCACGGCCTCGCGGTGCGCTGTATCTGGCTCGACACGCCACTCGCCCAGGCGCAGGTCAACATGGTCGAGCGGCTCCTCGACCGGTTCGGCGCTCTTCCCACGCCCGACGAGTTGAAGGACGTCGCGCGGGCCGAGCCGGGCCTGCTCGCGCCGACGTCGCAGATGCGCGCTTTCCGCGAGCTCGAGCCGCCCTCGCTCGACGAGGAATTCGCAGATCTCGAGCAGATCCCGTTCGTTAGGCCGCACGCAAACGGCCGCGGCGGCGTGTTCGTCGCAGCAGCGGCTCTGGCGGCGCCGGGCTGGGAGGAGGGAACGGATGCCGCCGCGCCCCACCTGATCTTCGACTGGAACCCCGAAAACGCACGTCCGATCGAGATCCCACCTCTGATTACGGGCCCGACCGAGACCGCCGTTTGTTCGCATCCTGGCGGCCCGCCCGTCTGCTGGTGCCGGCCGCCGCTGCCAGGCCTCCCGCTCGCGTTCGCCCGAAACCATGGCATCGCCACGTCACGCTCGGTGCTCGTCGGCACGAGCGCCGCGCACAAGACCCTCGCGACGACGCTCGGCGCCCGCTACGTCGCAGTCTGAAGAACCATCGCGAGCCACGTTCGCACGGCGTCGGCGATGACGTCGTGGTCCTTCTTCAGACCGTGATCGCCGGCCACCTTCACAACCTTGCGAGTGGAACTCGCCGGCGGCATGCCGAATCGGTCCGCCTCGCCCTGGACGACGAGCACTGGCACCTTCACGGCG
The DNA here is from genome assembly GCA_046729255.1 of Actinomycetota bacterium. Lineage (GTDB taxonomy): Bacteria > Actinomycetota > Thermoleophilia > Gaiellales > Gaiellaceae > PALSA-612. Next base: position 1,045 of record JBKPGF010000088.1, read on the forward strand.
TCGAGCTCGTCGAGGCGGCTCTGCGGCGGCTTGCCGGCGCGGCCAGGTGGCTCGAGAGGGAACGCGAGGCACAGCACCGCGACGGCTCCGGTCTCCTCGGCCGTACGGCAAGCAACACGTGCACCTGCCGAGCGACCGCCGACGACGAGCGGCAGGCCCGCGAGCTCGTCGGCACGCAGGTGCTCGACGACGGCGATCCACGCGGCGTCGAGCTGGGGCGCTCTCGCCGGAGAGCGGCGGCCGGCGACGCGGTAGGGCTGCTCGACCAATGCAACGACAACCCCCTCCGCCTGCGCCGCCTTCGATGCCGTCACGAGATCCGGCGCGTGGACGCCTCCACCGGCGCCGTGTCCGAGAACGAGGGCCGCGCTTGGCTCGCGCACCCGTAGCAGGTGAGCCCGCGCCAATCCGTGAGGCGTCTCGATGTCGAGAACCGTCACCGTGTCCGAGGAGGTGCGCTCGCTGCTAGTACCACTTCCCCTTGGCGAAGCCTCCGAAGAACACGAGCCCGACGAGGCCGATGATCAGGCCCCACCAGAAGCTCCAGATGATGGCGAGAACGATCCCCACGATGACGAGGATCCCGCCGAGGCCGATGCCACCCTCACGACCGCCCATGTGCCTACCTCCCGTCCGGGCCGCCGTGCGCGGCCATCCAGCCGAAGGTACCCACCGTTGACGCGAGCCAATCGCGGCCGTGACACACTTCTGCCGTGAAGGTTCTGGCGTTGGCTGCCGTCGGCTTGGACTGCTCGCGTCGGCGGCACAGGCTGACAGCAACACACTCGTGCTCGGCGTGTCTATCGGGGACGTCCGTATCGGTGCTACGAAAGTCCAAGTCGTTGCGGCATACGGGAAGCCGATGTCGGTCAAGCGGCTCAGCTACGGCGGCAAGCCGTTCGAGCTCGCCGCGTACGCCGCCCACGGCAGGCGCCTCGAGGTCTATTACGACCGGCGGACGCATCGGGTCGTCGGAATCGCGACGTCGAGCCCGTACTATCGGACGGCAGACGGGTTCCGGGTCGGTGCGCCGGCGGCCGCCGCGCGGGCGCGCGGTTTCACGTGGATCGCGCAGTGCACGTTGACGTACCTCAAGAGTGCCGGCGGGACCTGGTACGAGGTCTCCACTCGCAGGCACTCGCCGTCGGGCGCGATCACGAACATCTCGTTCGTCCGCTCCGCATACGCCGGCGACTGCTGAGCTTCCGGATAGGAACTTCTTGTAGCCGACGCGCGGATTCGAACCGCGGACCCGCCACGCCGCGAGGCTACGGTCATGATCGCAGGCGACGTGATGCTCTCCGAGGCTCCGATCGGGATCTGGGCCCTGGCGGCCGTTGGGGTGCTGCTCGTCGCGGTGTTCGTCTCAGTGATCGTGATCGCTCTCCTGCGCACTTCCGCGAGTAGGAGGATCGGAAGGGTTGTAGGCTCATCGCCGGCGGAAGGACCGGCCGCGCGGGGTGCAATCCCCTTGCAGAAGGAGGAGCAGACACGCGCGCCGGTGGGGAGTTCCAGCCTCGGTGTGCATCCCCCGCCCGAGCTCGCCATCGAGACGGTGGACATCGATGACCTCCCGGCGGTCGGAGCTGCCTACGAAGTCAGGCGCACTGCGCACCTCAGTCGTGGGCCTGCGATCCGAAGGATTTACCGTCGTGCGGCTGTCATGCTGGCGATTCCCATCGCTCTCGTCCTCGTTGCCAATGGGGCCCTGGTCGGAGACCTCAACAAGGTCCCGCTGTGGGTGCCGATCTTGCTAGCGGTGACGTTGGGATTTGTCTACCTGGCTGCCTCAGCGTCCCCTCCCCGCAGGTCAATTGGGCCGCGTGTGATGCCGCTACTCGGTGCCATCTGGGTTGCGTGCGCCACCGCTGCTGCCTGGACGATCGTCGCCGAGGGTGAAGGTCGATGGTGGATCGTCCCGGCGGGGATCGTGGCAATCGTCGCCGTAACCCTCCTGTGGCTTCGGTGGACGAGGATGAAGCTCGAGCAGCGGTATCCCATCCCAGCGCCCTTCAACCTGCTGTTTCTCCGCGTGTTCGGCCAGAGCGACGTCTCCTCCTTGGCGAGTGAGTGGCGACCATTCGGGGCGTTTCTCATGCTGGGAGGGCCTGATACCGCCGGGGCGTCGATGCACGACATGTACTACGCCTTTACGGGAAGAGCCGGCGAAGTCGTCATCGAGAACCCGGCCGAGCTCGAAGCAGCGCTTTCCGGTCTCGCTGCAGGCTTGGACTCCCACCTCAGGTATCCCGCCCAGGCTCTCCAGTGCACGGATTCGACCTGGACCGCCGCACTCGATCGGCTGCTCCCGATGGCGCATGTGGTGGCCATGGATCTCTCGAGCTTCTCGAGTGGGCGAGGCGGCTCGGTCTACGAGATCGGCCGACTTGTCGACGAGGTCCCCACCGAGCAGGTGACCCTCTTTGTGTTCGATACGACGGATATGGAGGCTGTCGAGCGGACCGTGCGGGCGGCGTGGAACCAAATGTCAGCCACCTCTCCGAATCGACGCGCGCGCCCCGGTCGGCTGCGCATCGTGAACTCTCAAGGATTTGCCGCCCGCGCGCGGTCTGATCCGAGGCTCGCGGACGCGGAAGCACGTGAGCGACTCGCCGGCGATCTCGGCGATCGCATTCGTGGCTTGCTGTGCGACGCAGCGGAGGCAGGTGTCACGGCCAAGGATCCCGAGTACGCCGTGCGTGCGGACGTCATCGACTGGGGGCGCACGGGTATGCCAATGATCGTTCGCAGATTCGGTGTTTGGCTCGTCGCGGTTGGCGTGTTCACGGCTGCCATGGCGATCTTGTCGAGGTCGAATGAAGCGAGGTGGGTTGCGGCAACTGTTGCCGGGTTGGCGTGGATCATCGCGATCGATCGCGTGACTGTGACCAGGTCGGAAACTCTGGTTGGGAAGGGTCGGTGGCATCGACGTCCGCAGTAGGCGACATCTCGCGTTTGTGCGCGACGGGCGCCTTGCAGGACTTTCTCGAGAGCCGACGCGCGGATTCGAACCGCGGACCCCTTCATTACGAGTGAAGTGCTCTACCAGCTGAGCTACGTCGGCGCGGTCACCTAGATTAGCGGCCTTCCCGCCAGCCGCGGACAAGATCGCACTGCTCCGAGGTCTCGGGCTGCCACACCGGCTCGAGCCCGTGCCGCTTGCGGTGACAGCCGATCACGATGCCAGTTCGCCCGACGCCTCCACGGCAATGCACATAGACCACCTCGCCCTCCCCGAGGGCCTCGTCGAGCAGGTCGAGCGTTCGGGCGAGCTGCTCCTCACTCGGCACGCCGTGGTCGCGAATGGGCATCCGCACGTGCCGCACGCCCTCACCGAGCAGGTGGGCGTACCCGGCCAGCTCGCCCTCTTCGGTGAGATCGAGGTAGAGCGTCGTGCCGTCGTCCAGCTGCGGGTGCGTCGGATACGGGCCCCACGACAACGTCATGCGGAGGCGAGCTCGCCACGGAGGCGGACGAACAGCGCTTCCAGCGCAAGCCGGGGCTGGAGGTTGAGCTCCTCGAACCAGCGCCACGTCTCGCGCACGATCTCGGCCGCGCGCGCCGCGCCCGGAAGGCGCTCCGCCGTGCCGTCGCCGCGCAGGGCGTCGAGATGGTCGAAGTGGGTGACGACGGCCTCGGCCCCGACGGCGACAGCCACGAGATCCCGGTACCACGCGGTCAGCTCGTCGAGTGCCTCGAGCACGCTCTCCCGGTTGGCGCCGAACTCGGCGCGCCGCAGCCACTGGTCGCGCTCCCGGTCAGGCAGATCGAGCCACTCCACCTCCTGCTCGGCCCCGGCGCGCGCCTCGCGCGCGACCGAGTCGGCCATGCGGACGACGGAGGCCGCCGCGGCTGACGGCTCGAACGACGGGTCGGCGTAGACCGCCCGCGCAAGCGCGAGCAGCTCCTCGCGCCGGGCTGCCGCATCCTCGTCGAGCAGCCGCTCTGCTCGATCGAGACGCCCGCCGGCCACCCGCGCGAGCGCCGTAATCCGGTCACCAGGCAGGCCGGGCGCCTGGGCGGCGAGCACCGTGTGCACGGCCTTCTCCGACAGGCGGGCGAATGGCACGAGCTGGCAGCGCGAGCGGATCGTCTCCGGCAACGGTCCGAGTTCGTCCGCGAGCAGGATGAGCACCGCGTACGGCGGCGGCTCCTCGAGATCCTTGAGCAGCGCGTCCGCGGCCTCCTCGTTCAGGAGGTGCGCCGACACGAGCAGGTACACGCGGCGGTCGGCCTCGAACGGCCGCATGTGGAGATCCCGCCGCAGCCGCCGCACCTCGTCGATACGGATCTGGTCGCCGAGCGGCTCGAGGACGTAGAGGTCGGGGTGCGCCCGGCGCTCCACCCGGCTGCGGTCGCCGAGGAGGTGCGCGGCGAACGCGAGCGCCGTCTTCTGCTTGCCGACCCCGGGCGGCCCGTAGAAGAGGTACGCGTGCACCGGGCCGTCCAGGACGGCCGCCTGCAGCAGTCCCTTTGCCGCGTGCTGCTCGATGATTTCGTCAAACACCGAGGGCCTCGCGAACGCGCGCGGCGATGTCCCAGATCGGCTGCGACCCGTCGATAAGGACGATGCGGTCGGGAAAGCGAGCGGCGAGCTCGCGGTAGCCGTCGGCAACGGCCGTGCGAAACGCACCGTTCTCGCGCTCGATGCGATCGGGCGACGAGCCCGTGCGCGCCGCGGCGGTGTTCGCGTCGAGCAGGAGGACGAACGTCCGATCCGGCGTAAGGTCGGAGACCGCGACGTTGAGCTCCAGGACGCGGTCGATGCCGAGCCCGCGCGCGACGCCCTGATACGCGAGCGACGAGTCGAGGTAGCGATCGCAGACGACGTCCGCGTCGTCCTCGAGAGCCGGGCGGATCACCCGCTCTGCGAGCTCGGCGCGAGCGGCTGCGAAGAGCGCCGCCTCGGCCCACGCCGTGGGCTCGTCGCCGTCGAGCAGGAGGCCGCGGATGTGCTCACCCAGCGGCGTGCCGCCGGGCTCGCGGAGGGCGACGACGTCGCGCCCCAGGGAGGACAGGTGCTCGGCGAGCAGCGCCGCCTGGGTCGACTTCCCCGAGCCGTCGACCCCTTCGAACGTCACGAACACGCCACTACGATACGGCGCGTGCGGGCGATCGTCACCGGTGGCGCCGGCTTCATCGGCTCGCACGTCGTCGACGCGCTGCTCGCGCGAGGGGACGAGATCACGGTCGTCGACGATCTCTCGACCGGGCGGCGCGAGTTCGTCGATCCGGCCGCCGAGCTGATCGTGCACGACATCCGCGAGCCGCTCTCCTTCGACGCCGACGTCGTCTACCACCTCGCCGCGCAGGCAGATGTCGGGACGTCCGTCGAGCGTCCGGTGTTCGACGCGGAGGTGAACGTCCTCGGCACCCTCAACGTCCTCGAGGCGGCTCGCTCCGCCGGCGCCTCGGTCGTCTTCACCTCGACGGGAGGCGCCATCTACGGCGACGTGACGGCCCCGGCTGCGGAGGACGCGCCGCTGAGGCCGGTGTCCCCGTACGGCATGGCGAAGCTCGCCGCGGAGGCCTACGTCGGCGGCTGGCAGCGCATCCACGACCTGCGCGCGGCCGTCGTGCGACTGGCCAACGTCTACGGGCCGCGACAGGCCGCCACGCTCGAGGGCGGCGTCGTCGCGATCTTCCTCGAGCGGATGGCCGCCGGGGAGGAGACCCTGATCTTCGGTGACGGCGAGCAGAGCCGGGACTTCGTTTACGTGGGGGACGTCGTGGCGGCGATCCTCGCAGCCGCAGAGCACGGCGAAGGCGTCTTCAACGTCGGCACCGGCGCTGAGACGACCGTCAACCGGCTGCACGAGCTCTGTCGCGAGGCCGCCGGCGTGGACGAGCCGCCGACCCACGCCCCGCCGCGCCCGGGCGAGGCACGCCGCAGCGTGCTCGACGCGTCTCTCGCCGCACGCGAGCTTGGCTGGCGAGCCGCGGTGACGCTCGAGGACGGTCTTCGTAGGACCTGGGAGGAGTCGCAGGGAGCCGCGGCGAAGTGACCCGCGCGCCGTGGAGTCTTACTCGACAAGTGACGCGCTGGTCCGACCCTGGAGGACTGCAACGTACGTCGCGACGGCCGTGGCAGCCGTCGAGCTGCTCATCCTCGTCGGCATCGGCGTAGCCGTTCTTGGGCAGCCCGTGGTCGACTGGGTGCAGGGATCGGACAGCCCCACTGCCCGCACTGCGAAGAAGGAGACCCGTGCAGCCGTGAAGGATGACGCGACACCGCCACCCGCACCTGCCGCCCCGCGGCTCGCGCGAACCAAGACGTCGGTGCTCGTCCTCAACGGGAACGGCGTCGCCGGCGCTGCCCACTCGGCGGGCGAGCTCGTGCGCCACAAGGGCTACCTCGTCACCGCAGTCGGTAATGCCCCACGCAGCGACTACCGCCGCACCGTCGTCATGTACCGGCCTGGCTACGCGCCCGAGGCGTCACGCTTCGCGCGCGATCTCCACGTGAAGATGGTGTCGCCGCTCGACGGGCTACGCCTGAGGGATCTCATGGGCGCACACGTCGCGATCGTGCTCGGCGCTCGCTAGCACCACCGGGCGGCTGAGCCCCCACCGGGCGGAGCCCGGCTCCGCCACAGCCTGACACCGCTCGCGGCAGGATGCCTCGGCCCCCGGGGGTGGGCGGACCGGGGGGGAGTGCCGGGGGCCCCGGGGGCTCCACCCTGGCGCGCGGGGCCCCCGCGGGGGGCGCGAG
>JBKPGF010000089.1:0-14205 GCA_046729255.1 Actinomycetota bacterium
AGATCGCGGTCTAGCCGCCCGCGACCGCTTGAACCACGCGTATGGACTCGCCGCCCGCGAGCTGCGACTCGACACCGTCTCCGCCGCGGATGTCCTGCCCGTCGACGTAGACGTTGACGAGGCGGCGGAGCTCTCCGCGCTCGTCGAAGAGCATGTTCGCCACCGGCAGCGCGCGCAGCGCGTCGCCCACCGTCTCCGCCTCCAGCTCGAACTGGCCCTGCCCGCCCGCCTCGGCGGCGAGGATCGAGGGCAGGAGGACGGTCACTCCTTCCAATGCGCCTCGACGGAGAGGATCGGCGGAAGATTTGATGCAGCCTCGAGCCACTCGTCGCCTTCGTTGGGTGACACCCAGACCGAGCCGCTCTGTGTGCCGAAGTACAGACCCACCGGATCGAGTGCGTCGTACGATGACGCCTCTCGCAGCACTCCCGTCCAGGCCTGGTCGGGAAGGCCGTTGGTGGTCAGCTCCCACGACTCGCCGGCGTCACGCGTGCGGTAGACCCCGAGTCGGCCCTCGGCGGTCACGCGGTTGAGGTCGGCCTGCTCGGGGATCACCCAGGCGGTGTCCGGCTCGCGCTCGTGGATCATGATCGGGAAGCCGAAGCCGCTCGGCAGCCCATTGCCGTCGAGCCGCTCCCAGTTCTCCCCGCGATCGTCGGAGCGGTAGACGCCACAGTGGTTCTGCTGCCACAGCCGCTCGGGCTTCGTTGGATGCACGAGCAGCTTGTGGACGCACTGGCCGACCTCCGGGTACTTCTCGGCCATGAAGTCGGCGGCGACGTTCTTGTTGATCGGCGTCCAGGAGTCGGCGCCGTCGTCCGAGCGGAACGCGCCAGCCGCGGAGATGGCGACGTACATCCGCTCGGGGTCCTCGCCGTCGAACTGGATCGAGTGGCAGCACATGCCGCCCGCGCCAGGGTTCCACCGTTCGCGCGTCTCGTGCTGCGTGAGGCTGAGGATGGCGTCGAACGTCTTCCCGCCGTCGCCCGAGTAGAGCAGCGCCCCCGGAGCGGCCCCGAGCCAGACTTCGCCGAGCTGGCGACCGGGCCGGATATGCCATGTCTTCTCGAGCTTGAGCCCCGTGTGCTCGGGCAACCCGATGTCCTCGGCGCGCTCCCACGTCTGGCCCATGTCGGTCGAGCGCTGGACAGTGCCGCCGTAGGGGAACGTGTTCCCCGCGACGTAGAGCGTCCCATCGCGGCGGTCGACGATCGCGTGGAAGACATCCCAGCCCTCGAGCGTCGGCCCCTCGAGCTGCCACGACTGGCGGTCGTCTGACTGGAGCTGGAAGAGCCCCTTCCGCGTGCCGACGAGTAGCGTCACGCTCACGTCGCCACCCTAATGACTCCGTCCCGTGCCAGGTCGGCGATCTCCTCCTCGGCGAGCCCGGCTTCCGCGAGGACGTCCGCGGTATCCGCGCCGAGGGCCGGCGGCGGTGTGCGATGGAAGGCTCGTTCGCCGTCTGCAGACAGCGGCAACGCAGCGATCTGCACGGCGCCGAGTGCCTGGAGGATCCCGAGGGCGGCGGTCTGCGCCGCCTCGGCGACCTGTCCAGTGTCCTGCACCGGAGCGGCCGGCACGCCGGCCTCCGCCAGCACGGCGAGCCAGGTTACCGTGTCCTTCGACGCGAAGCGTGCCGTAAGCAGCGGAACGAGCTCGTCGCGATGCTCGACACGCGAGGGATTCGTCGCAAACCGTTCGTCGTCTTTCAGCTCGGGCACATCGAGCGCGTCGCAGAGCGCGCCGAACAGGCGATCGTTGCCTGCGGCGACCATGAGCTCCCCGTCCGTGGCGCGGAAGACCTGGTACGGCGCGATCGACGGAAACCCCGTGCCGGTGCGGCCGGGGACCGCGCCTGAGCCGAGATATCCGGTCAGGTGGTAGCCCATGTATGCGACTGCCGTCTCGTAGAGCGAGACGTCGAGCGCGCTCCCTTCGCCCGTCTCCTCGCGTTGCATGAGCGCGGCGAGCACGCCGAGGGCGGCCCACGTCCCCGTTCCTTGGTCGATCAGCGACACGCCGACCCGCACGCCCGGCCGATCCGGCTCCCCCGTCACCGAGATGAGCCCGCCTGCCGCCTGGGCGAGCGGGTCGTAGCCGGGTCGGGTCGCCCACGGCCCCACGGTGCCGAAGGAGGTGATCGAGCAGTGGACGAGCCGCGGGTCTCGCCCCCGCAGCGTCGGAGCGTCGAGACCGAGCTCGGCCGCAAGACCGGGCCGGAGGCTCTGGACGAAGACGTCCGCCGAGTCGACGAGGCGAAGCACGACATCAGTGCCTTTGCGGAGGTCGAGCCCAAGGGACCGCTTGCCGGCGTTCATCGCCAGGAACAGCGCGCTCTCCCCGTGCGCAAACGGCGGCCCCCACGCGCGCGCCTCGTCTCCGGAAAGGGGCTCGATCTTGATCACGTCGGCTCCAAGCGCGGCGAGCACCTCCGTGCAGTACGGCCCGGCGAGGGAGGTCGTCACATCGATCACGCGCACGCCGGTCAGCGGGAGAAACGGCATCCGAACGTAGTCTCTACGACGAGTGATCGCCGCCCCGCACGAGCCCAGTCCGATCGGCTGCAAAGCGTCGCGCGCCGGCGTCCTCGGTCGCGCCCGTAGTTCATTCACAACGAGCGCTCCCTGCGTCCTTGGCACCCTCGCTTTTCGCGCGATCGCCCACGGCCTCGCGCGGGGCGGCGACCACTAGTGTTCGATCAGCTCGTCGATCTCGTCTCGGGCGCCTGGTGGTCGTACCTCGTCATCTTCGCCGTCGCGTATCTCGATGCCATCATCCCGCTAGTCCCGAGCGAGACCATGGTGATCACGGCGGGCGTCCTCGCTTCGGCCGGCGACATGGTGCTCGGCCTCGTGATCGTCTTCGCGGCCGCTGGGGCGTTCCTCGGAGACAACACCGCGTACTTCATCGGCCACCGCTACGGCGACCGCATCGAGCGGCGGTTCTTCACCTCCGAGAAGGCGCGAGGACGACTCCGCTGGGCCGAACGCCAGCTCGAGGAGCGCGGGGCGGAGATCATCATCATCGCGCGCTTCATCCCGGGTGGGCGTACCGCTGTCACGCTGTCCGCGGGAGCACTGGAGATGCGCTGGCGTCGGTTCGCGACCTACGACGCGATTGCGGCAGTGATCTGGGCGTCGTACGCCGCGCTCCTCGGCTACGTTGGCGGCAAGCAATTCGAGGATGCGCCTTGGAAGGGGCTCATCGTCGCGCTCGCGATCGCCTTCTCTGTCGCCGGCGCGGTCGAGCTCGTGCGCTGGCTTCAGCGACGAAAGAGGGAGGCGGCGAAGCCGCCTGTCCGCGAAGCGGACCAGGGGATGGGGTCTGGCGAAACCGGGAGGTTTCCCCAGCAGACTGACGAGACGAACCTGTGAACAGACTCGCTGACGCCACGAGCCCGTACCTCCTTCAGCACGCCGACAACCCCGTCGACTGGTACCCGTGGGGCGAGGAGGCGCTCTCGCGCGCGCGACAGGAGGACCGTCCGATTCTCCTCTCCATCGGCTACGCGGCCTGCCACTGGTGTCACGTGATGGAGCACGAGTCGTTCGAGGACGAGGAGACTGCGAGGCTCCAGAACGAGCTCTTCGTCAACATCAAGGTCGATCGGGAAGAGCGCCCCGACCTCGACGCGATCTACATGGACGCCGTAGTGACGCTCACGGGTCACGGCGGCTGGCCGCTCACCGCCTTTCTCACGCCTGACGGCGAGCCGTTCTACGCGGGCACGTACTTCCCGCCCGAGCCTCGCCACGGCCTGCCGAGCTTCCGCCAGGTGCTCGAAGCTGTGGCTGAGGCATACCGGGAGCGGCGTTCGGACGTCGCGCGCTCCGCGCGAGAGCTCGTCGCAGCGATCGAGCGTGGCGGCCGCCGTCCGCCGTCGTCCGAGCCGCTGACGGAGTCGCTGGTCGGAGAGGCGGTGCGTGGCCTGCGGGCCTCGTTCGATCCCACTTGGGGTGGCTTCGGGCATGCGCCGAAGTTCCCGCCGCATTCCGTCCTCGAGCTGCTGCTGCGGCGCGGCGAGCTGGAGATGGTCGAGGCCACGCTCGACGGGATGGCCGCGGGAGGCATGTACGACCTCGTCGGCGGCGGCTTCCATCGGTACTCGGTCGACGCGCGCTGGCTCGTCCCGCACTTCGAGAAGATGCTGTACGACAACGCGCTGCTCATCCCCGCATATCTCCACGGCTGGGTCGTCACCGGCCGTGAGCGCTACCGCGAGATCGTCGAGGAGACGGTGGACTACCTGCTCCGCGAGCTGCGACTTCCCGGCGGCGCGTTCGCGTCGTCCCAGGACGCGGACACGAACGGCGTCGAGGGGCTCACGTACTCATGGACGCCCGAGGAGGGCGTGGGCGTCCCCGCGGAGCTGCTCGAGCCGTTCGAGCACGGCCGGTCGATCATTCGCGGGGAGCTCGATCCCGATGTGCGGAAGCGGTTGCTCGAGATCCGCGAGCAGCGTCCACAGCCAGGTCTGGACGACAAGGCGATCGCGTCCTGGAACGGCCTTGCGCTCGCTGCCCTGGCCGAGGCGGCGAGGCGGCTCGAGCGCGCCGACTGGCTCGACGCTGTCCGGCAGCTCGCGGAGTTTCTGCTCGGCCCGCTGTCGGGTGACGGCCGTCTGCACCGCAGCTATCGCGAGGGCAAGGCGACGGGCACCGGCTATCTCGACGACTACGCGAACGTCGCGCACGGGCTCTACGAGCTGCACGTGGCGACGGGCGATCTGCGCTGGCTGCAGGAGTCCCGGCGGCTCGCCCTCCTCGCCGTCGAGCTCTTCGCCGACGACGAGCGCGGCGGCTTCTTCCTCACGCCCGCGGACGGCGAGGCCCTCGTCGTCCGCACGAAGGACCTCGACGACAACCCGATCCCTTCCGGCAACTCGATGCTCGCGTACGTGCTGCTGCGGCTCGCGCGCATTTACGGCGACGACGATCTGGAGCGGCGTGCGGTGTCCGTCTTGCGGCTCGTTCGCGACCTCGTCCCGAGGGCGCCGTCCGCGTTCGGCTGGGCGCTCTGCGCGCTCGACCTGCACTTCGCACCGCCCCGCGAGATCGCAGTCCTCGGCTCGCCCGAGGACGAGATCGCGAAGGCCGCGCTCTCCGGCTACGACCCGAACGCCGTCATCGCGTTCGGCCCGTCGGACGACGTGCCGCTGCTCGTGGGCAAGGGCCTCGTGGACGGCAAGCCCGCCGTCTATGTCTGCGAGCGCTTCGCCTGCCAGGCGCCCGTCACCGATCCCGCGGCCCTCTAGGCGGGCGGGCCCTCGGGCACGACGCCGAGCTGCTGCATCAGCGTCATCGTGTCGGTGACGCCCCAGTGCTCGGCGGCAACGCCTTCGTCGTTGAAGCGGACGATGTCGACCGCCTGGAAGTCGACGGACTTGCCGGTCGCCGGCATGCCCATGAACTCGCCGTCGTTCGTGCCGGTGATACGTACGCGGGCGACGGCCTTGTCACCGCTCACGATGACGTCCTCCGCGTTCAGTCGAAGGTCCGAGAACGCCGCGCCGAACATCGTGAAGAACTGCACGACGCCCTGCTTCGTCTGCGGAAGACCTTCGACCTCTTCGTGCTCGATCAGGTCGTCCGCGATCAGTGACGAGAACCCGTCGATGTTCCCCGCGTTCACCTGGTCGTAGAACTGGCGCATCGTTGCACCGTGGTCCATCTCGATCCCCCTTGGTCGGTGGCTCGATGATACGAAGGCCGACGCTTTAGAGTCGCCCCGTGGCGCTGCTAGAGGCGCGCAACCTCACGCGCCGCTTCGGCGGCATCGTCGCGCTGGACAGCGTCTCGTTCGACGTGCCCCAGGGAGAGATCGTCGGCCTGATCGGGCCGAACGGCGCGGGCAAGACGACTGTCTTCAACCTCGTCACGCGCCTCTACTCGCCCGACGGCGGTGACATCGAGTTCGAGGGTCAGAGCCTGTTGCGGACGCCCGCCCACAGGGTGATCGGCCGCGGGATCGCGCGCACGTTCCAGAACCTCGCGCTCTTCCCGTCGATGACGGTGCTCGAGAACATCCTCGTCGGTGCGCACGTCCACCGGCGGTCAGCGGCGGAAGAGAACGCCCGTGCGCTCTCGCTGCTCGAGTACATGAGCCTTGCGGACATCGCCCACCGCGAGGCGGGGTCGCTGCCCTATGGCACGCAGAAGCGCGTCGAGGCCGCGCGGGCCCTCACGTCGGGCCCGAAGCTGCTCCTGCTCGACGAGCCCGCCGGTGGGCTATCCCGCGAGGAGGTGGAGTCGCTCGGCGAGTTCGTCCGCAGCCTCCGGCACGACTTCTCCCTCACGTTGCTCGTCGTGGAGCACCACATGCGCTTCGTCATGGGCATCTGCGACCGCGTGCACGTGCTCGACTTCGGGCAGCTCATTGCCAGCGGGACGCCGACCGAGGTACAGGCGGATCCTGCGGTCATCGAGGCCTACCTGGGCGTCCGCGAGGAGGACGCGTGAGCGCCTGCGCGACAAGGATTGCGTGGTCGTTCCTCGGGCGTCGCTGGCCAAGGAGGCAAGCGAGCGGCGCGAACGGCGTATCTCGCAATCCGTTCAAGCGCCGCGAGCGCGGGCTCCTGCCGCCAGCGGCGCCAGGCGACGGCGCAGCCGCGCTCCGCCCGGCGGAAGCCAGCGCCGGCGAGGGGCGACCATGACGCCTCTACTGGAGCTCGAGGATGTCCACGCCCGCTACGGCCAGACGCGGGCGCTGCACGGTGTGTCGCTGCGGCTCGACGAGGGCTCGAGCGTCGCGCTCCTGGGCGCCAACGGCGCCGGCAAGACGACGACGCTGCGCGCGATCTCCGGGCTCGTTCGCAAGACGGGTCACGTATCGTTCGCCGGCCGCTCGATCGCGCGCAAGTCTCCCGAGGCGATCGCGCGGCTCGGCGTTGCCCACGTGCCGCAGGGACGCGGCATCATCGGCGACCTCAGCGTCGAGGACAACCTCCGCCTCGGCGCGTACACGCGGCGCGACCGAGCAGCGGTCAGGGCCGACACGGCCAACGTGCTCGAGCAGTTCCCGCGCCTTGCCGAGCGTCTCTCCCAGGCGGCGGGCACGCTCTCGGGCGGCGAGCAGCAGATGCTCGCACTCGCCCGCGCGCTGCTCCAGCGGCCGCAGCTGCTGATGCTCGACGAGCCGTCGCTGGGACTCGCGCCGCAGCTCGTGCGCGAGCTCTTCGACGCCCTCGAGCGGCTCAGCAAGGAAGGCTTGGCTGTCCTCGTCGTCGAGCAGGACGCCGCCGTCGCGCTCCGCGTCTGCCGCGAAGCCTGCGTCCTCGAAGTGGGTCACGTCGTGGTCAGTGGGCCGAGCGAGGAATTGACCGAGCACGAGTCAGTCCGGAAGGCATACCTTGGCTACTAGCGCGGTCACCCTCGCCTTCACGTGGACGGACTTCGCACAGCAGGTCGTCAGCGGGCTGGCCACGGGCTCGATCTACGCGAGCCTGGCCCTCGCCATCGTCATCATCTACCGCTCGACGGGCGTCATCAACTTCGCCCAGGGGGAGATGGCGATGTTCTCGACGTTCATCGCCTGGTGGCTGATCGCCGACCCGAGCGGCCCCAAGTTTCATCTGTGGATCGGCTTCGCGCTAACCCTCGCGATCTCGTTCGCCGGCGGCATCGTGCTCGAGCGGCTCGTGATTCGCCCCGTGGAGGGCGCGCCCGTCCTCACGATCGTCATGGTGACGCTCGGCCTCGGCATCGCGTTGTTCGGCCTCGCCGCGTGGATCTGGGGCGCTGACACGAAGCGCTTCCCGAGCGCGTTCTCGACGCGCACCGTCGACGTCGGCGGCGTCGTCTTCTCGTTCCAGGATCTGGGGTTCATCGCGGTCACGCTCGGTGCCGTTGTGCTGCTCTGGCTTTTCTTCCGCTACACGAAGCCCGGGCTCGGGATGCGCGCGGCGGCGGGCGACCGCCAGGCGAGCCGCCTGCTCGGCGTGCGCGCGAGCTGGATGCTCGCGCTCGGCTGGGGGCTCGCGGCCATGCTCGGCGCGCTCTCGGGGATGATGGCCGCGCCGACGATCTTCCTCGACCCGAACATGATGCGCGGCGTCCTGCTGTACGCCTTCGCCGCGGCCGTGCTCGGCGGTCTCGACAGCCCCGTGGGCGCGGTCGTCGGCGGACTCGTGCTCGGCGTGGTGCTCAACCTCCTCGGCACGTACGTGGACTTCTTCGGCGGCGAGATGCGGCTCGTGGGCGGCCTCGTCGTCATTCTCGGCGTCCTCTACCTCCGGCCGCAGGGACTCTTCGGGCGGGCCGCGGTGGCGCGGGTGTGATGAGGCGCGGATCGACTTTCGCGACGGCGCTCGCCGTCGTCCTCTTCGTCGCGGCCGTTGCGCTGCTGCCGCTTGTCGTCGACGACTTCCAGGCCTCGCAGTACTCGTACGTCGGCATCTACTTCATCGCCATCTGCGGCCTCAACATCCTCACGGGCTACACGGGCCAGATCTCGCTCGGGCACGGCGCGTTCATGGCCGTCGGCGGGTACACGACGGCGATCCTCGCTGCGAAGGCGGGCTTTCCCTATTGGACGACGATCCCGCTCGCGGGCGTCGTCGCCGGAGCTGCCGGGCTGCTGCTCGCGATCCCCGCGTTACGGCTGAGCGGCCTCTACCTCGCGCTCGCGACGTTCGGCCTCGCGCTCGCCGCGCCGGCGCTCGTCAAGAAGTACCCGGACCTGACCGGCGGCTCGACGGGCCTCTCGTTCGACCTCGTCTCGGCGCCGTCATGGATCGACCTCTCGACGAACGACTGGTTCTACTACCTCTGCTGGTCGATCGCGCTTCTGGGGCTGGCGACGGCGTGGCTGCTGCTGCGCGGTCGCACCGGGCGCTCGTTCCGCGCGGTCCGCGACAGTGAGGTGGCGGCGGTGTCGTTCGGCATCCACTTGCCGACGTACAAGACGCTCGCGTTCTCCGTGTCGGCGTTCTACGCGGGCGTCGCGGGCGCACTGTTCGCCGTCGTCAACCTCAGCTACGTGAGCCCGGAGACGTTCGCGCTGCGCCTGTCGATCTACCTTGTGGTCGGCACCGTTGCGGCCGGGTTGGGGACGCTCTGGGGGATCGTGTTCGGCGCGCTGCTCATCGAATGGCTCGTGGCCCCGACGTTCGAGATCGGCACCGTGTCGAGGACGGACATCGTCGACTGGGCTGACCGCGTGCTGCCCTTGACGCTCGACCCGAGCGCGATCGGCATCGCCGATTTCGTCTTCGGTGCGGTGCTCGTGCTCGTCATGATTCTCCTGCCGAAGGGCGCCGGCGGGCTGCTCAGGCGAGGAGTAACGGGGCTGGCAGACCGCCTGTACACTCGCTGACCCCGGTGATGCGCTTGTCCATCGCACTCGCGGCTCTGCTCGTCGCGGCCGGCACGGCCCTCGCCGGCTCGGCTACCGATCCCGGGATCTCGAGCGACATGATCCTGATCGGCGGCACCTCGCCAATCTCCGGGGAAGCCTCCTCGGCTGCGGCGGTCGCTCGAGGAGCGGACGTGTACTTCAAGTCGGTGAACGCCGCCGGCGGCGTGAACAAGCGGAAGATCACCTACAAGTTCCTCGACGACGGGTACGACCCCGCGAGGACCGTCCAAGTCGTGCGCGAGCTCGTCCAGCAGGATCAGGTCTTCGCGCTCTTCAACACGCTCGGGACGAACAACAACCTCGCCGTGCGCGACTTCCTCAACCAGGCGGGCGTGCCGCAGCTCTTCGTGGCGAGCGGCGCCAACACCTTCGGCGCCGACTACCGAAAGTACCCGTGGACGATCGGCTTCATCCCCAGCTACATCCTCGAGGGACGGGTCTATGGCCGCTACATCGTCAAGAACTTCCCGACGCTGCGGCTCGGCGTCCTCTACCAGGACGACGCGTACGGCAAGGACATGGTCGCCGGCCTGAAGAAGGGTCTCGGCGCGAAGCAGAAGCAGATCGTGTCGCTCGTCGGCTACGACCCCAGCGGCGCGAGCGTCACCTCGCAGGTGGCGCAGATCAAGTCGTCGAGGGCGAACGCGTACCTCATTTTCGCCTTCGGGAAGTTCGCCGTGCAGGCCGGTATCGAGGCGGCGAAGCTCGGCTGGAAGCCGAAGGTCGTGATCGTCAACGCCGTGGCCTCCTCGGCCAACCTCATGGGCCTCGGCGACCTTGCCGGCGCGAAGCCGATCAACCGCGGCGCGATCTCGATCGCGGTGCTGAAGGACCCGACCGACCCCAAGTGGGCGAAGGATCCGGGGCTCGCGTTCGCGACGAGGATCCTGAAGAAGTACGCGCCGGGCGCGAACACGAAAGACGGCTACTACATCGCGGGGATGGCGTCCGCGATATCGCTCGTCAACGTTCTCAAACGCGCGGGCGTGAACCCGACCCGGGCGTCGGTCATGAAGGCCGCCCGCTCGCAGAACCAGCCGAACCATCCGCTGCTCCTCCCCGGCATCGCCGTGAAGACCTCCGCTCGGGACGGCTTCCCGATCGAGCAGATGGCGCTTCAGCGCTGGGTGAGCGGCAAGGGCTCCGCGCAGGGACACTGGTCGATGTTCGGCCCGCTGCGGACCGCGAAGAGCTAGCGCTTCTGACGAGCTCGAGCGAGCGGTCGTGTGCCCGCATGCCGACCGACTCGTAGAGCGCCGTCGCTTGCGATCCGGCAATCGAGTAGACGATCGCGTGTGTTGCGCCTTCCTCCCTGAGTCGCTGATGAGCGAAGCGACATACGGCCGAGGCCAACCCTTGCCGCCGGTGATCGGGATGCGTGCCGACCGGCTCCAGCTCGCCTACACGATTCTCGTCGTCGAGCCAGGCCAGGCAGTACGCCGCGAATGACCCATCGGGCGCCTCGACAACGCAATCGAGGTCGGCCCTGTACGGCCAGGCGGCCTGGACATTCGCAAAGCTCGCGACGGTGACCCGCGACGGCGCCCAGACGACCTGGTGGAGCTCGACGCGACGCTCGAGGTCCTCGGGCTGGACGGTGCGCAGGCGATAGCCCTCGGGAACGGCAGGCGGTTGCAGTTCCGACAGCTCACGGGCGTGGTAGACGAACTCCCTGCTCTCTGAGTCGACCTCGTAGCCGCGACTCCGAAGCAGCGCGAGCCGTTCCGCGTCGCTGGAGAGGGACGACGCTCGCAGCTCCTCACCTTCCGCCTCTGCCTCGAACCAGTCGAGCAGCTGACCATGGAGCGCACCGCCGCGGCTCTGCGGATGGATCTCGTGAACTAGCGTCGCCGGCAGCCGCAGCCATGCCCACGCGACCGGCTCGCCGGCCTCCTCCCAGACCCGGATCCGCCACTCGCACTCGCGCCCTGTGTGCTGGAAGCGCTGCCAGGCGACGTCGCCGACGTGGTTCTCGACGCGCGGTCCTTCGAGCCGCCAGAGCTCCGAGACGAGCGCCTGCATGCGCCGTGTCTGCGCGAAGGAATCTTTCACTCGGCGAGCTGGGCGTACGCCTGCCTGAACACCTCGCGCGGCTGCGCGCCGAGTACGAGCAGCCGGCTGTCGAGCACGAAGGCGGGGATGCCGTTGATGCCGACCGAATGGGCTTCCGTCGTCGATGCCTGGACGCGATCGCCGTACTCGTCGCCAGCCAACACCTCGTCCACCTCGGCGGGGTCGAGACCGGCTTCGGCAGCGAGGGCGCGCAGCTCTTCCGGATCGCCGATGTTTCTGCCTTCCTCCCAGTAGGCGTCCATCAGCCGATCGTGCATCTGCTTGTGGAGGCCACGCTCGCGCGCGAGCTCCGTCACGCGCAATGCGTCCTTCGTGTTCGGGACGACGTCGGGATGCGGGTTGTAGACGAGGCCGTTCGCCTCGAACATCCGCCGCACGCGGTCGATGCCGGAGTCCCCATAGCGCGCGAGCAGCTGCTCCCGCGGGAGACCCTCCTCCGGGTACTCGGGGTGGAGGTCGAAGGGAAGCCACGTGACCTGCGCGCCGAACCGGCGCTCGAGCCAGTCGGCCGTGGGCTGGCCGACTCGGCAGTAGGGTCAGATGTAGTCGGACCAGACGAGGACTTCGTGCTCGCTCACTCTGCCTCCAGCCGTAGAAGGTCGTCGACCGTCTCGCGGCGGCGGATGATGCGCGCGTGGCCGTCGGCGACGAGCACGGCCGCCGGCCGCGGCACCGCGTTGTAGTTCGAGCTCATACCCAGGGTGTATGCCCCGGTCGCAGCAACGGCAAGCACGTCTCCGCGACTTGGCTCGGGGAGCAGTGCGCGCTCGATCATCACGTCAGCCGACTCGCAGTGCTTGCCGCAAATCGCGTAGGCCGCCGTCGCGGTCTCGTCGGCGCGGTTCGCGAGCAGCGCCGTGTGGCGTGCTCCGTAGAGCTGCGGACGAGGGTTGTCCGACATGCCGCCGTCCACGGCGACGTACGTGACGTTCTCGCTTGCCTGCTTCACGGAGCCGACGCGATAGAGCGTGACGCCGGCCTGCCCCACGAGCGACCTCCCGGGCTCGAGGATGATGCGCGGTTGCGGGAGGTCGTGGAGCGACCACGCGTGCTCCACTCGCTCGAGGAGCGCCCGCACGAACGTCTCGACGGCCAGTCGCGGATCCTCCACCGTGTACGGGATGCCGAGGCCACCGCCGAGGTCGACGACGGACGGCGTCCAGCCGAGCTCGGCGCGGCAGTCGGCAGCGAACGCGGCCAGCCAATCGATCGCCATGCGCTCGGCGCCGACTCCAAGTAGCTGCGAGCCGATGTGGACGTGCAGGCCCTCGGCCTCGAGGCCAAGCTCAGCACAGCGCGCGAGCGTGGCTGACGCTTGTTCGGGCGTAAGGCCGAACTTCGAGCCGCGGTGGCCTGTCGCGATCGCCCAGTGAGTGTCGGCGTCGATGCCCGGAGTGACGCGGACAAGGACGCGCCGCACCCCAGCGGCAGCTGCGCGCTCGGCGTCGTCGGGCGCGTCGAGCACTACGAGACAGTTCGCCTTCGCACCCGCGGCGAGCTCGTCGTCCGCCTTGTTGTTGCCGTCCAGAACGATTGCGTCGCCGTCGATCCCTGCCCGCTGTGCATATGCGAGCTCCCCGAGCGTCGAGGCCTCGGCGCCCAGTTCCTCCTCGGCGAACACTCTGAGTAGGGCGAGGCTCGGGAACGCCTTCACGCTGTAGAGGACGGTCGCGCCCGGCGCTGCCTCGCGGTAGGCGCGCGCCCGTGCTCGCAGCGTCTGGTCGCAATAGACGAGGAGCGGCGTCCCGTGCTCGTCGGCAAGCGCGTTCGCCTTGAATCCTCCGAGTACGAGCTCGCCGCTCTCGACCGCCGCGCTGTCAGGAAAGAGGTCGAGGCTCATAGGGCTGCACCTCGTCGGCGCCCTCGATGACGATCATGGTGAGGCCGTCGTCCGTCCATATCTCGTGCTCCTCGCCGGCGTCCCAGAAAACGGCCTCGCCGGCACCGATCGCGTGCGGCTCGCCGTCGGCGCCGCTGACCCAGCCCGTACCTTCGACCACCGCAAACAGGTGTGGATACGTCGCCGGGTGGCGGCCCATACGGCCACCCAGCTCGAGACGGAAACACGCCGCCTGAAACAACCCACCGGCGGCGAGCGGCGCCGTGATTGGCGCCTGCGTCATGCCTACGCTGCCGAAGACGTCGATGCTCCAGGCACGATCGGGCCGAAAGTCCACGAGGCGCATGACGGCGACGCTAGCAGGCGTTACAATGCGCCCAGGATGCAGGGCCTTCTCGCATAGCGCAGGAAGCACCGCGGCGACGCCGCGTCGGCTTCCCACGGCCTCTCACCCGAGAGGCTTTTTTGTTCCCGTAGGGAGACGGATGGGGCGATACGACCCACAGCAGATCGAGGCGAAGTGGCAGCGCGTCTGGAAGGACGAGCGCGCCTTTCACACGCCGAACCCTGCCCCGGGCGAGGAGGACGACGCGCGGCACTGGTACCAGCTGGAGATGCTCCCGTACCCGTCCGGGACGCTGCACATGGGGCACGTCCTCAACTACACGATGGGCGATGTCCAGACGCATCTGCGGCGCCGTCAGGGTTGGCGGGTGCTGCGGCCGATGGGTTTCGACTCGTTCGGGTTGCCGGCCGAGAACGCCGCCATCAGCGAGGGCGGCCACCCGCGCGAGATCACCGAGAAGTACATCGAGGTCATCCGGACGCAGATGAAGCGGCTCGGCTGGGCGATCGACTGGGACCGCGAGCTGGCCGCCCACGACCCCGACTACTACCGGTGGACACAGTGGCTCTCCCTGCGCTTCCTCGAGCGCGGG
>JBKPGF010000090.1:0-7034 GCA_046729255.1 Actinomycetota bacterium
CCCTGGTTCTCGAAGACGTCCTCGACCTCGATCTCGCGAGCGATCGTGACGCCGTCGTTCGTGATCGTGGGCGCGCCGAACTTCTTGTCGAGTACGACGTAGCGCCCCTTCGGGCCAAGGGTCACCTTGACCGCGTCGGCGAGGATGTTCACGCCACGCTCGAGCGAGCGGCGCGCGTCCTCGTTGAACTTCAGCTCCTTGTGAGCCATGTCTCTCCTCTTCTCTCTCGCTTAAATGCCTACGCCTTCGCGCCGGCCAGCTCGCGCTTGCCCTTGGCCTTGCCCTTCGTGGCAACGACCTTGGCGAGCACGTCCGACTCGCGAAGGATCAGGTAGTCGTCGGCACCGATCTTGATCTCGGTCCCGCCGTACTTCGAGTAGATGATCTCGTCACCCACCTCGACGTCCATCGCGATGTACTTCCCGTCCTCGTCACGACCACCCGGGCCGACCGCGAGCACGCGACCGCGCTGAGGCTTTTCCTTCGCCGTGTCGGGCAGGACGATGCCGCTCGCCGTGGTCTCCTCTTCCTCGAGGGCCTCGACGATGAGCCTGTCTCCAAGCGGCTGCAGATCCATCCGCACTCCTCCTTGCTGCTGACTTTGTGACACTTGTTGGCACTCTCGTATGTCGAGTGCCAGGGCCATCCTACACTAGCTTTTGCCCCATGCGTCGAGAATTTTCCGCCGGGGGCGTGCTCGTCCGAAGGATGCGTACCCGCTGGTGGCTCGCCGCCATCCGTCCTGGCGGTAAGCCCGACGGTACCTGGGCACTCCCGAAAGGCTTGATCGGGGCGGGAGAGCGACCGGACGAGACCGCCGTTCGCGAGGTCGCAGAGGAGACCGGCGCCACCGGCAAGCTCGTCGGCAAGCTCGGCGACGTCCGCTACACGTACACGTGGGAGGGGGAGCGGGTATTCAAGGTCGTGAGCTTCTACCTCCTGCACTATCGACGAGGCCGGCTCGGGGACGTGCCGCCCGCGCATGCCCACGAGGTCGCGGACGTGCGCTGGCTGCCGCTCGAGGACGCGACCAGGCTGCTCGCGTACGGAGGCGAGCGCGAGATGGCGGAACGAGCGCTCGCGGTCTTGGCGACCGACGCTTTATGATCGGTCGGCCTCCGCGAAGCCGAGCCCGTGTACGCCCTCAACTTCTACTCCCCCATCGTCGCCGACCAACTGCGCTCAAGGCGCAAGACGGCGACGATCCGCTTGGGCGACAAGTCCGGGAAGTACAAGAAAGGGATGATCGTGCAGGTGCTGTGCGGCTCGCGCTACAGCCCGCGCGAGCGGGTGTTCGACGCGGTCATCGACAAGGTCGAGGTCAAGCTGCTCGGCGAGCTGTCGCCGAACGAGATCGAGCATGACAATCCCGAGCTCCGCTCGACTCACGACATGGCGGAGTTTCTCGCGCGGCTCTACAACCGCGAGGTCACGGTCGACGCGACGGTAACGCTCATCCGCTTTTCGGAAATACGCGCCTAGTGTCAAGCGCGCGATAGACTCGCCGTTCCCCCCCGCGAAAGGAGACGGAATGCTCGCAGCGGACTACCCGTTCCTCGACGTCCTCTGGACGATGCTCATCTTCTTTGCCTGGATCATCTGGTTCTGGCTCTTGATCACGGTGTTCGCCGATCTGTTCCGGCGGCACGACATCGGCGGAGGCATGAAGACGCTGTGGATCATCTTCGTCATCCTCCTACCGTTCCTGGGCGTGTTCATCTACCTCATCTCGCAGGGCAGGCACATGGCCGAGCGGAACGTGAAGTCGATGCAGGCGCAACAGGCTCAGATGGATGCCCACATCAAGTCGGTCGCAAGCTCGAGCGGCGCGGCCGACGAGATCGACAAGGCGAAGAAGCTGCTCGACTCGGGCGCCATCACGCAGGCCGAGTTCGACGCCATCAAGACCAAGGCGCTCGCCACGTAGCCAGAAAGGGGGAAGCGAATGGGAAAAGCAGGCGACATCGGCCCGGTCGACTACATGATCGTGGCCTTTCCGGGTAACAAGTTCACCGGCGAGATCGCCCCGGCGCTCGCCGACCTCGTCGATGCCGGGACGATCCGCATCATCGACATCGCGTTCGTCGGCAAGGACGAGAGCGGAGACGCGGTCGCCTTCGAGCTCACGGAGCTCGACCCGGACGTCCAGAAGGGGCTGGATAACCTCGGCATCGAGGTCGGCGGCCTCCTGAACGAGGACGACCTCATGTCCACGGCAGACGAGCTCCCGCCGAACACCTCGGCGGCGCTACTCGTGTGGGAGAACGTCTGGGCACGCGACGTCAAGCAGGCGATCCTCAACGCGGGTGGCGAGCTCGTCGCCTTTGAGAGGCTGCCCCACGAGGTCGTGAAGGCCGCTCGCGAGTTCGCGCTCGAGGCCGCGGGAAAGGAGAGCTGAGATGTTCGGGAGAAGAGGCCCGGGGTTGGTGCGGGCAGCGGCGACGACGGCCGTCGTCGCCGGAACGGCTGGAGCCGTTCGTCACCGCCAGGACCAGAAGTACGCCCGGCAGGACCAGGAGGCCTACGACCAGCAGATGGCAGCGCAGGCCGCGGCCCAGCAGCAGGCAGCACCGGCTGAGCCTGACTACGCCGCCGAGCTCGAGCAGCTCGCCCAGCTGAAGAACCAGGGCATCATCACGGACGAGGAGTTCGAGGCGAAGAAGAAGCAGATCCTCGGTATCTGAGGAAACACTGCGTCGTGGGACAGGATTCATCCTGTACCCGACACGGTTTCTCTTTACGCCGGCGCCCCTAGCCGGGTGCCGGCGTCTTCGCAGCCGCGATCTTGGCCCGGCGCGCGGCCGTCAGCTCGATCACGAAGATCTGGATCGTGGCGGCGAGCGGCACCGCCGTCAGCGCACCGAGCACGCCGAGCAGCGCGCCGAACAGCGACACAGCGACGATGATGAAGAACGGCGAGAGCTGGACCGCCTTGCCCTGCACCTTGGGCGTGATGAAGCTGTTCTCCACCTGCTGGTAGACGAGGACCACGACGAGCATGATGATCGCCGCGGTCACGCCCTCCTCGGCCCAGAGCGTCGGCACGAGGATGAATCCCGCGATTGTCGCGCCGATGTTGGGAATCATGTCGAGCAGCCCCGCGATCAGGCCCAGGGCAAGCGCGTAGCTCGAGCCGAGCAACCACGCCGTCAAGCCCTGCGTGGTTCCGGCGATCGTCGCGATGACGACCACACCGATAGCCCATCGTGACACGGACTCCGTGATCCGATCCCAGACCGACAGCCATCGCTCGTCCTCGCCGGGCATGAGCACGGCCGCGAGCGCTCGCCGCATCTTGCCGATGTCGACGAGCAGGAACAGGCAGACGAAGAGGATGGTGAAGGCAGCCAGGAAGAGGCTGAAGAAGTCACCTGCGATGCCGAGGACGGC
Organism: Actinomycetota bacterium; assembly: GCA_046729255.1. Classification (GTDB taxonomy): domain Bacteria; phylum Actinomycetota; class Thermoleophilia; order Gaiellales; family Gaiellaceae; genus PALSA-612. The sequence continues at coordinate 3,391 of JBKPGF010000090.1, forward strand.
GCTGATCGCGTCCGGTACGGACGCGGCCAGGGAGTTCGCTCCCTCCTGGACGTTGCCGGCGGCGCCGCTGTCGCCGAGAAAGTCGAGCTCGTCCGACGAACGCAGCTGGTCCACGATGTCCGGCAGATCGTGCAGGAAGTCGCGCAGCTCCCCGACCAGCGGGACGAGCAACAGGAGCCCGAGCACGGTTACCGCGACGGCGGTGCCGAGCACCGTGATGGTCGCGGCCAGCCCCCGCGACAGCCCAGTCTTCGCCATGACGTAGCGCACGGGGTACTCGAAGACGAGTGCGAGGAAGATGCCGACGAAGACGATGAGGAACGCGTCGGCGATCGTCGCGAACGCCCACATGAGACCGATCGCCGCGGCGATGAGCAGAATCGTCCGCAGCGGGATGAGAAGCGCGACGCGCCCCGGCGGTGGCGTGGCCTCCATCGACCGCCAAGCCTAGAGTCGGCGCCGGAAGAACCCCCTTGGCGTGCCGGCGTGGTGTGCGTTACGGTCCGAACATGAGCACCGCCAGCGCGACGACAACCGCTCCGCAGCCGTCCCGCGGGCGGCGTATGCGGAAGGTCTTCACGTGGCTCGTAGGCATCGCAATCGCCCTCGTCATCCTCAACCTGCTCGGCATCAGCGTCACCGGCTGGATCGAGGACCTTTGGGACGAGATCAAGGACATCCCCAAGGGCTATCTCGTCGCCGCCCTCACCCTGCAGACCTTCCAGACGTTCTTCGCCGGCCTCTCCTACTACGGCATCCTGAAGTTCGCGTACAAGGACGAGGTCACGCTCTGGCCGATCGTCGCCGCGTATGCGGTCGGCGTGGCGTTGAACGGCTTCCTGCCCGCGAACATCGGCACGTTCGTGACGTTGATGATGTACGTCGCGATCATCCCTTCGTGCACGATCGCCGGCGTCCTCGCGGCTTACCTCGTTCAGAAGATCTTCTTCACGCTCGCCGGCACGTTCGTCTACCTCTACATGTTCCTAAGCGTGCCGAACGCGTTCGACGTCAGCTTCGGCGGAAACCTCAAGGCGTACCCCTGGCTGACGGTCGGCATCGTCGCAGGCGGCGTGCTGCTGATCGTCCTTGTCGGCCGCATCCTCTGGCGCAAGGTGAAGCACCTCTGGGAACAGGCAAAAGAGGGTGGCGCGATCCTCACCGAGCCGAAGACGTACCTCAAGCGGGCGTTCCTGCCCTCCTTCGTGGCGTGGTGCTGCAAGCTCGGCGTGACCGCCATCTTCCTGGCGGCATTCGCCATCCCGGTCACGTTCAACTCGATCTTCTGGACAGTCGGCTCGGGCTCGCTCGCGAACGTCGCGTCGTTCACGCCAGGCTCGATCGGCGTCACGCAGGCGACGAACGCGCTCGCGCTCAAGACGTGCTGTGACGTGCCTCAGTCGCAGGCGGTCGACTACTCCACGGCGCAGCAGCTCATCACGACCGGCTGGAACCAGGTCGTGGCCATCGTCCTCGTCGTGCTCGTCTTCGGCTGGGTGGGCGGCAAGCAGCTCGTCACCGAGTCCTACGCGGACGCGAAGGCGCAGACCGAGCAGATGAAGGAGCAGCGGGCCGAGAAGAAGGAGGCGAAGAAGGAGGCGAAGACGGCCGAGAAGGAGGCGAAAAAGGAAGCGAAGGAAGCCGAGCGGCAACGCAAGAGCGGCCCCGGCTAAGTGGGCTGGATCTACTCAGAGCTCGTCGCGGTATCGCTCGCCGCGATGGTCTCCCCGACGACGCTCACCTTCTCGGTCCTCGCGCTGGTGCTGGGCGAGCGGCCGTTGCGTACAGGGCTGTTCTTCTACACCGGTGCGCTGACAGCCACGCTCGCTGTCGGCGTGGCGGCCGCGTTCGTGCTCGGCGACGTCGCAGCGTCCGACACGCCCTCCTCGCCGAAGACCTGGGTGGCGATCCTCGACGTGGCCGCAGCAGCGTTCTTGCTCGTCTGGGCAGTGAGACTGTGGCGCAATCCCCCGGGTCACGAAAAGGAGGAGGCCATGCAGGATCAGATGGGCCGTGTCGCTTCCTCACCGGCGATCGCGGTCGTCGGGGCCGGCGCCGCCCTCGCCAACCCGGGCGCCTTCATCCCCATCGCGCTGAAGACGATTTCGGAGACCGACCCGTCTGAAGCCGGCTACGCGGTGCAGTGGTTGTTCTTCGCGCTTGTCTCGTTGCTACCGCTGCTCGTCGCGATCATTCTCTTGCTCGTCGCACCCGGCTGGGCGAACCGCATTCTCGACGCCGCTCAGGGTTGGCTGACGCGTCACATGATCCAGGTCGCGCTGGTGCTGATCGTCCTGCTGTCGCTGGCGCTCTTGCGCAACGGGATCGCCGGCCTTACGGACTGACGGGCACCGCTTCCGCAGCCCTGGCGTCGGCGCGTTCCCTCGCGATCGAGATGATGACTGCTCCGAGCATCCCAACCGCCAGCCCGCCCACAGCCACGACGACGTGCCAGGCCGGCCGACTGAGCCGCTCGTCGAAGAGCAGAACGCCGATGGCGATCGAGATGATCGGATTGGAGACCGACACCGTCGCAACCGACGTCGCGAGGAAGCCGGCGCTGAGCGAGATCTGCTGGATCACGAAGGCGAGGATTCCGGTGATCGCCATCCCGTAGAACTCCCACTGCCACAGCACGTCTGACACCCCGCCGTCGTGGAGGGCCTCCAGCGTCGGCTTGACGAGGCAGGCGGAGGCGCCGAAGAGCATGCCCGAGACGACGCCGTAGAAGGCAGCCTGGCGCGCCCCCTCGCTCCGGCGCGCGGCGACGTAGAGGGCTACGCACACGGCCCCGACGACGACGAGGGCAATCGCCCACTCGTCGTTCGGCGCGTTCTCGTTGCCACCCGCCGGATCGCCGAAGATCGCGTAGAACGCGAGTCCGAGCACGACGAGCACGGCGCCGAAGATCTCCCGGCGCCCGACCTGTTGCGCGGTAAGAAAGTAGCCGAGCGGAAGCGCGAACACGACCGTCGTCACCAGCAGCGGCTGGATGATGGCCAGGCGCCCGTGGTCGAGCGCAATAGCCTGAACGACGTAGCCGACAAGCAGGGCTCCCGTGCCTATGAGCCACCATGAGCTGGCGGCGAGCTTGGCGAAGGAGCGAAGGCTGTCCGGGGAGATTCCCAGCGTGAGCGCACCCTTCTGCTGCAGCGTCGCGGCGACCGCGAAGAGGAACGCTGCGACGAGTGCAAGGATCTCGGCCAGGACGGGGAGACTCTACGAAACGGTGTGTACGACCCGTTAGTGTCGTTCCCCGTGGCCGTGAACGGCACGCAGCGTGACGCGCCCGAGCGGGCTCGTCTCGTCCTCGGCGCGCTGATCCTCGTCGCCGGTGTCGCGAACCTCAACCTCTCGGTTGCGAACGTCGCTCTGCCCGACATCGGCGAGGCGTTCGACGCCGGCCAGGTGTCTCTCAACCTCATCGCCGTCGGCTACTCGCTCGGCCTTGCAGCCTCAGTGCTCTACTTCGGCGCGATCGGCGATCACCATGGGCGAAAGCTCATGCTCGTACTCGGCACTCTGCTCGCCATTCCGATGTCACTCCTCGCGGCACTCGCACCTTCCGACGAGGTGCTCTTCGTCGCCCGCGTCGGCGGAGGTTTGGCCGCAGGCATGGCCTATCCGACGACCTGTCTCTTATA
>JBKPGF010000091.1:0-6653 GCA_046729255.1 Actinomycetota bacterium
CTGTCACCGCCGGTGGGGGCCGGCCACACGCCGGCCCCGCAGCTCGTGCGACCGTCTGACCGATGCGGGACAACCTACTGTTCGCACTTCTGGGGCTGGGCGCCGGCGCACTCATCGCGAGCGTTGCGCTTGGCGTCGTCCTCATCTACCGCGGCTCCGGGATCATCAACGTCGCCACGGGCGCGATCGCGATGCTCGCCGCGTACCTCTACTGGGCGTTCAAGACGGGGTACTTCCACTTTCAGCTCTCGTCCGTGCCGGCCTTCGCGCTCACGCTCGTCTGCATGGCCGCGTTCGGCGTCCTGATCGAGCTGGCAATCTTCCGACCGCTCCGGGACACTGCTCCACTCGCCAAGCTCGCCGCGTCGCTCGGGCTCCTGCTCGTGCTCGAAGCAGGCGTGATTCTCATTTTCGGCAACAGCCTGAAGTCGGCGCCGTCGGTCCTTACTTCCGACACGGTCACGATCTTCGACAGGGTGGTGCCACAGGACCGGTTCCTGCTCGCGGGGATCGTCATCGTCGTCGCGGCGGTACTGGCGGCACTCTTTCGGTGGACCCCGTTTGGACTGTCGACGCGCGCTGCGTCTGAGAACGAAGTCTCGGCCATGCTCGCCGGGCTCTCGCCGAGCCGTCTGGCGATCGTGAACACCATGCTCGCGAGCGTCGTCGCAGGGGGCCTCGGCGTGCTGGTCGCGCCGCTGATCTCGCTCGACGCGCAGACGCTCGCTCTCCAGGTCGTTCCCGCACTCGCCGCCGCGCTGCTCGCCGGCTTCACGTCGTTCTTCATCGCGTGCTTCGCCGGGCTGGCCATCGGCATCATCCAGTCGCTCCTCGTCTACTGGGGGACGCAGAGCTGGTTCCCGACGGACGAGGGCGGGGCGCCGATCCGGGGGCTGCCCGAGCTCTTCGTCTTCCTCGTCATCGTCTTCGCGCTGTTCCTGCGCGGCGCGAGCCTGCCCGGCCGGGGAGAGCTCGTCGAGAAGCGGCTGCCCGCGGTGCCCCGACCCGAGCGTTTGCTGAGGCCGGGCGTAATCGCCGCGATCGTGGGCGTCGCTGCGCTTATCGTGTTCCCGTACGACTTCCGGCAGTCCCTCATCAACTCGTTGCTGGGCATCGTCATCTGCCTCTCGCTCGTCGTCATCGTCGGCTTCGTCGGGCAGATCTCCGTCGTGCAGCTCGCGCTGGCCGGCGTCGCGGGCTTCACGATGTCCCATCTCACGACCGACGTCGGCGGCATCTGGGCGGAATTCCCGATCTCGCTCCTGATCGGCGCGCTCGCGGCCACCGTCGTCGGGCTGCTCATCGCGGTCTCGGCGCTGAGGGTGAGAGGCGTGAGCCTCGTCGTCGTGACGCTCGCCGCCGCGGTCGCACTCGAGCAGTTCGGCTTCCTGAACGTGCGCTGGGGCGGTGGATTCACGGGCTCGCCTGTCACCCAGCCGGAGCTCGGCGGGCTCGACCTGTCTCCGCACGCTGGCTTTCGAGGGGTGGACGACAAGATCCCGAGCCCGGTGTTCGGCTTCCTCGTCCTCGGTGCGGTGATCCTCCTCGCCATGCTCGTCGCCAACGTGCGGCGTTCCAGCCTCGGGCAGCGAATGCTCGCCGTGCGATCAAACGAGCGCGCGGCAGCTGCGGCGGGGATCAACGTTCGCAACACGAAGCTCGCCGGCTTCGGCATCGCGGCGTTCGTCGCCGGCATGGCGGGCGCGCTCTACGCGTACAACTTCGGGTCGGTCAGCTACAGCCGGTTCGGCGCGCTGGCGGCGCTTGCCCTGATCGCCTTCACGTACTTCGGCGGCATCACGATGGTCACCGGAGCGATCATCGCCGGGATCGGCGCCACCGAGGGTCTCCTCCCGCACGCGTTCGATGACTGGTTCGGACTGTCCGGCAACTGGGCGTTCCTCATCGGCGGTTTCGCCCTCATCGTCACGTTGCTCGTCAACCCGGAGGGCATCGCCGGAACTGAGTGGAAGAAGAAGCAGCAGAAGCGCAAGCGGCGCGCTGCCGAGGCCGCCGCGGCTGCACCGAGCGACTCGGGCCCGGCTCCGCTGACGCAGCCAAGGGTAGAGACGGCCCGGGCGCCTCGGAGAGCCGAACCAGGAGCCGTCGTGCTCGCCACGACGGGTATATCCGTGTCCTTCGGAGGGCTGAGGGCGGTAGACGAGGTCGATCTCACGGTGTCCGAGGGTCAGCTCGTGGGGTTGATCGGCCCCAACGGCGCCGGGAAGACGACGTTCATCGACGCGATCTCGGGCTTCGTGCCCTGTCAGGGTCACGTGGAACTCGACGGAGGGGGGCTGGACGGGCTGGCCGCCCACGCACGTGCGGGGCGGGGACTGGCGAGGACGTGGCAGTCGATCGAGCTGTTCGACGACCTCAGCGTGCGCGAGAACCTCGCGGTCGCCTCCTACCGTCCCTCGGTGTTGTCGACGACGCTGGAGACGCTGTCGAAACCGGTCAGGAGCACGGAGGCGGCTGACACAGCCCTGGAGCTGCTCGGGCTGGAGGCCGTAGCGAACAAGATGCCCGAGGACCTGTCGCAGGGACAGCGGAAGCTCGTGGGCATCGGTCGCGCGCTCGCTGCGCAGCCGCGGCTCCTGTGTCTCGACGAGCCGGCAGCAGGTCTCGACGCGCGGGAGGGCGAGGAGCTGGCGCGACATCTGCGTGGCGTGGTCGATGCGGGCACGCCGATGCTCCTGATCGATCACGACATGGGCCTCGTGCTCGGCATCTCGGACTACGTCGTCGTTCTCGAGTTCGGGAAGGTGATCGCGCAGGGGACGCCGGACGCGGTCCGCCGCGACCCGCGCGTGATCGAGGCCTATCTCGGAGGCGCCGCGGCGGAGCTCGAAGCGGCCCCGGAGCTGCTTTGAGCGAGACGCTTCTCAGGATCGAGAGCCTTACGGCCGGCTACGACCGGGCCGCGGTGATTCGCGATCTCGACCTGAACGTGAGCGAGGGCGAGGTGGTCGCGCTACTCGGGGCCAACGGCGCCGGCAAGACGACCACGCTGCGGGTCATCTCCGGCCTCGTCCGCCCGATGAGCGGTCGCGTCATGTTTGCGGGCGAGGACCTGGTGCGTGTCTCGCCGACGAAACGGGCGCGGCTCGGGATCGTGCACGTCCCCGAGGGCCGTGGACTGTTCTACGGCCTGACTGTCGCCGAGCACTTCCGGCTCGGCTACCGCGGCGAGCGCCCCGACGAGGATAGGGCGTACGAGTACTTCCCGAAGCTCAAGGAGTTGCGCACCCGCCGCGTCGGCTTGCTCTCGGGCGGCGAGCAGCAGATGCTCGCCGTCGCGCGCGGTCTCGCTCGCCGGCCGCGGCTGCTCCTACTCGACGAGCTCTCGCTCGGTCTCGCCCCTGTCATCGTCGAGAGCCTCCTGCCCGTGGTACACCAGTACGCCCTCGACTCGGGCTGCGGCGTCCTGCTCGTCGAACAGCACATCCAGCTCGCGCTCGAGATCGCAGACCGGGGATACGTGCTCTCCCACGGTGAGATCGTCCTTCACGACCGCGCGGAGGTCCTGCACGCCGACCGTGAGCTGCTGATCTCGAGCTACCTCGGCGAGCAGCAAGTCGCAGTCGGCGAGGGGACAACCGGTGGGTAGGATCGACCCATAGGAGGGTATCTGACGGTTATGGCCAAGTTCAGAGTCCTGAACCCCGAGGGGTATCCGCCGAAGGTGAGTGCGCGCGGGATGGCGCCCAGCCTCGACACGCTCGACGGCAAGAAGGTCTACCTCGTCGACGTCGGCTTCGCGAACTCGGACAACTTCATGGCTCAGCTCCACGGCTGGTTCGAGGAGCACCGCCCGTCGATTAGCACGGAAGTCGTGCGGTGGCACAACCAGCACATTCCCGACCCGGAGCTCTGCGAGCGCATCCAGGCCGACGGCGACGCGGCCATCATCGGCGTCGGCACCTGACCGGGCTGCGCGCCGGAGGTCTCCGGCCACGTCGTCGATCTCGAGTCGAATTACGGAGTCCCGACGGTGGGCGTGCACGTGCACGTGTTCGCACATCTCGTGCAGAACACCGTGAAGACGAACGGAATGCCGAGCGCGCGGCAGGCATTTGTGCCTACACCGCTCATGAACACGTCGCCGGCAGGCCTGCGCGAGTACGTGGAGGGCAACGATCCGATCCACGGCCGGCCGTTCATGGCGGAGGTCTTCGACCAGCTCACGCGTCCGGTCCCGGACGGCGAGCAGCGGGGCGAGGACTGGGACCGCTCGACGCCGCGCTACGTCGAGGCAGATAGCGAAGCGGACATGTACGCGCTCTTCCAGGAGCGCCGGTACACGGACTTCCTGCCGATCGTGCTGCCGACGGAGGAGCGCGTCGAGCAGATGCTCGCGGGGACGAGTCATGCGCCCGACGAGATGGTCGGCAAGCTCCGTCCGACGATCGGCATGGAGTACTGGCACTTCGATGTCGAGAAGGTGGCCGTCAATGCCGTGATGGCGGGGGCCGCAGCCGAACACTTCCCCGTGCTGCTTGCGCTCGCCTCGAGCGGAGACACCGGGCGCCAGAGCAGCATGTCCTCGATGGGGAACATGGTCGTCGTCAACGGCCCCATCCGGAACGAGATCGGAATGAACAGCGGCATCGGCGCCCTCGGGCCGTACAACTACGCGAACTCCGCGATCGGGCGCGCCTTCGGCCTGCTGTCGCAGAACCTCCAGGGCGGATCGGTGCCGGGCGAGACATACGCCGGCTCTCAGGGCTGCAACTTCTCCTACAACTGCATCACGTTCGCGGAGAACGAGGAAGCGAGCCCCTGGGAGCCTTACCACGTGAAGCACGGCTACGACAAGGACCAGAGCGCCGTCACCGTGTCGTACATCTGGGGAAACGTCTGGGCCGAATATCTACGGACGCACTGGCAGGAGAAGCTCCAGGCGATGATCTGCGGCCTGGAGCCGGGAATGGGATGCACGCTCGTGCTCGACCCGATCGTGGCCCGCGAGTTCTGTGAGCGGGGCCTCGACACGAAAGACAAGATCGCCCAGTGGATCCACGAGAACGCGCGGATTCCGCAGCGGCGCTTCTGGGACCACGTCATGCTCAACCTCATCCACGAGGAGGTCGAGGCAGGGGTCGAGCCCTGGGCGACCTACTGGAACGCGCCGGCCGACGAGCTGATCCCGGTCTTCGAGCCCGACCGCATCAACATCGTCGTCGCCGGTGGCGAGACGAACGGCCACTTCAGCGTCTTCATGGGCTCCCCGATGCGGGCGAAGTTCCGCACGAACAAAGGGCAAAAGGTGGCCATCTCGATCGACGAGTGGCGCTGACGCTACGGGGGCCGGGTCTCGCCAGTAACGGCGAGACCCGGCCCACGCGAGGCAGAAGTGTCAGACCTCCGGATTGCCGTTTACGGAGGTGGGGGAAAGCGGCGCGAGGACGTCCCAGTGCTCGACGATCTTCCCGTCCTTGTCGAGCCGGAAGATGTCGACGACCTTTGCGCCTATCGGCCAGATCGCTTCCGCGCCCGTGACCACAGCGTGCGTTACGACGAGGTCGCACTCGGCGACGACGCGCGCCCATCGCGATGGACCACACCACAGCCCACACCCCCGCCAGGATCAGCAGCGTCAAGGCGAGCTTGCGCAGCCTGCGCCCCTCCAGGATGCACGCGACCGTAATCCCAGCCGAAAGACGGATGAGCGCCGATGTCCAGATTCCCTGCTCTTTCCCCGTCATGGCTCCGTCCGCGCCGTGGGGCGACTGTAGCCGCGCAGGTGCCCGTTTGCAGGGACTTCGCTGTGACTTCGACGACGAGTGAGTGGACGTACGCGGACTCGAACCGCCGGTGTCGTGGGCGCAGCACTCCGCCGCCGCTCCCGACAGGCGCGGGAGCGGCTCATTGCGGCTCTCGGAGACCACTCTCCGCTCGGAAGTCGCGAGACTTCCGAGCGCTTTAGACGGAGATCACGACCTTGCCGACGTGCTGCGCGGCCTCGAGGTAGCGGAGCGCCTCGCGCGCCTGCTCGAACGGGAAGACGTGGTCGATCACCGGCCTCAGCTGGCTGGCGCCGATCGCTTGGTTCATGTCTTCGAACATCGCCCGCGAGCCGACGATGACTCCCTGGACGCGGAGGCCCTTCAGCGCGATCGGATGCGGGTCGATCCTGGCCTCGAGTCCCGTGAGCACGCCGATCAGGGAAACGGTTCCACCGCGCCGGGCCGCCTTGATCGACTGGTCGGTCGTGCCGGGGCCACCTACTTCGACGACGTGGTCGACGCCAACGCCGCCGGTCAATTCGAGCACGCGGTCTGCCCAGTCGGGCGTCGCGACGTAGTTGACCGTCTCCCACACGCCTAGCGTGCGCGCCCGCTCGAGCTTCTCGTCGCTCTTCGAGGTCGCGACGACGCGCGCACCGATCTGCACAGCGAACTGGAGCGCGAAGATCGAAACGCCGCCGGTGCCCTGGACAAGGATCGTGTCGCCAGGGCGTGTCGGCCCCTTCGTCACGAGGGCGTGCCACGCCGTCACGGCTGCACACGGCAGCGTGGACGCCTCCTCATCGCTCAGGTAATCGGGGAAGTGCACGAGGCCGTCCTCGTGGAGCACGATATGGTCGGCGAGCACGCCGTCGACGCTGCCCGCCAGCACGGAGCCGTACGCGTCGAGCGGCGGGATGTCGC
>JBKPGF010000092.1:0-6263 GCA_046729255.1 Actinomycetota bacterium
TGCGGTCTTCACGATGACCATCCACCCGGACGTGAGCGGCCGGCCGCAGGTGCTGCTCATGCACGAGCGGATCATCGAGCACATAAACAAGCACGACGGTGTGCGCTGGGCGACGTTCGACGAGATCGCCGACGACTTCGCGAAGCGGAGCCCGCGGGGCTAGGGCCCGAAGTCGGCGTCGCGCAACGACGTCGTGTAGATCTCCTCCTCGAGATCCACGAGCTCGCGCGTGTCGGTCCAGATCGGGTGGGCGACTCCGCCGAGCGCGGCGACGCCCTGCTGGTACCCGTAGTGGCCCAAGGCGCCCGGCACGGTCTCGTCCGACGGCACCGACGCCGCACGGATAGGCGGACGCCACGTCCGGCCGCCGTTGCGGGAGACCGTGCACGAATAGAAGGCGCGCTTCCGTTCGGGATCGCCGAGCGTGTCGTAGAAACACACCCACACCGTCCCGCTCGAAGGATCGACGGCCGATTGCGGCCAGAACTGGTCGGCCTGGCGAGCGGCGGATGCCGGTGCCACGCGTCTCCCCTCCCGCGTATCGGGGTCCGGCGCGATCCGCCGCAGACCGGGGTCGAACAGCGCGATGTGCGCCGCCTGGCGGCCACGGAACTCGGTCCGCGCGTAGCTCACGTACACCCGCCCCGAGTGGGAGCCACGGGACGTGTCGACCGAGACGACGGGATTCGCGTTCACACACGTGCGCGGCTGCGCGGGGATGACGATGCCCGAGCCGCAGTGCGGGATCACGACCGCGACAAATGAGGCGACCTTTCGATGGTCTCGGAACGTCTTGCCGCCGTCCGTCGAGCGCGCCATCCAGATCCCGAACTCGTCGACGTCGTCCCACGCCACATAGACGGCGCCCTTGGGCCCGACGGCCACGGACGCGTACGTCAGCACGCGTCCCTCCCTGTTGACCTTCACTGGCTTCGACCACGTGCGCCCGCCGTTGTCGGAATGGCTGAGGACGATGCTGAAGACGGTGTTGCGGGCGATCCGCGTCCAGGCGAGATACACGCGCCCGCGATGCGGGCTCCGCGGCGAGTGGTCGACGGCGATCGCCGGCTTGTCGTCGAGCCTCGCCGTGCCGAGCGCGGCCACGCGGATCGGCTTCGACCACGCGGCTTCCGGGCCCGACCGTACGACGACGTACACCCACTGACGTGCGCCGTCGCTGCACGGCGTGGCACGCACGAAGGAGTAGTACTGGCGTCCCTTCGCGTCGATCGCGACGCCCGGGTCCGAGGAGCAGCTCGCGAGCGGCTTCGGCGGCGGCGGATGGGCTCGCGCGGTGCTCCACGTCTGCCCGCCGTCTGTCGACGAGTAGATGCGCATCGTGCCCTCCTCGATGCTGTTGGAGCCGGCAAGCAGGGTGTTGCCGTCAGTCGGATCGACGGCGATCGTCGCCCCCGTCTGGAGCTCAGGGAGCCGCGAGACGTTCACGTTGTCCGAATCCGCCCCTGCCGCGCCGGCCGCGAGCGTCAGAACGACAAGGCCGGCGAGGACCAGGTGCGTCCGCATCGCCCACATTCTCCGGATAAAGCCTCCTAGTCGGTGCTGCCGCCGGCGGCGAGACCGGCAGCCTCGAGACCTCGTGCCTCGCCGAGCTCCTCTTCTTTCGCGGGTGCGGCGGGCCGGCCGCCGAAGAAGCGAAGGCGGATCCCCGCCACTACCAGGAGCAGCCCGATCGCCAGCAACGAGACCAGCGTCGTCGCGGTTCCCAGGGCATAGAGGTCTGGCCTGATGGCGCCGGTGAACGTCAGCCCGCCGATCGTCAGTGGCAGCGTGTCCGTCGCGGCGTTCTGGAACAGCACCGTGCGGTCGTAGTCGTTCCACGCGAGCGTGAAGCCGAAGAGGAAGGCTCCGAAGATCCCCGTCCAGATCAGGGGCAACGTCACCTCGCGGAACGTCCGCCGCTGGTCGGCGCCGAGATCGCGAGCCGCCTCCTCGACGCGAGCGTCGTACCGGTTCCACACGGCGACCATGACGAGGAAGCCGAACGGGATGCCCCAGATGACGTTCGCTCCCAGCGCCGTCTTCCAGATCGTCGCGTCCTCCCCGATCTTCGCCCAGAAGATCTGTGTGCCGACTGCCAGGAGGTACCCCGGCGTCATGAGCGCGAGCATGACGATGTAGAAGCCGACGGCGTCCGAGCCGAGCCGCCACCGCTTGCGGAATGCCATCGAAAGGGTGAACGAAAAGAAGGCGACGAGAGCGCCTGCCGCCAGGCTCAGATACAGGGAGTTCTCACCCGCGGTACGGATGTCGTTCGCGTGCGACAGCACATCGGCGTTCTGGTCGAAGAGCGACTTCCACCAGTGGAGGCTGATGGGGCCTCGGAACGGCCACGTGAGCTGTCCGAAGTCACCCTGGAAGCTGAGGACTGCCATGAGGATCATCGGCGCGTAGAGGAAGACGAGGAAGAGCACGAAGTACACGCCCAGCCCCCACTTCGACCAGTCGACGCGACGCCTCATGACAGCAGCCTCATAGCTCTTCCCTGAGGTTCGAGAAGCGCGTGATCACAAAGACGCCGGCGATGAGGGCTAAGACGAGTAGCACGGCCGATGCCGCTCCCTGTGGGTACTGCACCGCGCCCTCGACCTTGGAGTTGACGATCGTGCCGACCGACGTGACGGCATTCCCGCCGACGAGCCTCACGGTCCCGTATTCGCCCATGGTGAGAACGAAGACGAAGATCGAGCCGATGACGACGCCCGGCATCGCCTGCGGGACGATCACCTCACGGAACGTTCGCCACCAGTTGCCGCCGAGGTCGCGTGCTGCCTCGATCGCCGTTCGGTCGACCTGCGACAGCGTGAAGAAGAGCGGCGTGATCATGAAGAGGATGTACAGCTGGATCATCGCGATCGTCACCGAGGTCTCCGAGAGCGGCTCGATGAGCGGATTGTCGGGGCCCCACCAGCCGATCATGTCGCCGACCTTGTTGATCGCGCCTTCGCGGCCCGTCAGCGGGAACGTCCAGGCGATCGACCGGGTCAGTGTGCTCGTCCAGAACGGCGCGAGGGCGATGATGAACAGGGCGATCTGATTGCGCAGGGTATTCACCTTCAACGCCAGGAAGTACGCAATGGGGAAGCCGAATACGAGGCACGCCGCGACGGCGATGAGCGAGCGGTAGAAGCTCGACAGCATGTTGTCCCAGTAAACGTTGTCGTGGAACAGCTCGCGGTAGTTGTCGAGTGTCCAGTCCGTGACGAAGCCGAAGTTCGCGCCTACCTGGTACGTCCAGAAGCTCATGAGGACGATGAAGACGAGCGGTGTGATGAGGAAGAACCCGAGAAACGCGAAGCCCGGCGCCGCCCAGGCGGCCGTCATCCAGCCGCCGCGCTGATCGCCGCTCTCGCCGAGCGCGCCCTCGGCCGACGGCTCTTCGATCTCCTCGGTCTCGTCTAGCTCCTCGGCGTCGAGGTGAGGCGGCCTTTCAGGTCCTGAGGAGCTGGACATCCTCTTCCTTCCAGGAGATGCGGATCGGCTCCCCCTCACGCCCGCGTAGCGATGCGTACTGCTCGCCAGGCACTTTCGCCAGCAGCCGCTCTTCCCCAACGGTGAGGTGGAGCTTCACGAGATCGCCGAGAAACTCGACGAACACGATCTCGCAGTCCGCGGTGTTCAGATCCGCCCCGCCACTGTTGGGGGAGTCGAGGCTGACCGCGGCCGCCCGGACGGCCACGGTGATCTCGTCGCCGACGCCACGGTCGTCGTCTGGAGCGACCACGCTCGCCCGGACCGTGCCGTCGTCGATCACGAGCCGGTCGCCCTCGCGCCGCGCAACCGTTCCCTTGAGGATGTTGTTGTCGCCCATGAAGCGGGCGACGAGCTCGGTCTGGGGCTTCGTCGCGACGGTCAGCGGGTCCCCGATCTGCTGGATCTTCGCGTCGTTCATGACGACGATGCGGTCGGCCATCGACAGCGCTTCCTCCTGGTTGTGCGTGACGTGGATGAACATCAGGCCGAGCTGCCGCTGGAGGTTCCGCAGCTCGACGCGCATCCGCAGCTGGAGCAACCGGTCGAGGTCGCCCAGCGGCTCGTCGAGAAGCAGCGCCTTCGGTTGCGTGACGAGCACGCGCGCAAGAGCCACCCGCTGCTGCTGGCCACCTGAGAGCTGGCGCGGCTTGCGGTCGGCAAGCGGGTCGAGCCCGACCATCTCGAGGGCCGACATGGCTCGCTGACGGCGCTCGGCCTTGCCGACGCCGTGCATCTTGAGGCCGAACTCGACGTTCTGGAGCACCGTGCGGTGTGGAAAGAGGGCGAAGTGCTGGAAGACGGTCGTCGTCGGACGCTTGTGCGGCGGCAGGTCGACGAGCGACTCGCCGTCGAGGAGGATGCGGCCGCCCGTCGGGAACTCGTGTCCCCCGATCATCCGCAGCGTCGTCGTCTTCCCGCATCCGGAGGGTCCGAGCAGGACGACGTACTCGCCGTGGTCGACGTGCAGGTCGAAGTCGTCGACGGCCACCGTGCCGCCGGGGAAGACCTTCCTCACGTCGATGAGGTCTAGGCCTGTCCCCCTATCAGAGGGGGCGGCGGATGCCGCCCCCTCTGAAGGCCCAACCGGTTCCTCGGCCATCCCTATGCGCTGAGGAACTCGTTGAACTTCTTCACCTGGTACACGTTCTGCTCGTAGAACGAGTTCCAGACGGTGTACTTGCAGGATCGCTTGACGAACGAGCCTCCGTCGCGCACCTGCCCCTTCTTGATGTCCCCGACCTTGCCCGTGATGCCGGGCAGGTCGCGGACTGCGGGCTTGCCGAGGTACCAGAAGTCGTACTCGGCCTTGGTGAACGCCGGCGAGCCCTGGGAGCCGTTCTTCTGGATCCAGGACAGGAGGTTCTTGCCGTTCGCGATGTAGTAGCCCTGGCGCATGATGAGCGCACCGAGGAAGCCCTCGTACATCCAGTTGAGGTACTCGTAGACGGCCGCGAGCTTGGCGCCCGTCACGTGCTTGGGGATGCCCTGCGCGCTGCACCACCCGCGGATCCCCTCCTTCGGGAACGCGTAGCGACAGTCCACGCCCTGCGCGACGAGCAGCGCCACGGCGGGCGACCACATCGACTCGATCACGACCTCCTTCGAGGCCATGAGGTTCACCGACTCGTTGAAGGTGGCCCAGAACGCACGGAACTGGCCGTTCTTCTTGTACTTCGTCAGGATCTTGAACAGCCGGTCCATCTCGCCCCGGGTCATGTTGCCCAGGTCCTTGATCTTCATGAGCCCGAGTGCGAGGACCGCGTTGCCGAGGTCGTCCATGGCGATGGCCGGGTCGTTGAGGACGGCGACGCGCCCCTTCCACTTCGTGTTCAGGAGCTCCGCCCAGGAGACCTGGCCCGGCCGCTTGTTGAGCACGTTGCCGTCGTAGCCCATCGAGTCCATGTTGAAGTGCGCCGGCGGGCCCAGGACCCACCGAGGCTGCGGCTTGCCACCGAACGCCCTGTTCGAGGCCTGGTTCCACCACTGGACGATCTGCTTGTTCTGCGGTCCGGCCTCCTTCGTCTTCGGCAGCCCGGTGTTGCCGTTCGGATCGAGGAAGAGCATCCGGTACGGCGCGTCACCCTGACCCTGGGTGCAGGCCCGGTTACCAAGGAGCACCTTGCCCTTGGTGAAGATGGGATAGAAAGAGTTCCAGGACTTGATCTTGAGCCGGTCGACCGGCTGGAAGTTGCCAGTCGGCCAGATCGGCTGGAACTGGTAGTTGTAGAGACCCCCGATGTCGAAGCTCTTCGGGGCGGTAATCGACTTCTGGACCTGGGCGTTCGTACCCATCAGCTGGACGTTGAACTTGACGCCAAGGTCCTTCTCGGCCTGCTGCTCGGCGCCCGGAGGCCATTCGACGCCCAGTGTGATCATGTTGAGCGTTCCGGTGTACTGCTCGGCGCACGACGTACCGCCGGCAGCCGGGCCTGCGAGCGCACCGAGACCTGCCACGGCCGCCGCGCCGACGCCGCCCTTGAGAAGCAGGTCGCGCCGGCTCACCCGGAGCTCTGAAGGCGACTTCGCCCGCTCCGCTGCAGGATCGGTGAAGTCGTTATGCGTGAGTTCGTCCACATATCCGAGCTGCTCTGCGTACTCGAACGGATCGAACTCGTGGTCCTCGCTCATGGACACACTCCTTTCCCCCCGCCGCGTCTAGAGATCGACCAACACTCCCCCACCGGGCATCCGGGGATCGTCATGCCGCAACCGCATATGACGCCCGAGCAGAGGATGACTCTGTATACAACTGCTCGGAGCGGTAGTCAAAT
>JBKPGF010000093.1:0-10278 GCA_046729255.1 Actinomycetota bacterium
GCGGGGTGCGGATCGAAGAGCCCGGCGCCGACCTCGCGGTATGTCTCGCCATCGCCTCGGCTGCGCGCGGCGTTCCAGTGCGGGAGGGCCTCGCCGCCTTTGGGGAGGTCGGCCTGACGGGACGGATACGGCCGGTCACCCAGGCCGAGCGGCGGCTCGAAGAGTGTGCGAAGCTCGGCACGAGCGCTGTGCTCGCACCTGCCGGCCTCACCTCGTCTCGAGCCATGGCGATCCTCGGCGCGGAGAGTCTGAGCCAAGCGGTCTCCACCGCCCTCGACGCCGCCGCCTAGGCGCGGTCAACCCTCCGGGCGCCACCGCTACTCTCCGGATAGTCTGGCCTGAGCAGGGACTTTTCGGCTCCGACCCCCGAAAACCCCTGTAAACATCGCGTTTTCCGACGCCATCGGCTATACTGAGCTGTGTTCGCCGGCAGTTTCCCGACTGCCGGCGTCTTGGCGAGAACGACTGTCTGGAAGGGGGAGCGGTTGTACAAGTTGGGCGACAAGGTCGTGTACCCGCATCATGGAGCGGGCACCATCGTGAAGAAGGAAGTACGCGAGATCCTCGGCCAGAAGCGCGAATACCTCACTATCAAGATCCTGCACAACGACATGGTGGTCAACGTGCCCACCGAGAACGCTGAGCGTGTCGGGCTGCGGCAAGTGATCAACGAGAAGCAGGTCAACGAGGTCGTGAAGGCGCTTACCGGCTCGGGGACGCAAATGCCGAAGAACTGGAACCGTCGCTTCAAGCACAACCGCGACAAGATGAAGACGGGAGACGTGCTCGAGCTGGCAGAGGTCGTGCGCAACCTCGCGCTTCGCGATCACGAGAAAGGGCTCTCGACCGGCGAGAAGCAGATGTTCGTCAAGGCGAAGAAGATCCTCGCGTCGGAGCTCATGTATGCGAAGCAGATGGACGAGGAGCAGACCCACGTCTGGCTCGACGACGTGCTCGCGGGATCGAGCCCGAACGGCAAGCGCCGCGTCAAGGCGAAGGTCGGAGCCGGCGCCTAGGAGGGTTTGGCGGAACGTCGCTCGTCGTCGGGACGCGATGGTCGTTCCGAGGCAAGGACGCAGGGAGCCCGCGTACCGCAGCAGGCGGAGCGTACGTGGGCGACCGAGGACGCAGCCTCGGGGCGAGCAGCGCGTCATGGACGGCACAGGCGATGTTTCGCCAAGCCCTCCTGAAAGCTACCTCGCTCGGACATGACCACATGGGCGGTCATCGTCGCCGCTGGCAGCGGTGATCGCCTCGCGGCCGACAGGCCGAAGGCATTCGTCGGTCTGGGCGGACGGCCGTTACTCGCCGAGAGCCTCGAGCGGCTCGAGCGCTCCGACTGGGTGGACGCAATCGTCGTCGCCGCCCCCGAGGGCTGGGAAGAGCCTGCCATCCTCCTTGCCGAGGAGATCGGCGCCGGCAAGGTCGCCCAGGCCGTGACCGGGGGGCAGCGTCGCGCCGAGTCCGTGCGGTTGGGCGTCGCACAAGTGCCGCCCGAAGCAGTGGCCCTGCTCGTGCACGATGCCGCGCGGCCGTTGCTGCCTGCGGACACTATCGAGCGCGTGCTCGAGCCCCTCGGCGAGGGCTGGGACGGTGTCGTCCCTGCGCTACCCGTAGCGGACACGATCAAGCGCGTGGAGCGCGACGTCGTCTCCGAGACCGTTTCGCGGGCAGGCCTCGTCGCGGCGCAGACGCCTCAGGCGTTCGGTGCCGACATTCTGCGCGCCGCGCTGGCGGGAGACATCGACTCGGCATCGGACTGTGCATCGCTTGTCGAGGCACAGGGAGGACGAGTGAAGGTCATCGAAGGGGATCCACGCCTCCTGAAGGTGACGACTCCTGAGGATCTGGTCGCCGTGGAGGCAATGCTCGCGCGCGAGCGGGAGGTTTAGCAGTGATCGTCGACTACCACATGCACCTCCGCGACGAGTCCGGGAGCATCGCCTTCACGCCGAAGGCAATCGGCCCGTTCCTCGAGACCGCGCTTGCGCGCGGCATCGACGAGATCGGCTTCACGGAGCACGTCTATTACTTCCGCCAGACCGCGGAGATCTGGGATGTGCCGTACATGTCCGAGCGCTGCGTGTACGACCTCGACGAGTACTGCGACACCGTGCTCGAGGCCAAACGAGCCGGGTTACCGGTGAAGCTCGGCCTCGAGGTGGATTACGTCGGCGAGTGCCAGGCGCGGCTCGCCGAGCTTCTCGAGCCGTATCCGTTCGATTACCAACTCGGATCGGTGCACTGGCTCGACGGGCTTGCCGTCGACACGTCTCCGGGCGTGTGGGAGGTGATGACGCTCGAGGAAGGATGGCACCGCTACGTCGACGCTCTCTGTGAGCTGGCTCTGTCGAATCACGTGAACGCGCTCGCGCATCCCGATCTCGCGAAGATCTTCGGCAGGCGACCAGAGCCCGGCGTGCTGGCGGGCATGCACGAGCGCATCGCCTTCTCCGTCGCCGCCGCGGGCGTCGCGATCGAGGTCTCGACCGCCGGCCTCCGGAAGCCCGTCGGCGAGCTCTACCCCGACGCAGAGCTGCTGCGCGCCTGCGTCGGGAAGGGCGTGGCCGTGACCTTCGCCTCCGACGCGCACGAGCCCGGCCTCGTGGGGGCGGACTTCGAACAGGCGCTTCTCCTCGCGCGGTCAGCAGGCTGCCAAACCGTTGCCGTCTTCGAAGGCGGCTTGCTACGACAAGAACCGATCGGATGACGGGTTACCGAGTGGGGATCGGCATTGATGCTCACGCCTTTGGCGACAGCGTGCCGCTCGTGCTCGGCGGCGTTCCCATCGACCACTCGCGCGGGCTCGTCGGGCATTCGGACGGAGATGTGATCGCGCATGCGCTCACCGACGCGCTTCTCGGGGCGGCGGCCCTCGGCGACATCGGCTCTCTCTTCCCGTCCGACGACGACCGCTACCGCGGCGCGGACTCGCTGCAGTTGCTGGCGCAGGCGTATGCGCAGGTGCGAGACGCCGGCTTCGAGCTCGTCAACGCGGACTGCGTGCTCATCGGGGAAGAGCCACGGATCACCGGCGTACGGGACGAGATGCGTGCTCGGCTTGCCGGCGCGCTCGGTGTGGCCGCCGAGCAGATCGCCGTTCGCGCCACGACGACCGACCGCCTCGGCTTCACCGGCCGCGGCGAGGGTCTGGCCGCCCAGGCCGTGGCGCTGCTTACGTCGTAGCGGCGGGAAGCGTGAACGACACGCGGGCGCCGCCGCCGGGGCGGTCCTCGGCCCAGATCCGGCCACCTTGCGCCTCGACGAGCGCCCGGGCGATGGCAAGCCCCAGACCGCCCCCAGGCTCGGAACGCGCCCGGTCGCCGCGCCAGAAGCGCTCGAACATCCGGTCACGCGCCTCGTCGCCCAGCCCGTCGCCGCTGTCCTCGACGCTCACCCGGACCTCCCCATTGTTCGCCGACACGCGCACGGCGACCGAACCGTCGGAGGGCGTGTGGCGGAGCGCGTTCGTGAGGAGATTCTGGAGCACGCGCTGCAGCTCGAACGGCGCAAACCGCGCTACCGCCCCGTCGTCGACGTCGGTGTCGAGCCGGATGCCGCGCAGCCGCGCCTCGGCCTCGATGCCACGGAGCGACGTGCGGACCGGACCTGCGATCGGCGCCTCCTCGAGCTCGAGGCCGAGCGCTCCCGCATCGATCTGGGCGAGCTCGAAGAGGTCGTCGACCATCGTTGAGAGGGTTGCCGTCTGCTCCTCGAGCAGCGGCAGCGCCTCTTCCGCCGCCATGAGATCGTCATGCAGCGCTTCGAGCATCGCCCGGATGTTGGCGAGCGGCGTCCGGAGGTCGTGACTTGCCCAGGCGACGAGCTCGCGGCGGGCGTCGAAGAGCTTCTCGAGGCTCGCGGCCATCTCGTTGAAGGAGGCGGCGAGGTCGTCGATCTCCGCCGGTCCCGAGCGCGGCGCCCGAACGCCGAGGTCTCCTGCGGCGACACGACTCGAAGCTTCGCGCACGGCGTCGATCGAGTCGACGATCGAGCGGCCGAGCCACAGGCCGGCGAGCACAGCCACTGCAGCCGAGGCGGCCGACACGGCGAGGATCTTCACGTCGTCGCCCATGTGGAACATCACCCAGCCCGACAGCAGGACGACGGCGAGCGGCAGGCAGACTGCGAACGCAGCCAGGCCGGCGATCTGGAGGCGAACCGTGGGGAGCGCGCGCAGCGCCAGCGCGAGCACGAAGCCGACGACGAGCGTCACGACGGCGATGACGACGGCCGTGAGGATCATGGCAGGAGGCGGTAGCCGATGCCCCAGACCGTCTGCAGGTGCTGTGGGCGAGATGGATCGTTCTCGATCTTCTCTCGCAGGCGGCGCACGTGGACCGTGATCGTTCCCGTGTCCAGCGCGGCCTCGTAGCCCCAGACACGGCTCATCAGCTGATCGCGGCCAAAGACCCGTCGGGGATGTGAAGCGAGGAACCAGAGCAGGTCGAACTCCTTCGCCGTGAGGCGGACCTCCTTGCCGCCCTTGCGTACATCTCGTGTCCCCGAGTCGAGCTCCACGTCGCCGAAGCTCAACACCTCCTGCGAGCGACCATCCGGCGCGACACGGCGCAGGACCGTGCGCACCCTGGCGGCGAGCTCGCGCGGCGAGAACGGCTTCGTCACGTAATCGTCGGCGCCGAGCTCGAGACCGACGATGCGGTCGGCCTCCTCGCCGCGCGCAGTGAGCATGATCACGGGCAGCTCGGATCGTGACCGGATCCAGCGACAGAGCTCGAGCCCGTCGATCCCCGGCAGCATGACGTCGAGCACGACGAGATCGGGCGGTTCTCGCTCGAGCAGCCGTCTGGCTGTTTTTCCGTCGGCTGCCTCGCGCGTCGCGTAGCCGGCTCGTTCGAGATAGCGCACGGCGATCTCGCGCACGATTGGCTCGTCGTCGACCACGAGGACGGTCGTCACACCACCATTGTGCGTACCCGTTCTTGCGTGCGCGTTAATTCAACTCCGCGCTGTCGGAAGTTGCACGAATCCTTCGGCGTGCACCTCGACGAGGCCATCCTGCTCGAGCGCGGTGACGGCCTCGTCGTCGAGCTCGGCTCTCGGGCGCGGCCGGGCGGACACGAGCCGTAGTGTCCGCGCACGGCGTTCGCGAAAAGAGCCGAAGTAGCGGCCCTGCTTGCGTGCGGACTCGAAACGCTTCCCACGCGACGGGCATTCGGCCGCGAGCGGGCAGACGCCGCACCGTGGGACGCGGGCGATGCAGACCTGCGCGCCGAGGCCCATCAGCGCCGGACCGCACTCGTGGTCGAACTCGAGCCCACTGCGCTCGAGAACGCGACCGACGTTCACGTCGACCGGGAGCACCGGCCGACCGAATGCGAGGCTGGCGACCGCGTCCGCCGTGTAGCGACCGACCCCGGGCAGCACGGTGAGATCCTCCGGCCAGCCGTGCTCCGCGATGTGGATGGCCGCCCGATGAAGATTGACGGCACGGCGGTTGTAGCCCAGGCCGTCCCAGGCACGAATGACCTCGGAGCGCTGCGCCTGCGCCAGCGACTCCATCGTCGGCCAGCGCTCGAGCCATGCCGGCCAGCGCTGCACGACGCGGCCCACCTGCGTCTGCTGGAGCATGACCTCGCTGACGAGGATGGCGTACGGGTCACGCGTGCGGCGCCAGGGAAGGTCGCGCGCGTTGGCGGCGAACCACGCCAGCAGGCGCTGCTTCGGAGAGTCGCTCAGCGTCGGCGTCGCTCGTCCACGTCGAAGATCCCGTGGAGCACCCAGTTGACGATGGTGATGATGAGCGTTGCCCAGATGGCGGACATGAAGGAGTCGAGGTCGAAGCCGGAGACGATCCAGCTCGTGATGTAGAGCATGAGCAGGTTGACGAAGAAGAGGGCGATGCCGAGCGTGAAGATGATCACCGGCAGGGCGAGCAGCTTCACGATCGGCTTCACGAGGAAGTTCACCAAGCCGAAGACGAGGCCCGCGACGATGAGCACCCAGTAGTCCTCGGAGTAGTCGACGCCGTCGACGAAGATCGACGCCACCCAGATGGCGGCGACGTTCACGATCCACGTGTAGAGCAGGCGTTTCAGCATCG
This sequence comes from Actinomycetota bacterium, assembly GCA_046729255.1. GTDB lineage: Bacteria > Actinomycetota > Thermoleophilia > Gaiellales > Gaiellaceae > PALSA-612. Next base: position 6,065 of record JBKPGF010000093.1, read on the forward strand.
ACCCGGCGATCCTATTCGACGGGACGCCGCTCGACGCCTTCCCCGCGGCCGACGAGCACGAGCGACACGAGCGACGGCGGAAAGAGGCCGTGCGACACGACTCCCGGGATGGCGTCCAAGCGCACTGCGAGGGAGGCAGGATCGCCGATCTCGCCTGCCAAGTCCGCGATGAGCCCCCCGTCCGGCGACGGCGAAACGCCGCGAAGCGAGACATTGCCGAGCTGGCGTATCGTCGCCCGAACACCGAAGGCCTCGAGCTCCAGCGGCACAGGCGGCTCCAGCCGCTCCACGATTTTGTCCGAGGAGACGATGACGACGAAGCGATCGGCCGCCGCTGCAACGATCTTCTCACGTGTCTGCGCTGCGCCTCCACCTTTCACGAGCCAGCTGTCCGGGGCGACCTGGTCTGCCCCGTCGACTGCGATGTCGAGCCGGTCGAGAGCGTCGAACGGCTCGACAGGTAGGCCGAGGTCACGCGCGGACTGCTCCGTCTCGAGCGATGTAGCCACGCAGCGGATGTCGAGCTCGCGGGCAGCCAGCGCCGGCAGGAAGTGCGCGACAGTCGAGCCTGTTCCGAGGCCCACGGCCATGCCGGGCTCGATCAGCTCCGCGGCGGCCTCGGCCGCCCGCCGCTTTTCGCCCTCCTGCGCCACAGGGGTACTGTAAGCGGGTGACCTGGCGAAAGTGGGCGCAGCCCGGCACCGTCGAGCCTTCCATCTACGCAGCCGATTTCTCGCGGCTCGGCGAGCAGCTGGAGAGCTTGCTCGACGCCGGCGCCCGGATCTTCCACTTCGACGTCGGCGACGGCCACTTTATCCCCCAGATCACCGTGGGGCCCGTCGTACTGCGGTCGATCGCGGATCTCGTGCACGAACGTGGCGGCATCCTCGACTGTCATCTCATGGTCGCGCAGCCCGAGCGTCACTTCGAGAGCGTGCGCGACGCGGGCGGCGATAGCGTGACGTTCCACGTGGAGGTCGTCGACGACGCCCAGCGGGTCGCCGGGGCGGCTCGCGAGCTCGGCCTCCGCGTCGGCGTCGCGTTCAATCCGGAGACGGAGGTCGCACGAACCGCGGACGCGGCGAACGCGGCGGACCTGACACTGTGCATGAGCATCCATCCCGGCCTTTCCGGACAGGCGTTCATGCCTGATGCCCTGGACCGCATCTCGAAGCTCCGCTCCCTCGTGCCGGACGCCGTATTCGTGCAGGTGGACGGTGGCGTCTCGGCGGAGAACGCTGCCGAGATCCGGGAGGCCGGCGCGGATCTGCTCGTGGCGGGCAGCTCGATCTTCTGGCAGGGCGATCCGGCTGCGGCCTACGGGGCGCTCGCGACTCAGGTGGAGGCTTTCGCGTGAGCACGACCGGCCGGCCTCGCCCCGAGAACCACGTGATCGTGCTCTTCGGCGCGACGGGTGACCTCTCCCGGCGCAAGCTGCTGCCGGGGCTCTTCAACCTCCACTGCGCCGGCCTGATGCCCGAGGGCTACCGCGTGATCGGCGTGTCGCGCAGCCGGAGCGCGCTGTCGGACGAGGAGTTCCGTCAGCGGGCGCACGACGCGATCGAGACACGAGGGATGCGGGAGCCTTCCGGCCCGCAGTGGGACGACTTCGTGGCCCGGCTCTCGTTCGCGGCAGCGGACGCCGACGATGCGGACGAGCTCATGCGCGCCGTTCACCAGGCTGAACAGGAGATCGGCGGCCAACCACGGCGCATCTACCACCTCGCCATCCCGCCGGCGGCGTTTCCGGGGATGGTGGCGATGCTCGGCGAGACCGGTCTGGCCGACCGGGCGCGCATCATCGTCGAGAAGCCGTTCGGCACCGACCTCGCCTCGGCCGAGCAGCTCAACGCCTCGGTGCATGCGGTGTTCGGCGAGGCGGACGTTTTCCGGATCGACCACTTCCTGGGGAAGGAGTCGATCGAGAACATCCTCGCCCTGCGCTTCGCGAACGGTCTCTTCGAGCCGATCTGGAACAGAGACCACGTCGACCACGTCCAGATCGACGTACCGGAGACGCTTACCGTCGCCGGCCGTTCCGGCTTCTACGAGGAGACGGGCGCCTTTCGCGACATGGTCGTCACGCACTTGTTTCAGGTGCTCGGCTTCATCGCCATGGAGCCGCCCACCGCCCTCAATCAAAAGTCCGTGCGAAACGAGACCGCGAAGGTGTTCGACTCGATGAAGCCGCTCGATCCCGAAAAGGTGGTGAGGGGCCAGTACGCCGGGTACCGCAAGGAGGAGGGAGTCGATCCCCAGTCGCAGACCGAGACGTTCGTCGCGCTCGAGGCCGGCATCGACAACTGGCGCTGGGCCGGCGTGCCCTTCTACTTGCGCACGGGGAAATCGCTGGCGCAGAGCTGCCAGGTGATCACGCTCGCGTTCCACGAGCCACCGCTGCGGATGTTCACGCTGGCGGACGGCGCCGCCGCAACGTCCCGTCCCAACGAGCTCGTGATCGAGTTCCAGGATCCTGGCTCGATCTCCGCCAACTTCCTCGCCAAGAAGCCGGGGCCGGACATCGAGCTCCGTGAAGTGGCGATGACCTTCGACTACGACAGCGCGTTCGAAGAGCGCGAGCTGGAGGGCTACGAGCGGCTCGTGCACGACGCGATGCTCGGTGACCAGACGCTGTTCACGCGCGGGGACGGCATCGAGCGGCTCTGGGAAGTGTCCGAGTCGCTGCTCGAACGTCCGCCCGAGCTCGAGCCGTACGAGCCAGGCTCGTGGGGGCCTGAGTCGGTGGACGAGCTCATCGCGCCTCGCAGCTGGCACCTGTCGGGCCGGAAGCGCGTTCGTTCGTAATGTCTGAGCGGGCGTGGCAGGCGCTCGTCACGATCACCGTCGGCCTCGGGCTGCTGCTCGTCCTGCGCGTCGTGCTGGGCGCCGTCTTCGAGCGCTATGTGGCGCGCGTGGCTACCCGGAAGCCGCCCGACCACGTCGCCCGCCTGCGCACGCGGCTCATGGTGCTGCGGCGCGTGATCCTGGCGTTCGTCTTCGTCGTCGTGCTCTGGAGCGTTCTCGAGATCTTCCCGACGACGGAGCAGCTCGCACGCACGCTGCTGGCATCCGGCGCCTTCGTGGCGCTCGTCCTCGGGGTCGCCTTTGCCGTGCCGCTCGGCAACATCGGGGCGGGCATCCTGCTCAGCCTCAGCCAGCCCGTTCGCATCGGCGACCGGATCACCGTCGGGGATGTGACCGGTACGGCCCAGGAGATCACCCTCATCCACACGATCGTGAAGACCGATCAGGGGCTCACGGCGTTTGTGCCCAACTCACAGATGATCACCTCGACGGTTGTCAATCGATCGCTCGACGACCCTCGCCGGGTCGTGACCGCTCGTCTGCCCGTCGCGAACTCGGTGCCGGTCGAGGAGGCGAGGCGGGTGTTGCTGCGAACTGTCGAGGAGCTGGAAGACCCGGCGATGGAGGAGGCGAGTGTCTCTGTCGTCGACGTGGGGGAGAAGACGACGTGGCTCGCCGTCACCGGGTTCGCGCCGCGGCCGACGGCCGTCGATCGCGCCGCCGCGGAGCTCCGCGAGCGCGCGCTGCAGGCGCTCGCCGCGGAGAAGTTTCTCCCGAAGTAGCCTGGCCAATACGCTCGGCCTCGCGATGTAGAACCTGGTGTTGCGTCGACGACCCAACTCAATGGCTGGCGTGCCGGCGAGCGGCTGACCAACGTCGCGAACGAGAGCTCGGTGATTTGGCTCCAGGCTGTCTCCTCCGGAGGGGCGGAAAACGTCGAGTGGACCTTGAGGCTGACGGGTTGCTGCTCGTCTGTCGTACCGGAGTCGTTCCCCTCGGGGAGCGGCGGGCCGTGACCAAGCGCCCGGCCGAGGCGCAGCAGACGGAGTGACGCCGGCCCGACTCCCGCGAGCTCAGTGGATGCACTGACGGCGCTCGGGCTGACACGGGGGAATCTTGACTCCCGCCGGCCAGCGCGTTCTTACGTCGTACCGAACGCCTTCGAGATCTGCGTCCGTGAGCGTCGCGCCACGTAGGTTCGCCCCCAACAGCCTGGCTTCTCGGAGAATGGCGCCCGAGAAGTCGGCCCCGGAGAGATCGGCTTCCCTCAGATTCGACCGGGTCAGGTTTGCGTCCGTGAGCGTCGCGCCATGGAGGTTCGCCGCCAACAGCCTGGCTTCTCGGAGAGTGGCGCCAGAGAAGTCGGCCCCGGCGAGATCGGCTGACGTTAGATTCGACCGGGTCAGGTT
>JBKPGF010000094.1:0-13154 GCA_046729255.1 Actinomycetota bacterium
CGTCGCCGGGGGCGGCGGGCCCCCCCCCCGCCCCCCCGGCGGGGGCGTCGCCGCCCCCCCCCCCTCGCGTGGCGCGGCCGCCCCCCCCCCCCACCCCGAGCGGAAAGCGAAGCGGGCGAGGGACGAAGCGAGGGACGAAACAGGGTGAAGCCCGCCGCTCCGGGGGGTCGCTCGCGGCGGGCCCTACCCTGACTGCTCACCACGGTTTTGGCTCTCGCCGCGGCCGCGGTGTGCATCGCCCAGTGGGGCGACACTACAACGGTCGCTTCCCTTTGTAAAGAGCTGGTTACGAGATTCTCATCTCGCAACAGGATTCGCCCTAGCGGGACGTCTGCGCGAGGAAGATCGCCGCGAGCACGATCGCCCCTCCCAACAGCTGCTGGGCGGCGAGCGTCTCGTCGAGCCAGAGGTACGCGACGATCGCTCCCAGCACCGGCTCCAGCATCGCCACCATGCCCACGGTCGTCGCCGGAAGATGCTGGAGCGAGCCGACCATGAGGATGAAGGGGACGATCGTCCCCAGCACGACGATGACGAGCACGAGCGCCCACGCCGGGAGCTCGCTTTCGGCGAGGTTGCCGAGCAGCGAGACCGACTCCGCGAGCTCGTCCGCCGGAAAGGTCCACCAGGGCTGCGCCACCGCCCAGAAGAGCGTCGCGAAGAAGAAGCCGTAGACGAGGAGCGAGACCGGGTCGCGCCGGCCGACGGCATGCTCGGCGAGGAGGAGGTAGGCGGCGAACGTGACGGCCGAGATGAACGAGAGCACGACGCCTGCGGTGTTCAACGGAACGCCGCCCCAGACGTCGACCATCACCGACAGGCCCACGAGGGCCAGCGCCAGCGCGGCCCACACGCGGTTGCGCACGTGCTCCTTGAAGACGAATCGCGCCCACAGCGCGACGAGCAGTGGGGCGGTGTACTGGATCAGTAGCGACACGCCGATCTCGAGCCGTGCGATGGCTGCGAAGTAGAAGAGCTGCACGAGGGCTACGCCGCAGACGCCGAACGCGGCGAGAAACGCGAGCTCGCGGCGCGTCGTTCGCAGGCTCCCTGGCCGGGTCAGGAGAACGAGCAGCCCGAGGCCGACGAGCGCGCCGGCGCAGCGCACCTGCGTCAGCCGGAGCGAGGTGACGCCCGACTCGAGGACGACCTTCGAGACGGTGCCGTTCACGGCGAACAGCGTCGCGGCGCCCATGACCATGAGGTAGCCGATGGCCGGACCGCGCGCCGTGCGGACGCCCTCAGCCGGAAGGTACGGCGAGTCGACCATGGCGGCGACCCTAGCTTCCGCCGCTCGTGCTCGTACACTTAGACGTACGGGACGTAGCGCAGCCTGGTAGCGCGCCTGCTTTGGGAGCAGGAGGCCGCGAGTTCGAATCTCGCCGTCCCGACTTGCGTCATCTGCCTAGCGGGCGGATTTAGGGTCTGGCCGTGATATGTGGAGTGCTAGCCGCGGCCGCGACGCCGCTTCGGGACGGCGGCCGCTCGCTCGACGAGGCCGCTTTTGCGTCGCTCGTCGACTTTCTCGCCGGCGCGGGTCTCGACGGACTGCTCGCGCTGGGGACGACGGGGGAGGGCATCCTGCTCAGCGTCTCCGAGCGGCGACGCGTGGCCGAGCTCTTCGCAGAGGCGGCGGGGGGTCGGCTCCAGGTGGCTGTGCACTGCGGAGCGCAGACGACGGCGAATACCGTCGCGCTCGCCGAGCACGCCGCAGCGCTCTCGGCCGCTGGCGTTGCGGTCATCGCGCCTCCGTACTTCAAGCTCGACGAGCGCGCGCTGCTCGACCACTTCGTCGCAGCGGCAGCGGCCTGCACGCCCACGCCGTTCTACGTCTACGAGTTCGCCGCGACGAGCGGCTACGCCGTGCCGCCGCACGTCGTTCACGAGCTGCGCGAGCGCGCACCGAATCTCGCCGGCCTCAAGGTGTCGGACACGCCGTGGGAGCGCTTCAAGCCGTACCTCATCGAGGGGCTCGACGTCTTCGTCGGACCGGAAGCACTCATCACACGTGGCATCGGCGCGGGTGCCGTGGGTGCGGTCTCGGCGCTGGCAACGGCGTTCCCCGAGCTCGTTGCGTCGTGCGTGCGCGAGCCGTCGGAGGAACGGGCCACGAGGCTGGCCGACCTACGGGAGACGATCGAGCGCTTCCCGCGCCACGCGGCGCTGAAGCACGTGCTCCGCCGGCGGGGGGTGTCGATGTCGGAGGACGTCCGCGCGCCGCTACGAGGCTTGACCGACGACGAGCGCGCGGAACTCGACGGGCTGCTCGACGCCTGGCTCTGACCGGAGTCTCCGGGGGCTCCGAAACGGGACCAAAGTTTCGCCGAGCCGGTTTCGCTTTCGTCCACTCGACCGACTGACCTTCCGATTGCCCGTAGGGCCACCCGGTTGAGCTTCGACCTACTCGCGCTCCGTGCTCGGCGCAAGCAGCACACTAGGGGTTGGTGCCCTCCTGCGCAAGACCCCTCGCGAAGAAACTTCACGCAATTTGCGAAGTCTCTTCGAGACGTGTCTCTCGCGCCTCCTCCGCCCGGAGCTGTCGGAGGACGAAGTACGCCGCCACGCAGAAGAAGACGACCGCCTGCTCGACCGACATCGTCACCCCGGCGATCTGCTGGTCGGACAGATCGGACAGGCCCCACATGCCGGGAGCGTCGACGTAGAAGTCGTACGCGGGCTCGGACAGGAGCGAGAGAACGATGCCTAGCGGGCTCGCGAGCACGAAGGCGGCGAAGACGTAGACAGCTCGCGCGCCGTAGGAGAGGCGTCGGGGCGCCTCCTGGAAGACGGGCCACCAGAAGAGGATCCCCGTGGCGAAGTACGTCGCGTGCTCGAGGTGCAGCAGGCTCGACTGGTGGTGTAGAGCCGCGTCGTAGGCAGCCGGGAGGTGCCAGGCGGCATACGTCGCGACCCAGAGGGGGAGCGCGACGGCTGGATGGGTGAAGAGCCGCACGACGGAGCGGCGGCCGAGGCGGGTTGCCAACGCGGCCGGCACGCCGAGGACGACGAGCGCCGGGGCCCATTCGGCGAGGACGACGTTCTGCAGCAGGTGCGCGGTCAGGAGCGACGTCGTCGCCAGCGAGTCGAGCGGCGTGACCGCAGCCGTGACCACGAGCACGAGGCCGACTGCGAAGCATGCGAGGCGCCAGCGTGGGACACGCTCACCTTGGACGCCGACCGCATATAGACCGGCGAGGGCACCGGCGACGAAGAGCTCATGGGGAAGGAAGTCCCACCGAACCGCGTCCACGGTGGCTATCGTGGCAGCGCGACCTCAGGCGGGCGTAGCTTAGTGGTAAAGCTCCAGCCTTCCAAGCTGGCTATGCGGGTTCGATTCCCGCCGCCCGCTTCCTCACGCCCTGGTCGCCTGGGGCTACTGCCGGGCGAAGCCCGGCTTCGCCCAGGCTAGGCTCGCTCGCGGCAGGATCCTTCGGCCTCGGCACGAGTCCGTACCCGACGTACTGTCCTCGTGCCTCGCCCTTCGCCTCCTTGGCGAGCGAGCCTCCAGAGCATGAGAGAGCGTCGCTGGCGAGCTAGAGGAGCTCTACGCGCTCGACGATGACCGGGTCGACGGGGGCGTCTTGGGAGTCCGTGTCGACGCGCGAGATCTCGTCGACGACGTCCATGCCCTCGGTGACGCGGCCGAACACTGCATGCTTGCCGTTCAGCCACGAGCACTCGTCCGCGGTGACGATGAAGAACTGGCTGCCGTTCGTGTCCGGACCGGCATTTGCCATCGCCAGTGCTCCGCGCTCCACCGGCAGCTCGAGCGCACCCTGCTCGTCCGGGAACTTGTAACCGGGGTCTCCCGTCCCGTCGCCTCGAGGGCAGCCGCCCTGGATCATGAAGTCCTCGATCACGCGGTGGAACGTGAGGCCGTCGTAGAAGCCCTCACCGGCGAGCTTCGTGAAGTTGCCGACCGTGTCGGGCGTCTGCTCGTCGAGGAGCTCGACGTGGATGGGGCCGTGGTTCGTATGGAGGACAGCCGAGCTCACCCGTCGCACCCTACAGGTCGGACCGTCCGATGCGACGGTGATGCTAGGCGGCGTGATCCCCGAGCGGGCGATCCGGTTCCCCGTCCGGACGGTGCTCACCGTGCTCGGCCTCGTGATCGCGATTTGGGCGCTGCTCAACGTCCTCTTCATCACCCGGCAGGTGCTGACGTGGATCCTCGTCGCGCTCTTCTTCGCCATCGCGCTCAACCCTGCGGTGGACTGGCTCCAGGAGCGCGGTATTCGCCGCCGCGGCTATGCCGTCGCGCTTACCTCGCTCGGCGTGGCCGGCGTGATCGCCCTCATCGGCTGGCTCGTCATTCCGCCGCTCGTAGATCAGGTGAACGACTTCGCGCAGAAAGTGCCCGACTACATCGACGATCTCACGAAGGGGCGCGGTCGGCTCGGCTTCCTCGAGACGAAGTACCACATCGTCGAGCGGATCCGCGAGGCAGTTCAGGAAGGCGGCGCTAGCAAGGTGTTCGGCCTCTCGGGCACGGCCATCTCGATCACGAAGAGCGTCCTGACGATGGTGGCCGCGGTGATCACCATCATCGCCCTGACGTACTTCATGCTGCTCGAGGGCCCGACGTGGCTCAACCGCTTCTACTCGCTCTGGGCGCCGAACACGGAGAGCCGGTTGCGGCGAATCTTCGGCGAGATCGGCAGGGTGGTCGGGGGCTACGTCACCGGCAATCTCTTCATCAGCCTCATCGCGGGCGTGAGCTCAGGTCTCGTGCTGTGGGCCCTGGACGTGCCGTTCGCGCTTGCCCTCGGCTTGCTCGTGGGCCTGCTCGATCTCGTGCCCCTGGTGGGCGCGACGATCGCGGCCGCCGTCGTCACCACCGTGACGTTCCTGAGCACCGACGGCATCACGTCCGGCGTGATCGTGCTCGTCTTCTTCATCGTCTACCAGCAGCTCGAGAACCACCTGCTGCAGCCGCTCGTCTACGGCCGCACCGTGCAGCTCTCACCGCTCGTCGTGCTCATCGCCGTGCTGATCGGCGCCTCTCTCGCGGGCGTTCTCGGCGCCCTGGGGGCAATTCCCGTCGCCGGCGCGATGCAGGTCATCGTCGTGGATTGGCTCAGCCATCGCAAAGGAGGAAGGGAGTCGAAAGGGCCGAAAGAGGCACCAGTTGTTTCGGATGCGTGAGGTCCGGATACCCGTTAGCCTGGAGCCCCCCGGATTGCGACTCCTCCCCCTAGCCGTCGTCGCTGCCGTCCTACTGCCCGCCATAGCCTTGGCTGCGGCTGGACCGCAAGTCTCGCCGGCGGACAGGCTCGAGCAGGCGGTGCTCGACGAGCTCAACCTCGTTCGCCTCGAGCATGGACGGAGCCAGCTCAGGTTCAACGGGCGGCTGACGGCAGCCGCGGACTCGCATACGCTCGAGATGGTGCGCTCCGGCTTCTTCGGCCATGAGTCGGCCGACGGGAGCCAGTTCGCGCGGAGGCTCAAGGGCTTCTACCGGCCCCGTGGCCTTCGCCGGTGGACGGTCGGCGAGAACCTCATCTGGCAGGAAGGGCGGCTCTCGGCCCGTGCTGCTGTCACGGCTTGGCTGGCGAGTGACGGGCACCGCGAGAACCTCCTCGATCCGGATTTCCGCGAGGCCGGCATCTCGGCCGTGCGTGCGCAGGGCGCTCCTGGCGTCTACGGGAACCGTTCCGTCGTCGTACTGACGGTCGACTTCGGAGCCCGCTAGAAACCCGTCTCCGGGGCCGGCGGTAGCCTTCGGGTGGCGCGCCTGTAGCTCAGCGGAAGAGCAGCGGCCTTCTAAGCCGCCGGTCGGGGGTTCGAATCCTCCCAGGCGCACCTCGTCTCAGGGAGACGTGGGTACGACCGCAGCCTGCGTCCGGTAGCCGTCGGACAGCGGGCGGATCACGAGCCAGCCGACGAAGGCGGTCAGAGCGAGCCCCACGAGCGCGACACGCGTCGCCCCGAGCAGGCTCAGCGTCTCAGTGTGCTCGTGCAGCACCCAGATCGTGGCGCTCCAGATGACGAGCGGGCCGAACGCCGAGGCCACGCGGCTGGCGAGGTTGAAGAAGCCAAACATCTGGCCGCGCAGCTCGAGCGGCGTGAGCCGGATCATGAAGACACGGTCGGCGGTCCACACGCAGCCGAGCGCGGCGCCCATCGCGGGCGCGGCGAGCCAGACCGTCCAGGGCTCGCCCACGGCGGCCGAGAGCAGCGTCAGCACGGAGAAGACGGGCAGCACGGCCAGCAGCACGGCGCGCGGCCCGACGATCCCGAGCGCGCGGCCGGTGGCGAGCGCCGCCAGTGCCGCACCGATGACCGACACCGCGAGCACGGCGTTCTTCTCCGTCTCCGAGAAGCCGCCGAGCCGCGTCATGTAGACGGTGAGGAAGGCCGACAGCGTCGCGATCGCGTCCGAGTAGAAGAAGCGGCCGACGAGGAACTGGAAGGCGTCGCGGTTCGCCCTCACCTGCTGGGCGGTGCGTGCGACCTGGCGGAACCCGTGTCCGAGGAGACTTCCCTCGGCGCGCGGCGGCGTCAGGTCACGGCGCTCGCGGACCCAGAAGAACGCCGGCAGCGCGAAGAGGACGAAGAACGCTCCCGCCGGCGCAAACGCGTCCTGCTTCGAGCCTTCGCCGACGATGCCCTCGGCGACGACGGCGAGGGCGAACACGATCCCTGCGAAGCCGAGCGCCACTGCGATCCCCGAGACGCGTCCGCGGCGGCCGCGCGGGGCGACGTCCGCCAGCAGGGGGTCGTACTGTGCGAGGGCCAGCTGACCGAATGCGAGCGCCACGCCACCAGCGACGAGCAAGGGCAGGACGTTCCCATCTGCCGGGATCGCCTCGATGAGCGCACACGAGCCTGCTGCGACGAGCGTGAAGGCGACGAGGAACGGTTTCCGCCGTCCGAGCTGGTCGGCGATTGCCCCTGCGAGCGGCATGGCGGCGACCAGGAAGAGCACGACGACGAACTGCGTCATGGCCACGTACCAGTCGGGTCGTCCGAGGTCGTCGATGATCCACGTCCCGAAGTAGCGGACGACCAGCAGGAACGAGAAGATCGAGTACGCGAAGTCGTAGAACGCCCATGAGAGCGGAGCTCGATCGCGGAGGAGGAACGACCGCCGGGCCACGGCGGAAGCCTAGAAGCCAGGCCGCGCCCGGCTATGCTTGTCGGAGCGCGGTGGCCGTAGCTCAGCAGGTAGAGCCCCGGGTTGTGGTCCCGGTGGTCGTGGGTTCGAATCCCACCGGTCACCTTGTCAGGGCGCCGAAAGTCCAGTTACGCGCCGAACTTTCGGCGGGTCGATTTACTCTCCGTTCACCACCGCCTTACATCTCGCGCTGGCGCGCCTTACCTGACGCCAACACGCTCTTGCAGTCAATTCAACTAGGGGGAGAAATCACGGTGAGCACACTCAAACGGAAGGCTTTCGGGATCTCGGCGCTCGGCACCTCGGTCGCGCTGCTCGTCGGCTCGGCGGTCGCCGTGGCCGGTCCCGGCACGAAGGGCAAGGGTCTCGTGCGCGGCGTTCACGCCGAGATCAGCCTCATCAGGGCAAACGGCACGACGGACGCCTTCGTCGTCGACCGCGGCCAGGTCACGGCCGAGTCCGCGAGCTCCGTCACGCTTCAGCGCAAGGACGGCGTAAGCGTCGTCCTCGGGTTGAACGCGGCGACGAAGGTTCGCGGAGACATTCAGGTCGGCAAGGGCGCGATCGTCTTCTCGCGCACGGGCACGGCGTTCGCCGTCCTCGCTCCGCGGGGGCAGCAGGCGCTGTCTCTCGGCCTGGGTTTCGGCAAGGGGAACGGCCTCGCCCAGCTCGGGGCGAAGCTCAAGGGCAAGAAGCTCGGCGCCGTGCACGCGGACGTGAGCTTCACCAAGGCGGACGGCTCGACCGTCGCCTTCAGCTTCGACCGCGGCCAGGTGACTGCCGCGTCGGCGACGTCCGTCACGATCAAGCGCGCCGACGGGCCGAGCGTCACCAAGAGCATCTCCGCCGACACGAAGGTCCGCGGCAAGCTGGCCGTGGGCGGCAAGGCGGCGGTCTTCTCGCAGGGCAATGCAGCGAAGACGATCTTCGCCGCCGGGCCCAAGGCGTAACCGCCTCGCGCGGTCACAGTCCTCCAAGCAGAGAGCTCCGGCCGGCCGGAGCTCTCTGCGTTTAGGCTGCCGGTATGCGAGAGCTGGCGGAGGGTCTCTGGCACTGGCGGGCACCGCACCCGGGCTGGCAAGAAACGGAGCCTTGGGACAAGAACGTGTCCTCGTACGCGATCGAGGATGGCGAGCGTCTCCTTCTGATCGATCCGTTGGCAGTGCCGGACGAGATCGAGGGCCTGATCGCCGAGCGGGAGACGATCGTCGTACTGACGGCGCCGTGGCACGAGCGCGACACCGAGAGCCTCGTCGACCGCTTCGGCGTGCCGGTGTACACGCCCCTGCCCGACACCGCACAGGAGCTCATGGACAAGTACGGCATCACTGCCGAGCAGGCTGGCGACGGCAGCCCCGACGTCGTCTGGCTGCTCAAGGAGGGAAAGGGCGAGGCGCACGTGTACGAGCCGGGCGATCGGCTTCCGGGCGGCATCGAGACGTTCCGGGGACACAAGCGGAACGACATCCTGCTCTGGATCGAGAGCAAGCGCGCGGTCGTCGCCGGCGACACGCTCGCCGACTTCGGCGAAGGCCCCGCGATCAACGAGAGGTGGCTCGAGGGCGAAGGCATCACCCGCGAGCACGTCGTGGAGGGGTTGCGCCCGCTGCTCGAGCTACCCGTGGAGCACCTGCTCGCCTCCCACGGCGGCCCGCACGACCGGGCCGCCCTCGAGCGCGCGCTCTCCTGAGGTCGGCTAATCGAGGCAGTCGAAGTGGATGTATTCGGGTAGCCCGATGAACGCGACAAAGCCCGCGGCGGCGAGGGAGAGTGCCGCGGCGAGGGAACGCAGGAGTCTTCGCCGTCGACTCGCGACCGCCCCACGGACGAGGAGCGCGGCCGCAGCCAGGACTGCGATCGCCGCGCCGTGGAGCACCAGGCCCGAGCGCCGAGAGCCAGCGCCATTTCGACGTCGGCCGTCCGCGCGCCAAGTTGGGATGGCTCCTACCTCCAGAATGGCCCCGAGAGGAGTCGAACCTCTGCACGCGGATTCGAAGTCCGTTACGACTGATTGCAGCTAACTGCAACGAGCGGAAAATGCCTGCAATAACGACGAATCAGCGCTGCAACGAACTACGGGGAACGCAGCCTACGGAGCCAAGCCTGTACGCGCTTTGTACGCACACTCAGACCGGGAACGCGCCCTCGAGCTTCGCGGCCTCGGCCTTCTCAGCGCCCCTCTCCCAGCGCCCATAGCGGTCTACCGTGAGCGTGATGGTCGAATGTCCTAGCTGCCGTTGTACCCAGTCGATGCGCGCGCCGTTTTGGAGCGCGATGCGGGCGAACGTGTGCCGGAACGAGTGGAAGTCCCGCTTTCGCCCGTGCTCCCCCTCTCGGGTCATGCCAGCGTCCTCCATGGCCTTGTAGAGCCTCTGCCGGGTGATGGTGGAGCCGTCGAGGTAGCTACCGCTCGTCGGGTGTGGGAACACAAGCACGTCGTCTGCCGGGGAGCCGCTCAACCTCAACCACTCCGCCAGCTCGTCCACGGCCGCCGGCGTGAGACCGACGGTGCGGCTCTTGTTGCCCTTCGGTGGTTGCTCGCCGATCCCCTGGACGTAGTTGCGAGCGATGGTGAGCTCGCTCTCGAGGAGCTTGACGTCGCCCCAGCGAAGCGCGAGGAGCTCGCCCTGCCTGCAGCCGGTCGTCAGCGCGACCCGGCAAACGTGCGCGTAGACGGGCTCGTACTTGTCCTCGTCCGCCATCGCGGTCCATAGTCGCGGCAACTCCTCATCAGTGAAGTACGACGGCACGGACTCTGGCGCAGGTGGCCGTTCACTGGGCTCGAGCGTGTCGACCGGATTGCGGGCGACTAGGTTGCGCCGGACTGCGACGCCGAGGCAGGCATGGAGGACTCGCAGGTGGCGAAGCTGAGTCGCCGCCGACTTTCCCTCCATGAGCCCGAGGAAGCGCTGGACGTCGGCCACGCGCAGGTCGCGGAGCTTCTTCTTGCCGAATGCCCGCTTGGCGTAGTCGATCGTGGGCTGGTATGAGCGGAGGGTGTTCTTCTTCGGGCGGCGGAGACCCGCGAACCACTCATCGGCCCATACGGCAAACGTGAGGTTTCTGGGGGCGAGGTAGGTGCCCTCGTCCTGCGAATGGGCGACTGCCGTGAGCGCCCGCGCCGCGTCCTTCCGATTGCGACCGACGGGCTCCCGTATGAGCTTCCCGTTGTCGCGCGTGACGACGTGGTACAGCGGCCCCTTGGGACAGGTGCACCCGTCCGTCGCCTCGGAAAACGTCGTCCACGGCCTCGCGAGCGCGCAACTTCGGTTGTGCCTTGCCTGAATAGATGCCATCGCTTCCTCCTCTCATCGAACCCTTGACGTTTTGGAACGATAGTGGAGATCGCGTCGGATGGGCAAGCGGATTTCTGTACGCATTCGGGAGGGCCAGAGGAAGCGAACTTGTCAAGGGTTCTGCTTCACGGCCCTCCCGAATGCTCCATCGTACCGGGCTACCACGCTCCTACTAGAGCACGGAGGGCCGTCGCCTTGGAGGCGACCGTGGGATGCCGGAACCCACCCGCAACAACGCAATGGAGCGGAGAGCCGGGCCGGTTCTACCCATTCTTCTCCGGAACCGTGTCTGCGTTGGTAACGCCGTACCGTCGAAGGGTGGTCGGCACGGTAGTCCCACTCGTAGAAGAATGCTCCGACACACAACAGGGCGCCGATCAGAGCCGCAATCACTGCCATCCCCCCGCGATCATCTCACGGCAGGTGCGGCCGGTCTAGATGGCCGCTTCCGCTCGCGCTCAACTCTGTTCGGCGTGCCCAGCACGGTCCTTCACGATGAACTCAGCTGGTACGTGGCGGCCGACCAGCCCGTCACGCACCAGCTCTCCCATCGCTGCGTTCAGGTCGTAGATCCGGTCGCTCAGCGGCTGGAGGATGTCCGCCACCGACGCGCTGGCCAAACCGTCGGCACTCAGCATGCTCATCAGGAGTTGGTGCAAGGCTTTGAAGCCCTCGTAGACGTGTAGCTCGACGTAGACCCGCACGGAGCGACCGAAATACGTCTCTACGCGTGCGAGACTTCGGTTCAAGCTGTCGTTCCACTCGAAGAGCACCGCCCGGTAGTCAGCACGCGCCCTCTCCAACTCATCGTCAGCTGCCTCTTCGTCGCTCAGTACACCCTCGAGCCGGCGCATCCGGTAGAGGCGCCTGTCCATCAACGTGCTCAGCTCTTCGAAGACGCGAAGCGCCGCCTCCCGTTCGGCCTGCACGAGCGTGACCTCGCGTTGGCGCGACCAAGATCGGTTCTGGAGCAGGTAGCCGAGTACCGCGCCTCCAACAGTCGTCAGCACGAACCCGACGACGAGGAACACGAGCTCGTCTGCCATGCCTACACGACTCTAGGGTCGGGCAAGCGATACGGCAACAAGAGAAAATACGAGCCCTTCGCGCGCGCCGGCAACTCTAGTTAGTCGAAGAGAGTCGGGATTCGGGCGATCGAGCGGAGCGCGTCATCTCGCTTGAGCACGGCTGGACTGAGGAGCGCGGAGGCGACTTCGCCGGCGAGATGCCCTCGCGGCGTCGGCATCGTGGCGAACGACCTGTCCATGAGGAAGTCTCTCACCCGGCGGGCGTGAACCGCAGCCCCATCGACGCGATGCAGAGTGACCGCTCACCACAAGCGGCACGCGGCCACGTAAGAAGGAATCACTCACTCGAGGCCGCAGGCGACTCGTGCCTGAACTATGGCGGACGATGCGAGGCTGGCGTCTCCAAAGAACGAGGCTGGCGTCTCCAAAGAACTCGGGGTAGTCCTTGATCGACTCTGCAGCGGCGTGTCGTGCGGCCGTATCGGACGCGTTGACGGCGCAGATGCGGATGAAACCTCGCATCGATTCGTCACTTCCCGGCGTACTCGCCCGTAGCCGGGTCGGCACCTTGTCGCCACCCTCTTCGACCGCCGCTCGGTACCACGCGGCGAACACGTCGGCAGCGTCGTCGCTCGTCGCCCCGACCGCCTCGGTCGTTTCCTCCGTGGTCGTAGTCGCTTCCTCCGTTGCTGCCGACTGCTCGCCTTCACCGCCGCAACCGGAGAGCGCGATAACGAATTAGGAGCAGGGCTGCGGCGCGGCCCATCGCAAGCTCAGTCTAATGGACTACAGGCGACGCGCCCGCGTCCGTGTCACATCTGAGTCACAGGCCGCCCCGCCCGCCTTCCCCTCCCCGGCGCCGAAGACCGCGATTTGGAGGGGTTTTCCAGGTGGGCCGTGAAGGACTCGAACCTTCGACCTTGGGATTAAGAGATCGCCCTCGACGTCTCGGGCGGGCTCGGTGTTCCTGGAAGTGCCCGGATTTCGGCCGGAAGGAGTCGGTCAGGTCTCGGGCGGACTCGGTGGGACGCGTTGCCCGTATGTTGCCCCCATCAGGCAGTGCTCGCCTTCCTCCGCAGAACGCGCCGCACCATCGCGAGCAGATTCTCGTCGTGGTTTTCGTCGACGAACCGATACGTCGCAGCATCGTAGTCAGCCCACGTCTGACCTGATACATCCGACGGCGGCTTCGGACGTCCCTTCTTCTTAATTGGCAGCACACGCTTCCCCCACGTAAGCGCGACGCCCATCTCGAGCATTACGTTCGAATTCCTATCGGACGTCTCGAAGACAGTAATGTCGCTACTGATCACGTCGCGAGCGATTTCATTGAACAGATGTTCTCCGTAGCCGGCACGAAGGCTCCGTAATGTGAGGCGAACGGGATCGTTTCCTGGCTCGCTGTTGTACCGTTTCACGGCGGCCGTGAAGTCCCGCCGAAGCATGGCGATCAGCTTAGGACGGTCGAAGTGCCTTGAGTTGAACTGGAGACCGACCACGACCTGGAGCTGATCGATCCGATTCTGCTCCGACTCAACGTGCTCCTAGTCTTCCTCACTGAAGCCGTACGGCGAGCCGACCGGGACCGGATGCCGCGAAAGCGATATGACAACTGCAGCCTCCTCCACAGCACCCGTGGTCTTCGACTTGAACGGCTTCGCGCGCTCTGGCACTTGATCGTTGATGCTCAAGTCTGCCGAGTGCGGTCGCACT
>JBKPGF010000095.1:0-9996 GCA_046729255.1 Actinomycetota bacterium
CGTCCGTCATCGCTTCGATCGCGTGCTGCGCCTCCTCGAGAGAGGTCTCGTCGACGAGGACCTTCAGCGGCGCGTCCTCGATCGCGCTCGGGTGATGCTCGACGGCCGGCTCGAGCGTGGAATCGATACCCGCGGCCTTGAGGATGGCCTGGATCTCCTCAGCCTCCGCGATGTCCTCGGCAAGCGCTACCTGCACCCTGTCGCTCACGATCCTGGCTCCTCTCCGACCTGCACCGTCGCCGCGACCGGAGCGCCGCCATCACGACGGTGAATCGCTCCACCCTTCACTAGATGGGGTGTTCCACGTTCCTTGAAGGGAAGCTCGATGATATCGAAGTCCCTCGGCACGACCGTCTCGGGGAAGACCGCTCTCGCCTCCTCCGCGGCGTCCCGCCCGGAGTAGCGATTCGAGAGGTGCGTGAGTGCGAGGAGCGCGACACCGGCGTCGCGTGCGATGCCGGCTGCATCTGCGGCGGTCGAGTGCGCGGTGTCGCGGGCGCGTTCGCGCTCGTCCTCGAGAAACGTCGCCTCGTGCACGAGCAGGTCGGCGGCGGCCGCCGCCTCGACGACGCCGTCGGAAGGAGCGGTGTCGCCCGTTAGCACGAGCTTCCGCCCGGGTCGCGGCGGCCCGAGGACGTCCCCCGGCCGGACGACTCGCCCGCCGGGAACGCTGACCTCTTCGCCCGCCTGGAGCGCGCCTCGCTCTGGACCGGGCGCCACGCCGAGGGAGTCGGCGACGGATACGTCGAATCTCCCCGGCCGCTCCTCCTCGACGAGCGCGTAGCCCACCGCCGAGACGCCGTGGTCGACGGCGAACGTCTTCAGGTCGTATCCGTCCCGGGGCAGGACGTCGCCGGGCGCCATCTCGACGAGCTCGTACTCGTACGTGAGGCGGCCGAAGATACGCCGCAAGGAGCCGAAGAGCTCGCGGAGACCGGGAGGCCCGTAGATCGTGATCGGCAGCTCGCGGCCGCGGAGCGCGAACGTCTTCAGCATCCCCGGGAGGCCGAGGTAGTGATCCGCGTGATAGTGGGTGAGGAAGATCTCTCGCAGCTCGATCAGGCCGACGGCAGACACGAGCAGCTGGCGCTGCGTGCCCTCGGCGCAGTCGAAGAGCAACCGCTCTCCCCCTCGGCGGACGAGCAGGGCGGTCGGCGCCCGCCGCGGCGTGGGCATCGACCCGGACGTGCCGAGGAACACGAGATCGAAGTCCACGGCGGAAGTCTAGGGCCGTAAAGTCATGCCCATGGCCGAGCGCATGCAGGGTGGGCGGCTCGTCGCGCGCGCGATCAAGGCAGAGGGCGTGGACACCATCTTCACGCTTTGCGGTGGCCATGTGATGCCGATCTACGAGGGTTGCCGCCTCGAAGACATGCGGGTGATCGACGTGCGGCACGAGCAGGCGGCGGCGCATGCTGCCGAGGCCTGGGGTCGCATGCGCCGTACGTGCGGCGTCGCCGTCGCCACGGCGGGCCCGGGCGTCACCGGCACGGTCACGGCAGTAGCGAACTGCGCGGTCGCACAGACCCCGCTAGTCGTCATCGGAGGCGCCAGGCCACTCGTCCAAGCGGAGCAGGGCGCCCTCCAGGAGCTGGACCAGCTCTCGATCTTCCGTCCCTTGACGAAGTGGTCAGCCGTGTGCTCGAGCACGGAGCGCGCGCCCGAGTACGTCGCGACGGCCTTTCGCCACGCGCTCGCGCGCCCCCGCGGGCCCGTGTACCTCGAGCTGCCCATGGACGTGCTGTTCGACGAGGCGACGGCGGCGGCCGTAGCGCCATCGCGGTCGGAGGCGAGGCCGTTCGGCGACCCGAAGGAGATGATGAAGGCGGCCGACCTGCTGACGAGAGCCGAGCGCCCCGTCGTGGTAGCCGGCAGCGCGATCTGGTGGGACGGCGGCTGGAAGCAGCTCCGGGCGTTCGTCGAGAACGGACGGATCCCCGTCTTCCTCCAGGGATCGGCTCGTGGTGCGATCCCTCCCGATCACGAGCTCCTCTTCCAGCACGCGCGCTCAGCCGGTCTCGCCGGTGCCGACGTCGTCTGCGTCGTTGGCACCGGGCTCGACTTCCGCCTTCGCTTCGGCCGGCTGCCCGACGAGGCGAAGCTCGTTCACGTGCATGCCGACGCCACCGAGCTCGGCCGCAATCGTGCGCCCGACGCGTCGATCGTCGCCGACTGCGCTGCCGCCCTCGGCATCCTCGCCGACGGTGTCCAGCCTCCGGCCGCCGGCCGCGCCGCGTGGCTGGAGACGTTGGGCGAGGCCGAGCACGCGTGGTGGGAGTCGCATCGCGCCGAAGTCGAGTCGGGCTCGGCGCCCATCCATCATTACCGTCTCGGGCGAGAGCTCGACGAGGTGCTCGACCCCGGCACGATCGTCGTTGGCGACGGTGGCGACGTCGTGGCGGCGGTGTCGCGAGTCCTACGCGTGCACCGGCCGGGCCACTGGCTCGATCCGGGGCCATTCGGCTGCCTCGGCGTCGGCCCGCCATACGCGATCGGCGTCAAGGCTGCGCACCCGGACAAGCAGGTCGTCGTGGTCGCCGGAGACGGGTCCTTTGGCCTGAACGGCTTCGAGCTCGACACGCTGTCGCGGTTCGAGTTGCCGGCGACGTTCGTCGTCGGCAACGACGCCGGCTGGGGCGAGATCCGCATCCCACAGGTAGGCATGTACGGCGAGGACGGCGAGGTCGCAACGCGGCTCGCCCCCACTCCCTACGAGCGGCTCGTGGACGTCTTCGGCGGGCACGCCGAACGCGTGGAGCGGCCGGACGAGCTTGCTCCGGCGCTCGAGCGCGCTCTCGGCTCGGGGGTGGTGGCGGTCGTCAACGTCATGCTCGACCCGGACGCGATGGCCGGGCATGCCTACCGAGGCATGTAGCTACGGCAGACGGAGCACCTGGCCGGGTGTGATGTCGGAGCCGGCAAGGCCGTTCCGCTCCTGAATGTCATAGATTGCCTCGCGGGGATCGCCCGCGTAGTGCGACGTTGCTATCGACCAGAGCGTGTCGTAGCGCTTGACGACGTACCGACTCTCCGGGCCGGCGCTGTCCGACGTCCGTGCCGTGACAGCGACGGCGAGCGCGAGGACGAACGCGACAAGAAGGGTCTTGGCGAACATGTGTTCGTCATGGTAGAGCGAACACGCGTTCGTGTCAATGGTGGATTTGAAAGGTGCTGCTGAGGAATGTCTTCGTGCGCGAAGGGTCGAGTGCGGCACGCAGGTGGACGCCATAGACGTAGTGGCCTGGCTCGAGCGAGCCGCGGAACTCGATTCGGGGCGTGTGGCCTGCCTTGACCGTCTTCGCCACTCTCAGGGCCGGCGTAAGCTCGCCCGACGAGATGGCCAGCGATCGTGCGATCTCCCCCACCTCGGGCCTCGCGTCGGGGCTCCTCAGGCGGAAGATCCCCGCCTTGACGACGGCGTCCTCGGACGCGGTGACAGAGATCCCGAAGATGGTCCGGTCCGAGGGGTGGTCGCGGGCCTCGAAGATCGCCTTCGCACCGACGACGCCCCGCGCGGGCTTCCAGCGGGCCCTGCTTCCGCAGTCGCCTGCCGTCCTGATGGCCCTCGCCACCGCGCCGTACGACGGACGCTTCGACCTGTCGATCCGCAATACGCCGGACTGGAACCGCTTGAGGTTGGCCTCGTCGACGAGATGGAAGATGAGCGCGTCCGTCACGGCCGCATCGCACGCGAGCATCCGAATCATCTTGGCGTAGTTCCGCGCCTGCTCGCCCTCGGTGATCGTCGGCACGTTCTCCTTGTGCGTGTACCGCGCGGCCAGTCTCGCGCCGATGGCCACCTGCCAGCCGAACTCGTCCACGACGAGCCCCAGGGATCCCGCGGGACTCAAGACGCTCTGCGCGAAGGTCGGCTGGGGGGTGTCGGCGAACGCATCCCAGACAGCCTGCTTCACCCTCGCGAGATCGGACGGGCCGATGTTCGGCCAGCTGTAGCGCCTCGAAGGTGGATGGGTGTTGTTGCGGGGGTAGATGTGGAAGCTCATCGCGTCCATGAACGGCGTGGTTCGCGTGCTCGCCCGGTATGCATCGCCGAGCACCGCGATGAAGCGCACCGGCGAGGTCGAGGTCCTGTCATTGCCCTCGTTCGACGGGCCCCCCGCGATCACGCGAAGCTTGGGATCGATGGACTTCAGGGCGTCGTAGGCGGTGGTCATCATCCGCAGGAAGGCCGCTGCCGACACCTGCCGCTTTCCGGCGCCGAACTGCGGCTGCCAGAAGTAGCGCTCGTTCGGCTCGTTGCCGACGATGAAGTCGGTGACCTGGGGATAGCGTCGCGCGAGCGTCTGGAGGTATGCGCCGAACAGCGTGGCGCGCACCTCGGGTGAGCCGATCGTGAAGGCGTACCGGTCGGTCGGATAGACGGCCAGCACGACGCGGACACCCGCCCTCGCTGCCGCCGGTAGCGCCCGGTCGAGGAATCCCCGTTCCTGAATCGTCGTCGGGTCAGTCGGATCCCAGTGGACGGTCATGCGGTTCGTGTCCATCCCCAGCGCCATGAGCTTCGGATACAGCGAGGCGCCACCGTCTTCCGCGTACTTCGTCGCGTCCTCGGCCACCCCGAAGCGCGGTGTTGCGTCAGCCGGACCAGCGATCAGCGCCCCGATGCAGGCGCACAGCACGACAAGGACGGCTTTCCGCTGCATGACTGTTAGGTCTCTACTCCCCTACGGCGACGAGCACCGAGTCGAGAAGCCTAGCGGCGCCGAACCGAACCGGGTCGTGGCAGGGCAGCCCCGTCTCGGCGGCGGCGTCGGCGATCGCCTCTCGCGCTTCCTCCTCTTCCAGATGGGCCGTGTTGAGCGCGATTGCCGCGACGCGGGCCCTCCGCGCCGGCAGGGATGCGCGCTCGTGCAGCTCGATCAGCTCGGGAAGCGGCGGGATCATGTGCCCCGGGCAGCCCTCGATCTCGGTCGCCCCAGCGTGGTGGCACAGGACGAAGGCGTGCGGCGCAGACCCGTGCATGAGCCCGAGCGTGACGCCGGAATAGAGGGGATGGACGAGCGACCCTTGGCCCTCGACGAAGAGCAGCCTCCCGCCCCGCTCCGCACCCTCCACGACGATGCGCTCGGCCGCGCCGGCAAGAAAGTCGGCCACGACGGCATCGACAGCGATGCCCCAGCCCGCGATGGCGATCCCCGTCTGGCCGGTCGGGCAGAAGACGGACGGAAGCCCACGACTCCGTGCTTCCCGATCGAGCTCGACGGCAACCGTCTTTTTCCCGATCGCGCAATCCGAGCCAACCGTGAGCACGATCCTCGCGTCGACTTCGAGATTCGCCCCGGTCGGGACGTTGAGGTCGCTGGGCGGGCGTCGCAGGTCGCGCAGCTCGACGCCGTGCTCACGGGCGAGCTCGGACAGCTCCGCGTCGTCGCTGAGGAACTCGTGCAACCCGTTCTCGACATCGAGCCCCGCCTCGATGCACCGGCGGAGCAGCGCTCGCCATGCCGGCGGGAAACGGCCGCCCTGCGTCGCCACGCCGACGACCGCGGTTGTCGGGTCGAGGGCGAGAGCTTCTTCGAGCGTTCCGACGACCGGCACGTCGCTCATCGTCTCGCCGGCCCGCGTCGAGTCGAGGACGGCCACCGTCGCGTGTGGGGAGTAAAGGAGGATGCCGCGAGTCGTCTTGCCGTAGTGTGCGTCGCCCGAGAAGCGCTCGGCGAGGATGAGGTAGCGCTTCACGCGCGGCCCGACGCAGCGAGGACGTGGACGGCCCGTTCCGTGAGGAGAACGTCCGCCGTCTCTCCCCAGTCCACGACCTCGACGTTGCTCCCCTTGGAGCCGGGCCGCTTCCACCAGCGTCCTTCGACGTGCCACGTGCCGTCGGGATGCCGTTTCGACTCGAGCATGTCGAGCGCATCCGTCGTCCTCGGATCGTCGAGTGCGCCTGCTTCGGCGAGCGTGCGCAGGCCGACGAGGAGGTCGTAGTGCCAGTACGGCGGATACCGAAGCTTCACGAACGCGGGGTGCGCGACGACGTCGCGGCGGTGTGAGAAGACGACGCGGTGACGCAGGAGGAAGTCGACGCCGCGTGCGGTGGCGTCTCGGTCTCGGAACGCGGCAAGGCCGAGCACCGGCCCCCAGGTCTCGTTGAACGACGAGTGCGTCACCTGCGGGCGGATGTCGCAGTTCCAGCCGCCGTCCGGCCATTGCGTCTCTGCCAGTGACTCGGCGATGGCCATGACCCGCGGATCGTCCGCGAGCCCGATGGCGCAGCACGCGTGGAGCGCGAGCCCGTCCTGGGTCGCGCAGCGCCGGACACGGCCCTCGAACGTCCTCTTCGCCATCGCGCGCAAGCGCGAGGGGCTGCGGAGCCACTCGAGCACCGGCTCCGCTGCCGCGAGCGCGCCGGCGTGACCTCGACCGACGCCGAGATCCACGAGTGCGACGAGCCGCCAGAACGCGCCCCGCCACTTCCCGTAGGCGTGGACGCCGTAGTCGCGCGACAAGGCATTGATGACGTCGTCATGCACGGCGCGCGACGCCCAGGCCTGGGGTGTCAGCCGGCACCTGGACCCCGTCGACGAACTCGACGCCGGGCCACGGGTCCTCACGCAGCAAGAGGTTGCCGTCGAGATCGACGTGGTCGCACAGCGACGCGACGTGGGCGCCGGGCGCGATCCCGAGGCCCGACTCCACCATGCAGCCGAGCATGACGCCGAGGCCCAGTGCCCGGGCCGCGGCCGCCATACGCACGGCCTCGCGCACCCCGCCCGACTTCGCCAGCTTGATGTTGATGCCGTGCGCGCGTTCCGCGCAGTCTGCGACGTCGGCGAGCGTGTGGCAGTCCTCATCGACGTAGATCGGAATCGGCGAAGACGCTTTGAGGGCCGGACCGCCGGAATCTCCCGCCGGCAGCGGCTGCTCGCAGTACTCGACGCCGAGCTCGGCCAGCTGCGGAAGGGCGTCATTCGCCTCGTCAAGCGACCAGTACTCGTTCACGTCCACCTGCAGCGGCACTTCCGTGACCGACCGTACGGCGCGCACGCGCGCGACGTCGAGCCCGTCACGGCCGCCGAGCTTGAGCTTGAGGCGCAGGAAGCGGCCGGCGACCCCTTCGGCCCGCCGCGCCATGTCGTCGGGATCGCCGAGCCAGATCGTCCACGACGTCGGCGGTCCCTTGGGAGGAAGGCCGAGCAGGCGGTAGAGCGGCACTCCCGCCTGCTTCGAGCAGAGGTCGTGGAGAGCCGCGTCGAGCGCTCCGCGGGCGGCCTGCTGTCCTGTGGGCAACCGGGCGTGGATCTCGTCGAGCGCCCAGGGGTCGTCACCCAGCACCGCCGCGGCGTCGACGAGCCAGGCCATGGCAGAGTCGACGTCCTCGTCGTAGCGGTCGATGGGGGCGGCCTCACCGTAGCCGGAGATGCCGTCATGGCGAATCTCGACCTCAACGAGCTCGACGGTGTCCTGAGACTCCCGGGCGATGACGAACGTCTCGGCGAGCTCGAGCGTCACCGGTCGCGTCGCCAGCTCCATGGAGCGGATGGTATGTCGATAGCGTCCGCCGGGATGGCCGACGATTCCCCTCCGGCTGAGATCCCGACGAAGGCCGACGCGGCCCCGGCCGAGATCCCCACCAAAGCCTCCCCCCTCCGCTCGCGCAAGCGGCAACTCATCGGCGGGGCGCTCGCAATCGCGGTCATTGCGGGGACGTTCGTCTTCGTCCTGCCGCGAATCGCCGACTACCGCGACGTATGGGAGGTCGTGAAGACGCTCTCGTGGCCGCAGCTGCTTGCGCTGCTCGGTGTCGTGCTCGTCAACCTCGCGACCTACGCGCCGCCGTGGCAGGCTGCCTTGCCGGGCCTGAGATTCCGGCAGGCATTCGTCGTCACGCAGGCATCGACGGCGTCGACCTACGTCGCCCCAGGCGGCTTCGCGCCGGGGATGGCGGTGTCGTTCGCGATGCTGCGGGCCTGGGGCTTTAGCGGCCGGCCGGTGACGCTCGCCGTGACGGTTACGGGCGTCTGGAACCAGCTCGTCATCTTCGGCTTTCCAATCATCGCCCTCGGCCTGCTGACGGCGGAGGGTGGAAAGCACCCGCTGCTCCGCACGATGGCCTTGATCGGAGCCGCCGTCTTCGGCGGCGTCGTGGCGGGCCTCGTGGTCGGCTTCTGGAGCGCTCAGCTCGCGCGCAAGGTCGGCGATTTCGCGGCTCGGCTCGTGTCGTGGCTCAAGCGCCTCCTGCGCCGGAAGCCCGTCGGCTGGGGCGGCGAGTCCTTCGTCCGCTTTCGCCGCGAGACGATCGGGCTGCTGCGCAAGCGTTGGCACGTGATCACCCTCGCCACCCTTGCGGGGCATCTGAGCGTGTTCGCGGTCCTGCTCGTCTCGCTCCGTGTGCTCGACGTCCCCGCGTCGGAGGTGGACTGGATCGAGGCGTTCGCGGCCTGGTCGATCGTGCGTGTGCTCGGCTCGCTGCCGATCACGCCCGGCGGCCTCGGCATCGTCGAGCTTGGCCTGACCTCGCTGCTCGTCGGCTTCGGCGGCGGCCAGGCCGAGGTCGTCGCAGCCGTGCTCGTCTACCGCTTCCTGACGATCGTGCCCACGCTCGTCCTCGGGCTGCTAGCGGCGGCCACCTGGCGCCGCCACCAGCCGGCGGTAGACTGAGCGCCACGCGCCTGTAGCTCAGGGGATAGAGCGCGCGCCTCCGGAGCGCGAGGCCGCAGGTTCGATTCCTGCCAGGCGCATCGAGTGTCACGAAGTCAAGCCGTTTTGGCTTGGACAGGCCGGTCATTTGTGACATAGATGCCGCGAAAGCGCATGCGGTGCATACCTCGGTGATACCTCGAACGTCGGCGGATAACAAGGGGCAGTCGAAGCCAGGCGGCTACGCAGCGATCCCCTACTTCACGGTTACCGTGAAGCACTCACTCGTGAGAACCGTTCCGTCAGAGCCTTCAACGCGGAAGCTCACATCAAAGTTCGCTCCTTCCACGAACGGGGTAGGCGGGCCCCGCAGGACTTCGTAGTGGGCCGCGCCCGCTCCCCCAGCCGAGGTCGTGAAGGCTGGACTGAAGGGCACAAAGGTGGGATTCGTACAAATGCCGCCCGCAATGAAATCGACGTTGCGAGACGCGGTGAATACGGTGTTCGGTGCTGCGCGGTGAATGTTGACCGTTATCTGCACGTCGAATTGGTTGGCGTCCACGTTCCTGGCCGTGGGCGAGAAGGCAATGTTTCCGCTCCCCTGGCCGCTGATCGCGGTCAGGCTGTGCTGCGTAAAGGGATCCGCTTGCGCGAAACCGACGACCGTCACCGCTACCAGAACAGCGCTACCTGCCACAAGTGATCTCCGCATTTGCTCCCCCTTCGAGCCGCTGGACGCTGCTGACCCAGTAGTAAGTGGCCGATGTAACGAACCCCGAGTGTGCGCTTCAAGCCAGGCCATGTCAAGGGCTAGGCAGACGCGGTAGTCGAAGGGCGTGAGCAGCGGCTGAAGTTCGTGCAGGCGAATCTAGAGATTCAGTCGACGCGGGACGATGCTGTCGAGTACCTGCGCCGTACGTACGAGCGGTTCCTTCCGAAGCCCCTCCTCGAGGACGCGGTGCCGAGCAGGTCGAGCTGAGGCCCGACCCGCGCAACGAGGGTCACGTAGGCGCACGCGGTGCATACCCCGGTGATACCTCGAGCCTCAGAAGACGCCGATTAGCAGGGCTGTTCGATTCCTGCCAGGCGCATCTAGACCCCGTGGCGTTGCCAAGACCGCGTTATTGCGCGGGTCGCTCGATCGAGGGATGGCTTAGGCGCGCGCTGACTGGTAATAGTGGTCAGAGTGCGGGGAGCGTTGCGACTCCTTCTCCCCAGGGGCTAACGGATCTACGCTCCCCGCGCCTACTCTAGGTCGGTCTCCTTCTAGACGTCCGGTGCGTGGACGGGTTGCACCCGCTTCGAGCATCCGGTGCGAGAGAACGAGTCGCGTCGGTCGACTCGAAGCTGCTCGGCGATAGCGGCCGGGGTGCGAGCCTTCGGGCTTGCGGCCGGCCT
>JBKPGF010000096.1:0-5960 GCA_046729255.1 Actinomycetota bacterium
TCCGAGCGCGTGCAGCACAAGAACATCCGCCCGCTCGCCGGCCACCCGCTGCTCGCCTACGCGATTGCGACGGCCCAGCAAGCCGGCATTTTCGAGCGCGTGCTCGTCTCCACCGACTCCGAGGAGATCGCGGACGTTGCCCGCTGGTATGGCGCCGATGTCCCATTTCTTCGTCCCCCCGAGCTGGCGACGTCGACGTCGCCCGATATCGAGTGGGTCGCGTACACGATCGAGCGGCTGCCCGAGAGCTACGACCTCTTCGCGATCGTGCGGGCGACGAACCCCTTCCGCGGGCCGGATGTCGTGCGCCGCGGCCTCGAGCAGCTGCTGGCGACTCCGGAGGCCGACTCCATTCGTGCGGTCGAGCTCGTGAAGCAGCACCCGGGGAAGAGGTGGGAGCTCGCGGCGGACGGCCGGACGATGACGCCGCTGCTCGACCAGTCCCATCTCGACGTTGCCTGGCACGCCGGCCAGTACCAGGCACTGCCGCGCGTCTACCACCAGAACAGCGCACTCGAGATCGCGTGGACTCGAGTCGTGACCGAGACCGGCACGCGCGAAGGCCGAGTGCTCGCGCCGTTCCTGACTGCGGGGCTCGAGGGCTTCAACGTCGACGACGAGACGGACTGGGAACGCGCCGAGGCGCTCGTCGCCTCCGGGGCGGCCACGCTCACGGAGATCGATCGCCAGCCGTACCCGTATCCTGACCGCCCGTGAACGTCGCGCAGCTCGAAACGCTGTTCTGCGACGCCGGCTGGCGCCCGTGGATCTTCCTCAAGGCGACGACGGACGACGGCCTCGTGGGCTGGGCGGAGGTCACCGATTCGCACGGTTCGCCGCGCGGGCTCGCGGGCGTCGTCGAGGACCTCTCGCCGCTCGTCGTCGGACGCGATCCACGGACGTGGGAGGCCGTCTACTGGGACCTCTACCGAGCGACGCGACAGAGTCCCGGCAGCGTTGTCGCGAAGGCGATCGCCGCGATCGAGAACGCGCTGCTCGACCTCGCCGCGAAGTCATACGGCGTCGCCGTCTACGAGCTCTTCGGCGGCCCGCTGCGTACGGAGGTGCCTGCCTACTGGTCGCACTGCGGAACGACGCGAGCGCGGGCCTGGGAGGTGACGGGCACCCCGAAGCTCGCAAGCTACGACGACGTCACTGCGCTTGGCCGCGAAGTCGTCGAGCGCGGCTTCCCCGCCTTCAAGACGAACGTCGTCGTGCCGGGCGACGAGCCGCAGGTGCTGCACCCCGGCTTCCACGGACCAGGGCTCGAGCGTAACTCCTCGCCTGACGTGGAAGCGGCGCTCCGGGCGCTGCTCGATGCCTTTGCCGCTGGCACGGACGGGAAGGCCGAGCCCATCGTCGACCTGAACTTCAACCTCACCGCCGAGGGAGCCAGGCGGACGGCCTGGGCGCTGGCCGACCAGGGGCTGGCGTGGCTCGAGATCGATTGCTTCGATCCGGCGGCGCTCGCCTTCGTCCGCCGCTCGACCTCGGTCCCCATCTGCTCGGGTGAGAACCTCTACGGCGCTCGCGCCTTCAGGCCGTTTCTCGAGGCGGGTGCGCTCGACGTGGCCTCGGTGGACGTGATCTGGAACGGCTTCGCGCAGTCGAAGAAGATCGCTGACCTCGTCGAGACGTTCGAGGTCAACTGCGCTCCGCACAACTACTACAGCCACCTCGCGACGTTCATCTCGGCCCAGTGGTGCGCGGTGATTCCGAACATGCGCATCCTCGAGGTAGACGTCGACGACGTGCCCTGGAAGGACGAGCTCACGGCCGCGGCGGGAATCCAGGGTGGCGTACTGACCGTTCCCAGCGGCCCGGGCTGGGGCGCCGACGTGAACGAGGACGTCCTCCGCGCTCACCCCTGGCCGGCAGCAGGCTGACGTGCGACAGCTCTTGCGCAGGACCGCGTGGTCAGCAGTTGTCCGGCGCGGCCTTCAGGTCCATGACCCGAACAGCGATGCGATCGTCCGGCTCAACTGGCAGCCGTGGCGACCGGGCTCGCCCCGGTAGTCACCGTGCATCGGCGTGAGTCCCCGTGACCGAGCTGAGCCTCATTCCCCCGTCGGCGTTCCCGCGCGCCCGCGAGACGGGCCTCGAGCTGGTCGCGGACATGTGCCGGCTGAACGCGCTGACCGCCGTCAAGCGGGCGGGCTCCGGCCACCTGGGCTCGAGCTTCAGCGCGATGGACATCGTCGTCTATCTGCTCTACGAGCAGCTCAACACCGTCCGGCTCGGCTTCGACCACCCCGACCGGGACGTCTACTTCTCGTCGA
The DNA here is from genome assembly GCA_046729255.1 of Actinomycetota bacterium. GTDB lineage: Bacteria > Actinomycetota > Thermoleophilia > Gaiellales > Gaiellaceae > PALSA-612. The sequence continues at coordinate 2,280 of JBKPGF010000096.1, forward strand.
AGGGCCATGACGTGCCGGGCCTGTATGCCGTTCTCCACTCGCTCGGCGTCGTGCCAACTGAGAAGCTGCTGCGGCTGCGGCGCTCCGGCGGCCTCGACGGGCACCCCAACGTGTGCGCCCCTGGGATCGAGGCCAACTCCGGCTCGCTCGGCATGGGCATCTCCAAGGCCCGCGGCATCGCCTGGGCGAAACGGCAGCTCGGGAGGGGGGGTCGGGTCGTGGTGATGGTAGGAGACGGGGAGCTGCAGGAAGGGCAGAACTTCGAGGCGCTCCAGGGTGCGGCTCACGATCACCTGTCCGGACTGACCGTCGTCGTCGACCGGAACGAGCTCCAGTCCGACAAGCCGACGGAGGAGATCCTCGCGCTCGGCGACCTGCAGGCGAAGCTCGCCGCGTTCGGATGGCACGTCGCCTCCTGTGACGGCCATGACTATGACGCGCTGCGGAGGGCGTTCGGCGAGGCGAGTAATATCGCCGACCGTCCTCAGGCCATCGTCGCTCATACGATCAAGGGTCGCGGTGTCTCCTTCATGGAGCACCCCGAGGCGCTCCGGGAGGGCGGCGGCACGTACCGCTGGCACGCCGGCGCGCCGGACGACGAGAGCTTCGCGCGAGCGCGCGAAGAGCTGCTTGACCGGATCGGCGATGTGGTGCTCGAGCCGGTGCCACCGCTGGAGGACGAACTTCCCGCCCCGGCGCTCGAGGCGGAGCCCGAGAGCGGCGCGGGGACGCGGGTGACGGCTACCCGCGAGTACGTCGTCGAGGCATACGGGGAGGCACTCGTCGAGCTGGCCGAACGCATGCCGCAGCTCGTCGTGCTCGATGCAGACCTCGCGTCAGACTGTCGAGTCCGCGGCTTCGAGGAGGCATTCCCGTCGCGCTTCCTCGAGTGTGGCATCGCCGAGCAGGACATGGTCTCCGCGGCCGGCGGGCTCGCCCGCCACGGCCTCGTGCCAGTCGTCAACTCGTTCGCGAGCTTCCTCGCTTCACGAGCGAACGAGCAGATCTACAACAACGCGAGCGAGGGCTCGAAGGTGATCTACGGCCTGCACTACGCGGGCCTGATCCCGGCCGGGCCGGGCATGTCGCATCAGAGCATTCGGGACATCTCGCTGCTCGCCGCCTTGCCGAACATGACCATCGCCGAGCCCGCGAATGCCGAGGAGACGAAGGCGCTCGTTGCATGGGCCGTCGAGGACGCCGGGTGCAACGTCGCCATCCGGCTCGCCATCGGGCCCTCGCCGCGCCGCATCGAGCTGCCCGCCGGCTACCGGCTTGCGCCTGGCCGGGGCGCAGTGCTGCGCGAGGGCACCGATGCGCTCGTCTTCGCCTACGGGCCCGTGATGCTGCACGAGGCGCTGACCGCAGTCGAGCTGCTCTCGGAGCACGGGATGGACGCGGCGGTCATCGACCAGCCCTGGCTCAACCGCTTCGACCGTGAGTGGCTCGAGGAGCTCACCGCACCTGAAGCGCCGATCGTCGTCATCGAGGACCACAGCCCGGTTGGGGGACTTGGCGACGCGCTTCGCCGCGAGCTTCCCGGCCGCGAGGTGACGATCTTCGGCGTCGACGGCTGGCCGGCATTCGGCACGCCACCGGAGGCGCTGCGTGCGCACGGGCTCGACGGCGTTTCCCTCGCAGGGCGCATCGCCGAGGCTCGCAAGCTCGCCACGACGTGAGCGACGCGATCGGACAGCGGGTCGAAGGGCTCTCGTAGTGGCCGTACAGATCTCAGTCATCGGCAGCGGTCGCGAGCACGAGGCGCGGGCGGAGGCGGTGGGTCGGCTGCTCGCCGAGCGAGGGGCGACGCTCGTTTGCGGCGGGCTCGACGAGGTCATGGCGGCCGCCGCTCGCGGGGCCAAGGATGCGGGCGGCGTCACCATCGGCATCCTGCCCGGCGAGTCGAGGGACGACGCCAACCCGTGGATCGACCACGTCGTCGTATCCGCTACGGGGCACGGTCGCAACCTCGCGGTTGCCGCGTCGGGAGATGCGGTTATCGCTGTGGGCGGTGGCTACGGTACGCTGGCCGAGATCGCGTACGCGCGAATTCTCGGGCGGCCGGTCGTGGTGCTCGATCCAGGCTGGGAGCTTGGACGAGAGGGGATCGACCGCGCATCGACGCCCGAGGAGGCGGTCGACCTCGCGTTGCGTCTTGCGTCGAGCGGTCGCCCGGCTCGCTGACACACTTCCGGCGCATTCCCGGCACACACGGGTCAGAAATTCCCCGCTACCGTGAAACCGGGAGGAGGCGAGGGGTGGCCCCGGGGTTCAGGCGCTCGCGATGCGCCGGAGCAGCTGGAGCGCGCCGGCCTTATCGAGCATCTCGTTGAGGTTGCCGCACTTCGGCGACTGCACGCAGGACGGACAGCCGCTCTCGCATGGGCACCCGGCGAGCAGCCTGGCCGTGTCCGCCACCCAGTCCCCGAAGATGCCAAAGCCACGTTCGGCGATCCCGACGCCGCCGGGGTGCCCGTCGTAGACGAACACCGTCGGCGCGTTGGTCTGGAAGTGGACATTCGTCGACAGGCCGCCAATGTCCCACCGGTCGCACATTGCGAACAGCGGCAGCAGCGCGATGAGCGCGTGCTCCGCCGCGTGGAGGGAAGAGAGGAGCTTCGGCATCTGCTCCAACCCCTCGAGCACCGCAGGCAGCGGGACGAACCAGACGGCCTCCGTCTCGAACGTCGCCGGCGGCAGGTCGAGCGGGAGCGTCTCGAGAACCGCGCCGTCGCGCGTCGACTTGCGCTGGTAGGCGACGACGTGCTCGGTGACCGAGACGCGACCGAACGACAGCGCGACACCCTCGCGTTCGGACACCTGAAGCGGCTCCTCGATAGCCGTCGTCGTGTCCTTCTTCGCCTGTGTGTACCAGGCGCCCGAGAAGGGCTCGACGAGCGCAGCCCCTGCAACGAGATCGAGCTCGCCGACGAGGTACGGCTCGCCCAAGTGCAAGTAGACGGCTTCCTCGTGAACGGTGGAATAGGCACGCTCGCGTTCGACGATCCCGAGCACCGTTCCCGACCCCGCTTCCACCACGAGCACGGAGTCCACGCCGGCCGAGCGAAGCGAGAGCCGCGCGGCGGGGTAGTCGCGCCCGGTCCATGTGAAGCCAGCCGCCGTCCGCCGCAGCTCAGCTAGCTGGGCGGCACGCTCGAGCGCCTCGTCACCGAGCGTTGCTCGATCGTCGTCGTCGACAGGAGCCTCGTACGCGGCCGAGAGAACGTGGCCGTCGAGCACTCGAGGGTTCGCATGGTCGAGGATCGCCGCTTCGACCGGCCGGCCGAGGAGTGCGTTCGGCTCACGCATGAAGTACTGGTCGAGCGCGTCGTCGGAAGCGACGAGCACTGCGAGGCCATGTCCTTGCCGGCCCGCACGCCCCCACTGTTGCCGCAGGCTCGCAACAGTTCCGGGAAAACCGACCGAGATCACGCAGTCGAGCAGCCCGATGTCGATGCCGAGCTCGAGGGCGTCGGTCGCCGAGACGCCGAGCAACTCGCCGGACGCGAGCCGCCGCTCGATCTCGCGTCTCTGCGCGGGCGTATACCCGGCCCGATAGGGGGAGAGCCGGTCGGCGTACTCGCGCCCCAGACGATCGAGCGCGAAGCGATGGATGAGTTCGGCCGACCGCCGGCTCTTCGTAAAGCAGAGCGTCCGCAGACCGCGCTCGACGAGCTCCGC
>JBKPGF010000097.1:0-4022 GCA_046729255.1 Actinomycetota bacterium
GCGGGCTCGACTGCCGACGCCATCATCTCCGTCGGCGACACGATCGGCGACTACTCATTCGAGTCGCTCCCGGACGGCGTCGCAATCCTCGCGCGGGGCAACGGCCGGGCAGACGTCTACGTCAACCACGAGACGTCGACCGTCCCGTTTCCGTACAACCCGCCGTTCGGGGGTGCCACGCCTGAGGCCAACCAGAACGACTTCGTGAACACCGAGCTGAGCCTGCTGACGTTCACGGGGCACAAGATCGAGATCAACAAGGCTTCGAAGGCGATAGCCAGCCTCGAGAACTACCAGCGCTTCTGCTCGAACTACCTTGCAACCGCGATCGAGGGCTTCAAGCAGCCGATCCTCTTCACGAACGAGGAGGCGCAGGACTGGGTCTTCCGCGGCGGCACCGCCTGGCCCGGCCCGACCTCGATCACGCCGGGCACTACCGGCGCTGAGCAGGCAGGCGTCGTCGTCGCGCACGACGTGAAGACAGGAAAGACGAAGCCGATCTACGGCATGGGTCGGCACAACCACGAGAACAGCGTCGCGGTCCCGGGCTTCGACGAGCTCGTGTTGCTCTCCGGCGACGACACGTTCCAGACGAACCCGCCAGCGTCGTCCCAGCTGTACATGTACACCGCGGCGGACGAGAAGGAGCTCTGGGCTGACGAGGGCACGCTGCACGCGTTCGTGGCCAACGGGACGGACGACGACTACTTCGACCTCCAGCCCGGCGAGACGATCACGGGGAACTTCGTCGCCGTGCCCGAGAACATCGCGAAGGGCAAGGCCGCCGATGGCCACGAGCTGACCCAGGCCGTGGACTTCCCGAGCTATCCGCCCCCGTCGGGCGGCCCATCGGTACCGCCGGACGGGCCGCAGTGGATCCTCGACCAGTGGGGAAACGTCGCGAACAATCCGAGCGTCGAAGGAAACAACGTCTTCGACTTCATCCGCCTCGAGGACATCGCGTACGACAAGCGGCAGGGTATGTCGAACGTCGTCTACATCGCTGACTCGGGGCGTGCGACCGCGGGAGCTGCGAATCCGCTGACCACGTCGACGAACGGGCGCATCTACAAGCTCGTGCTCGACGCGAACGATGACGGCGATCCGACCGATGCGGCGATCTCCATCCTCGTCCAGGGAGACGATGTCGCGACCGCCTCCTTCGGCGACCCGGCGTCGCTCAATGAGATCCACCAGCCGGACAACCTCGAAACGACCCCCGCCGGCAACCTGCTGATCACGGAGGACCCGAGCGGGAACAACAACTACAGCCTTCCCGCCGGTGCCGGCAAGACGACGGCCAGGCTATGGAAGGTGCCGCTCAACAACCCCGAGGGCGGCAAGGCGCCGCTGCTCGCGGTCGACCAGGCACTGGACGAGAACGCGAACCCGGCTCTCGGAGCGATCGATGTCGATGCCGCAGCAGCCGGCAGGCTAGGAGCCTGGGAGTCGAGCGGGATCGTCGACGCCTCGTCGGCGTTCGGCCCCGGTGCGTTCTTCCTGACGATCCAGGCTCACTCGTATTGGGTGCAGAAGCAGGCAGGCCCCGACGTGCTCGGCGCTGCGGGGACACCGCCGGGCGGAAACGGCCCCGACTACTTCTTCAAGAGGGAAGGCGGGCAGCTGATCCTGCTGAAGATGCCGGGCGTCTAAGCCCGACCGACTACGGCAACGGCCGCGTCGCGGGTGCCTGCACGGGCCCGCGGCGCGGCTCTTTCATCATCGCGGCAAGCTTTGCGACGAGCTCGAGCGTGTCGCCCTCGTCGACCAGCCGCTCAAGCACTGCCAGCTCGTCGTCCAGCCACTCCGGGTCGATCGACGGCCCGGTCACGTGATGGATCTTCGCGTGGCTCGTGGCGGAGACGGTCTCGCCATCCGCCCACAGCTCCTCGTGAAGCTTCTCGCCCGGTCGGGCGCCGATGAACTCGATCCGGACGTCGCGCTGGGGCTCCTTGCCCGACAACTCGATCATGTGGTGGGCAAGGTCGACGATCCGCACCGGGTCGCCCATGTCGAGGACGAAGACCTCTCCGCGGCCACCGATCGCGCCCGCCTGGACGACGAGCGATACCGCCTCGGGAATCGTCATGAAGAAGCGCGTCATCTCGGGGTGCGTGACAGTCACGGGCCCGCCGCGCTCGATCTGACGGCGGAAGATCGGGATGACGCTGCCCGACGAGCCGAGAACGTTCCCGAAGCGAACGGCCACGAAGCGAGTCGGGATGTCCGCGCGTTGCCCGTGCGCCTCGACGATCCACTCGCAAAGCGACTTCGACTGACCCATCACCGTCTTCGGGTTGACCGCCTTGTCGGTCGAGACGAGGACGAACCGTCGGGCGCCGAACTCGATCGCAACGTCGGCGACGGCCCGCGTGGCCAGCGTGTTGTTGCGCACCGACTCGAGCGGGTTCGCCTCCATGAGCGGCACGTGCTTGTACGCCGCGGCATGGAACACGACGCCGGGGGTATACCGCTCGAAGACCTGCCGCATCTTCTGCCTGTTGCCGACGTCCGCGAGAACGGGCACGCCGGGCGGAAAGCCGCGCTGGTCGACGAGTTCGCGCTCGATCTCGAACAGCGGCGTCTCACCCTGGTCAACGAGGATCAGCCGCTTGCAGCCGATGCGGGCGATCTGACGGCAGAGCTCGGCACCGATCGAGCCACCCGCACCCGTCACGAGCACCGTCTCGTCGGCGAGGTATGAGGCGACCGCGGCAAGATCGACCTCCACCTGCTCGCGACCGAGCACGTCCTCGACCTGGACCGGGCGGATCTGCGGCGCGAGCGCGACGTCACCGGCGATCAGCTCGTGGAGCCCTGGCAGCGTCTTCACGGGCACCCCGGCCGCGCGTGCGGCACCGACGACGCGCTGGCGCGACTCGCCCGTTGCGGACGGCATCGCGATCAGCACCTCGTCCGGATGCTGCTCGCGGAGGATGCGGGGCAGGTCCGCTGTCGTCCCGAGCACGCGGACGCCGTGCACTCGGAGATTCTGCTTGCGCGGATCGTCGTCGACGAGCCCGATCGGCGTCGCGCCCAGCGCCTGGGACTTCAGCATCTCCTTCACGATCACCTGGGCCGCGTCGCCGGCGCCCGCGACGATGACCTCCTTGCCACGCGCGACGATCCCCTTCGTCGACGGCCGCTCGAGGATCGTCCTCGCGAGCATTCGCGAGCCGGCGACGAACGCGAGCAGCAGCAGCCAGTCCATGATCGCGATCGACCGCGGAAGGCGGATCTGCTCGACCGGTGCGACGAAGTAGACGACGAGGCTCGAGACGAGGCAGGCGACAGAGACGCCGCGAACGGCCGTCCACATGTCGCGTGTCGAGACGTAGCGCCACCAGCGGTTGTAGAAGCCGAAGAGGACGAAGATCGCGAGCTGGAATACGACGACGATCGGCAGCGACCGCCACAGCAGATCCTCGTAGTACGGCGGGATGCGCGGCTGGTCGAAGCGCAGGCGGAAGGCGAGGTACCACGCCGCGACGATGAGCCCTGCGTCCGCGGCGAGCTGCCAGAGACGGTGCCTGTTGATCACGTCGCGGCAGCCTCCACGGAGACAGCGTCGCGAACGCAGGCGACGACACGCTCCTGCGTCTCGGCGTCGATACCCACCCACATCGGGAGCGCGAGGTTCTCCCGCCCTGCGCACTCGGTCTCGGGCAGCGAGCCGCTCTTCCAGCCGAGGTAGCGAAACGCCGGCTGGAGGTGGACCGGCGTCGAGTAGTACGACGCGTTGCCGATCCCCGCATCCGCCAGTGCGGCCGCGATCCGGTCCCGCTCGGGCGTCCGGACCACGTAGAGGTGGTAGACGTGCGAGCCGTCGTCGGCCGGAACCTCCACGAGCTCTCCCAGTCCGAGCTCGGCGTACCGCGCAGCCGCCTCACGGCGCAGCGTGTTCCACTCGTCGAGGTGCTCGAGGAAGAGACGCAGAGCCGCTGCCTGGAGCTCGTCGAGCCGTGAGTTGGTGCCCACGTGGAAGAAGTCGCGCTTGTCGCGCGAGCCGTGGAAGCGCAGCA
>JBKPGF010000098.1:0-11776 GCA_046729255.1 Actinomycetota bacterium
ACATCCAGGCCCCAGTCCCAGTCGTCGTACCGCGCGAGCGTGACCGGGCCGAGGATGCCCATGCCCGCGTTGTTGCAGACGACGTGGACGTTGCCGAAGACGCGTTCGGCGTCGTCCGCGGCCGCCGCGAACGCCTCGCGATCGGTGACGTCGAGCTCGATCGCGTGGACGCTCTTCCTTGCGAGCTCCGCGAGCGCCTTCTCGATGTGGTCGCGCCGCAGATCGGCGATCACGACGTTCATCCCGGCCTCGACGAACGCCGTCGCCATGCCGAGCCCGATGCCGCTGGCACCGCCGGTGACGAACGCCGTCTTGCCGTCGACGACCTCCACGCGCGTCAGTCGCCGGGCCAGGAGGCGAGCGCGTTCGCCTTGGCGGCCCGCCGGCCTTCCTCCACGGCCAGCCGGTCGGGAGGCACCGGCTCGTCGGGGAACGCAGCGAGCGTCTCCTCGAAGATCCCACGCAACTCGTCCCGGTGGTCGGGGTGGGTGAACACGTAGAAATCGTTCCGCCTGATCCCGCGAAGGACCTTCTCGCCGACCTCCTCCGGATCCATCCCCGCCTCGTGCAGGCCGGGGAGGATGCGCATGAACTCCTCGTCCGCAGGCGTCACATCGGTCGATAGCTCCGCCGGCCGGATGACGTCGCTCTCGTAGATCTTGCTCTTGACGAGGCCCGGGCAGACCATCGAGACGCCGATCCCGTGCGGGAGCAGACTCCAGCGAAGAGCGTCCGACAGACCGTGCACCGCGAACTTCGCCGTCGTGTAGATGCCCGCACCCGGACCGGCGACGAAGGCGGCCATGGATGCGGTGTTGACGACGTGCCCGCCCTCGCCGTGCGCCTTGATCCTCGGCACGAAGGTGACGACGCCGTTGACGACGCCGCCGAGGTTGACGCCGAGCACCCAGTCCCAGTCCTGGTACGTGGCGTCGGCGATGTCGTTGAAGAGGTTGATGCCGGCGTTGTTGCAGAGGACGTGCACGCTCCCGAGCACGCGCTCGGCCTCGTCCGCGGCGCGCGCGAACGCTTCGCGATCCGTGACGTCCAGCTGGATCGCGTGCACGTCGTCGCCGAGCTCCGCCGACGCGGCCTCGAGGTGGTCGGCGCGGATGTCGGCGATCGCTACCCGCATGCCCGCCGTGACGAACGCCTTGGCCATCCCGAGGCCGACGCCGCTCCCGCCTCCCGTGATGAAGGCGACCCTGCCTTCCACGACACGCATGCGCGAGACCTTATAGTCGGACGGCGAGATGACCACCCCGCGAGCGGACGTCGTCGGCAGCTTGCTGCGGCCGGACTATCTACGGGAGGCGAGGGAGGCCGCACTCGCCGGGACGATGGACACCGGCGAGCTGCGCGCGGTCGAGGACCGTGCCGTCCTCGAGGCGATCGCGCTCCAGGAGGGCGCAGGGATCGATGCGATCACGGACGGCGAGTACCGGCGGCACGGGTGGATCGCGCTGATCCCGATCATCGACGACCCGCTGTTCCGTGCGCCCGTGAGCGGCTTCGAGTTCCTCGACGCGTCGTCCGGCTGGCGCGATCTCTGGAAGACGGGCGAGGGCGAGCCCGCCGATACCTCGGCGCTGCCGCCCGAGGAGCCCTTCGTGACGCGGCGGCTCGAGGTCGACCGCGACATCGTCAGTGACGAGTTCGCGTTTCTGAAGGACAACGCGAAGGCGCGCACCAAGTACACGATCCCCGCTCCGAGCTGGCACCGCTTCTACTGGCATCCGGAGTACTCGGCCGACGCCTATCCGACCTCGGACGACTTCATCGCCGACGTCGCCCGCATCCTGCGCGAGCACGTCGTCGACCGGCTCGTCGAGCTCGGCTGCGACTACATCCAGATCGACGCGCCGAACTACGCGCAGTGGCACATCGACCCGGGAAACCGTAAGGCGTTCGAGGACCACGGACACGACATGGCGCACGAGCTCGTCGCGGACGCGGAGTTCGACAGCACGGTCTTCGAGGGGCTCACGGGTATCACCCGCGCGATGCACATGTGCCGCGGGAATGCCCCCGGCGGTATGTGGGCGGCGACCGGAGGCTACGAGGCGATCTCGAAACAGGTGTTCCCGCGCCTGAAGAACATCGACCGGCTGCTGCTCGAGTACGACTCCGACCGCGCCGGAACATTCGAGCCGCTCGCCGACGTGTTGCCGACTCAGGAGGTCGTGCTCGGGCTCGTGACGACGAAGAACGGAGCCCTCGAGGACCCCGATGAGCTCGTGGCGCGAGTGGAAGAGGCGACGCAGTACGTGCCGCTCGAGCGACTCGCGCTCAGTCCGCAGTGCGGCTTCGCCTCGGGCGTGATCGGCGCGATGACCGCCGCCGAGCAGGAGGCGAAGCTCCGGCTCGTGGGCGCCGTCGCGCAGCGGATCTGGGCCTAGCGTTTTCCGTTGCCAAGTTCGGGGAAGCAGTAGGCATCAACCAAACCGCTCCCGCCGCAGGGGGAGCCGACTCGAGGAGACGCGATGCCTGCCTGGCTGTGGGTTTTGCTGATTGTGTTGCTGTTGCTGGTGCTCTTCGGCGGCTTCGGCTATTCGCGCCGCTAAGCACATCGCCCAGCACGAGTGAGAAGCCGGCCTCTCTTAGAGGCCGGCTCTCTTGTGTAGAGGCAGTGCCGTTCGGGGACACGGCCGCGGAACCGTCCTTGCGAGGTGCGTCGGGCGAAAACGCTCGCCCACATCAAACTCGTCTCCTCGGACGGGCGTCGATTCGCGAAACGGAGGAGCTATGCACCGCTTGAACTTCCTGGCCGACGAACCCTGGGATGAGGTGAACGACGACGATCGGATGCGCGCCCGGTGGTTCGGGCACCCGTTTGGAGCGGACATCCTCGGCGCCTCTCTGCGCGAGCTTCTGCCACGCTCGCCAGGAGGCCCGTTGCACATGCACTACGGCGTCGAGGAGATGTTCTTCGTCCTTGCCGGTAGGCCGACCGTGCGCACTCCGGAGGGCGAGGAGCAGCTTTCGCCCGGAGATGTCGTGTACTTCCCTGAAGGCCCAGAAGGGCTGCATGACTTCTCGAACCCGACGAGCCGGTTCGGCTGCTCGCCATCTCGTCAAAGCCATTTCCCGATGTTCTCGCGTAGCCGGAGCGGGGAGTCGCATGGGTGGCGACTCGCCATCCCGAACGTCCGGTGCCTGAAGGCGGCGACAACGGAATCATCGCTCGCTTTGAGCTACCTCCCGAAAGTCAGTAGCGGCGCGTTTCTGCCCCTATTGATCCGCAACAGAAAACCCCCCGGAGCGGGGCTTTCTATGGAGCGGATGAAGGGGCTCGAACCCTCGACCTTCTGCATGGCAAGCATCTGAGAGATCCTCCCGTGGGTTCCCATTTGGCTCTGTTGGGCCAAGAACATTTCCGGTGAGTGCCGTCCAGTTCCCGCGGATTCCGGTAGTTCGCTGACCCGCTGCTGACCCGCTGTGCGTCGCCTCGAGCGGCTCTGTATCCGCGACGCCGAGCCGCAGCACGAAGGGCAGGGCAGGCTCGACCACACCCTCGACACACACGCCGACGGAGTCATCGCGCTCGCGCCGGCCGGGCAGGTCCGTCTCGGACGCGCCATTTGACACAGAAACCACAAGCGTCCATGATCGGCCCGCTCGGCTACTCGAACATAAAGGGGGAGGAGTGATGCGCATACTGCGCTCACGCAAGACGTTGATCGCCGCGACACTCGCACTTGCGGTGGTCGGGACGTTTTCGGCCGTCGCTCTCGGGTTGCCCGGAGCCGGAGTCGCACCGACGACTCTGGTGACTGCGAACCTCGACGAGGCGGTGCAGTGGAACAGCGACCGGGTCAAGTTCCAGACGAAGGACGCCACGGACGTCCGGGTGCAGAGGCTCGTCTTCAGTCCTGGCGGTTTCTCCGGCTGGCACCACCATCCCGGAATAATCATCGTCGCCGTCGAGTCAGGTCTCGTCACGCTGTGGGAGGCCGACTGCAGCTCGAAGACGTACGGGCCAGGCAGCCCGAATGGATCGGTGTTCGTCGAGGGCGGCGACCATCCTGTGCAGGCGACGAGCGCCGGTGGGGCGACGGTCTACGTGACCTACGTCGCACCGAGCGCAGACCCGCCGGTGTTCCGGATCGAGGACGACCTCCCGGCGGATCACTGCGACTGACGAACCGCTGAACCTGCCGCGGCGCCTGGCGTTCCCGCCGGGCACCGCGGCTCCAGCGCGGGTTTCGATGGAGCGGATGAAGGGGCTCGAATCCTCGACCTTCTGCATGGCAAGCACCCGAGAGCCGTTCCCGTGGGTTCCCCTTTGGCTCTGTTGAGCCAAGGACAGTTCCGAGACTGCCCAATGGTTCTCGTGATTTCCAGTAGTTCGCTGACCCGTCGATGACCCGTTGAGCGGAATGAGGTCCAGTTTCGGGCCAGCACGGGCCTCTGCGCATCGCCTCCGAGGGCTACGCCGCGCGTGTTATGCCTCTTTGTAGGTGGCCGATGGCGCCTAATCTCCGCATGGATCGTCAGCGTTGAAATGCGATCACCGTGCCCTCGGGGGACCAGTCGGGGAAACCGTCGGTGTCGCGACGAGCGGGCTTGGTCAGGCTCGACACTCGACCCGTCGCCAGCGAAACGATCGAGATCCCACGGGTCGCCTCGTCGTAGAAAGCGATGCGCCGTCCATCTGGTGACCAGACAGGATCCCGATTGCAGTCACCGCCCAACCTGAGCGTCCTTCGCGTGCCACGGCTCGGACTAACCACGTGGACGAAACATGACGCGCTTTCGGCCGTCCAGTAGGTGAGCAGTTGGCCGTTGCCCGACCATCTCGGATCGTAGTAGCCATCCGTGTAGGCAACACCCTTGTAGCGCGTGATCAAGTGCCGGTTACTTCCGTCTGCGTTCGCCCCGTAGATCCCGTGGTCCTCGCCCCAAGCGATCTCCGCGTTGCTCGCGCGTGGATACGCGTGGTGGGCCGAAGCCTGCTGTCCGCGTGACGTGAACAGCACGACGGCGACCGCGAGGCCGAGCAGCGTGAAGCGGAGGGCACGGTTCATCTAATCGACGCACTCGTCCAGGCCGAGTTCGCGCTCGATCGCGTGTCCGCGCTCAGCCAACCTTGTGATATCCGCGTTCAGCTCGTTGGCGAGCTGCCCGATCTCAGCGAGAGATGCCCCCTCGGCGCGGTCGCGCAATTGGTGCAGTTTTGCTGCGCCTTCGTCGACGTATCGCACGTACTGGTTCCACTGAGAGGCAAAGTCCTCAGGGGGTTCGAGGGCACGGAAGTCGGCGGCGGCTTCATCGATTACTCCGCTGAACTCGTCGAGATAACGCATGAGGTCACTTGGACCGGAAGGCTCGGCCACATCGGTTTCCTCGACGCGCTTACAGATCGCCTCCGCCTGATCTCTAAACTCGGCCGCGCTTAGGCGACCTTCATTGCCGTTCCCACCGCTTCCCCCGCACGATGCCGTAAGCCCAGCTACTGCGACCGCGCAGACCACGAGTGCCGTCCACTTGTTCACGGCGGGTGCGATCATCTCACGGCGGGAGCGGCCTGCTTGCGTCGTCCTCTCTACCTGCCGGTGGCTGAAGACACATAGTCCGCGACGGCCTCGACCTCCGCGTCCGAAAAAAAGTGGCCACCTGAGACCCCTCGAAACGACGGCATCGCACCCTTCCCGTACGTGACGCGTTCGACGACGAGCGCCTTGGGAGGCTTCGACTGGTCGAGGTTGGGGCCCACGACCCCCGTGGCGCCCGCATCGGCCAGCGTGTGACACCCAGCACAGTGCTCCGTGAAAATGGCCTTGCCCTCCGTTACTTCGTCTCCACCCGGTGATGGTGACGAGGCGACGTCGCCGGTGCTTCCGTCACCGCAGCCCGCAGCGAGCACGACGATCATGACGGCGGCCAGGACGACGAGGCCAGCGCGCATCACGCAATCATCTCACGCGGCAGGTGCGGCCGATCTAGATGGCCGCTTCGTCAGACCTTCCGCCGCCAAAAGAAGCCCTTCCAACCGAGGGAGACCTGCTTGCGCCCGCGAGCACTGCGGCTCACCGTCGCACCGCGACGACCGGCACTCATGCCCACTCCGCTCTTGGAGAAGTTGAGTCGCAGGCCGGGGAAGATCCGCTTCGACTTGCGGAAGCCGAAGCCCATGCGCCTACGCCTTCACGCCTGCTCGCAGGCGATTCCGTCCTTGTCGCGATCGAGGCCGCGATTGTAGGACATCGCCCGCTTGTAGAGCACCGTGCTGCGCCTGAAGTTCGTGACGGGGTCATCGGTTGTTCTATCCCGCGCTCCGACTTTGCCGAGACCGTGCGGGTACCGCTTGTTGAGGTTCGTGCAGTTCTTGTAGAGCGCAGGGATCAGAGATGCCTCCGCGAGTGCGCCGGCCGGGAGAGCCAGCGCGAGTCCGACAGCGAGACAGGCGAGCGGTCGGTTCACGCACCGTACGTTACGACCTGATCGAGGATCCTTCAAGGCAGAGGGGCCGCCCGGCGGTGACCAGCGGCCCCTCGTTCTGGCAGCATGGCCGCACCGCGCGCCAGACTCGCTACGGCTTTAGCGCGCTCGCGTCCCGCGGCTCGGCGAGCACGGCCTGCGTCGCCGGATCGCATGTCACGCCTCCGCGCACGAGCCGATGCACCGTGCCGACGCTAAGGCCGCTCAGCTCAGCGAGCTCGCGGTACGTAGCGCCTGCAGCGCGCAGCCGGACGAGCTCGCCGGCCACGTCCTCGGCGGGCTTGCGCCGTGGGCGATTGGCTTCAAACCACTCGCGCTCGCGCGCCCGATTGCAGCGTGGGCAGATGCAAGTCTCGCGGTGCGACTGCACAAAGAAGGAACGACTCAAATCGGCCTCAACTTCGCGCTAATCGCGTTCAAACTTTGAGTTGTGTGGAAAACAGAAATGGCGGGTGAACGGCCAGCACGGCCTAGAAAAAACCCTACCGTTTCGGCCTGATACCCAGACGCGCAAGTGCCGCATCCACTCGCGCGGCCTGTGCATCTGCTCGCAACGTCGCGCGTACGGCCTGTGTCGTGCCCAGGCTAGCCAGCGCGATGTCGCCCGTGATCGGCCCCACCACGATACCGAGCCTCACGCTGTACTCCTCCTCTGCAGCGGGAATGACCTCGCCCCGAATGCTGCCAAGCGAGCGCGTGCGTGTCTGCCCGCCTTCGTCGATGCACGCTGCGCCGAACCAGTTGCTTTCCGATACCTTCTGGCCCCTTATCGTCGTCATCGTTTCTCGTTCCTCGGCTTGTAGTCGGAGCTGATAGCTTGTCTACAGCATAGACAACGCTGCGGACGTGACGCCGTCCGGCGAAGGGGACCACCGTGTCGTCGACGTCGTTTACGCGACGGCTGCTTGAGGGCAGCGTTCATCTGCCCAAAGGCGAGCTCTGTCTTGCGGAGCACACCGCTGACCACAGACAGGCACGCCGTCGAACTGCCTGACCTGCACGAACCGGCTATGGCGCGCGCCGATAGCCTCGGTGTCCTCGGAGTCCATCAGGGCGAGCGCGGGCGAGGACCTTAGTAGCCGACGTGGAGGTGGTCGGCGTGATCAGGCAAGCTGAAGGACGGCCCGGACAGGTCGAGTAGCGAGATGACCTCCTTAGGCTGAAGCTCCGGTGGCAGCGAGAGGATCTCACGCACCGCCCGGTCGACGACGCCGCCGGGCTGCTGGTTGCCGATTACGGGAGTGCCGCCGATAGAGCTGATGTCCACGGCGCGGCCATAGAAATGCGCCGACTCACGCCGTGGCGCACCCCGTTTGCGTTCGGCCGCCGACTGCGCCACGAAGCGCGAATGACCCGTGATGAGACAGGAGACGGTGACCTGGCCGTCCGCCTCGGCCAGGTAGAGGAGGAGCGCGAGAACGCGCGAGTCGACCCGGCCTGAGGCCACGTCCGACCGGCCTCCGCCGTAAATCGTGATGCGTCGATCGGCAAGCACGCGTTGAGCGAGCAGCGAGCCAGAGTTCGACACGACGGTTCCCACCGAATCGGCCCCGACGACGGCGGTCATGTAACGAGCAAGCGCGAGTCTGCGTTCGCGAAGCGTGGGAGCCTTGGGCAGCTTCACGAACGATGCCCGCGCACGTGTCGGGGCTGCTCGCCGCGACGCGATGCCGGCGAGCTGCAACCGCCCGAGCAAGGCGACGCGATCTGCCTCGGCACGCTCGGCATGCTGGCTCTCCGCTTCTGCGGGCGAGAGCTCGACGGCATGCGCCTTCGACCCCGACCACACGACGCCTGCGAACAGGAACACGCCGGCACTGAGCAGCCAGAGGAAGTGCGTCGACGCGCTGTGACGTCTCGGGCGTGGATAACGCACTCAGACCATTTCGTCATGCGTCACACAGGTAGGAAGGGTGCTCCCTCACGCGGGCTCCCCCATTTGAGGGTTGGCGATAGCCAACAGGTGTCGACAGACGTTGCTAGGTTCTGGCCCTCTGAGCGCGAACCCCGGTACGTGGCTCCCCTCCGAACGACAGCCCGCAGACTCATTCTCACCGCCGTCGCGGCGTCCGCTATCGGCCTCGCCGGAGGAGTGTCGGCTGCACCTTCCGGCTCGGTGCCTCAGCTCATCTTCCCCGTCCTGGGCGAAGTGAGGTTCACGAACGACTTCGGCGACCTGCGCCCGCAGGGTCCGCACGAGGGCAACGACCTCATGGCGGCAAAGCGGTCGATTGCAGTTGCCGCCGAGTCCGGAAAGATCAAGTTTTGGACGACATCTCGGCTGCTGGCTGCATGCTCTATCTCTACGGCAAGAGCGGCACCACGTACCTCTACATCCACCTCAACAACGACGTCACTAAGGGGAATGACAACCAGGGCGCGTGCGTCCCCGGCGTCGCATATGCGAAGGGGCTCAAGGACGGGGCGCACGTCGCAGCTGGGCAGGCCGTCGGCTATGTCGGCAACTCTGGCGATGCCGATGGTGGCGACGCGCACCTCCACTTCGAAGTGCATCCGAACGACGGGGATCCCACCAACCCGTACCCGTATCTCAAGAAGGCCGAGCGGTTGATCTTCCCGACATCACCACGCACGACCGTCACGCTTTCGCTGGACGGCGTGGTCACGGAGGCATTCCCGCGGCAACTGACGATCAAGCCCACAACGCTCCGTGTCTTCCCAGCGGAAATACCACGAGCCAAGCGAGAGCAGCCTGTCACCGTGCTGTTACCGCTGACCGCTCAAATAACAATGAGTGGCGGACAAGGCGGGGGGACGCAGCGAGCGGGCAGTCTCATCGGCAAGGCCATCACTGTTCTCACCGAGCCGACATTCGGGACCCTGGCGGCTGCGGCGGCACGGCCGGGCGCGTTCAGCGCCGCGCGGGTGGTACTTGCACCGACTCCGCCGTAACGTCGGCCGGCCTTTGAGATTCGACCCGTGCGCACCCGCTCGGGGCGAGTAGGTCACTTTTGTGCCAAGAGGACGTCGCAAGGGCGCCTCGAAAGCGAACTCTCAACACCGCTTCACAAGCAAAACCCGATTGCGGGGTCGACGCATGCAGACGATGGCGCGTAGGCTCAAGCTCCTACCTCTCTTCCTGATCGCCGGAGTGGTGTTGTCCGGCAGCTTGGCCCGCGGGATGGGAAGCGTGCGCCTCGCGGCGCTTCAGGTCGGGCTCATGCAGAAGGGTCTGTATAGCGGGCCGGTGGACGGACTCGAAGGGCCTGCGACGAGGAAGGCCGTACTCGCCCTTCAGAAACGAGCAGGGCTTCCCGCGAACGGAATGCCTAGCCGAAAAGTTCGCGCTGCTCTCGGTCGTTGGGCTCACTGGGAGCTAGGCGATCGCCCGCTGCAGGTCGGTGCGTCAGGCTGGGACGTAGCCGAACTGCAGTTTGAGCTGGCTTGGCACGGCTTCCCCTCAGGACTCTTCACGGGCGTGCTGGAGTCGCACGTGGATGCTGCGCTCGTTCGCTACCAGACTTGGGCGGGACTGCAACCCGACGGTGTCGCGGGACCGCGAACCTTCGCATCGCTGCGCTCGACACCAGTTCCTCGTTCGCCGATGCAACTGGACTGGCCATTGCGAGGTCCCGTGTCCTCGCCGTTCGGGCCGCGCGGCTACGGCTTCCACGCCGGCGTCGACTTCGCGGCGCCAATGGGCACGCCAGTCGTCGCAGCGGCATCGGGGCAGGTCGTGTGGGCGGCCCCAATGGCCGGCGGCTGGGGCAACCTCGTCATCGTGGAGCATCGCCGAGGCGTCCAGTCGATGTACGCCCACCTCTCACGTATCGACACCTATTCGGGTGCGCGTGTGGCGGCGAGGGAGGTAGTTGGACTCGTCGGCGCAACCGGTGATGCAACGGGGCCGCACCTGCACTTCGAGGTGCGAGTGCGCGGAGCAGCGGTGAACCCGCGTCTTGCTCTACCTTGAACCTCGGCAGGAGATTCGCTTGAGCTCATGACCCACCGCGAATCTTGGCGAGGTGTCGAACGCCCCACTTTGAAAGCAGGATCGCGCCACCGACGTCACCGCGCCGCGTCGTGTCCGATCGTGACGTCTGCCCGATGACGATGACATTGCCTGACAGGATGTACACCTCACTGGTCCCGTAAGTCGTCGGGTTGCCGCTGACATCCGTGGCCCTGAAGGGAAAGTTGACCAGCACCGCAGGTTGCCGAATGTCCAGGAGAGGGACCGCCCCCTGCTCTGCTCGCTTCAACTCGAAACGAGCCCTCGCCAGTCGAGCGGTCGGATAGACGACGAACCAGGTAAACGCTGCGTCGACATTGACAGGACTCGACATTTCGACGACCGCCGAGCCGACGGTGTGGAAGTGCTTGCGCAGCTTGGGATCGAGCCCAGCTGCCTCAACGCTCCTTCCCGTGTACGTCGAGTCGTCTATGTCCTTAGGTACCGGCGCCGAGAGGAGTTTTCGGTAGAGCTCCTGTGGAGCAGTTGACGGTGATGCAGGCGGTGTCGGGGTCGATGGAGCAGAACCTGTCTTCGGCGTCGTGGCCGCGGGCGTCACCGGCTGTCCGACCGTGATTGTGCTCTCGCCCCCTCTACACCCGACCGCAACGAGAGCGCCGGCCAGTACCAAGAACCGCGACGCGCGCATCGTCCGTCGATCATCGCAGTCCCGTGAGGTTCGGGACGCCATCTCCGACTTTCTCGAGCTGGCCAGAGACGGAACACCGCTCGACGATGCGCATCGTCAGCGGTATCGGCGAAGCGGTGGGCGAAGGCTGTATCAGCGGACATCTATTGGAGCCTGTTTCACGCGTACCGCGGGTGGCAGGAAGTTCCTGTGGGAGGATCCACTCGATGCAAGGGGGTTTCCGAGACGCGGTGGTGGCGGGCTGGCGTGAGCTCGCCCTCTACCTCGTAGCCGGCATCGTCTACGTCGCAATCGGCGTCACGACCGTCGAGTTCCTTTTCTCCTGGTTCGTCGCGGCCGGCTACCTGCTGATCTGCGTCGGCGCCCTGCCCGCCCTCGTCCGCCGAGCGCGCCGATGAGCTGGGCGGCGCACGATCTCGAGCCGTACGTCATCCAGAAGCACATGGGCAAGCGGGTGGCATTCGTGCCGCTGCTCATTGGGTCGTACTCCCCCGACGTGCTGTCGAAGTGGTTCGTCTACGGCGTCGGGCTGGCGGACGTCGAGCTGAAGGCCGCCAACCCCGCGCAGTTCCACCGTGGCTGGCCGGGCGTCGGCTTCACTCACTCTCTGACGTTCGGCGTCCTCGTCGGGCTCCTGCTCTATTGGGTCTTCGGTAACAAGGTCGTCGCCTACAGCTTCGTCATCGGCCAGTGGGCCCACGCCCTCACCGACA
>JBKPGF010000099.1:0-37107 GCA_046729255.1 Actinomycetota bacterium
TACTTCGGCGCCATCATCCCGCTCATGGAGCGGCTCGGCGGCGAGGTGCACCAGGTCGTCGGCGACGAGGTGATGGTGATCTTCAACAAGGCCGGCGACTCGACGGTGTTTGGACACTCGCACGGAACGCCGAGCGGCTGCTCCCGTCCGCTGTGCGCACGTTGATCCAGCGGCGGGCTGCCCGTCTCCCAGACGATACGAAGCAGAACCTCGCCGACGCGGCCGTGCTCGGGCGAAGCTTCAGCCTCAAGGACCTGCACTCGATCAAGCTTCGCCTCGGCGCCGACGAGGAAGGGTGCAGCGAGACGGCGCTCGCGGAGTCGCTCTTGCCGGCCGTACAGGCGGGCCTGCTCCTGGAGCATCCTGCGGGGTCGCCTGCGGACTACAGCTTCACCCACGACCAGGTACGCGAGTTTGCCGCTGCGCTGCTGACGGCCGGCCGGCGGCGTGACATCCACGTGGCGCTCGTCGACATGCTGACCGCCGACGGCCACCCACCGGCCGAGAGCATGTCCCTGCTCGCCCACCATGCCCTCGCCGGTGGCGAGCCGGAGCGCGCCGTGCGCTTTTCCATCTCGGCTGCGAGGGCCGCGCTCGACGCCCGTGCAGCGGAGGAGGTGCTCCGCATCGTCGACCAGGCCCTGCCGGCGGCTTCTGCCGCCCAGGATCGCGTTGCCCTGCTCACCGCACAGGACGAAGCTCTCGGCATGCTGCGTCGATCGGCCGACCGGCTGGAGGGCCTCGCCGAGATCGCCGCCTTGGCCGAAGCGCTGGGCGACTCCCATCTCGAGCTCGACGTGAAGCTGCGGCGCGCCGCCGCCTTCCGCGTCGCAGAAGAGGAGGATCAGGCAGCGGAGCTTGCGCTCGCCGTTCGAGAGGCTGCCCATGCAAGCGGCGATCGTGCCGCGGAGCTCGCGGCCTGCCTGGAGCTGGGGCAGGCACTGCTCCGCAATCCCCTCGGAGAGACGGTCAGCGCGCCGAGCGAGGTCGATCTCAGCGGCGCGGACGAAGCCTACGAGAGGGCCTCCGTGCTCGCCGAGGAGCTAGGCGACCTCGGCGCACAGGCGGCAGCGCTCCGCGAGCGCGGAGTCATCGCCATCGCACGCGTCCGCGAGTGGTACATGGAGCAAGTCGAGAGCGGCGAGGTCGCGGGCGTCATGGCCCGCGTCGCCGGCGGAGAGACACCGGACGCGATCTTGGCCGAGACGCCGGTGGCTCCGCGTTACCTGGAGGGCATTGCGAACTACGACCGTGCCATCGAGCTGTTCGAGCAGGTGGGAGACCGTCGGGGCGTGATGTCGACGATCATCGCGAGGGCGTACGTCGACTTCGCCATCGACCTCCACTTCCGGGGGGCGGCAAGGAGGATCGAGGAGATCCGGAAGCTCGCCGCGCAGCTCGCGTCGCTCTCGCGCGAGAGCGAGCGCTTGAAGGTGGAGTCGCACATGACGTATGGCGTCCAGGTCTTCGCTCGTGCGAAGGTCGTCCCCGACCTTGCGCTGTCGAGAGGCGAGGAGGCTCACCGGCACGCGCGCACGATGGGTGACCGGTCTCTCGAGTTCGCGACTGCTGCAGGGTTGGCACTCACCCATCTCGAGCTCGGTGAGCTCGACGACGCCGAACGGTGGCTCGATCGCGCCGCCGAGGGAGCTGCGGCCGAGCCGACGCCCCTGCGGGCGCGACAGCTGGAGGCCGTGCGGGGCCAGATCCGAGCCGGTAGGGGCGATGCAGAGGGAATGCGCGAGCACCTGGAGCGCGCAGTGCGGCTGGCAACGGAGCAGGGTCGGCCCGCGGCGCGCTGCGAAGCGCTCGCGAGGCTCGCAGTGGAAGCGGCACTGCTGGGCGTCGAGCGCGCAGACGAGGAGCTGCTCGCGGTGGGCGAGCGCTCCGCCAGGGAGGCGAACGAGCTGATAAAGGTCCTGCCCGGTCATCCTCCGTGGGGAGCTGAGGCCGACGCCGCGCTCGCACAGGTCGCCCTCGCACGCGGCGAGCGCGAAGAGGCGGCCCAAGCCGCTCGGTCGGTGTTCGTCGCGCTCCAGGCCGCCCACTTCGAGGACCTTTTCCTCCGCATCGTCTTGCCCGCCGCCGGCGTGCTGCTCGAGACGGGGACCGACGAGGAGCGGGAGATGATGCATTTCCGCCTGACGGTCATGGCAGCGCTGATCGCACAGCGGATCGCGGACGAGGACGTCCGCGTCCGCTGGTTCCGCGGTCCCCTGGGCCGGGAGCTGTCCAGGCTCACCGGCGGCACGCTCGACCTCAGCGCGATGAACGAGGCGGCAGGCGAGGGGGCCAGCGTCGAGTTCGACGAGGATGACACCCGGCTCCTCTGGCTGCTCGTCGAGGGGCGGACCAACCGGGAGATCGCCGCTGAGCTCGACGTGGCCGAAGGGTTCGTGGCCCGGAGGCTGGCGGAGATGTACGCGAGGATCGGTGTGTCGTCGCCCGGAGAGGCGGCGGTCTTCGCGCTCCGGGAAAGGGTGGTCTAGGTGCTGCGAGCGAGGGTCGACAGGCATCGCTGCATCGGCGCCGGCAACTGCATCACCATCGCTCCCACGGCCTTCGACTGGCTGAAGGGCGGCCTCGGCAAAGCTGACGTCATCGCCGTCGAGAGCGTCGACGAGGAGTTGCTGCGAGAGGCGGCGTCGTCATGCCCGACGGACGCGATCGTGATCGAGGAGATCGAGTCGCTCCTGCCCTGGCAGCTCAGGGGCAAGGCGGGCCCGGAGCGGCGTGTGCTGAAGACATTCATGTTCACCGACATCGTGAAGTCGACGAACCTCGCGGAGGCGATGGGCGACGACGCGTGGCTCGAGCTGCTGCGCTGGCACGACGAGACGCTGCGATCGCTGTTCGCCGCGCATCACGGTGAGGAAGTGAGCACCACGGGCGACGGGTTCTTCGTCGGCTTCGACAGCCCCGACGCTGCCCTCACATGTGCGGTGGCCATCCACCGTCGGCTCGCCGACCACCGTAAGCAGCACGGATTCGCGCCGCAGGTGCGGATCGGGCTCCACGCGTCGGAGGCCGCTCAGGTAGCGAAGGACTTCCGCGGCAAGGGCGTGCACGAGGCAGCGCGCATCGCAGCCCTGGCCGAGGGCGGAGAGATCGTGGCGAGCAAGGCCACGGTCGGCCCCGATTCGCAGTACCCGGCGACGGGGCCGCGCACGGTCACCCTCAAGGGCATCTCCGAGCCGGTGGAAGTCGTCTCGATCGACTGGCGCTGATCGCGTGAGCTTCGAGGTCTCGGCCGATGCGTACGACCGGTTCATGGGCCGCTACTCGGTGCCGCTCGCTGCGCACCTCGTCGAGCTTGCACATGCACGGGACGGCATGCGGGGCATGGACGTCGGATGCGGCCCGGGGGCCGTGACCGGGGAGCTCGTCACGAGGCTCGGCGCCGGAATGGTGGCCGCCGTCGATCCCTCGGAGCCGTTCGTGATCGCCGCGCGCGAACGTCACCCTGGCGTCGACGTCCGGCTGGCACCGGCGGAGGCACTGCCGTTCGACGACGATGAGTTCGACGTTGCTCTCGCCCAGCTCGTCGTCCACTTCATGGCCGATCCCGTCGCGGGCATCGGCGAGATGGCACGCGTCACGAAGGCGGGCGGCACCGTCGCGGCATCGGTGTGGGACTTCGAGGGCCAGCGCAGTCCGATCAGCCTCTTCTGGGCGGCGGCGAGAGAGCTCGACCCTGCGATCGAGGACGAGTCAGAGCTTGCGGGGTCCCGAAAGGGACAGCTCGTCGAGCTCTTCCAGGTCGCGGGTCTTCGCAATGTCGAAGAAGCCGAGCTCGCCGTTCGCGTAGACCACGCGAGCTTCGACGAGTGGTGGGAGCCGTTCAACCACGGCGTGGGCCCGGCGGGCGTCTACGTGGCCGGGCTCGACGCCGACCGGCGCGAGGCGTTGCGCGAACGGTGCCGGGCGCTGGCGCCGACACCGTTCGCGCTCGAAGCCGTCGCGTGGGCTGCCTGCGGCGTCGCCTAGCCTGCGGCGCTGTGGTCGAAGGCGAAGGGCTGGTACGTCCCGAAGTACCAGACGTTTCCCTCGGGGTCCTTCGCGGTGAAGTCACGTGAGCCGTAATCGGTGTCGAACGGCTCTCGAACGATCTCGGCGCCGGCGTCACGGGCTCGCGTGCAAAGGGCGTCCGGATCGTCGACGACCACATAGATGCCTCCGCCACCGCCGCGTGTCGCCTCGGCGTCTGCCCGTGAGGAGCCGAACATGACGATGCCGTTGCCGAGACGAAGCTCCGCGTGCTGGATCGCGCCGTCCTCGCCGTAGACCGCGTGGCGCTCGGCCCCGAAGGCGTTCGTCAGGAAGTCGATCGCGGCATTCGCGTCGTCGTAGACGAGCGTCGGGTACACGGTCGGGTGGGTCAAGATCGCTCCTTTCTTTCGCGTCGCACACGAGCGTACGACCGAGCACCCGACCCGTCTTGTACGAAATTGACCTACGCAGCGATCGCGCCCGAGTCGCGCACGGCGGTGCGGAGCCGCTTCGGGCTCAGTCCAGCCAGCTCGCTGAACTCGCGGGTGAGGTGCGCCTGGTCGGCGTATCCGCAGTCGTACGCGATCTCCGCCAGACCTGCCGGCCCACGAAGCGCGGCTACCGCGCGGTCGAATCTCATGACGCGCGCCAGCGCTTTCGGGGTCAACCCGACCTGCGCACGGAACCTCGCGATCAGCCGGCGGTGGCTCCAGCCGAGCTCCGTGGCCATCGCGCCGATCGGCGTACGGCCGTGGGTCTCGTAGAGGTGGCGCCACGACCACGCGACTCCGGGATCTGGTGGTTGCGATTCGGCGAGGCGGCGGAGAAGGAACGCGTCGACAAGATCGAATCTCTCGTCCCAGCTCGTCGCGTCGCGCAGTCGGTCTTCTAGCGCGCGCGTCTCAGGCATGAGCAGCTCGAGCTCGACGGCTCGGTTGACGAGCTCGTGCATCGGCACTCCGAACAGTCGATAGGCGCCGAGTGGCGTGAGGCGAAGCTCGATGCACGCCCACGCACGCTCACCTCGGACGGTGGAGGGCGCGGTGCCTAGGCCCGCAGCGAACGAGTCGAGCCCGCGATCGTCGACCTCCCACTGCGGACCGAGGTTCAGGATGAGCGGGACGCCGGGAAACGGGACTTCGCGCAGCTCCGAGCCACCGCCGCGCGTCTGGGTCCATCCCTCGGCACCGCGAAGGAGCAACGGCCGAAGCGCGTCCGGCGGCTCGCGCCGAGCGACCTCCCATTGCGTCGCTTGGGTCTCGTGCCTTTCGACACGCACGTGTGAGAGGTTACGCGTTCCGGCTACGGAGCACCCGGAGCGCGCGGAGGGTGTTCCAGCGGCTGTCACCACCCGGCTTCTCCATCTCGACGAGCGGCGTGCCGGGAATGCGCTTCTGGAGCGGCCAGCGGCCGTTCGGCTTGCGCTGGCTCTGCAGCAGCTCGATCGGATCGTCGAGACGCTCGTCCCCGATCTCCGGCGTCCGCCGCAGGTAGTCGAGGCCGCGCAGGTGCGTGTAGTGCCAGTGCCACGGGTATGTGAGCTGCGTGAAGCGCTCTGAGATCACCTCACCCGTGCGATCGGAGCGATACAGACGGTGTGCGAGCAGCAGCTCGGCGGCGCGAGCCTCCGCAGCCCGGAACGCCTTCTGCGGAACGACGCCGTGCTCGGCTGCGATGCGGACGTTCTCGAGCACGTTGAACGTCGTGTGGAACGAGCTGTGGGTCCTGTGCGGGTGATTGCGCATGTGGCAGTTCCATCCGCCGTCGTCGAACTGCGCGCTGAGGATGGCTTCCGCGAGCGGTGCGAGGCGAGCGTCGTCCGTCCCCATGTAGTACGTCGCGAGTCCGAGCCAAAATGCGAGATGGCAGAGGTCGACGCGCTCGAGCAGAAACGACCCGTCCACCTCCTTCCCCGGCGTCATGAAGCGATCGAGGAGCCGCTCGATCGCGGGCCGCCCCGCCGGCTCTCGCTCGGGGACGCCGAGGGCGATGAGCAGGAGCAGCGTCCACGTCGAGGCCGTCCAGCGGCCGGCAGGCCACTCGTCGCGGGCGTCCCGGCGAGAGAGCATCTCGGCAACCCAGCCCTCGGTGAGCGTGCGGGCTCGCTCTTCCTCCCATACCTTCTGCGGCTCGTCGAGCAGATCGCGCATGACCTGCCAGCGGATCGCGGGATCACCCTCGAGCAGCCAGGCGATCGTCTCGTCGGCGACCTTCGGCACGCGTGGCTCAGCTCCCGTCCGGCCATCCGCCCCGATGGAGCACCATCGGGTAGTGGGGCAATCTTCCGGCGGGGTCGTCGATCATGGCGTCCGTCTGCTTGACGTACTGCTTCCTGGCGCGCCAGCCGTCCGGATACGGACGGAGGCCTGCGCAGAGCGGTTCGTGTTGATCGAGAACCCCGGCCACGGCGTCTCTCAGCCGATGCGCCCCCCATCGGCGTCCGACTTCCTCATGGTGTCGTGGCGCTCTCGCCTGTGTCTCCAGGCCCTCGGCCGTGAGGCGCACGAGCTTCGACTCGACCGAGACGTGACCGCTCTTCCTCAGGAAGTTCACGGCCATGCTCGTCGCCTCCTTGGACAAGCCGGCGGCCGCGGGAATGTCTCGGACATCCAGGCCGGCTTCGTCGAGAATCCGCACGAAGTTCGCGGTCAGCGGCAGCGACAGCTCGGACCTGCGCTCGAAGTCCAGCGTGTATGCGAGGAGCACCCGAGCGAGAAGCGTTGACAGGTAGCTGGCAGTCGTCGTGCCGCGGTCGCGGTGCTCGACCTCGGCACGCATGCCGTTCGAGCTGCCCACGATCGGCAGGTACTCGGGCAGCTCGCTGTCGAGCCCGTCGACGATCGCGGCGAGCGTTTGGCGGAGCTCGGCGATCGAGCCTTCTCCGAAACGCTGCACCCAGCGCGATTCGATCTCGGCGAACAGTGGCGGAGCGATCTCCTGTGTCTTCTGGCCTGCCGCCGTCGGGCGAACGAACCACTCGCGGCGAAGCGCTCGAGCGCTACCCCAGCCGTCTCGCTGCGACCTCGGAGGAGAGCCCGTCGGCTTGGGACTGACGAACACATAGCGCCAGCGCTCCATGCCACCCAGCGTGGAGAGAACTCGGGACTTGGGCAGTCCTGCCGCCGACGGGAGCTCTCCGACGGTGATGCCGTCTCCCACGAAGCGCATGAAGTTCGACCACATCACCATCGAGATGGGGAACCGGCGACCGACGTCGGCCTCGACCAGCCGGTGGTCGAACTCGTTGTCGAACTCGATCGTGAACGCGACCAGCACGTGGGACAAGGGCGTCGACAGCGGCGAGCCGGACACGCGACCGAATGCTATGGCAGGCCGGCACGGCGCCCGATAGCGTCGTCGCGTGAACGCCGTCCCGCTCCGTCGCAACCGCGACTTCGTACTGCTCCAGGCCGGGCAGCTGCTCTCGAACATCGGCACGCGGCTGACGTCGATCGCCTACCCGCTGCTCGTCCTCGGACTCACGGGGTCACCTGCGAAGGCGGGGTTCGTCCTCTTTGCTCGGTCGCTTCCGCACGCGCTCTTCGCACTGCCGGCCGGCGTGGTCGCAGACCGCTGGAACCGGAAGTGGATCATGATCGTCGCGGATGCCGTGCGAGTCTTCGCAGTCGGCATCCTCGTCGTCGTCATCGCACTCGAGTCGAACGCGTTCTGGCTGATCTCCGTGATCGCGTTCGTCGAAGGGATCGGCGCCGCGTTCTTCATCGCCGCCTATCCGGGCGCACTGCGCTCCGTCGTCCCGACGCAGCAGCTGCCCGATGCAACCGCGATAGCGGCGGCGCGGAACGCCGTTGTCCAGCTCGCGGGCTCGCCCCTCGGCGGCGCGCTGTACACGCTCGCCCGGGTGCTGCCGTTCGTCGTCGACGTCATCTCGTACGCGTTCTCCGCCATCTCGCTGCTGCTGATGCACGCGAAGTTTCAGGAGGAGCGGGAGCACGACCCGTCGCCGCTGAGCTCGCAGTTGCTGGAGGGTGTGCGCTACGTCTGGCACCACGCCTTCCTGCGGACGGTGGCGCTGATCTTCGGGCTCCTGAACTTCGTCGGCCCGAGCATCCTCTTCGCCATCGTCGTCATCGGCACAGACCAGGGGCTCTCGGGCGGCGAGGTCGGGCTGCTCGTCGCCGTGTTCTTCGCCGGGATCCTCCCCGGAACCGCGCTGTCGCCCTACATCCGGCGAGCCCTGCCCGTCCGCGCCGTGTTCGTGCTGGAGCTGTGGACGTGGGTCGGGTGCGCCGCGTTTCTCGTCTGGCCGAGCGTCTACGTGCTTGCCGTCTGTCTGCTGCCTACCGCGCTCGTGATTCCGTCGACCGACTCAGTCGTCCACGGCTATCGCATCGCGATGACGCCGGACCGGCTGCTCGGGCGGGCGGAGTCCGCCTGGACGACGTTTGCGATCGTCATCTCCCCGATCGGGCCGCTCCTCACGGGGATCCTTATCACCGAGGTCTCGGCGCGCGCGGCCGTGGGCCTCTGTGTCGCGATTGCGCTCGTGCTCGCGCTGTGGGCGACATTCAGCCCGGCGATTCGTGCCGCACCGAGCATCGACGACCTCGCGGAGGTGCCGGCTACGGTCCCCGAAGGGATCTGAGCCAGCGGTGGCCGGGGTGCACGAGGTCGAGCGCCTCGGCGAGCCAGCGGCGCCGCTCCAGTCCGAGCTGCCGTAACACGGCGGCGAGGTCGGCGTCGTCCTTCTCGCGCGTGCGCTTGGCCTTGAACAGCAGGACGATCTCGGGCCGCCCGTACGGGATGCCGTCGTTCGTGTGCTCGATGAGGTCGCCGTACGGCAGCCGGATACGTTCGTCGCGGCGGCAGATCCACGTGTCACCGTCGGACGGCTCGCTGAAGATGTCGAGCCGCCAGGCTCCCGTCTCCGGCTCTCGCACCCAGGTCTGGTGGGAGGTGATCTCGACCAGGTCGAATCTCTTCAGCGCGCTCGCGAACTCGTCGAACCGGTTGCGTGGCACGCCGATCTCGATGTCCTCGTGCGCGCGGTAGCCGCCACCGAGGAAGAGGTCGAGCGCCCAACCGGCCGCGATGTACCACGGCGCGTCGACCGGCCCGAGGCGGCTGGCGACCTCCTCCGGCCGCCAGGCGTCCCACTTGGTCAGGTCGGGCTGCTCTTGCATTAGGTGCCGCTCGTGTTGCACGCTACCGGGGAGCGGATGGACAGGCCTCTATCCTCGATCCTCGAAGAGAAGAGCGGCGACGTGCTCCAGATCGACGGCGGCGCCACCGTGTTCGACGCGATCACGAAGATGGTCGAGGCCAACGTCGGGTCACTGCTCGTGGCCGACGGAGGCGAGATCGTCGGCATCGTCACCGAGCGCGACTACCTCCGCCGCGTGACGCTCGAGGGCCGGACTGAGAAGGAGACCGCGGTGCGGGACATCATGTCGTCACCGCTCTACGTCGTCACGCCCGAGACGCTTATCGACGAGTGCATGGCGCTCATGACCGACCGCCGCATCCGCCACGTCCCGGTTGTCGACGGAGGCGAGGTGGTCGGCATCGTCTCGATCGGCGACCTCGTGAAGTTCATCTCGAAGCAGCAGGCCTTCGAGATCAAGTACCTCACCGACTACATAACTGGCCGTTAGCTGCGCGTCCTGGACGGCTCGGCTTTGCGGGGCCGTCGTCAGCCATGCGGCAGCGTGTCGCCTGCCATGATCGGGGCGTGGATGCGGAGAGCGAGCCGCGCGCGCATAGACCGAAGTTTCCGCGGGGCTACCGGGTTCCCGACTCGCCCGCAGGCATGGTGTCGTGGGAGTGGGCCGCCGAGCGCCTAGAGGCTGCGCGCAACTATTGGCTGGCGACGACGAAGGCCGACGGGGCCCCGCATGCGATGCCCGTGTGGGGCCTGTGGCTCGACGGCGGCCTGCTGTTCAGCACCGCTCCCTACTCCGCCAAGGCGCGGAACTTCGCTCGCGATCCTCGCGTGCTCGCGCACATCGAGAGCGGTGACGAGATCGTGATCGTCGAGGGCGGAATCGAGGAGATCACGCTCGACGAGCGTGTCGCGGAGCTCTACGCGGCGAAGTACGACTATCGGCCCGAGCCGCCTGGCTCCGAGGACGAAGGGTGGTACCGGCTGCGGCCGTGCGCCGCGTACGCCTGGGGCAAGGACTTCCCGCGGTCGGTGACCCGCTTCGCGTTCGACTGAACGGCGTGCCGTACGACTACGACGCGTCGGTCCCGGTGACGAGCGCGTGTAGGCTCTCGTACTCCTCGCGGCACGCCGGGCACCCCTCGAGATGCGCGCGCAGGCCGGGCACGGCCGCGTCGGCATCGTCGCCGCGTGCCTCGAGGTCGACGTAGCGGTCGAGCTCCTCGAAGCACTCGTCGCAGCCGATCTCGGGCTCGGCCGGGCCGAGCAGCCGGCTGAGGGGCTCTTCGAGGTTCCGTCGCTCCATCAGCTCGCCTCCTTCCAGTCTTCGGGTGTGAGGCCTCGTTCATCGAGAAATGTGCGCAACTTGTGGCGGGCGTCGTGGAGCGTCTTGTAGAGCGCGCCGCGCGTAGTCGAGAGGCGCTCGGCGAGGACGTCGATCGGCACGCCGTTGAGCGCGAGCGCCACGAGGACGCGCCGCTGGTGCGGCGTGAGGACCTCTTCGACCGCTCCTTGCAAGGCCGACAGGAGCTCCCGCTGCTCGGCCTCCGCCTCGGGACCGAGCCCGGGGCTCGAGAACGCGCTCCACGCCTCCGGCTCGAGCGGTACCTCGCGGCCCTGCCACGCCCGCTTCCGGAGCTTGACCGCGGCCTCGAGCAGCGCGAACTTGTACGCCCACGTCGTGAAGCGGCTCGCGCCCCGGAAGTCCTCCAGGCGCCGGAGGATGCTCATGAGGGCGTCGTCCGCCGCTTCGAGCGCAATGTCGTCCAGCTCGTCACCCCGCACGTGGGGGAGCGAGGCTCGACGGCGGTTGACTTCGAAGCATGCCGCACGCATCAGCAGCGCGTGCAGGCGCTTCACGGCGGCGTCGTGCTCCGCGCCATCAGCGCGCAACGTCCGTAGCCACTCCAGTGACTCGGCGTCGAGCGTCTCGGCGCGCACGGTGCCGGCGGCAGGCGAGGCGGCGGGCTGCACGCCCTGCACGGTAGCGGCGCCTCCAGCGCTCATGCTGCTTTCGCGTCCTCCAGGGGCGCGAGGATCCTGACGGCGAGATCCGGCCGGCAGCCGCGCTCGACGAGCTCGATCAGGGCGTGCAGGTCGTACCGGGGATCCTTCGACAGCCGCTCGGCGAGAGTCAGTGGAAAGCCGCCTTCGACGAGCTGTTCCCGCCGCCAGCGTGCCACTTCCCGCTCTGCCTGTTCGTGTCTGGTTTCGGTCTGCATACATGTTCTTCGTGTCATTCCGCGGTCCGGTTCTTACCTCCGGAAGCGGTTCGCCCCGGGACGGACGCGCTGTCCCGGGGCGAGGTGCTTGCGGTAGGAAACGACTTCGCTGGGTCTGGCGAAACAGTGACTGTGCCGCAGGAACGCACTGGATCGCCGTCCTGCGGCGTCCTCGGTCGCCCACGTACTTCGTTCAGTACGCGGGCTCCCTGCGTCCTTGCAGTACGACGACCAGCGCGCCCCAGCGACGAGCACCGTTCCGCCAAACCCTCCTAGAAGCGCTCCGGGAACTGCTTGATCAGCCCGGTGGACAGCAAGTCGGCCATGTGCAGGATGTGGCTGTGGACGCGGTCGTAGACCGCGACGTCCACGTTCCACTTGCCCTGAAGCCTGGCGACCACTTCCTGCGTCGTCAGGGCGAGGTGCTTGTGCATCTCGGCCTTCATCGTGCCGAGCTTCCAGAAGCGCGGATTGACACTGTTGAGGACACCCGCAATGACGTCGGCGTTCCGCTGCCAGCGCCGCTGCTGGGCGACGAGCTTCGTCTGATCGCCGGCCTTCGCCGCGGCGATGACGTCGGCGGCAATGAGGATGTGCCGCCGGAGCTCGGCTGTCAGCTTGTTGCCGGCCGCCTTGCCGTAGAAGGGCTTGACGGCGTCGCCGATGTCCTTCTGGTTGCGGAGCAGCCGTGCGACGGTCGCCTGCGTGTCGGGCGCATTCGTCGTCAGGCTGATGATCGCGAGCCGCGTCCAGGTGATGTGGTCCTCCCAGAGGCGGCGCATACCGCCGCGCAGCGCGACCTCGTCCTGCGTCACCGTCCCGGCGACAGCAGCATGCCCGTGGGCGTGAGCTGCCTGGTTGCCGCTGGTGACGGCGAGCGCGGCCGCAGCGCTGAAGGCTGCGACGATCGCGGTCAATGCGAGGGGAATCGGGCGTGCAATTCGTGTTCTGCTCATCTCAGTGCTCCTTTCGGTTGTGGAAGGGGGGAGAAGCGGCGCCGGCCGAGGAGGCTCACCGCCGCCAGCAAGCCCATCGCCTCGATCGCCTTCGTCGCGAGCGCGAGGCCCTCGACGGACTCGACCTCCGGGTGGAAGAGGGGCACGCCGGTGGTGACCGCGAGCGCGTAGCTCACGAGCAGGTCGACGAAGACGACTGCCGCCACGGTCGTGGCGAGCGTGTTCCCGGGACGCAGCGTGAGTACGATTGCGAGTACGGCGAGCACGACCGCCGAGGCCGCAAAGCCCGTGCCCGCGGCGCTGCTCTCGCCGAAGTGCTCAGGCGCGAGAGCAGCGTGGATGCCGGCACTGGCGGCGCAGGCGAGTATGACGATGTACGGCACTCACTCCTCCAGTTCGGGTGTCAGAGGAGTTGGTGTCTCCTGTGCCGCGGTCCTTACCTCTGAGTCGGATTCCCGCAATTTGCGAGAAGTTCGTTGCGCGACCCCCTTGACGTGCGGGCGCGGATACGCGAGAGTCGCCCTGTCAAGTCCTGTGGGCCTTCGGGTTCGCAGGACTTGGCGTTTGTAGGGGGTCCTTTCTAATCCTGTGCGTAGCGGATGCCCGGCAGGCCCGTGACGGGCGCGGCCTTGCGGCCCCGGAGCTGCTTGTCGAACCAGCGGCGCAGCTGCTCGCGAGTGAGATCGAGCTGGTGGACGTACGAGATGCGACCGGCGTCGCACGCGAGGGGGTACGTCTCCATGAATCCGCAGTGCGAGCCGCCCGTGATCGACGCGAGCAGTGAGGGTGAGGGTGCCCTACGGAACATGACGGTGCTGCTCACCGCCGGGACGATCCGGTCGTCCGAGCCGACCACGAAGAGTGACGGCACGCGCAAGCGCCGGACGAGCACGGACGCCCTGGGCTGGATTGTCTCCGCGGCGGCGAGCGTGGCGATCGTGTCGATGGAGCGGCTGCGCGAAGCCGCGAGGATCGCGACACCTCCGCCCATCGAGTGGCCGGCGATGCCGAGATGGCGTGAGTCGACCTTCCCGCGCGGCACGGCCCGGCTTCCCGTCGCGCTCCGGCGGCCGAGCCACCGCAGCGAGCGGTTGAGGTCGTCCGCGAACCGGCCGTGGCTCGGGAACTGGCCCGTCTCGCTGTCAGGGGCAATGACGACGTATCCCGCCGCCGCGAGCGCACGCAACGTCCCCCGGTAGTACGACGAGTCGATCCCGTACCCGTGGGCGAAGGCGATCGCGGGGTACGGCCCTCCACGCGTCGGATACGTCAGCCGGGCAGGAAACGACCGGCCGGCCGCGCTCACCGTGATCATCTTCGCCGTCACCGGCGCGGGTGCCCTGCCATTGGTGACAGGCACCAGAAGGAGCGTCGCGGCGCTCACCAAAGCGGCAACACCCAGACGAACGACGAGTCCCATTACGTGATTTGACGCCTGGCGGCTAACGGAGTCAGGGCTCGCGGTCGATAGACGTGTCGTGCGCACGTTGCTCCTCACCGTCGCGACGCTCGCGCTGCTGGCCGTGCCGGCCGGAGCGCAGCCCGACGCCGCATGGGTTCGCCACCACGGTGAAGGCTTCGCTGTCGAGCTTCCGAAGAGCTGGGCCGATCAGAGTCGGGACCGCGGGCGACTCGTCCGCGAGGTCCGACGCCTGGCCGGTGACGACCCCAAGCTCGCGGCGTTGATGGACAGCCTGCTCCAGGGAGCCGGGTCCAACCTCGCGGTGAAGATGATCGCGTTCGATCTCGCGCCATCGGCTCTGCGCACCGGGTTCGCCACGAACCTCAACGTCGTCCGCGAGCGGACGACGCTGCCGCTCGCCGCCTGGCGACAGGAGGCGCTGAGGATGCTGAACACGATGGACTTCGTCGTGCAGCCGATCTGGTGGCAGATGGTGAAGCTGCCGGCCGGCAAGGCGCTTCGCCTCACGTACAAGGCCCGCTTCAACCTCGGCGGGAGGCGTCTGGACACGGCGCTCACGCAGTACGCGCTCATGAGCAACGGCGCGGCGTACGTCTTCACGTACACGACGCTGCCACGTCTCGCCGCCAGGTACCGCGCGACGTTCGACCGCAGCGCGCGCTCGCTCCGTCTTCCCTGAGCGGCCGCTTCGGCGCGCGAGCCCTAGACTCCAACGCCGTGAGGGGCCCGAGTTCGCGTGGCGGGGGGAGGCGACGGACGATGAGCTCGTCATGCTGACGCGATCTCACGGAATCGACACGAAGGTTCGACGGGATCGCCAGCGGCGTGGAGAGCAGCACGACGCGTCCTGAGCAATCGCCGCCGCGGCCGACACGCGCGCCCGCGGCTCACGGACGTTCACGGAGACAATCCATCGCCCGGAAATCGTCAGATTTCCGGGCTTTACTAGGCGGCGGACAGCTCGAAGAAGATGCGCCGCAGCTGCGGCTCGCACGCCTGGAAGGCGTCGACGGCCGCCGGATCGAAGTGGCGCCCCGACTGGTCGGCGATCTCCTCGACGGCGGCGTTCCAGGTCCCAGCCTTGCGATATGGACGGTCCGTCGTCATCGCGTCGAGCGCATCGGCGACGGCCAGGATGCGCGCGCAGGCGGGGATCTCCTCGCCCTGCAGACGGTCGGGATAGCCCGAGCCGTCCCACTTCTCGTGATGGGAGCGGATGATGCGAAGTCCTTCGCCCTGAAGCAGCGAGACGCGATCGAGGATCTGCTCGCCGAGGATTGTGTGCGTCTCGATGATCCGGCGCTCGCTCTCGCTGAGCGGCCCCTTCTTGCCCAGCACGGCGTCCGAGATCCCGAGCTTGCCGATGTCGTGGAACAGGAAGCCGTATTCGACGCTCTGGTCGCCCAGCAGACCGGGATCGATGACCTGGGCGAGCTGTGACGCGTACTTCGTCACGCGCACCGTGTGTGCTCCAGTGCCGAAGTCCTTTGTCTCGAGGGCGCTGGCGAGCGCCGTCACGGTGTCGTCGTAGGCCGACTGGATGAGCAGTCGCTGGCTTCGCTCGAGCTCCAGCAGGCGCCGCAGGTCTTGCGCATAGAGCAGGAGCTGCTCCTCCGGCCGCTCGTCCGTCATCAGCCGGAACGGGCCCTGCGGGAGACCGCCGGCGAGCTTCTCGATCGTCTCCAGCAGCTCGAGCGGGCTGAACGGCTTGCGGACGAAGGCGCTCGCGCCGGCAGCGCGGCCCTCCTCGTCGCTCGCGTCGGACGAGCCGGTGAGGAGCACGATCGGAACGTCGGCCGTGGGTGGGTTCGCGCGGAGGCGCCGGCAGAGTGTGATCCCGTCGACGTCGGGCAAGGCGATGTCGAGCACGATGACGTCGGGCACCCGCTCCGAGAGTTGCGCCATGGCCTCCTTGGCGTCGCCCGCCTCGTCGACGACGACGTCGATGATCTCGAAGGTCGTCCGCAGCAGCATGCGCAGGTTGGGGTGGTCGTCGATCACGAGGATCCGTATGCCGCTGCGGCGCGGGAGGAGAACGCGCTCCTGCACTCGACTGGGCACGAGCGTCAGGTCTGCTGCTGCGGGGGCCTTCTCGGTGGGCTCGTCCTTCGGCGACGCGTAGACCTCGACCTGGTTACGGCCGGCGTGCTTCGCCTGGTAAAGCGCCTCGTCGGCGTGTGCAACAAGCGTTTCCTTATCGCCGCCGTGCTGGGGGTAGGAGGCGACCCCGGCGGACAGAGCCGGCAGCTGCTCCGGGCCGTCGTACTCCTTCACCGCCTGCCGGAAGCGGTCGGCGGCGCGACGGCCGGCGTCCGCGTCGCCGCGCACGACGATGGCGAACTCGTCGCCTCCGATCCGGAATACCTCTTCGCCGGTTCTCGCGCGTGCGTCGAGTAGGCGCGCCACAGCGCTTAGAACACGGTCGCCGACCGAGTGCCCTTCGGTGTCGTTGATCTTCTTGAACTCATCGAGGTCGACGAGCACGAGCGTG
Organism: Actinomycetota bacterium; assembly: GCA_046729255.1. GTDB lineage: Bacteria > Actinomycetota > Thermoleophilia > Gaiellales > Gaiellaceae > PALSA-612. The sequence continues at coordinate 16,205 of JBKPGF010000099.1, forward strand.
ACCGGGGCTTCCCTCTTCGTCGCCTGCTCGAGAATCGACTCGAGGTGCTCGTCGAACGCCCTGCGGTTGCGGAGGAGGGTCAGCGGGTCGCGACGCGCTTCCGCCTGGCTCTGCGCGAGCTTTCGGCGGCTGGCAAGATCCCCGGCCGCGATGTCGGCGAGCGCTCCTACGAGATCGCCGTCCAGCTCGAACTGGACGTTGGCGGGCATGACGATGAGCAGGACGCCGAGGCGTTCGCCGTCAGTGAGCAGCGGCACTGCCGTGGCTGCGCTGCAGGGGATGCCGTACGTCCTGTAGAGCTCGATCAGCTCGCGCCCGCCGGCCGCCGCCGAACGGGACTCGCCGTAGGCGCGACGGACGACTTGCGGGGCCTCCTTCGGCCAGCTCTCGGGCTCACGGTCGGCGCCCGGTCCGCCGAATCCAGCTGGCACGAGCTCCGGCTCCGTAGCGAGAAACACGCCCGCGAGGGCAGCGCCAGTCAACTCGCTCGTTTCCCGCGCGAGGAACCCGAGGGCGGTCTGCTCGCCAAGCGTGCGCGCGAGCGTGTGGGCAAGGCGTAGCAGCGGCTGGCTCGCGCCCTGGATGGCGCGCTCGAGCTCCCAGAGGGGTGCGCCCTTGACGACGAACGACGTGGCGCCGGCCTCGAGCATCTTCTCCACCGAGTCTTCGTCCTCGAGCCCGGTGAACGCGACGACGCGGGTCGCGGGACGGTGTGCGCGAATCTGCCGTGCCGCCTCGATGCCGTCGAGCTTGGGCATGCCGATGTCCATGAGGACGACGTCGGGCTCGAGCTCGGCGGCCAGCCGTACGGCCTCCTCGCCGTCGACCGCCTCGCCGACGATCTCGATCTCCGGGTGATCCGCGAGTACCGCCCGTACGAGCCGGCGGGCCTCGTCCGAATCGTCACAAATTAGTAGTCGGATCACCCGTTAACCTCCTTCGAATGCCCTACGTAATTGGCATCGGTGCATGCGGCCGAGCGCGAATCCCTCAAAAGGGGGATGCCAGTGGCAGGAAACGCGCCGACCGACACGAACGGCGTTCTCGACCTGCTATGCCGCGACCCCGTTGGATCGTTCTCGTCACTGTTCTCGCGCTCGTCGGCGCGGTTACCGCATCGAGCGTTCTCGCGAGCTCGGAGCTGACGAGGCCCGGCGTCATCCGCATCACGAGTCGCGAGGTGAGTCGCGCGGTGGTGGACAACGGCACCTCGGGACCGGGCCCAGGAGACCAGCTCGTCGTCACGCAACTGCTCTTCAACCGCCGGATCACGACGACCGCCCTCGGGCATCAGGAGATGCTGTGCACGAACCTGGGACGGGGCAACGTGCTCGGCGGCGGCTCACGGTTGTGCAACAGCACCTTCTACCTTCCTCAGGGCCGGCTCGTCGCTACCGGCGCGGTGCACAACCTCCTCTTCTACCAGGTGCCCGTGGTGGGAGGAACCGGCCTCTACGACAACGTAGGTGGCACGCTCACGGTGACGTTCCTCGGCGGCCGGCCCGCCCGTCAACTTCTCCTGTTTCGCCTGACGATCTAGTCTCTAGGTCGTGGCGGATGTGGACACCGCAGCGACCGACCAGGGAGCGGAAAGAGAACGCGCAGTGATCCTCGTCGTCGAGGACGACAGCGCGCTGCGCGAGTTCCTCTGCACGGCGCTCCTGGATGAGTTCGACGTCGAGTGCGCGGTCAGCGGTGAGGAGGCGATCGAGCTCGCTCAGCGCACGCGGCCCGACGTCGTGCTCCTCGACGTCATGCTGCCGGGCGTGAACGGTCTCGACGTCGTGCGCCGCATCCGCTCTGATCCTGCCCTCAGCGGCATCCCGGTGCTCGTGATGACGGCGTTCAGCGAGATCGAGGCAGGCGACGCGGAAGCTGCCGGCGCCAACCGGTTCCTCGCAAAACCATTCGACCTCCATGAGCTCAAGGCCGCCGTGAAAGACCTTCTCTGACGCCCGTGGCAGACGTCCAGCTCGAGCAGTCTCATTCCGGTCGTCTCGGCCGATTGCCGGTGGTGCGCGCGTTCGGGGTGCGCGTTCCGCTCTTTGTGAGGATCGCGTTGGCGAGCGCGGTGCTCGCCGTGCTCGTGGCCGCGGCGTTCGCCGTTCTCGTGGCAACGCTGTCGGATCTGCGGTCCACGACGAACGCTGCCAATCGCTCGAAGGACATCACGTCGGCGACGCTTGTCCTCGAGCAGGATCTGCTCCAGCTCGACGCGAGCCTGCGCGGCTTCGTCAACACCGGCGACCGGAGGTTCCTTCGCGCGTGGCGTGACGTCCGTGCGGACCTTCCCGCGTCCACGGCTGCGCTCTTGCAGAGCACCGAGGGTGTGGGGCAGGAGGCGCGCGCCCGGCGGCTCGTCAACGCCGTTCGTGAGTACGAGATCGACTACGCGGTGCCGATCATCGGCATTGTCGAGTTCAACCCCGCGGCAGCGCGTTCCCCTGTTGCAGCGACGGAAGGTCGCCGCCGGCTCGAGGCGCTCCGGCGGCAGGTGACGCAGATGCTCACGACCGAGAACGCCCTCGCCTCGACGCGCGTTACCTCCGCGACGGATCAGGCGAACCGCGCCATCCTCATCGGCCTGGGTGCCCTCGGCATCTCCGTTCTGCTCGTCCTGTTGTTCGGCGTGGAGCTGTCCCGTGCTGTTGCGCACCCGGTGCGGCGGGTGTCGGACGCGGCGAAGACTGTCGCCGGCGGTGACCTCTCGGTGCGCCTTCCGGAGAAAGGTCCTGCCGAGGTTCACGACCTCTCGGCGGCCTTCAACGAGATGTCCGCGTCGCTCGAACGAAGCAAGCATGTGCTCGAGCAGCAAAACAACCAGCTCCGCGAGTCGGAGCGATTGCGCTCCGAGCTGATCGGCGTCATCTCCCACGAGGTGCGGACGCCCCTCGCGTGCGTCCTCGGCTACGCGTCGCTTCTGCAGACCAGACCGGTGGACGACGACACGAGGCAGCGGTACCTCTCGATCATCTCCGACGAGGCGCGGCGGCTCGAGGCGCTCGTGAGCGAGCTCGTGGATGCACGGCGAATCGAGGAAGGGCGCCTCGAGCTCGAGATGGAAACCTTCGACCTGGAGCCGTTGCTCGAAGAGCAGGTGCGGACGTTCGAGGATCGGAGCGATCGCCACACGGTGGTGCTCCAGCCGGCGAGCAAGCCGGTGACGGTGCGTGCGGATCGCGGCCGCATGGCGCAGGTAGTAGCGAACCTCCTCGGCAACGCCGTCAAGTACTCGCCCGACGGTGGTCGGGTCGAGGTGGAGGTCGCGAGGCGGATGGGCAACGTTCGGGTCAGCGTTCGCGACGAGGGCATGGGCATTCCAGAGTCCGCTCGCTCCAGGATCTTCACGAAGTTCTTCCGCGGCGAGGCGGGTGCCGGTGGCATTGGAGGGATGGGCCTCGGTCTGGCGCTGTCCCGAGAGATCGTCGAGGCGCACGGCGGCCGCATGGGCTTCCAGAGCGAGGTCGGCCGCGGCTCGGTTTTCTGGTTCGAGCTCGTCACCGAGCCCGCGTAGCTGAACAGTTTCTGAAATCACCGGCGGGCGGGAGCGTCGCGAGCTATCACTAAGGCATGACCGCCATACGGATTGCGCTGGCGTTCGCCCTCGTCGCTCTCGCCGTGCCGGCCGGAGTTTCCGCCGTCTTCGACGCCGCTGGGCAACCGGTGTCGTCGTTCCTCGATCCGACGTTCGGGAAGGTGCTCTCGCGGCGGGACAAGCAGGTCCTCTACCTCTGGCAGGTGGAGAAGAAGGCCGGCGGCAAGGTGCGGTGCGTCGGCGCGTGTGCGAAGGCCTGGCCGCCGTTGATTGTGAGGTCCGCGAAGCAGGTCTCACGAAAGATCGCCGGGCTGAGCGGGATCTTCGGCACCGTGCGCCGGCCCGACGGCAGGCTCCAGGTGACGCGGAACAAGCTGCCGCTCTACACGTACGCGCACGAGCGCCCGCGCCAGGTGCTCTGTGACAACGTGGACGGCTGGTTCGTGGTCCGCCTCTAGCAGCAAGGACGCCGAGGGGGCCGTTCAGCCCCCTTGGCGCTCGGGGAGGGGAGGTGGTGCTACGCGTCGGGTGGTGCGAGCGGAACGAACGAGCCGTTCATCGGGCCGTCGAACCTGTGCCGGAAGCCGAAGTCGCCGCCGCGCGGAGGCGTGCCGTTGACGATGTCGTCGATCGTCGCCTCTAGCCACTCGAGCATCTCGTCGCGCTGCGCGGCCGTGAGCATGCCCTCGTCGACCGCCTGGTCGAGCTTCTTCTTGGCGTCGGCGAGCAGCGCCTGCTTCAGGCCTTCGACGGACTTACCCTCGGCCCTGGCGATGTCGGCCAGCGAGTCGCCCGCACGGAGCCGCTCGTGGAGCTCGGCTTCCGTCAGGCCGAGGTAGTCGGCTGCGCCGGCCAGGTGGTCGCCTGGGCCGTGCACGTCGACGCCGAGGCCGAAGCCGAACCCGAAGCCGTGCGGCCCGAGGAAGTCTCCGGACTCGATCCCCTCGCGGATCGCGGCCGCCTCGGCTTCCGTGATGCGTCCCGCTGCCACGGCCGCGTCGAGCCGCTCGAGTGCTGCCTCCTTGTAGGCGTCCTCGAGCTCCGCCGTCGTCACGCCGAGCTTCTCGGCGACGGCCGCCTGAAAGGCCTCCTGCTCCTCCTTGGGGTCGAAGACCTTCGTCGTCGCCGCGATCGCGGCGCCTGCTCCGACCATCACGGCGAGGACGACCGCGCCGATGACCAGCGTGCGCCTGGTCGCGAGTCTGCTAGCGCTCATGGGGCTCCTTTCGTCGTTCACGAGCCCATCGAACCAGGCGTCCCTGAGAGGACTCTGAACGCTTCCTAAGGGCTCTCTATGAGCTGGAGCCGCACGAGTGTGCCCCCACCGTCGGCCCGGGCGGCGCTCACGCCGCCCCCGTGCGACTCTGCGACCTGGCGCACGATGGCGAGGCCGAGGCCCGAGCCCGGCAGGCTCCGCGCGGACGGGGCGCGGTAGAAGCGGTCGAACACATGCGGCAGGTCGTCGTCGTCGATGCCCGGCCCGTGATCCCGTACGGAGACAGCTCCATGGGCGACGCGCACCTCGACGACCCCACCAGGCGGGCTCCACTTGACCGCGTTGTCGAGGAGGTTGGAAACGGCGCGGTGGATGCGCTCCCGTGAGCCGCGGACGACCGTATTGTCGAACGACGTCTCGAAGACGACGTCCGGAGCCCGGCGGCGGGCACGCTCGACCGCGTCCACCACGAGCGCATCGAGTTGGACGTCCTCCTCGATGGCCTGCGGCTCGCCGTTGCGTGCGAGATCGACAACGTCCGCGATGAGATGCGAGAGCTCATCGAGCTCGGCGTCGACGTCATCGAGCAGCTGCCGGCGATCCTCGTCGGGCAGCGCGTCGCCTCGGCCGAGAAGCTCGACGTTCGTGCGGAGGCTGGTCAACGGGGTTCGCAGCTCATGCGACGCGTCGGAGACGAGGCGGCGTTGCGCGTCCACGGACTCCTCGAGGGCCGCCAGCATCGTGTTGAAAGCGACCGCGAGTCGTCCGAGCTCGTCCTTGCGGTCCGTCTCCACGCGGCGCCGCAGATCCCGTGTCGCCGTGATGTCCTCGGCCGCCTCGGTCAGTCGACGCGTGGGAACGAGCGCAGACTGGGCGACGGCGAGACCGAGCAGCGCTGCGAGCGCGCTGCCGCCAAGGGCGACGGCGAGCAGGATCCAGCGCAATCTGTCGAGCACGTGGTCGACCTCTGTCAGCGGACGGGCGATCTGCAGCGCGAAGCCGTTGTCCAGGGGCACGACATGCATGCGGACGTGTGCTCCCGAGACGTTGGCGTCGGTGAAGAACGCGCCGCGGTCACTGGCGGCGACCTCGAGCGTGCGCTCGTCGACCGGTAGCTCGAGCCTCTCGCCTGGCTGCCTGAACGTGAGGCCGTCTTGCCTCACGAACTGGACGTAGCCGCCGGGGCCGCCGAGGAACGGCTCGGGGACGTCAGGAAACCTCGCTTCGAGTGGAGGGCGTTGGATCAGCGTGGCTCGCTGACGAAGCGAATTGTCGACCTCGCTTCGCATCTCGCTTCGCACGACGAAGTAGACGGCGACCGATGCGAGCACGACGGCGGCCGCGACGGCGAGCGCGGCCGAGAGCGTCAGGCGAGCACGAAGCGTCATTGCTCGCGGAGCGCGTAGCCCACGCCACGCACCGTGTGGATCAGCCGCGGCTCTCCGCCCGCCTCCGTCTTCCGGCGGAGGTAGCCGACGTAGACCTCCAGCGAGTTCGACGTCGGCCCGAAGTCGTATCCCCACACGCGCTCGAAGATCACAGACCGCGTCAGCACCTGGCGCGGATTGCGGAGGAAGAGCTCGAGCAGGCTGAACTCCGTGCGCGTGAGCTCGATGTCCCGTTCGCCGCGGCGCACCGCCCGCGTTCCTGTGTCGAGCCTGAGGTCGGCGAACTCGAGCACGTCCCCGGGGGCGGCGCCGTCGCTGCGCCGCAGGAGGGCGCGGAGCCGCGCGAGCAGCTCTTCGAGGGCGAACGGCTTCACGAGGTAGTCGTCGGCGCCCGCATCGAGGCCGGCGACGCGGTCGGTCACCGACTCGCGCGCCGTGAGCATGAGCACGGGAACGGTCGAGCCGTCGTTGCGCAGGCGGCGGCACATCTCGATGCCGTCGACGGTCGGCATCGCAACGTCGAGTACGACGGCGTCGGGGCCGACTCCCGCTATGCGTGCCAGCCCGTCGGCGCCGTCCTCGGCCAGCTCGACGTCATAGCCCTCGAGCGTGAGGGCGCGGCGGAGTGACTCGCGAACCGCGCGGTCGTCGTCCACGACGAGGAGTCGCGTCGGCATGCCGAAAGGATCGCAGGCGCGGCTAAGAGAACGATGAAAGGATCCGGCAGACATGCGCCGCCTGCCATGGCTGTTCTGGGTCGACGCTGCGCTCAAGGCTGTACTCATCGGCCTGCTCCTCCTCGCCGTCATCCTCCCTGACCTGCCGCAGTTCGAAGGCAAGGCGATGCTCGGGCGCGCGATCGGCTACCCGATTGCCGTCTTCATCGTGCCCGTCGTCTGGTGGTTCCTCGACCGCCGACGGCCGGTTGCGTACCCGTACGACGTCGACATCCTCTTCACGCTGCCGTTCCTCATCGACGTCGCCGGCAACGCGCTCGACCTCTACGACTCCATCGACTGGTGGGACGACGCGAACCACTTCGTCAACTGGGCGCTCCTGTCGCTCGGCTTTGGGCTGCTGCTGACGCGGCTGCCGCTCGAGCGGGCCGTCGTCGGCGGTCTCACCGTTGGCTTCGGCGCCGTGACTGCGATCCTGTGGGAGTACCTCGAGTACGTGACGTTCATCCGCAACTCGCCCGAGCTCGACACTGCCTATACGGACACGCTGCTCGACCTCGCACTGGGCCTGAGCGGGTCGGCGCTCGCCGGCGTGCTCACGGCGACGGTGCTGTGGCCGAAGCGGAAGCGACGAGCGCCTCGATCGCGCGCTGCAACCGCGCCGTGAGCTCGGTCGCCGCGGCCTCCGTCGGCTCCTGCCGCTCGACATCGATCGGCTCGCCAATCGTGATGCGGACGCGCGGCAGCCGGATGCGGTGCGTCCGCGGCTCGAGCGTGAACTCCGTCCCGATCAGCGCGACCGGGATCAGCGGCGCTCCGGCCGCCAGCGCCAGCCGCGCCGCACCGCGCTTGTAGCCCCCCTTCTTGTCAGGCAGCGAGGTGCCCTCGGGGAAGACGCCGACGCAGGCACCGCGCTCCAGCAGCTCCACGCCGGCGGCCACCGCGCGCCCTGCGTCGGCGCCCCGGTGCACGGGGAACGCGCCGGCCGCATGGAGGATCTGCTTGACGATGGGAACGCGGTACAGCTCCGCCTTCGCCATGAACCGCACCTGGCGCGTGACCGCGATGCCGAGGAAGAAGCCGTCCATCACGGAGACGTGGTTCGCCGCGAGCACGCACGGCCCCGACTCCGGCACGTGCTCTCGGCCCGTGATCTGCAGGCGATAGACGAACATGAAGATCGGCCGCAGCAGCCGCTCGAGAAACGTGTACATCGGGCGATCGCGGTCCACTAGGAGGGTTTGGCGGAACGGTGCTCGTTGCAGGGGCGCGCTGGTCGTCGGCCTGCAAGGACGCAGGGGGCCCGCGTACTGAACGAAGTACGTGGGCGACCGAGGACGCCGCAGGTCGGCGATCCGGCGTGTTCCAGCGACTCAGTCACTGTTTCGCCAGACCCTCCTGGGCCTCCTGGGCCTTCCGGAAGCGCTCGAGCTCGTCTGCGATCCTCGCCAGCCACGTGCCGGCGCGCGGGAGGGCGACCGTCCGGCCCCACGGCGCCCGCACCGCTGCCCCGTGCAGGCCGCCCTGAATCACCGTGTACGACGCATCGATCCCTCGAGCGACTGCACGCTCGTATGCGCGCCGCGAACTGCTGGCTGTGACGCCGGGAATGCCCGGCAGAGGGCTGTCGAGGCTGCCGTGGACAATCGTGAGACGCTTGCCCTCGAGCGGCCTGAGGTCTAGCTCCTCGGGCAGCCAGGGAGCGAGGGCGAGCAGGCCTTCCACCGACGGTTGTGTCGCAACGCGCACGGAGACGGCGCCGCCCATCGAGAAGCCGAGCAGGATCGTCCGCTCGGGCTCGAGGGCCGCGATCGCGGCCAGCGCGTCCTCGACGCAGAGGTCGAGGCGCCGCCACGACTTCACGCGGTAGCGGACCTCGCCGAAGCGCAACCCTGGGAAACGGGGCGCCAGCCGTTCGACGAGCCATTCCACCGTCGCGCTCCACGTGCCGGGGACCTCCGCACGGCCGCCGCCGTTGACACAGATGACGGCATCCGGTCCCGTTCCGTTGATGCGTAGCTCCGCGCCGCTGTCCGTGACCACGATCTCTCCCATGGAGGCAATCATCTCCACCTGCGGGGTACGGTGCCGCGAGTAAACTCCGGCGCCGATGGAGAGGCGTACTGCGGCGATCACGTGGCTCAGCGTCCCGTCCGAGGACGACGTTCCTGCGGAGGTCCGAGAGCTCTGGGAGAAGCCCCTCGAAAAGCTTGGGTTCGTCCCCAACGTGCTGCGGGTGATGGCTCTGCGTCCGGAACACCTGCTCGGGTGGTGGGCGTACTACGACGAGCTCATGAGGGGAGAGTCCGAGCTGACGAAGGAGCAGCGCGAGATGATCGCAGTCGTCGTCTCGGCACAGAACCGCTGTCACTACTGCGTCGTCTCGCATTCGGCGGCGCTGCGCAAGCTCACCGGCGACCCCGACCTCGCCGACCAGCTGGCGACGAACTACCGCTACGCGCCGGTCACCTCCGCCGAGCGAGCGATGCTCGACTACGCGGTGAAGCTCACGATCGAGTCCTCTGCCTGCACCGAAGAGGACGTCGAGGCTCTCCGCGCTGAGGGCTGGACCGACGAGGACGTCCTCGACATCGCCCAGGTGGCCGCGATGTTCAACTTCACGAACCGGCTCGCGAGCGGTCTCGGCTGGGTGCCGAACCACGAGTACTTTTCGCTGGGGCGCTGACGGCGGTGCGCAGCCTTCGCGTGACGGCCGCTTGCCTGCTCGGCGCGCTGGCAGCGCTCGTGGCGGGAGCGACGGGGACGCCCTCCGTAGCCGGTGCTCCGAGGCAGCCGAACGTCATCGTGATCATGACCGACGACCAGACGGTCGAGTCGATGCGCGTGATGAAGAACGTCAGGCACCTGCTGACCGACAGGGGTACGTCGTTCGATAACAGCTACGTGTCGTTCGCGCTCTGCTGCCCGTCCCGCGCGACCTTCCTCACGGGCCAGTACGCCCACAACCACCGCGTGCTCTCGAACACGCCGCCCTTCGGCGGCTACGGGCGGTTACGCGGCCGGAACACGCTCCCCGTCTGGCTCCAGCAAGCGGGCTACAGGACGGTCCTCGTCGGCAAGTACCTCAATGGCTACGGCGATCGCAAGCCCCGGGAGATCCCGCCGGGCTGGACGGAGTGGTACGGCGCCGTGAACCACTCGGCATACCAGTACTACGGCTACGTCATGAACGAGAACGGGAAGCTCGTGAAGTACGGGAAAGGCCCGATGGCGTATCAGACCGATGTCTACGGCCGGAAGGCGGCGCAGGTCGTCCGCCGCCTCGCCCCGGAGAAGGCGCCGTTCTTCATGTGGGTCACGTTCCTCGCGCCCCACATCGGCGGGCCGCCGACGCCTGGTCGCCCGGCGCTCACGTCGCTGCCCGCGCCGAGACACCTCGGTCGTTTCGCATCGGCGGCCTTGCCGACGCCGCCGTCCTTCAACGAGCTCGACGTGTCCGACAAGCCGGCACAGGTGCGCGGCAGGCCGGAGCTCACGGCCAAGAAGATCTCGGAGATCACCGAGCGCTACCAGCTCGGGCTCGAGTCGCTGCTCTCCGTCGACGATGCGATCGCGCGCATCATGAACGCGCTGCAGCGAAGCGGTGAGCTCGAGAACACTCTCATCGTCTTCACGTCGGACAACGGCTTCCTTCAGGGTGAGCATCGCATCCCGATCGGCAAGATCTGGCCGTACGAGCCGTCGGCACGGGTGCCCCTGATCATGCGCGGGCCCGGCATCCCCGCCGGGCTGCACCTGCGCCAACCGGTGGCGAATATCGACCTCGCGCCGACGATCGCCGACTACGCGGGGGCGCAGGCCGGGCTGACGATGGACGGCATGTCGCTCAAGCCACTGTTCGCCGACCCGGGCGTCTTCTGGGGTCGCGACCTGCTGCACGAAGGGCCACTGAACGACCAGCTGCAGATGAAGTTCTCGGTCGTCCGCACTCCGCGCTGGGTGTACTCGCATCGGATCGCCGGCGGGGACGAGCTCTACGACCTCCAGGGCGATCCAGATGAGCTGACGAACCTTCGCTCCGACCCTGCCTCTGAAGACGTGCGGCAGGCGCTCGAGAGCCGGTTGGCACCGCTCTCGACGTGCCGCGGGATTACCTGCCGGCGCGGCCCAGACCTCACCGTGACAGTGGAAACGTCAGGGACGTGTCCAGCCGCGATGGTCACGGTCAGCCTGACCGGGGTCGACGTGCCCGCGGTGACCCAGGCGCAGCTGCGACTAGCGGGCGAGGTCGTCGCGCTCACCGCCCCGCCGTGGCAGATCGAGCGACCTCTGGCGGCAGCGTCCGCACCGTTGCGCGCGCACCTCGTCCTTGCAGACGGTCGCGAACTGACGCAGGACGTCGTGCTTCCGGCCTGCGGCTAGGAGGACTTGACCGCTGTGGCGTTGCGCCAGGCGAGCACGTCGTGCAGCACGCCGAGGTCGTAGTCGGGCCCGTCCGCCGACACGATGAGGTGCGTGACGCCGGCGTCGACGAGCGCGTCGATGTCGTCCATGTTCTCGCTGCGGATCGATGTGCTGCGCTCGATCTCGGCCGGATCACGGCCGACCTTCTCGCACCAGTCGTCGAGGACGCCGCTCAAGTGACGCATCGTCTCCACGTCGCCGAACCCGTGCCAGATATCGGCGTGCTCGGCGGTGATGCGGAGCGTCACCTTTTCGCCGCGACCGCCGATGCAGATGGGAATGCGCCTCATCGGAGGCGGGTTGAGCTTGTCCCAGCGCTGCTTGATGATCGGCAGGTCGCGGTCGAGGTTGCGTAGCCGGTCGCCGACCGTGCCGTACTCGTAGCCGTATTCCTCGTAGTCGCGCTCGAACCAACCTGCGCCGATGCCGAGGATCAGCCGCCCGTCCGAGACGTGGTCGACCGTCCGTGCCATGTCGGCGAGGAGGTTCGGATTGCGGTACGAGTTGCACGTGACGAGGGCGCCCACCTCCGCGCGCTCGGTCGCCTGCGCGACTGCGGCGAGGACCGTCCAGCACTCGAAGTGCTTGCCATCGGGGTCACCGCTCAGCGGGAAGAAGTGATCCCACGTCCAGAGTGACTCGACGCCGAGGCGCTCGGCCTCGGCCCAGGCTGCGAGCATGTCGCGCCATTCACCGTGCTGCGGAAGCGACCGGTAGCCGATCCGAATCACATGCCGCACTCTACGTCTCCGAGGCAGAGACGTGCGCGAAAGGGCTTCCGCGTGGACTTTGTAACACCTATCCGCAGAGCCTCAACAGTCAGTCAACAGAGACTAAACGGCATTTTTGCGGGGTTTTTACTCAAGTTTCTGGCCAATTGACCGATGACGCTGGTACGGTTTAGCGCGAGAACGTAACAAGTAGCGACGGCCCGGTGCTCAGCTTGGTGGGCGGCACGTGTTTGGCCTTCGCGTCCTGAAGTCAACAAGGAGGCAGCGTGCGTTCGAGACGTTCACGCTTGCTGTTGCCCGTCGTCATCGTCGGGTTGGCAGCGGCGCTGGGGAGTACGGCAGGTGCATCGGTGACCGGGGAGAAGCCTCGAAAGGGCCGTGCATCCGTCAAGCACGACAAGCAGGCGGAAGTCCGCGCGAAGGCGGCGATCCGCCGCGCGGCTCTCGTACGCATCCGGGAAGACCGCCTGATCGCCAAGCGAATCATCAACCACCGCAACTCCACGTGGCGGTGGCAGGACGTCATGCAAAGGCCGCGGACGCCGTACGTCGGCACCGCGCACAGGTCGAAGAGCCGCCCGTACCGCGTCTGGGTGCTGAAAGTCTGGAAGAAGCGCTCGAAGGTCGCCTGGCGGCAGGCGCAGCGGCCGCCGCACTACAACGAATGGATGTGCATCCATCGCTACGAGGGCAGCTGGGTCGACCCGAACGCGCCGTACTACGGCGGGCTCCAGATGGATCTCTCGTTCCAGCGGGCGTACGGGGGCAGGCTGCTCGCCACGAAGGGGACGGCCGACAACTGGTCGCCGCTCGAGCAGATGTGGGTGGCCGAACGGGCCCACGCGTCCGGCCGCGGCTTCTACCCCTGGCCCAACACCGCCCGCTACTGCAACCTCTTCTAGCGCGTCTGGACGGCCATCCTCTCGTGCGGCGGAGCCGCCCTCCGGACGACCTGACGCCGCTGGCGGCAGCCGCCTGCGCGCTCAGCGCTTGGCCGTATCGGAATACTGTCCTCCGCTCTTCGCGCTTGCCGTCTTGGCCGGCGACGCCCCAGGCGCGCTAGAAGTCCTCGGGCGAGGTCAGGAGCCGACGACCTGAACGAGCCACCGGCGATCGCGCTCGCGGTCGAGCTCGAGGAACAGCACGCGCTGCCACTCGCCGAGCAATAGCTCTCCTTCGCGCACGGGAATCGACTCGCCGGCGGTGCCGAGCAGCATCGCCATGCAGTGCGAGTGGCCGTTGGCGAACTCCACATCCTCGGGGCAGATGTTCTCCGTGCGCCTGTCCCAGTCGTCGTGCGCGTAGTAGTGGTCGTGCGGGACGAGTTGCCGCAGGAGGTCGACGAAGCTGTCGAGAAAGCCGTTGTGCGGCTCGGTGATGCGGACGCAGCACGTCGTGTGCGGTGAGTACACGCACGCGACTCCGTCGCGCACGCCGCTCTCGCGAACGGTCTCCGCGACGCTGTCCGTGATGTCGTGGATGCGCAGCCCTCCCGTCGTGCGCATCTCCGTCTCCTGCTGGAAGACCTTCATGCCCCGAGAGGTTAACTTAGCCTCGAAAGTGCGGTCAGCTTCCGCCCCGCACTTTCGACGGGAGGAGAGCGAGCCTAGGTCCCCCACGGCGTGGGATACCCTGCGTCCCTCGGGCCCGTAGCTCAGCTGGTTAGAGCAGCGGACTCATAATCCGTCGGTCCCTGGTTCGAGTCCAGGCGGGCCCACTGAAAGAGTTCCTGCATACGTCGGACAACCCGACTGGGGTGTGTCCCGAAACGGCGCGCGGGGCGGCTCCGGAACCCGTTGACGACGACGGGGTCGCCATGAAGGCGTAACCCACCACTACCACCGATCTAACGAGTGTGGCCAACGTCGAGAGAGCGCGCATTGCGACTGCCAGGGATGGGAGCACCATTGGTTCACCGCCGGCGGGCGCTCCCGGACATGGAACAAAACCTCGATCCGGGATCAAGGTTTGCACTCAAATGTCGATACCTATCGGCACTTCGCAATGTCTGCACGAACAAACACTCCCTCGACTCCAAACCGGAGTGACCGCTCCGGTTCACGCCTGGGCCAGGATGCCGTAGAAAAGACGCAAGCGTTCCGTCTTTTCTCCAGCTCGAGAGGGGGCCTCGGAAAACCCTCTAGCTGCCCGGGCTTGAACTTGAACGTCGCAACGCTTGCGCAGCGACGGGCTGCGTAGGAAGAGTTGTGCTACGCAGCGGCGGTTGCCGCTCTCGGCGCGCCGTGAGATGATCGCGCGGCCGTGAACAAGTGGACGGCCCTCGGGGTATGCGCCGTCGCTCTGCTGCCACAGGCGAGCAACGCGTCAACGTTCGCCATTCATGCCACAGGCAAAGCTGAGCCGCAGGAGCGTCGTCGCCCCAGATGCTCTACATGGCACTCCTTGCGAGTCCGTTGACGCACTTGCCCGCTGGCTTTCACTCGCCCAAGGCACGATCGAAGGTGCCGGGAACGATCCCAAAGCGGCACCACGCCGTAGGTTGGGTAGCCGTAGAACTCAACAAGGGAAGAGCCGGGATCGACTACGTCGTATTCCCGACGCGGGCAGATGTCGTGGGGAACTTCAGAGACGCGCTCAGCACCTACAGGGCCCGAAAGACTGTCAGGCGTCAAGCCTGCGCCGCCGACTTACCCAAGCCTTGCGTCACCCTAAGCGGCTCAGTATTCGGAACCGGCTTCACCACGATTGGTTTCGTTGCCGGGAAGGTGGGGCTTACTGCCCACACGACGAAGAGTCGCAACAAGCCCGCCACGCTCAGAATCGCCCGGTATGCGCTTCTACACCTCAGGACGGTTGAGCGCCGCTGAACCGCGCGCTCCGCTTCACGCTACTCGGTCTCGCCGTCGTGGCGGCTGGCTGCGGCCGCGACACCAAGACGTATACCAATCCATCCTCGGCCATGGAACCCACGATTCACTGCGCACGCCCAAGCTACGGGTGCGAAGCGGATGCGGCGGACACGTTGGTCGTGGAAAGCTTGAGTGGCAGTCCTGAACGCGGCGACATTCTCGTCTTCGAGTCCTTGCCGTCTGCGCAGCTCAAGTGCGGGATCGTTATCGGAGAGTTCGTTAAGCGAGTGATTGCCCTGCCGGGGGAGACGTGGGAGATGCGCGACGGCTACGTCTACATCGATGGCGAACGACTTGCCGAGACGTACGTGACAACGGATCGCCGCGATCAGAGCACGCACCCGCCGAAGCGGGTTCCCAAGGACATGTTCGTCGTCATGGGCGATAACCGTTCCAACTCGTGCGACTCTCGCGTGTTCGGCCCGATACCGAGGGCCAACATCACGGGAAGAGTCACCAAGATCGAGCGAGCCGGATGATGGACTCGCTGTTCACCGGGCTCGTCTTCGTCGAACGTGGCACCGAGGCACCGCCCGACGCCGTTGGCTGGCGTGCCTATCGTGGGCGTGTCATCCCGGACATCGAAGAGGCCGTGGAGAGCCCACACCGGCTGAGCAACGAGCCGGAGGTGGCGCAGCGCCTCCTCGACCTCGTTCCGCACGTCCCGACGCCTGTCTGGGGTCGCGACGAGCTCGGCGCCGGGGAGATGTGGAACTCGAACTCGACCGGCTCCTGGCTTCTCGTGTGGTGTGGTCTCGATGTCGAATCGATCCAGCCCCCGCTCGGAGGGCGCGCACCGGGCTGGCACGCAGGCATCGTCGTGGCCCTCCGCCAGCGAGAAGCCGTCAGTCACGAGGTGCCGGTTTGGGCAGCCGGGTAGCGAGCTCCGTCCGAAAGCCCGTCAGAGCTCGACTGTCAGGCCGTGGCTCCCCGGCTCGGGGTAGACCGTCTCGTAGTCGTGCTTTCGCCGCAGCCGGCGGTCGTCCCAGGGGGTTGTGAACTCCGAGCGGTAGTTGAAGCAGAGCGTCGAGTCCGGGCCGCGGACGATCGTCCGCGCGACGCCTTCGAGATGCGGGTGCTCGGTCTGCGTGCCGTTCGTCGAGAACAGGTACCTGTCTGTCTCGACGAGGTCGAGCGCGTCGGTCGAGACGTTGAACCGGCTGCCGTGGTGCGGCACCTTCAGGGCATCGACGGCGATGCGCTCGACGCGGCGGTCCTTGCAGAGCCGCTGGAGCCCCTCCTGGAAGACGTCGGGATGCGCGTCGCCCGCCAGGAGGCAGCTCTTTCCGTCGAACTCGGCCAGCACGGCGATCGTGCTCCCGTTCGCAGCCGCCTTGTCCGGCTTGAGGGGCTCGGACGCGAGCTTCTCGACGTCGAGCCGGTCGCCTAGCAGGTCGGGGATGCCGCGGCGCCTCGCCGCCTCGTCGAGGTTCTCGTCCTGAACGCCGGCTTCGAGGTCTGCGTCCTCGACGACCTTCTTCCACTCGTCGCGCAGCACCTCGAGCCGCTGGCGCGTGGGGGAGAGCAGGGTGAGTGTCATGCCGCCGGGAAGCTCCCACGACGGCAACTTCCCCCGCGGGCGGACGACGACGGCCTTCTCGTCGAAGGCCGTGTTCCAGTTCCAGCCGGCCTTGTCGAGCTGCGCCGAGACGATCTCCCCTTCCACGGGGCCGAGCCGGTCCGGCTGCAGGTGCCGCCACGCGTTGAACCACACGTCGTCGATGACGACCCCGAGCGACGGGTCGCCGAGGAGCTTGGGGATGCCGCCGATGTGGTCGGAGTCGACGTGGGTGACGATCAGCAGGTCGAAGCAGCGCTTGCTTCTCGGCACCTCCTCGACTCGCGCCTTGACGACCGAAGACGTCTTGCGTACGCCGGCGTCGATGAGGATGCGATGGGGATCGCGCGCCGATCCGTACTCGATCCAGAGCGCATCGCCCTGCTCGGCCGGCAGCATCTCGATGCGGAACATCGCTAGCGGCCTTTCCCGCCGAGCTGCCAGTCCGCGTCGCCGTACGCGGTCAGGCAGAGGGCCGTCAGCTCGCCCTTGGCGAGCAGCTTGCGGCGCAGCGACGTGACGAGGTCGCCGGCGGCCGTCGGCTTCCGCCGCTTCGCCGCCGCCGCGATCTCCTTCGCAATCGTCTGCGCGACCGGCGCGGCACGCTGGCCGAGGACCGAGGCCGTCGTTCCGACGACGAGTGCCGCGCCGAGATTCTGGAAGCGCGAGACGAAGCTCTGCAGGTCGTCCGTGACGGCGGTGTCGCAACCGAGCAGGAGCACGATCGGCGCATCGTCGTCCGACGTGCGGACGAACGTGCGCTCGAGCTGGACGCCGAGGCAGGTCTGGCCGTCGCCGATCTCGAGCGCGGCCGCCCGTTGCTCTGTCGTCTGGTGCGGGAGCAGCACGAGCAGCGTCGGCCGTTTCGTGACGCCTTCGACCCACTCCTCCCAGCTCTCGGCGTAGGTCGTCTCCTTCGCGATCCGCACGAGCGCCTTCTTGACGTCGTCGATGCCGCCTTCGACATCGGCGTCGACCCTGTCGCTGGCGGCGAAAAGGATCTCCCGTGGCGCTGCGAGCGTCTCGCGCTCGGGGCTCGGCGCCAGGAGCACTGCGATCTCGAAGCCGGCCGGCTCGTCCGCGCGTCGCCAGCTGTCACTGCCCACGACCTTCCTCTCGATGACCTTCGAGAGCCCCCAGAAGCCGCTCGGGCAGAAGGTCGCGGGGTGGAGCTCACCCTCCTTCGCCTCGTGCTTCCGGTTGCACGTGCCCTTGCTCAGGGCGGCCTTCCATCCGGGGCAGAGCTTCGCGTCCGTCGCCGGCGCGGGCAGGTCGTAGACGAGCTCGAGAGGGAAGAACTCGCTGCGCTCGTCGACGAGCACCTGCAGACGCTCGAGCGGCTTGCCCGCGAGCGTCTCGACGAGCGGCTTGCCGATCACGGGATAGAGCTCGCAGCCCTGGAACACGAGCGCACGCAGGTCGTCGACGGCGTCTTCGAGCTTCCGCTTGCGCGAGGCGTCGCTCGTAGCAAGGTCGGTGAGGATCTCGAGCAGCTCGCCCTCGCGGACGACGCGGCCCAGCCGGTCGTCGTCGAAGCCGACGAGGTCCTGATCGGCTGTCGCCGTCGTGCCGGCGTCCGTCCTGACGATGCCCGCGTCGACGCGCTCACGGCTGCCGAGGTCGGCGGTCTCGGGGACGATCGGCACAACTTCCAGCGAGATGCGCGAGCCGGGCGGTGCCTGGGCGGGGTCGGCGAGGACGAGCCCGCCGAGCCTCGCCATCTGTACGACGCGGTTCTGGTGGTGGACGCGGATCTCGGCGTCGAAACGCTCGAGCTCGGCCGGGATCTTCATCGAGAACGTCACGCGTCTGCTCGTGCCTTCTCGAGGGAGGAAGAGCGACGCCGTCCGCGGCTCGGAGATGGACGGCGCGAGGAACGTCACCGTCAGCTCCTCCAGGTCCGGAACCTCTCCGAGCTCCTCGTCGAACGGGCTGCCGCCGACCGCTGCGATCGCGCCCTCCTGATTCGGGCCGATGGCGACGTCGACCTCGTGCACGGCGCCGGCGTGGAAGGCGATCTGCAACGGCTCTTCCGGCACTGCGGTGTCGGTCACCCAGACGAGGATCCATCGGGGCTCTCGTGCTTCCGGCTCGCTGCCGCCGTTCGCCTCGGCGAGCACGGGTTCCGGCGGCCCGTTCGGCGGTGGGGCAGCGGGTGGGGGCGGCTCGGCGGCGTTTGTGGGCTCTGCCATGGGAGGCGGCGCCGCGGCGAGCATGTCCTCGAGCAGCTCCGTCGGCGCCGCAGTTTCGGGCGCCTTCGGCTCGTCGCCCGCCGGCGTCAGTGGCGGGTCGGCTGCTCTACTCCAGCTCGCCGCCGCGGCAATCAGCCGGGCGGTCGCCTCGGAGTCGATCGCGATCTCCTCGCCGAGTTGGTGGAGCAGCGGCGACATGCCGGCGCGTCCCGCCGTCCAGGCGATCTGGTTCCGTGTGAGCTCGTCGTCCGTGCTGCACTGGCGCCAGGCTTCTAAGAGGCCCTCGACGTCCGGCGCATAGTCCGACCCGAGGGCGCCGCTGAGCAACACGGCATCGTCGCCCGACTGCCGCTCCCCCTTCGCGGCCAGCTCCAGTAGCTCGGACACCAGCAACGAGTCGAAGTGGGTGCGCTCGAGGCCCTCGGCGTGCTCCTGGTGGAGCACGTCGGCGAGCTTTACGACGGGAGCCGCCTGGTAGACGTCGTGCTCTTTGAGACCTTTGCCGAGCGCCCGCTCCACGATCTCGCGCTCCTCCGGTGCGAGGCCCACGAGGACAGACGCGGCGAGGATCGAGCTCTCCGTCAGCGGAGGCGGAGGCGCGGCAAACAGCACGTCCTGGACGAGATGTCGAGCGAACCAGCCCTTCCACTCGCGATCGACGGCTCCGCGGACTGCATCCGGCAGGGGGGCGATGCGCAAGAGCACCTGCTCCATATGGGTGCTCTCGTCCGTGTACAGCCACTCCTCGACGAAGTCGGGGTTCTCGGAGAGATTCTCCAGCTCGGCCGCGAGTGGCTCACCGCGGCCGTTCCTCGCGAGCGCGATCGCGAGCCAGAAGCCGCCCTGACTCTGCCAGCGCTCGGCCAGCTCCTCGACGACCGCTGAGGTATCGATCGACGCGAGCACCTCGCCCGCTTCGGGCTCGTCTTCGAGCAGCGCGAACAAGGACCCCGCCGCCTGGGTCTCACCGGCACGGCCGAGCGCAAGCGCGGCTCGCCGCCGTTCCTCGGGTGTTCCCTCCTCGGCCAGGTGTACGAGGCGCTGACGCACCGAGCGCACCGGCACGCGGGCCGCGATCTCGATGACGTCGAGATGCTCGGGCGCGGTCGGGTCCCCGAGCGCCCCCATGACGTACTTGCGCACCTCGAACCACAGGTCGGGCTCGAGCGACAGCCGCGTCAGGGCGTCGAGCACCGCGAGACGCGTCTCCGGCGCGTTGTCGCGAAGCGCGTCGAGTAGCGGCCCGGCCTGGGGCCGGCCGACGCGGCTGGGAGCCGAGACGCTGCTCACACGACCCTCCCTTCCGTCGGGCCCGCACTCTAACCCGAACCCGAAACGTGTAAGGATCCCGGCAGGGGGTGGCGATGACCGAGTTGGGCCCTGCGGCCGAATCGACAGAGGCAGGTCGCAAGCCGCGGCCGAGCCCGGGGATTGCGCTTTGCCTCTCCGGAGGCGGCTACCGGGCGATGCTCTTCCACGTCGGTGCGCTCTGGCGGCTGAACGAGGCGGGCTACCTGCAGAAGCTCGAGCGCGTGTCGAGCGTCTCCGGCGGCTCCATCACGGCCGGCGTCCTCGGCCTCGCGTGGCCGAAGCTTGCCTTCGACGGCAACGGCGTCGCGCAGGGCTTCCAGGCCGAGCTCGTCGAGCCCCTCCGGCGTATGGCCGGAAAGACGATCGACTTCCCCGCGATCGCGGTGGGACTGCTGCTCCCGGGAGTGACGATCGCCGACCGGATCGCAGGCTCCTACCGCAAGCACCTGTTCGGGCAGTCGACGCTTCAGGACCTGCCCGACGAGCCACGCTTCGTCTTCAACGCGACGAACCTCCAGTCGGGCGTCCTCTGGCGCTTCGCGAAGCCGTACATGCGTGACTACCGCGTCGGCGAGGTGAAGAAGCCCACGGTCGACCTGGCCACGGCCGTGGCGGCCTCGTCCGCGTTCCCGCCCTTTCTTTCGCCCGTCGTGCTCGATCTCGACGAGAGCTCGTTCACGCCGAACTCAGGCGAGCTGCAGCGCGCCCCGTTCACGACGAAGCCGTTCCTCACCGACGGCGGCGTCTACGACAACCTCGGCCTCCAGACGATCTGGGAGCGATACGAGACGATCCTCATCTCGGACGGCGGCGGCCACATGCAGGAACAGGAGAAGCCCAAGCGCCTCTGGCCGTTGCACGCGTTCCGGGTGCTCGGCGTCATCGACAGCCAGGTACGGGCCGTGCGCAAGCGCTCGGCGATAGACGCGTTCAAGGCCGGTCGCCAGAAGGGGACGTACTGGGGTATCTGGACGAACATCGCCGACTACCGGCTCCCGTC
>JBKPGF010000100.1:0-14581 GCA_046729255.1 Actinomycetota bacterium
GAAGGTCTCACCGCCGAGGTCGAAGGCCATTACAAGGTTGAGCTAGGCTGAGTCGGATGGAAGGGAGTGGCGGCTTCGGATTTCCACTCGGAGGGGATCCCGAGGACCTCCTTCGTGGTCTCCGCGAATTCGCCGAGCGACAGGCCGAGTCCGTGGCCGATGCCCAGCGCGAGCAGTTCGCGACGCTCACGCTGAACACCGCCGTCGATCTCACGGCGGCGGCGCTCGGGCAGATCGAGACGACGGGCAACGTCGACGAGCAGGCGATCGCGCTGCGCGATGCTATGCGCGTGCTCTTCCCGGAAGCGGTCGCGCTCGTGAGCGCAGCCCGCCAGGGCTTCATGCGCGAGACGTAGCGTCCGCTGCCGGCGACGTCACGGACGTCAGGTACCCTTCGATCACTAGAGCGCGTACCGGTTGCGGGTCGTCCGCCTCCCCTACCCGTTCATGAGTGACGGAGGGGGGTGTTTTTTATGGCAACTGGGACAGTCAAGTGGTTCAGTGACGCGAAGGGTTACGGCTTCATCACGCCGGACGAGGGAGACAACGACTTCTTCGTGCATCACAGCAACATCAGCGGTAGCGGCTTCAAGACGTTGACCGAGGGTGCGAAGGTCGAGTTCGATGCCGCCGAAGGGTCGAAGGGCCCGGAGGCGACGAACGTCGTCCAGGTAGTCGCGGCTGACGTCGCGTAAGCGTTGGCGATTCGCACCCTGTCCTCCAAGCGGCAGGGTGCGATTGTCCGTCCAATCACCACTCGGGCGAGAGAAAGGAGCCTTATGGGGTCGAGCTCGAAGAGACAGCAGACACAAGCAAAGCGGGCGCGAGAACAGGCGCTGAGGGAACGGCGCGAACGGAAGCGGGAGAAAAGAGCTGCCCGGCGCGGTAGACCGTTGCCGGGAGAGGGGGGCACGAACACTGAAACGAGCGAGAACGTCGAGCGTGGCGCCGATGCGCACCTCGACGCGTAGAGCCGCCGGGTCGCCCCGACGGCCTGCGTACTGCCCGCTCTGCGGTCAACCGCGAACGGAAGTGTCCGCCAGCGCGGTTCGAGCTATGCGGGACGCGCTCTGTCCGGGCCGCTGCGCGACCGGCTGGGAGGCGCTGACGATCCTCCGCCTGCGTGAGTCGGAGAGCGAGCAGCTCGCTGCCCGCCGCCGGGACGAGTACGAGGGGCAGCTGCCACGCGTGCCGTCGCTGTCCGAGCTTCTGCTCTTCCGCTGGCGCGCGGGCGACTGGGGAGTCGAGCCCGAGGAACTGCTCGAGCAGATCCGAGGCGACGGGAGTGCCCGAGCTCCCTCAAGCTAGGAGCGAGTAGCCGCCGTCGACGATGACGGTCTGGCCGCGGATCATCTCCGCGTCGGGCGAGCAGAGGAAACAGACCGCGCCGGCGATGTCACCCGGCTCGACGAGACGTCCGGCGGGCGTGCGCTGGAGCGACCAGGACAGCATCTGCTCGCGGTTCGGGAAAGCGTCCAGCGCGTCTGTCTCCACGACGCCTGCCGACACGGCGTTCACACGGATACCGCGCGGAGCGAGCTCGACCGCGAGATGGCGAACGATCGACTCGAGCGCTGCCTTCGACGCGCCTACGAGCACGTAGTTCTCGAGCACCCGCTGGGCACCAAGGCTGGACAGCGCGACGATCGACGATCCGGCGGGCATCGCGGGTATGGCCACCCGCGCGAGCGCGATGAGCGCGCGGGCGTTCGCGCTCATCGTCCAGTCGAAGTGCTTGTCCTCCGTCTCGATCGCGGGACGCGCGACACCGGTGGCGGCGTTGTGCACGAGCACGTCCAGGGGACCCAGATCGGCAACCTGCTCGAGGACCTTGCGCGACGACACGTTGCCCCGGACGAGCACGACCTCGGCGCCGAGACCCTCGACTTCCGCAGCAGCCTCCTCCGCAGCCCGGTCGTTGCGCATATAGCCGATGGCGACCCGCGCTGCTCCGAGCTCCGCGAAGCGGCGCCCGATCTCGCGTCCGATGCCCCGCGACCCGCCCGTCACGAGGACGGACGCTCCGTCGAATCTCATTTCCGGCGCTTAGGCAACGGCTCTGAAGCAGGCGCAGTGCTGGGGATCTCGTCCCAGCCGATCCGGCTGCGCGGCTCCGGCTCGCCTTCCTGGGCCTTCGAGGAGGCATGGCCGAGGCTGTCGAGCAGCTCCATCTTCTCCTCGCCGTAGCGGCGTGTCGGATGGTCGGAGGGGAGCGACTGGATTAGCTCGAAGACCCGTGCGCGGAGCTGGTACGCGAAGTGCGGCGTCGCCGCACCGACGAGCCGATCGATCTCCTGGACGGTTGCGTCGGCCACGCTCCGCAATCTAGTCGACTTTGCGCGCATAGGGTTGGACAGTGCGGCGGCTGACCTCGACGGACGGGACGCTGCTGCTCACCGTCGTCATCTGGTCGCTGAACATCACGGTGACGAAGTACATCCTCGAGCACGGCTTCCAGCCGCTCGCGTACGCGGCCGTCCGCTACGGCTTCGCGACCGCGATCTTCCTCATGCTCACGCTCGTGCTCGAACGGAGCCTCCGCATCGGCGGGCCTGCACACCTGCGGCACGTCGGCGCCGCAGCCTTCGCGCTCTTCCTCAACCAGATTTGCTTCGTGTACGCGCTCAAGCTGACGACCGCGACGACGGTCGCGCTGATCCTCGGCACGATGCCGGTCTTCGCGGCGCTCATGGCCCGGCACGCAGGCGTGGAGAGGGCGACGAGACACTTCTGGCTCGGCGCCGGCGTGTCATTCGGCGGCGTCGCGCTCGTCGCCGCCGGCTCGGGAGGAGACGTGTCCGGAGACCTCGCCGGGATCCTTATCGCCGTCGGCATCTCGGCCACCTGGGCGGCGTACTCGGTCGCGATCGCGCCGCTCATGCGCATGTACTCGCCGTTTCGCATTAGCGCCGTCGTTCTGTCCCTAATGTCGCTGGCGCTGATCGCGATCGCGAGTCCGCAGATCGCTGACCAGGAGCTCGACCTAGGCTGGCGGGTATGGCTGAGCTTCGCATTTGCCGTCGTCGGGCCGCTCGTGCTGACGAACGTCCTCTGGTTCAGGGCCGTGCATCATGTCGGGCCGTCTCGGGCCTCGCTCTTCGCGAACCTCCAGCCGTTCCTCGCTGCGCTGTTCGCTCTCATCCTGCTCTCGGAACCGTTCTCGGCCTGGCAGATCGCGGGCGGGGCACTGATCGGAGCGGGCATCCTGCTCGCGGGACGCGCCGAGACGGTTGCAGCGCCACCGGAGTAGAGTTACGCGCGTGGCGCACGACGATTTCATGCCCATCGAGGGCTGGGACCACGTCGAGCTCTGGGTCGGGAACGCGAAGCAGGCCGCCCACTTCTACGAGCGCGCGCTCGGGTTCACGCCGGTCGCGTACGCCGGGCCGGAGACGGGCGTTCGTGATCGCGCGTCGTACATGGTTCGGCAGGGCCACATTCGCTTCGTCGTCACGAGCGGTCTCCGCGCCGACAGCGAGATCGCCCGCTTCTGCCATGCCCACGGCGACGGCGTGAAGGACGTCGCGCTGACGGTCCCGAACGCGACCGAGGCGTACCGCCAGGCGGTGCAGCGCGGCGGGGTGGCCGTCCACGAGCCGCACTGGGTGGAGGACGAGCACGGACGCGTCGAGCTCGCCTCCATCGGGACGTACGGCGAGACGGTGCACACCTTCGTGAACCGCTCGGACTACTCGGGTCCCTATCTTCCCGGCTACGTGGCGACGGCCGACAACGGGGCGGTTGGCCAGGGGGTCGGGCTGCGCGCGATCGACCACGTCGTCGGGAACGTCGAGCTCGGTCGCATGAACCACTGGGTCGAGTACTACGAGAAGACCATGGGCATGACGGAGATGATCCACTTCTCCGACGAGGACATCTCCACCGAGTACTCGGCGCTCATGTCGAAGGTGATGACGGGCGGCCACGGGAAGATCAAGTTCCCCATCAACGAGCCGGCGGAGGGCCGCCGCAAGAGCCAGATCGAGGAGTACCTCGACTTCTTCGGCGGGCCGGGCGTCCAGCACATCGCGCTGCTGTCGGCGGACATCGTCGCCACCGTCGA
The DNA here is from genome assembly GCA_046729255.1 of Actinomycetota bacterium. Classification (GTDB taxonomy): domain Bacteria; phylum Actinomycetota; class Thermoleophilia; order Gaiellales; family Gaiellaceae; genus PALSA-612. The sequence goes on from JBKPGF010000100.1 coordinate 4,064, forward strand.
CGAGCTCCGCAGCCGCGGATTGCGCTTCCTCGACACGCCCGACACGTACTACGACGAGGCGGAGTCGCGCGTGGGGGAGATCGACGAGAGCTGGGCGGACGTCCGGCGCCTCAGGATCCTCGCTGACCGCGACGACGACGGCTATCTCCTGCAGATCTTCTCGAAGCCGGCGCAGGACCGGCCGACGATGTTCTTCGAGGTCATCGAGCGGCACGGCGCACAAGGCTTCGGGCAGGGGAACTTCAAGGCGCTGTTCGAGGCGATCGAGCGCGAGCAGGCGCTCCGGGGCAACCTCTAGCCAGACGCAGCTGTTGGCACTGGCGGAGACGCAGTACGTCCGCAGCGGGGACGCGGACATTGCCTACCAGGTAATCGGGGACGGTCCCCGCGACGTCGTCTTCAGCCTCGACTGGGGCACCCATCTCGAGGCGGTCGCCGAGCGGCCGGAGATGAGCGACTTCGTACGGGCCCTCGTCCGTTTCGCGCGGGTGCTGTTCTTCGACATGCGCGGTGTCGGCATGTCGAGCTCGGTGGCTGACGGTGTCCCCATCGAATCGTGGATGGACGACCTATTCGCCGTCATGGATGCCGTCGGGTCGGAGAAGGCGACGCTCATCGCGCACGGTCAGGCGACGCAGATGGCGGTCATGGCCGCGGCAACCCATCCGCAGCGCGTGACATCGCTCGTCCTCATCAACGGCTTCGCTCGGTTCAGACGGGCTGACGACTACGCCGCCGGCATGCCGGCCAGTGTTCAGAAGATCTACGTCGACACGATCGAGGCGCAGTGGGGCAAGGGGACCCTGTCGTCGTTCCTCGGGCCCTCCGTCTGGGAACGCCCGGGAGTCGTCGAGTGGTGGGGGCGCGTCGAGCGCTACTCCGCGAGCCCGCGGCTCGCCCGCGCGCGGGCGGAGGCGATGTCGGACGTCGACGTTCGCGAGCTCCTGCCGCTCGTGGACGTGCCGACGCTCGTCGTCCACAGCCGCGACAACGAGTACGTGCGCGTCGGCCATGGGCGCTACCTCGCCCAGCACATCACCGGCGCCACGCTCCTCGAGCGTGACGCCGCAGACCATTGGCCTCTCGCCGAGCCAGACCTCGTTGGGGCGATCGAGCAGTTCGTCACGGGACAGCGAAGTGGCATGCCGGACGCAGATCGCGTCCTCGCAACCGTCCTGTTCCTGGACGTCGTGGGCTCGACGGAGCGGGCGAGCGAGTTGGGCGACCAGAGTTGGCGGCTCGCGCTCGACCTCTTCGAGCGCAAAGTGCGCGAAGGACTTGCGCTGTTCGCCGGCGACCTCACGAGTACGGCCGGCGACGGGATCCTCGCGACGTTCGAAGGCCCGGCACGCGCGATTCGCTGTGCGTGGCACATTCGCGACGAGCTCACCCGCAACGGGCTCGAGGTGCGCAGCGGGTTGCACACGGGCGAGGTGACGAAGAGGGGCGACGACGTCGCCGGCATCGCCGTGCACATCGGCGCGCGCGTCTCGGCTCTTGCGGATCCCGGCGAAGTCCTTGTCACGCGGACGGTGCGCGACCTCGTGGCGGGCTCCGGGATCTCGTTCGAGGAACGCGGCGAGCACGAGCTCAAGGGCGTGCCCGACCGTTGGACGCTCTACGCCGCGGTGCGCTGAGTCAAGCTACGAAGCGGCTGCGAGCAGCGCTTCGCCCTCACGGATGTACCGCGTTGCGCGAACTGACCGCCAAAACGCGAGTGAGCGCTGAAGCTCGTCGTCGGGCTCGGAACGGCGGCCGTTCTCGTGACCACAGGCGGGGCAGGTGTCCACGGCCGGAGGATAGGACGTGCGGCGGCTCTAGGCTTCCCGGCGTGACCCCCCAGCGGAGAACGGCCCTCGTGTCGGTCGGCGCCGCGTGCGCGCTCATTGCGCTCAAGCTGACCACTGGTCTGGCGAGCGGCAGCCTCGGGCTCGTCTCCGAAGCCGTCCACTCCGGGACGGATCTCGTGGCCGCGCTGCTGACGTTCTTCGCAGTCGGTGTCGCCGTCAGGCCGGCGGACCGCGGCCATCCGTACGGACACGGCAAGGCAGAGCATCTCGCGGCGCTCGCGGAGGCAGCCGTGCTCGTCGCCGTGTCGATCGGCGTCGCAACCTTCGCGGTGCTGCGGCTCACGGACGTGATCGAGACCGAGGTCGACACGCACTGGTGGGTGTTCGCGGTCGCGATCGCGGTCATCGGGATCGATCTCTCTCGAACGGTGATCTCGCTCCGCTCGGCGCGTCGCTATTCGAGCGCGGCGCTCCTCTCGAACGCGCTGCACTTCGGAAGCGATCTGGCTGGCACCGTCGCCGTCTTGCTCGGTCTCGTCGCGGCGGCGCTCGGCTGGCCACAGGGCGACTCGGTGGCGGCGCTCTTCGTCTCCTTCCTCGTCGTGACGGCGGCTCTTCGCCTCATTCGGCGGAATGTCGACGTGCTCATGGACCGTGCTCCCGCCGATGCGGTGGAGACCGCCAGGCAGGCGATCCGAGTGCACGTGCCCGGAGTCTCGCTGCGCCGCCTGCGCCTGCGGCAGGCCGCCGGGCTTCACTTCGTCGACGTGGTGATAGGCGTCTCTCCAGGGGCGGCGGTCGCCCAGGGCCACGCCGCCGCCGACGCGGTCGAAGATGCCGTGAGCCGGGCGCTGCCGGAGGCGGACGTCATCGTCCACGTCGAGCCGCAGCCGCCGGAGGAGGTCGAGATCCGTGAACGGGCGCAGGAAGCCGCGCTCCGTGTGCCCAGCGTCCGCGAGGTGCACAACGTCAACGTCCTCGACGTCGACGGGCGAACCGAGATCTCCCTCCACCTGAAGCTGCCGGGGACGCTGAGCCTGGGGGAGGCTCACGGCGTCGCCGAGCGGGTGGAGCAGACGATTCTCGACGCGATCCCGGAGGCCGGGACGGTGCGGACCCACCTCGAGCCGCTCGCGGAGGCGGCGGAGGGTCGTCGCCCGAGTGGGTTCGAGGTGAAGGATCACCTGGAAGCGGTGCTGCGCATCGTGACCGACGAGATGGGTGCGCCGCCGCGGTCGATGCGAATGCTCGAGACCGACGACGGCCTCGTCCTCTTCCTCACGCTTGTTCTCGATCCGCACACGGAGCTGGCGGCTGCGCACGAGCGGGCAAGCGCGGTCGAGGAGCGAATCCGGAGCGAGCGATCGAACATCGCCGACGTGCACGTTCATACAGAACCCTGAGATCCGTAGGCTCTCGCGATGCGCCTCTGCATGTTCACGCCCCTCGACCGCGACCTTCGCCGCGGCTGGCCGGGAAGGATCGAGGGCGACCGCGTCATCCAGCTTGCTGCGCAGACACTCCAGGCGTTCTTCACGGGCGGTGGCGCGGCGCGGGAGCACGCGGAGTACCGCCTGGACGAGGTGCGGCTCCTGGCGCCGATGCAGCGGCCCCCGTCCATCCGCGACTTCTACGCGTTCGAGGAGCACGTCCGCGGTGCACGAGCCCTGCGCGGTGCGGGGCCGCCCCCGCCGGAGTGGTACGAGCTTCCCGTCTTCTACTTCTCGAACCCGGCGGCGGTCTACGGACCGGGCGACGAGATTCCGTTTCCGGAGGGCGTCGAAGAGCTCGACTACGAGCTCGAGCTCGCCGCAGTGATCGGCGCAGATGGCCGAATCGGCGGCTTTACCGTCATGAACGACTGGTCGGCGCGCGACCTGCAGCGAGCCGAGATGGCGGTCGGGCTTGGCCCCTCGAAGGGGAAGGACTTCGCGACGAGCCTCGGCCCGGTGCTCGTCACCGTCGACGAGCTCGACGGCTCCGAGGCGGAGATGGTGGCGCGTGTGAACGGTGAGGAGCGCTCACGGGGCAACGCGAGGGACATGCATCACTCGTGGCAGGCGATCCTCGCCCATGCGGCGCGGAACACCGAGCTCTCACCGGGCGACGTCCTCGGGTCGGGGACGGTGGGGACGGGGTGCATCCTCGAGGCGGGGGATGGTCGCTGGCTCCGTCCCGGCGACGTCGTCGAGCTCGAGATCGAGGGCATCGGCGTCCTCCGGAACACCGTCGGCCAGGCCGGAAGCGACACGTCCGAAACGGTCAGTCCTAGGTACCCATGACCTCCTCCCCGCTGCGAGCATAGGTCGGGAGATGCCACGCCTGGGTAACGAGACCGCGCCGAGATCGTGACGATGAGTCCTCGGGCCACGCGCACCATCGTGCTCGACTTCGACGGCACGATCACCGAGAACGACCTGCTCGACCGGATCGCACGGGAGTTCGGCGACCCCGCCGTCTACCAAGAAGTCGAGAACGGCCTCCACGACGGGACGATCACCCTCCGGGAGTGCATCACCCGCGAGTACGAACCGGTCACGCTCCCGCTCGACGACGCCGTCGCCTGGGTGCTCGACGAAGTGCGCGTCCGGCCCGGCCTGCCTGAGCTCGTCGAACTCGCCCGCGCGGAAGCGTGGAACGTCACGGTGCTCTCCAGCGGTTTCGAGGAGCTGATCCGCCCGGTGCTGGCAGCTGCGGGCGTCGAGGAAATCGACGTGCTCGCCAACAACGTGGACGCGGGACCCGACGGCTGGCATGTGCGCTGGCGCGACGAGACAGTGTGCACAGCCTGCAACGAGGCGTGCAAGCGGAACGGCCTCCCGGGTGACGGCGAGATCGTGTACGTCGGTGACGGCATCTCCGACCGCTGCGCGGCAGTCGCGTCGGACCGGATCTTTGCGACCCGCGGGCTCGCTCGCTACCTCGCCGAGCGCGACATTCCGTACGAGCCCTTCGACGACTTCCACGACGTCGTCGCGGGTCTGAAGGGCTAGTGTGAGCGTCGTGGACGTACGGGCAGCGACGGAGTCGGATCTCGACAGCCTGAAGAAGCTCTGGCTTGCCTTCGAGCGCGAGAACCCGTCACCGGAGTACGAGGACGTGGACGAGGCCGTCGAGCTGGCGGAGGTCGAGGAGTACCTGCGGGACCACGTCGCGCTGCTCGCCGAAGACGGCGATGAGACAGCCGGCTTCGTCCTCGCGCGTATGCGTGGCCCGCGCCATGGCTGGATCAGCGACCTGTACGTGACGCCGAGCTTCCGCCGCGCGGGCGCAGCAGGACGCCTCGTCCGCGACGCGGCATCGGCACTGCGCGAGCGTGGGGCGGACGTCATCGAGCTCGATGTCCGGCCGTGGAACGACGAAGCGCGGATCGTCTACGAGCGCTGGGGCTTCAGGGAGAGCAAGCTCACGCTCGCCGCCAAGGCAGAAGACCTCGAGAAGCGCCTTTCACGTGACGCGCCAGACCCGTCCCACGGACTCGTCTTCGCACAGACCGATGACGAGGCGCGCGTCGCGAAGGCAGTGGGCTCGTTCCTGCCCCGGCTCGGCCGCTCCGAGCGGACGGATGTTCATCCGCCTGCGAACGGTTGGATCGCCGTCGACGACGAGCTCTGCAGCGGGAACCCGACGCTGCTGACGCGCCTCGCGCAGGAGCTCTCCTACCGCACGGGCGGTATCGTGCTGACGCTCGGCGTCGAGGAGGGAACGGTCGTGCGCTACGTCCTTTTCGACAAGGGCTCGATCGCCGACGAGTACTGCTCGCTCCCGGAGTACCACGGGCCGCTGCCGCCGGGCGACGTCGTGGCGCTCAACGCGAATCCTACGGTTGCGCAGCGGCTGACGGGCGCCGACCCCGAACGGGTGCGAACGGCCGCGCGCACGGCGACGTCCGCGGCCGACCTGCCGCCCGCCGAAGACCTCTATCGTGAAATAGCCGACGTATTGGGGGTGCCGCTGCCATGATCACGCTCTACGACGCCGATCGCTGCCCGTACTGCGCTCGCGTGCGCATCGTGCTCGCCGAGAAGGACATCCCGCACGAGACCGTCGTCATCGACCTGGCCGACCGGCCGGCATGGCTGTACGAGAAGAACTCGGCGGGCAGAGTGCCGGTGCTCGAGGAGGACGGCCTCTGCATCCCCGAGTCGGCAGTGATCATGGAGCTGCTCGAGGAGCGCTTCCCCGAGCCAGCCCTGCTGCCCGCCGACGCGGCCGACCGTGCCCTGGTCCGGCTGGCCGTGTGGCGGTTCGACGACGACTTCTCGCGCGACTACTACGCGGTGCGCCGCGACGACGACGGCGCGGCCGAGCGCCTCTCGTCCAGGCTCGAGGCCCTCGACGCGCGCCTCTCCTCGTCGCCGTACCTCGTGGGCTCGAGCTACAGCCTCGCCGACATCGCGTGGTTCCCGTGGCTGCCGCGTGCCGAGGCCTATCTCGGTGTCCGGGTCGACGACTACCCGGCCATCGAAGCCTGGATCGAACGCCTGGCGGAGCGGCCCGCGATCGCAGCCGAGCTCGACATCGTGGCCGCGCTGCGGTGAGCGCGCTCCCTCCCGTCGTCACCGCGTCGTGGGTGGCGGAGCACGGGGCCGAGGACGACGTGCTCGTTGCGGACGTCCGTGGGCCGAATGCCCATGCGCGTGGCCACCTGTCGGGATCGATACCGCTCGTGGTGGGCGCGCCGGGACAGTTCACGGACAGCGATGTCGTCGAAGCCTTCGCGCGAGAGGTCGGCCTGCGCCTCAGGCGCCATGGCATCACCGGTGATGAGCGACTTGTACTCTACGACGAGGGGAGATGTGTGGCAGCGGCATCCGCGTTGCAGGCGATCGAGCTGGCCGGCCATCCACAGGTCGCGGTGCTCGCCGGCGGCCTTGCCTCGTGGCAGGGCGAGATCGCCGAAGGTACCGTCGTGCTGGAGAAGACGCGGGCCGAGCTGGAACCGAAGCTCGACGCGTTCCCGACGCTCACGGAGCTCCGCGAGCGGCTGGCCGACCCGACGCTGACGATCATCGACGTGCGACGGCCCGACGAGTACGCCGGCGCCGCGGGCGCGCCGTGTGATCCACGACAGGGTCACATCGCGGGGGCGCGGAACGTCGACGTCGTGACGCTCTTCTCCGGGCCAGGCGAGCCGCGTCCGGCGGACGAGATCAGGGATGTCGCCGGCTTGCCCGAGAGTGGTGACGTCGTCGCGTACTGCCACTCGGGATCGAGATCGGCACTCGCGATGATGGCTCTGCGCTCAGCCGGCTATCGCGCGCGCAACTACGTTGGGTCCTGGCATGAGTGGAGCCGGCATTCAGAGCTTCCGTTCGAGCGGTGAGGTGGAAGAAGGAGGTCCGCGGGGGAAACATGGTTTCCCCCGCGTTTAACTACGTGGGGTCCTGGCACGAGTGGAGCAGGCAGTCGGAGCTTCCGCTGGAACGCTAGACGCCGACGGCGACGCGCTCGGCGGCCTCGACGAAGTTGCCGCAGAGTCGCCGGCCGATGGACTCCCACTCGGCTGCCCGGCGGTCGAACTCGGCGAGGAAGTCGTCGGGTGAGCCCGGGACTTCGTGAGGCTCGGCGGCGAACCACTCCTCGAGGGTCTCGCGGGTCACCTCAGGGTGGAACTGGATGCCCCACACGCTGTCACCGAGCCTGAACGCCTGCGGGCAGCAGTCGCTGCGTGCCAGCACGTGGGCGCCCGCCGGCGCGGCGAGCTCGTAGTAGTGCCACGAGAACGCCGGGAAGCGCTCGGGTAGGCCGTCGAAGACGGGGTCCTCCGCGGCGTCTTCCGTCAGCTCGACGTCGATCCAGCCCACCTCGGGCTCGCGCATCGCCGTGACCTCGGCGTGCGCGGCCCTTGCGATCAGTTGCGCTCCGAGGCAGATCCCGAGCACGGGGACGTGGAGGTGGAGCAGCCGCTGGAGGAAGAAGTTCTCGTCGCGTAGCCAGGGATGCCGGTCGTCCTGGTCCGCGTGCATCGAGCCACCGAAGATCATGACGGCGCCGTAGTCGTCGACCGGTGCGGGGGGCGGCGTGCCCCACGCGAGCGACCAGGCGTCGACCTGATGACCTCGCTGCTCCGCCTCCTCGCCGAACACTCCCGGCGGGACGTTCGAGCCGTGGAGGATGGCGAGTACCTTCATCCGCTGTCGAACTGTAGCTGGCCTTGCTTCGCAGGTTCTAATCCGCCCGAGGCCGGCACCTCGGCTTGATCCAGCAATCGCCGCAACAACTGGGCTCCGCTCGGTGCGTAGTCGTAGCGGTTGTTGTTGAAGAGCGCGTATGCCTCCTCCGCCTGCCCGGCGAGCTCGCGGAGCGGATCCACCCACTCGGCGAGCTCCTCCTCCGAGTAGCGCCAGTCGAAGCGCTCGCCGGACGTCCTTGCCTCGCGGATGTTCCACGTCTTCCAGTTCCGCCCGTGGTAGCGGACGTAGGCGACCGGATGCGTCGCCGCGGAAATCGACGGGATGACGTTCGACGCACGCGTTCGCGGCGCGTCGACGGAGACGAATGCGAGGCCGTTTCGCTCGAGGAAGGAGAGCGTGTCCGCCTGTTCGTCCGGCTCCAGCCACGACCGATGGCGGAACTCGACGAGCGGAACGAGTGGGTCGAGCAGGTCGCGGGCGGCGGCGAGCTCGTCGAGCGCCTGGCGCGACTTTTTGACCCGCGGGTGGTACTGGAGCAGGACGCCGCGCATCTTCCCGGAGCGCTCGAGCGGCCCCAGGGCATCGCGGAACTCCCTGAACGCCTGCTCGCGCTCGGCTTCGCGGTGGCCGGTCATCTCGCCGGAGGCCTTGACGTGGAAGGTGAAGTCGGCCGGCGTCCGCTCGGCCCACTTCTCGGCCGTCTCGGGGGACGGCAACGCGTAGAACGGCGAATCGACCTCGACGACGTCGAAGTGGTCGGCGTAGTAGCGGAGACGGTCGGCCGCGCTCGAGACACCGCGCGGGTACCAGTGCTTCACCATGCCCTCGTCCGCCCACGAGCATACGCCGATGCGAACGGTGGTCGCCACGACGCTGAGGATAGAGAGAGCGGGGCGCGTGGCCCCGCTCTCATTGCTCGCTCAGGCCGGTGCTACCTCCTGAAATTGACCTTGACGATGCTGCTGCGCACGGAGAAAGCGCCCACCGTCGAGGTGACACAACGCGGCAGACCGAGATTCGGCGACACCGTCGCGCAGATCTCCGGCGCATCGAAGGCCGGAATCGCGAATCGCACCTGGTAATACGTCGTCCTCACCATCTTCTTGACGGCGGTGAACGCTCCATTCGCCTTCGTCCCGTTCGTCGAACCCGAGCGCCTGAGGCCTGTTCGCGTCGCGCCCGAAAAGATCGGGAGCCTGACACCTGGCGTGAACGCCCCGGCGAGTGAGATCCGACCTGCAAGGGCGGCCGACTTCTTCGGCTTCGAGAACAAGGCCCGGAGCGTCAGCGAGACGGGCAACGGCGTCAGCGATACAGACGAGACGGTGCCCGGGACGTTTGGTGTGCCGACGCCTGGGTTGAAGGGGGTCCAGATCGACGTCCACAGGTACGCGCCCGCAGTACCCGGGTTCGTGAAGACACCACGGTTGAAGGTCAGCGTCGTGTCGACGAGCTTGATGCCGAACGGCGCGCGACCGGGAGTCCCCTGCGGCACGTCGTTGGGCTGTCCGCAGAAGGTCACCTTCGAACTTCCGAGTGTTTGCTCTGCACCAGTGGTGAGGTCGAAGTAGGCCGGAAACTCGATGACATTGCCGGCAACGGTGAGCTTGATGATCCAGAAGGCCGTGTGCGTCGCCGTGCCTGTGCATAAGAGTGCGAGTTGCGTGAGTGGAACCGGGACGCCTCCCACGCTCGCAGTGCCCGTTGCAGCGCGCACCTCGATCGTTCCAGCGACCGGCACGATTGCCCCGCCGAGATCAGCTGCGAGCACTCGTACCGCAGCGCGGCCGATGGTCGCGCCGGGCGAGCCCGGGCTTGCGGTGAAGCCGACGGGCGAATAGGCGGCGAGCCTCGCCGTCGTGTCATCTGTCGGCCCCACGGCGAGGTGGACCTTCACCTGGCCGGATGCGCCGAGCCCATTCGGAACGGAAACGTCGAGCCGGGGGGTGAAGGCGGCGAGCGCAGGCGCGGAGAGCGCCAGCGCCAGAGCGGCCGCGCCGCCGAGGATGGCAAGTCGGAAAAGCGTTCTCATATTCCTCCCTCGCTTGGTGGCGGCCTCGAAAAGTAGCGCGAGGTGACTCTTAGCGTGTGGAAACCAGCGGGCCGATCGTCTGCCAGACGCCTTTCGTGTACCGGTAGAGGCGAACCTGGTCGAGCGGGTAGCGATCGCCCGGTCCGGTCTTGACGGCGATCCCCGGTAGCAGGAACGGGTTCGTCTTCGACGTCAGATGCGTGGCGGCGTCGAGCAGCTTCTTCCTCGTAGGGTCGCGCCCCGCTTTCCTCAGCGCCTCCACCATCGTGTGCGCCACGGCCATCCCGTACATGTTCGCGACGGCATTCGGATCGCCGCCCTTCGAGAAGCGCTTCATGATCGAGAGGTAGAGCTTCACCCCGACGTCCCTGCCCCACTTGGGCTTGTTCGTCGAGTCCTTGAGGAAGGCGAGCGACGTCGCGCCCTCGGTCGCGCGGTTGTTCGTGTTCAGCCGGGCGACGCTCATCACCCAGGGATCGATCGACACGGCAGCCACGAATACCTTCGGCCTCCAGCCGAGCTTGTCGGCGGCGATGAATGACTGGATCGTCTGCTTGGG